>NZ_DASQYZ010000188.1:0-19289 GCF_035638955.1 Oligoflexus sp. | reverse complement strand
TTGTTCGAAGCCACTGTCACACATTCCTGACCTGTCTTGCTCAAAAGCGTGACCATGTCCTGATAGAGACCCTTAACCGTCCCGGCCGTGATTTTCTGTTTCATCGCATTGATCTGAAAGGGTTGAATGCCGGACCAGTAGTTGTCCTCGTAGGCTCGTTTGATAATCTCGTCCAGGAATTGAGCCTTAATATAGGCTTCAAGTTCTGCCTTGAAGATATCGGCGGTATAAACCTTGATCGGGTTATCGAATTGTTTGGATGTCCAGAGGTCCATGGCGTCACCGAAGTATTCCGTACCTGTGGCTTGGACCGTGGCTGCTATGAAAAGTTTGCGATCCAGAAATTTGCTTGATTTCAAAAGGGCTGCCAATTCCTTCGAATGCACGCGCAGGGGACCGCCGGCTTTGGTTTTCTGCAACAAGAGATTCAGTTCCTCAGGCTGCGGGGCTCGTCCAAGTGCAGCGCTAAAGGCTCCATGGATGACACGGGATGCCGACACGGGTGTTTCGGCGGCTTTTTCCACAATTTTTTGCTCCATCCAGGGATTTGTACAAATCTCGCCTTGGCTCGAACACTGATTCATATGCCTTGAAACTTCACTTGATATAGGTTCTCGTCCTTGCACATCACGAATGATCTGCTTGATGTCTGCAATTTGCAAGGTGGAGGGCGCGCAGCCGAGGGTATAACGCCGTGCTTTGAGCTGACCCGGAACATAGGTCCTGACCAGAAAATCAGCCGATTCCCAGGTGATGGGCTGCAATTTCGCTGGCTCCGCCTTCAGCTCATCCACCAATTTTTTGGCAAAGAAATTGACCGAAGATTCGCAGCTGAATTGTACCAATGCATCCTGAGCCGCACTGAGCCGCAGGAGAGGATTGCGTGTGGCCGCTCGGCTTTCCAGCCCGACGAAATTAGTGATGTGGTAGGCGTCACTGGCAAAAAGAGGACGGGTGAGACTCGGGCAGTTCAGAGCCGGCTGCTGATCCATCTGACCGCTGATATAGTCATTGAAGGCGGCATCCGCTGAGGTGATGGTCGGCAGTTTGCCGGTGGCTGGAAAACCAAAGGCCGTCTGCAGTTCTGCATCGGAAGAGGCGCAATTCAAACGGAAGGTCCTGCCACCACTGAGGAGAACCCGCACCAGTCCGAGCTCCTGATCCTCCACCCGATAAAGACGGGCATCGAAAACGGCATCAGGTTCTGAAAACGTGGCCATGCTGAGGTTCGGCGCAATCGGTGTCGCTGTATTATAGCAGTGCAGGGCCCCGAGTTGATCGGCGCCTGGCAGATCCTTCAGGCTTTCCTTGAGGATCACGGTCGATTTCACGGAATCTGTCTCGCGCCAGAAAGCGTCAAGCATGTTGGAGCAGGCCACTTCATAAAGCCTTTTATCCTGGGGACTGAAGGCATTGAAACGGACGAGGCTATAGGACTTCTTCGCGGCCCGATCGATGACGCGGAAAACCTGACTGAACATCGGGCTCGCCTGATTCTGACCGTACAGCGAATCACAGCGCAGGATGGGTTGCTCGGCCACATGAAACTGGGTATTGAGATCCTCTTCAGTGACGACCTCGGGATTGTCGATATCCAGAAAAGCTTCACCAAAGGCGTTCACCACCGCACGCGGATCCCGTCCTTTGCAGTTCACAGCAAACCCAACCGGTGTAAACGAAGTGGCGCCGCTGGCGTCGATTGATTTCTGATTGAAGATCATAACGGGAAAGCTGCTTGGCAGATCCTTCAAGGCTTCACTGCGGTCGCCGATAACCTTGTACATTCTCGCTTCCAGCAGGGTCGAATCGATGGACGCCTGGCCGAGCACGATGGAACTCGTCGTTCGCGCGGGTGACTGCTGGGTGAGGACCAGCAGTCCAATGAGGCTCAAATATTTTTTCATGAACGCGGTTCCTTTATGGGAGTTTAAGGCAAAGCACAGATGTGGCTGTGTCGTTAAAAGAAAAAGGCACAAGGTTATACCAGGTGCCTGCGTCGGCGGACTGCCCCTTATCGAACTGCCAGGCATCTTTGGTAAAACTCATGCCGGACCCATAAAGATGGATTTTGGTGCCTTGAAACTTTAAATCCGTGCTGAGCACGGCATAATATCCTTCCCGAATCCAAACGCTGCTGATGGCATCATTGAATCCGTTTTTGAGTTCGTAGGACTGCGCTATCGCTGTCTGCTCGAAGCGTTCTCCCAGCCGATCCACGTCCTTATAGGAGATGCAGTCCGCTGCCACCGCCGGCAGGGACATGAATAAAAGCAGCGTGGCCCCCAGTACATTGTTCATGAAGTACTCCTCGATCGTTCATCTCTTGGCGATTTTTGCCAGACGATGCTGGCCAAACTCGTCATTATGTCATTAATCGAAGGCGATAACGCAGGAAGCATGCCAGAGCATGGTTCGGATGAAAGAGCTGACTGAAGCAGGTTTTAGAATTTTAGGGCTGTGGGTTTGCCCTGATTTCAGGACATCATGTTCAGAATTCTGGGTAAGGCCGGGGAGTCTAAGCGGCGTCCTGCAGTCCCAAGGCCGGATCCCATTCCAGGATGACAAATGTAAAATCGTCCTGCGGGGGCGTCCGATTCCAAATCCCGGCGGCGTAATTCAAAATTTCCGATCGAGCGGGCTGAATACCGGGAGCCTGAGCGATCAGGCTGGTCAATTTTTTGATTTTGAGTGTTCTATCGTCCGTACCAAAGTTTTCCGTCAGCCCATCGGTATAAAGGAACATACGGGTTCCCGGCTGAATCCGAAAGGGCAGGGGAGCAAAGGGGATCGATTCATGCAAGCCCAACGGTGACGAACCTTTGACAAGCGCTTGGATATGACCCTCATGAATAAGAAACGCTGCGTTATGCCCGGCATTCACATACAGCCCATCACCCGTTCTGAGATCAAGGGCAACGATGGAAAACGTCATCAGCCGATCCGCCCTCCGACCCGCTGAAAGCACCGACAGGTTCAGTGCATCCATCAATTCCTTCAAAGTCTCTTCCATGGATAAATTCTGATTTTGACAGACGGAAAGAGTTCCATGAATGGCTCCGGAGGCGGCACCCGAAACCAAAGCGGATGCAATGCCGTGGCCTGTGACATCACCGATGAAGGCATAGAAACGCTGATTCCTGGCGTCGTGCTTGAGATCATAGAAATCACCACCGGCCTGTTCTTCAGCAACCTGGTAATAGCTTGAGGTACGGATCCCTGGGAACTGATCCTGCGAGGGCAAAAACGCGGCCTGGACAGCCTTTGATTCCTGCAAATTCTTGCGCAGGGAAAAATCCTTGCGATATTTCCGCGCGACCAGAATACTTTGGCCCATGAAAAGACTGATCAGACCGTAGGATGCGACATTAAATGTGTCCCATGCATAGTGCGCATAGCCGATGTCATTGACCAAAGCCACGGCAAAAATCAAGGCCAGACTCAAACACGTGCGGGCCTCAAATCGATGCTGAGGATGGTGCAAGGCATGATAGATCAGGAGACTAAAGACAAAGATGCCAATGACGCATGTATAACCCTCATAGACATACACCAGTCTGTGCATAGTCCTATAATCCGGCACCATAAAGGGCAGGACGGCAAGTACCAGAGTGACTGCATGAGCCGGATGCCGCAGGAATTTGAGCTTGTCGGGAAAACCTTCGATGATGCATCCCAGATAGCGAAACACCAGAAAGGAGCAGACCACCATCATGGAATAGAGAATACGGTAGTTCACGTCGGCGTAAATCGCCAGGCCTTCAGGATAAATCCCTTCAATCACCCGATCCGCCGTCACAATGCGAAAGACCATGGTCAGACAACTGACGGCAAAAATCCAGTTCGTCGCATCATCACGACGAACGAAAAACAAAATAGCATGATAAATGGCCAACGCGAGCAGAGTGAAGGCTGCTGCGATGCTTCCGAGGCTTTTCAGAAATGTATCGCGACTCAACGCGCTCCATTCGCCTATCTTCGGCGGGATCAGGATACCTTTGTAGACATAGTTGAAGCTGCTGACCCGAAGGAGAAGGTCCAGCTGCCTGCGTCCGTATTCTGGTATGGGAAAATCCTTGCGTAGCCACCAGGAGACTTCAAACGGCGCGCGATCAGCCACCCGACCGGCCCGGGCTATGATTCGACCCTCCGGGGCAATTTCCAGTTCAAAGGCTGAATTGATGCCAACGTCATCCTGCAATCCAAGATGATAGGTCTCATGAGGCGGCAGGAGGATACGAAGCGCATAGGTTCCATACTGCACGTTTTCAAGCCCTGGATGGCTGGTCCAGCTCGATCCTGTCGGGAGTACATAAGATTGCGGCAGCTCGGATTTAAGGTCCGCCGCGCGGAGGAGGACATTGGGATAAAATGTCCATTCTCCACGCAAAGGCACAGGTGAGGCGCGGAGATCCACTGAGGTGAGGTCAAGGATTCCCTGAGATGCCTGGGGCGTGGCAAAGC
This sequence comes from Oligoflexus sp., assembly GCF_035638955.1. Classification (GTDB taxonomy): domain Bacteria; phylum Bdellovibrionota_B; class Oligoflexia; order Oligoflexales; family Oligoflexaceae; genus Oligoflexus. Next base: position 14,828 of record NZ_DASQYZ010000188.1, on the reverse strand, counting down.
CCTGGGCGCCTGTTAAAAGCGCGCAGAGGAGAGACAGCAACCTCCAAACATGTGGGATCCGAAGCATAACGATCCCGCCTTTCCACGATTTTCCTTGTGCTATTATTTCGGAATTCCACGTGCAGACTTGAGAGCACCGGCGTTCTTATTAAGACACGTTGGTTCATTTGCCTTTAACCAGATAAAGGCCAAAAGCGTTGCCTGGTTGGGTACATGTTGAGCGGGCAGAGGTAGAATCGTAAGCTTCCCTGAACGTGGCCCTTTCGGTAAACTGAATGTTAAGCTCCGCTTATGAACTGAGGCTTATATGAAATCGGTACTCCAGATCATCCTTGCATCGATAGCACTCGAATCAGCGGCCGCCGCCAACACTGCCGAGATTCGTTTTTGCGCCAATGAATCCTCGTCGTTCCATTTTTACAATAAAGCCGGAACGGAAAAGAGCGAAACGCCAGGGATTTTGATCGACTTTATCTACGATTTGGAAAAAAAGCTGAGTCTCCCGATCAAGATCATCCGCCGGACGAGGCGCGCGTGTCGGACACTGATTGAAAGCAACGAAGTGGATGCCTATGGTCCCGTGAGCTATGAAGTGAGTCGGGATAAGGGTTGGGCGTATCCTCCCCTTAAGAACGGTGTGCCGGATCCCCAGTATGCCTTCACGAATGCCGGCTATACGATTTTTTACAATAACGGGAGCAGCTTCAGCTGGACCGGGGAACGCATCAGTGATCTTGCGAAGTTCAAGATCGGCGCTCTCGAAGGCAATTCCGTAGTCGCCAATCTTAAAAGTGAAGGGGTCGAAGCCCAGACCTTCAAATCTGTTGCTGCGATGCTCAAACGCCTGCAGAACAAGGAGCTGGACGCGGTTGCCGTGCATGATAACCAGGTGGAACGCCTGAAAGAGAAAATGGGCTTCAAACAGCATGAGAAAGTCCTCTACACGCGAGGCTATTTCATCATTTTCTCGGACAATTTCTATAATGCGAACAAGACCATGGCGGAAACAATCTGGAAATTTAGCAGCGAGTACATCAACTCACCAGAAGGGAAGAAGGCCAAAAAGAAATACGATCATCTTGAGGACTTTTAAGCGACTGCTGACCCGCAACCTGCCTGTCCCAAGCTTCAGAACACCTGTTTGCCCTTATGCAGCCAGAAAAAAATGCCGAATAACTTCCATAACCATGAGCATGAATCTAAGAGATTTTTGCATCATGGCATGGAAGGCCCCATATGCTTGTCTTTCCATTCCATTGCTGTCATTGGTCCGTGGCGTTAGCCACTCTCTGCCTCACGCCTTATGCGGCCTTTGGTCAAACCAGCAATAACAACCAGGCACGACAGGAATTCCAGGACGCTTACAAAAAACAGCGGCAGAACCAGGCAGCTTTATTTTCCGCGGCGCCTAACCATCACATTACCCCGAAGCGGGACAACATTTCCTTCGCTCTCGATACCCAGATTATCGACTTGGCTATTGCCCCCGACCTGGATGAAATACCGGAGAATCTAACGGAACTGGATCACCGTTTGGAGATGACAGGCTGGTCGGTATTCCCCTTGATCGCATTCTCGGCCGATCGCTTTGGCGTCGGTTTCACAGGCGAGGCAGGGCGACGTCAGGTCAAGTATCTGAGCCGCGAACAGGAATCGGATACGACCGCAGGATCCTTCACCGAGCAATACAGTGAGACGACCTATACCGGGGCCGGTCTTTATGGATTCGTGTCCTTGCGTTCGAATGCTTTGCCGAAATGGTTGGCGGGTACTCTGATTCTGGGCGGACGCAGTCTTTCCGCTGTGCAGGAAACCCAAGGAACCCGAACAGATTCGACTGCGGTGCCCTCATCCACCCGCCTGAAATATGATGTGCGAGCCTACGATCTGGGCATCAACGTGGCCGCAACCCTGGCGAAGCGCTTTACAGTCTTTCCCTGGTTCAACTACCGTCAAATCCAGCTGGGTTCCCTTAAGGATCGCAATGAAAAGCTGGCTGAAAGCCTGGGTGATAGTATCAGCGTTCCGGTGGAACTGGATCGTGAACTCATCTGGCAGTCTGAACCCGCCATGACCTTTGGCATCGATTTCGCTGTGCAGCTGGGACGGTTTGAAGCGCATCTGGGTGGTGTCTTCGGTTACCTGGCGAGTCTGAATCGCGGGGCCGATCGCGTCCAGGATAAAGCGATCCATTTGAGTGTTGCCTACGATCTGAAAAGTCGCTGAATCCAAATCACGGCGTTGGAGTGGTCTCTCCTGAACAACCTTCCCACCAGCACGGATTGGTTTCGATAAACTCACGCAAGGCATTAGCCAGGCGCGATCGACTGTCCTGCTGCGAGCGTAACGCACCCCAGGAGCTTCGAAGGGCAGCATCATCAGCGCTCTTATCATAGAAGAGCAAACGGCCACCGGCCTCCTTCCAGACCGAAAGGTTCTGCGATACCGCAGTCCCCGTGCGCTCATCATTGCGCGCGATTTCCCTGAAATCATCTGCCGTCAATTCAGGCGAGAATGCGGGACCACTGCCATAAGCCAGAAGCGGAAGATTGATGGCTGTTGCCGCCGCCGCCATATCCTGGATACGCTTTTTCGCCTGGCCGAATTCTGATTCCTCAGCCGTAACACCCGACCCGCCGCTGAGCGTATCGAAAAAGCTGTTGATACTTCCATCGTCGTTTCCTTCCGCAGCAGGGGCGAGGAATCGTGCGGACATAGCCAAAAGTGCGAAAGGAGGGACCTGGTTGGCAAGAGTCATCAAGCGCGAAGGCATCGTAGCATCGGCAGCGTTCACAAGGCCCACCGTCTGAATGCGGCTGGCGTCTGCACCAAAGGCTGACTTCCAAACGTTGGCCATCGTCGACAGTCGTTGCAGATAGAATGCTTCATAGGACTGCAGATTCAGCATCTCAGCCGCCAGGGTCATATAATCCCGTGACTCGGAACCGGCGATCCAAAATTCTCCGCCATATTCCAGATAGATCGCAAGTTCTGCATCCAGCCAGGTCTTGAAAAACGAAGCGCTGGCGCGCAGCATCTCATTGGAAATGCTGGCGGGTTGGGTCAGCCATGGATCTGCCTTCAGGACATTGCTCAGCGCTACGATCGCTTCCCAGGGTGCCCCATGGTCTGTAGTAAAGTGAGCGATGTTGCTATCCAGAGCCACTCGATCCCGCACAAAATTGCTTTTCTTCAAAAACCAATCCTTGAATCCCAGCGACTTGTACGAGCGCAGGCTTTGGAGAAAGACAGGATGGAAGAACACCTTTTGATGGGTGGAGACCAGGGTGACGAAGTTGGTGAGATCGGTGCTTTCTGACGAATTGATCGCAGCCTTGGAAAAGTCAAAACAGGTGAGGCCAGACGCACATGTGCCGCTGCCGCCGCGATCCGTTCGACAATAAGAAAAGGGAAGGAGTTCACTCAGGGTTTTGCCGCAGACTCCTCCCGGGGCAATCACCTGAATATCACGAATCGGATTTCCCGCGGCCAGTGAACTGATCGCCAGCAGCACTCCGGACGGCGAAGGCGTGGCCACATCGAAGGCAGCAAGGCCAGTTCCCAGTGAAGTGACGCTGCTGGCATCACCGGATACGGAGAGCGTCGCGCCACCGGTAAAGCGAATCAGATAACGGCCACTGGGATAGCTGCCTTGGGCGCCTTGAAAGAGTCGTGTTCCAACACAATTTTTATTAGGCGGAAGCTGCGTGATCCAGCCTTCGGCATCGAGAATCTGGGTTCCCGTGCCGGGAGCATCCGCCTCGTTGGGACCGGCATCACAGGTGAATTCCTGCCAGTCCTCGGCCTGCAGCATTTGATCAACTGTTTGCCATTCACGACTGGATGATCCAAAGCCTGCCAGGGTCATACCCAAAGGCGAATGAATATTGAGAGGAGTTTGATTGGACAGAATTGCATCCGTCCCGGTCGTGAGCTCGGGCTCTGTGCCGTAACCATAACTGGCCGACTCAGGACTGATTTTCCGACAGTTGTTCAGCAGGACTGCTGCCGAAAACAGGATCAGGAACAATTTCATGCCGTACGCTCCTTGCTGCCCATGCTCGGGCCCACGGTGCTTAGCGGCATTTCCGGAATTTTTTGGATGGGAAAGAGTTGCCCGGTTGAGCTTCCTGAGCGGCCCATGTTGGACCGTTCAGGGGCTGGAGTATTCAAGGGACAGCAATGGCTTGGACCACAAAGATCTGACGGCCCTGAACTGTTTTATAGTACCCATTCACGAGCACTTCGATGCCAGGTTCAGCGGATCGCTCCAGGTTGTTTGTGGTCAGGTCCAATTGCACGGCTGTTCCGTTTTCGAGAAACAAACTGTAGTAGGCACCGGTTCCGCCACCGGGCAACGCGATCTGCAACGTCCCGCTCAAGCTCGTTTCCAAAAATTCCACGCTCTCAGCTTCCAGGACTTTATAGTGGCGACCATGGACCTTGACGGTTTTGTAAATTCCGGAGACTCGGACGCGGGCTCCTTCCAGGAATTGCTGATCCAACTGGTTGAACAGAAGGTCCACTTGAACGACGCTGCCGTTGTCCAGAACTACCGAGTAGCCCGTGTTCGTGCCGCCGATGTTAAAGGTGTCTTTGAAATTACCTTCCACTCTTTCAAAAATGAAAAACTCCTGGGCTTGAGCTTCGGCTGGATGGATAGCGTGAAGGCCAGGGAGAGGAAGTTGAGTAGCCATGATTGCAAGAAGCAAAGTTTGAACAAGTTTCATCATATTCTCTTGAGTTGAGGTTTGATCTCGTGCTGCATCGCAGCTCCATAAAGCGTTTGTAATCGGCTTCAGTAAAAAATCAAAGACAACGCAGGGGACAGGAAGGGACATGACTGTTGAAAGCAACAGCTCAAAAGAACAAATGACTCATCTTAACAGACTATAGTGTGCAGCAATTTCCGCCCGTCGATCCCCGTTAATATATTGATATTATTATATTTATACTCATTCTTACAAGATTAGTAAGATTATCCGATAAGCCCTTCATAAACCCCAGGGCGGCGGTGCACGATTGAATATTAAACTCATCCTCACATCATTTATCGTTTTAGGCGCATCCTGCCCTCATCAAGCCTGGGGCGAGGTCGTGAAACCTCCTCTGGCAAAATTCTCGCTGCAGATTCCAGTTTTGAAATACACGACAAGCTCCATCAAAACCGAGTCGCCTCAAGGTTCATCGAATGAAAAGGTCAATGATCTTTCGACCCAGGTTTTGGATGATGGTTTCATCGGTATAACCCTGGGCAAGCTCGGCCTTTATCTTTATCCCTTTGATGATGGAAATCATTTGGTATCGGCAGGCTATATGATCACCGATAACATCGAACTGGGTGTGGATCTGGGTTTGAATCAATCCAGCAGCCAAGGAGCCGGCACCAAGGATTCCACGCAGATCGGTGCCTGGGGCTATTATTACTCGACTCTCGGGAGCCTGGGGCTCGAAAATGGGCTGAGCCTCAACACGAGCAGCAGGACGGATCGGAATCCTCCGAATCCGGATGCGAAATCCGACGAGTTTTCGATCAAAATATCCTCAACAGTCGTTTACCCCTTGGCGAAAAATCTTCGGTATCTGGGTGGTGCGTTCATCCGCAATAAGAGTTTGGACGGTGATGGCGGCATCAAGACTTCAACATTTCAATTCGGGTTTATCCTCGCGGGCCTACGTTTGAAATGGATCTGACATTCCGCAGTTCGCCTTGATCGCAAAATTTTCCAGTCGAACCTTGCACTCCCTGCATCCTTCCCCTGTCATTTTGAAGCGCAATGCTCCTTTATGTGACGAGGAAGAATTCCATGAAAAACTCCAGCTCCCTAACGAAACTCTTCAGCCTCATGATTTTAGTCCATCCCTTGCTTACATCCTGTGGCTCTGATAGCAAATCCGACCCAGCGCCGACTGTGGTTTATGGCACGATTAAATTAACGCCTGTCCAGGGCGACGATGCCGGAACGTATGAACTCACCGGCCTTACGCAGTGCGCACGCAATGCGGACACGGGGCGAGTCGATGTCGTTATGTCACAGGGTGCTGGTAAGCCGAGTTTGACCGTTGCTATTAAAGATTACAGCGCGTCAGCCAAAACCTATACATGTGCCCAGGCTGCGGATAACAAAACTTCAACGACGGATGTGGGGGGCAAGTTTGATTCTTGTATGGTCGCTACAACCGTTCTGTCCAAATCAACGGCCACGTCGCTGAATGGTTATGCCATGCATCGCGAAGCGATTACCGTGAAGCCCTTTACATACGCCGGCAGCTGCAGCATTCAGGTCACCGAAGCCAGCCCATCCATCAAGGGGACAGTTTCATGCACGAAGATGGTGCAAACGCAGCTGGAAGGTGCGGCACGGAATCCGATCGATACAGGCATCACAGCGGATCTCACGGCCGAGTTTAAATGTACGTTCCAATAAGACTCGCGTGAGCGTTGACCCTGTTCAATGCTCACCATCTGCTTCAGACATTTTCTGAAGAACACGAGCGATCGTTATGGAATCGACCCTGGCAGCTTTCATCAATTGTTCGGCCAATCCAAAATCATCCGCGTCGATTGCCTCAAAGAATTCGTCCACCTTGTCGATCTCGGCAAGTTTTTCAAGGACAAGAGTCCCTTCAAAATAGCTTTCTTCCATCGCTTTTCCTTCATTGCTGAACAGGCATAGTGAGGCGGCCTCATGGCCCCTCACCGGGAAATTGCGTTGGTATTATCACAGAATTCGGGGATCATTCCCAGGGCCCGTCGCCGATCAAGGCGAGAAAACTGCATGCTCAGTAGTACTCAGACACGCGGGTATAGATTCCTGGGATGCTGTTCCGAGCGCAGCCGAGGCCCCAGCTCACAACGCCGGCAACAGTGAATTTGGTGCCGTCATAGGTGAACAGCGGACCACCGGAATCACCCTGGCATGAATCGGTCGACTTAGTATAGGCGCACAGAGTTGTGGAAAAGATCTTTTCGCTGAAAGAACGGCCAGAAGCATCGCGTAGGCTTTGCAACGAGCTTTTGCAGGAGTCGTTGCTGAGCGTGTTGACGGCTGTATATTTGAGAGTATCGCTGGAATTGCCCCCCTCCGAGGTCGCGCCCCAACCTGCTACGTATGTCTTGGTGCCAGCCGATGGGAACGAGTTGCTGCTGTTGATAGGAGTTGGTGTCACGCTGCTGGTTCCGTCCAGGTCAACCCAGGCGATATCATTTGAGTTGGTATCATTCCGATAGTTCTCATGGATGGTGAGTTTTTTCGCCTTGAAACGTTCACCTGTGGCATTGCTTTGGGTGCCGAGGGCCGTGGGCGCCTGGCTCAAAACCCGGCTGCCCAGCACGACGCTGACATTTGTAAACATGACACCATCAGCGTCGTACTTGCCAATATCCGCGAGACAGTGGGCGGCGGTGAGGACAGTATCCGAATCGATCAGGGTACCGCCGCAGAACGCATAGTTTGATTCAATGAGCCTGGCCGTGTTTTGGCCGGGCGCCTTATAATAGACATCAGCCTGGAGCGAGGCCACGGATTGGAAAAGACTGTCATAAAGTGACTGCGAAAGGGCTGCTCCGCCAACGATATCAAGATTGCTATCGGCCTGCTCAGACTTACCAGCACCGCAACCTGACATAACTGTCCAGCCAGTTAACATTACAAACGACGCAATCTTTAAGCTTTTTCTCATGTTAATATTTCTCCAAGTTCAGTTTGCTAATAATTAAACGTATGAGCCTAGGAAATACTCGCACGTTCGGAAAAAAAATTAACTGGCTGGCCAACTTCAGAAAACTTGGACTCTATTGCGCCAAATATAACTAGCAGGGAGGCTCTAATCACCTGCAAGCGAGTATCTGATGTGGAGAAGGACAGGGGGCGAAAGTTATAGTGAATACAAAATCGATTTCCAAACTCTGTGAGGTGATCTTTTGAGCAAGAAAAGTTTATTCCTGCCACCTGGTGGAGGGCGATCCTATCCGATGGGGCGCATCAGCAGTGTTTTCAAGGCCGATGGCGTTGAAACAAGCGACCGTTATTCCATTTCCGAGTGGTGGCTGGAGCCTCATACGCAGGGACCGGGACCTCACTCGCATGATGAAGATGATGTTTTCTATGTCATTGAAGGTACCATGAGCTTTCTGCTCGATGATAAGTGGATCGATGCTCCCAAAGGAGCTTTTCTCATCGCGTCTGGGGGTATGAAACACGATTTTGAAAATAGAAGCGATCAGCGGGCAGGTCTTTTAAATTTTTCCATTCCAGGGGGTTTTGAAAAAGACATGCCAGGGATCGTTCAGTGGTTTGCGGATCATCCGCCTGGCAAGGCCGGGAAGTGAAGATCAAGAGTCCTTAAGGCGTGAATCACAACAACTCCAAGGAAACCGACTCAAGCCATGAAAAAAGCGAAGACTGCTCCAAAGAAAGCGAAGACCGCTCCAAAGAAAGCGAAGACTGCTCCGAAGAAAGCGACCACCAATCCGAAGAAGACGACCACCTCGAAGGCAGGACAAGGAGGCGACTCGCCCTCTCAGCTGATCAATGCGAGAATCGAGGAGTTGGGTGATTGGCGCGGCGAGACGCTTGCCCGGATTCGACTTCTCATTAAGCAGGCCGACCCTGAAGTGGTCGAAGAGTGGAAGTGGAGAGGGGTTCCGGTGTGGGCGCACGCAGGAATTATCTGTACCGGTGAGACATACAAGAATATCGTGAAGATGACCTTCGCCAAGGGCGCTGCCTTGGAGGATCCTTCAGGTCTCTTCAACTCCAGCCTTGAAGGCAATACCAGACGCGCCATCGATATCCATGAGGGTGAGAAGATCGATGAAAAGGCATTGAAAGCTCTCGTTCGGGCGGCCGTGGCACTGAACACATCCTCTGCCGCCAAGCGCGCAAGACCCACACCCTAAAGATTTATGACTTCTGGACCCTCGAACCGCGACGCTTTACACTTTCTGCAAGGAGGTAAAATATGAATATTCTTTTATGGGTTCTTCAGATCCTTCTCGCCCTGCATACCCTGGTGGGCGCTGTGTGGAAATTTTCCAATCCCGAGCAAGCCGTTCCTTCCTTGAACGCGATTCCCCACGGAGTCTGGCTAGGGATGAGCGGCATTGAAATTCTTTGCAGCGTGGGCCTGGTGCTCCCGGCTCTCAATAAGCGCTTCACCATCCTCGCGCCTATCGCGGCGGGCTTGATAGCCGCGGAGATGCTGCTTTTTTGCGGGCTGCATATCTCTTCCGGTGACACGAATTACGGCCCAATGATTTACTGGCTTGTCGTGGCTGCGATTTGTTCGTTCATTGTCTATGGAAGATTTGTGCGAAAGCCTTCGTAAAAGTCCAGCGTAAGCCTTCGCTGGCAGATGGAAACTCAGTCATCCCGAGGAGCAGCTTATGACTACATTCCGTACATCCCGCGAAATCCCGGCAACCGTCGAACAAGTTTTTGCAGCGTTCAATGCTGAACGCTTGGCTCGATGGTGGGGACCCGCCGGTTTTACCAATACATTCGATGTCTGCGAATTCAAGAATGGTGGGCGTTGGTCCTTCACCATGCACGGACCAGACGGCAAAAACTATCCAAACGAAAATGTGTTTGCAGAAATAGAAGCACCGAAGAAGGTCGTTGTTCAACACGCCTCGGAACCCAAGTATCGCTTAACCATTACTCTGGCTTCGTCGAAAGTGGGGACGCTCGTATCCTGGTCGCAGGATTTCGAAAGTGCAGCCGTTGCCAGTCGCATAGAACACATCGTCGTTCCTGCCAACGAGCAGAACCTTGAGCGCCTGGCAGCTGAGGTTTTACGTAATCCTGGTGGTGGGTAACAAGCCTGATCTCAAAGGCTGGGATGGAGTATGGCGCCGGCGCTTGATCATGCAGCCGAACGCCTCGCCACAAGTCAAAGGGGATTAAAGATCGATGTTATAGAGCAAACCTAAACCAAAGGAAGTACTTTTCGCCGAGACTTTATCCATGGACTCATCGCCAACATCAATACCATCGATTCTGTAGGTAACTTTATCAAATGTTGCAGTATTGGCAGCGGCAAAGGCCGAGAGGCCCCAGTACTTACCCCAGAAGTAGTCATAACCCAAACGCAAGCTGGCTCGCGATCCGGAAAATTTTACAGACGTTTTGATCCCGTTTATGTCCGTGGTTTCGGCCTCGAACGCTCCGCTCCCCACACCAATGCCGAAGTAGGCCAGGCTCAATGTATCACCATTGACACTTTTGATTGCATTCCAATCCAGTCGAATCAGACCTCCGCCGACGTTATAGTCCACATCGTTTTTAGTCATGCTCTGGGATGAAACTTCCAGGTACACAGCCCACCAGGACTCACTTCGAAAGCCAATCATATCCCAGTTGATGCCGGTATAACTTTTTGGCAAATCGACGATCTCGTTCTTTTGTTTGAAGTTGACCGATTCCTGAGCAAAGTTGAATCGTCCCTGAATACCTTGACGCCAGCGGCGTGCTTCAGGCTTGTCCTTGCCGGAGTCTGTATTCTGATTGTTTACCTGGCTGTTTGTTTGCTCAACCTGGTTGCTGTTATTAACATTAATAACAGTTCCGCCGCCACCCGAGTTTGTCGCTTCATCGTCGCTAATTTTTTGGATCGTGTAGCGTTTGACTGTAACGCGACCCATTTCAGCGGTATCGATGATGAGATCGTTTTGATTCATTTCAACGATGACGCCTTTTAATACGGTCCCGTTTTTTAACTTCACCGTTTCGGCCAAGGCCGGACTCGAGAGTATGGCGGCGACAACCAGTATAAACAGCGAATTCATAGTAGTACCCATTTGAGGTTAAAGACTCCAGATTTGTTGTCGGAATCTTGGGGGCATCTATAAATACCTAGAGCACTAATTTTGAGGGAATTAGGAAGGTGTGGATTAACAGACAGATAATATTAGATTTTTTAAGACTTTACCTACCGGTAAGAAATGAAGCCTGTCCGAGGGAGGGGCTTCTCTTACAAGAGTTAGAATGCATAAGTCCATTGAAGGGATAGATCATGATCCTTCGTGACGGTTGAGCGCTGGCGTGACATTTTTATAAGCACAACCCCACCAGCAATACTCGCTCCCACCAAAGCCAAGCCACCAAAAAAACCTAACATAGCTTCATCTGATCCTTTTTGGCATTCCTTTAATTCTGGACTATCAGCATCATAGTTTTCATCGCATTCACTCGGTAATGTACCTAAAGAATACAAAGCAAATAACCCACCAACTACGGATCCAACCACTATAATGGTAATTCCCAAAGGCTTCTTCCAGGATCCCGTGGGAGTTCCAGTTCCCCTGGCGCGTCCGTGGCCAACGAGTTGGATATTGTCATCATAGACCGGACTATGAGACGACTCGGCATCAAGCAATCGATAGTTGGATTCTGCCAGACAGGTGGTACTGATTAACTCAAGGCTAACCATGAACAGCAACTTTTTACGCATTAATCTTCCCTATGTCAGCTGTATGATCATGGATGCTCTGCCGATTGGGAGCGTCTCTCCTTTATAAACACATCCTTAACATTTGCGCTTAGTGTAATAGTCTGATTTACGATATCACACATCATGAATGCATGGAGTGATTGGGACTCGGTGCTCAATCCATAGCCGCCATTAAGCGCCTCAAGACTCTTTTTTTCCCAGACGGGAAACTGCTTCTTGTATTCTGTTTCCACGTCAGAGCATTGCTTCCTGAAGACACCCTGTTCTTTGTCTTTCATGACTATATAGACATCCACTCCATAGAGTTTATTGTCAAAAAATTTGGCCTCAAGTCCAGCCAAAAGATTATAGGTACGGATCAACGAATATCTTTGCCTCAGACGCTTCTTGATTTTGGGCGTCACTTCTAAACCATATATACGCTCATTGTCGGCCCTTATCCCAGGGTCAAAGTACTTTTCATCGTTTCCGAGACTCGCCAAAGTCTTTAGTTCCAATTCCAGAACCTTTTCGACTTCCCTTGGCGGCATCCCATCAAACAGATTCATGAAAAGACGCTGTCCCACAATTGAATATCTGTAGAGATATCCCACCCATATTCCAAACAAAGCGAACCCGGCGATGAAAACTGCAACAGTTACTTTGCGTTTGTTCATTTGAATATCTTCCAAATATTTTTTTGAGCAAATACTTCCTAACTTGAATATGAATTCCATGTCCAACCTGCGCAAGAGGCCCATGAGCGGGCGAGTCCAGATGAGTTATCTCTGTCATTTTTTACTGCTATAGCAGTAAAAAATGGTATGTTTATACGCCCAATAGCCCAAATCCTTGATTTTTACTTATTTTTACTGCTATAGCAGTAAAATAGGTGGATTTAGGTCTTCGAAAGGAGATAGAATGGATTAAATAGACCAAATTTACTGCTTTAGCAGTAAATCAAGGCATATGAATGAGACAAGGACACTGAGATGCTGGAAGAAATTGGCTCCATCATAAAATATCATCGCCAAAAAAGTGGGTTAACTCAGTTGGAATTGGCTACCCTCGCTGGTATCGGCAAAGCCGCTGTTTACGATATGGAACATAAAACCAAAAGCACTCGCATGGATACTCTCATCAAAGTGCTTAAAGTCCTCAACATCGACGTAAAATTCGCAAGCCCGCTTATGAAAGCATATGAGGAACAAAAGCGTGAAGAGAGCGAGGATATTCGTCCAAAATAAAGAGGCTGGCGTGCTCGAAGAACGGCACAGAGGCCGGGATTATCACTTTAAATATCATGATACGTACACGGGCCCTCCTGTTTCCCTCTCTATGCCCCTCAATGAAAGAGAATTTTTCTTCACAAAGTTTCCACCTTTCTTCGATGGGCTTTTACCCGAAGGCCTTCAGCTCGAAGGTCTATTGAAGATCAGAAAGATTGACGCTGATGATTACTTCTCTCAGCTCGTCGCCGTTGGCTCGGATCTGGTGGGAGCTGTCACAGTGAAAGAAGACGCCGACGATGAATAGATGTCCAATCACCTATGAACCCTGCGGTTCTGCAAAATATTCCGACACAGGTCTCAAAAGGATCTCTAGCAAGCTTTCCCGCCTTGAAGACTTGCCCTTCGATGCCAAAGACCTGCGAGACGAGGCTCTGCAAAGGGCCTCAAGGATGTCTATCCAGGGCGTGCAACCCAAGGTGAGTGCGATCCTCAGTATCAAAGAATCTCGTTTTGAAATTGTCGATTATGGCGGTAAATATATACTGAAGCCACAATCGAACATGTTCCATCAGCTTCCGGAAAATGAAGATTTGACTATGCGCCTCGCAGAAGTCTCAGGCATGAATGTGCCGAAACATGGCCTGGTCTATGCGAAGGATCAAAGCCTCGTGTACTTCATAGAAAGATTTGATCGAAAAGGCCGCTCTAGCCGCATCGCTGTTGAAGATTTTGCTCAACTTGCTGGAGAAAGCAGGGCCACAAAATACAATTACAGCATGGAGCGGGTCGCGTCGATCATCGAACAGTACTGTACCTTTCCGGTCATTGAAAAAGCTGAGTTTTTTCGAAGGACCATTTTCAACTACCTCGTTGGCAACGAAGATATGCATTTGAAAAATTTTTCCGTCATCGTAACTGATGATATCGTGCGTCTGGCCCCAGTTTATGATTTTGTTAACTCTTCAATAGCCCTGCGCCACCCGGCAGAGGAAATGGCTCTGACCCTGAATGGAAAAAAGAAAAACTTCACCAGAAACATCCTGGTCAACTATTTTGGCCGCGAACGCTTGAAGCTGGAAAGCAAAGTGATTGACGAACAATTCCAGCGTTTTTCTCAGGATATCCCCCAATGGTTTGAATGCATTGATAAAAGTTTTCTTTCCAAAGAATTTCAGGGTAAATATAGAGAAGTGGTCGAATCCAGAGCCAAAGTACTTCAGCTCGACATCAGGGACGGCTAAACGTAATCGACCGGGCATGCCCCGCGGAGATCCATGCGATGACTTCGGAAAAATCTTCGAAACCAGAATTTTTTGGCAAAGACACTGCGTCCCATTACGACAAAAACAATCTTCCAATGCCTCCAATTTACGACAATCTGCACTTCTTGATAAAAGCCGTGTTAAACGGGTTACCGAGTGATTCCAAAATCCTCTCCATTGGTGCGGGAACAGGAACTGAGATAATCAAACTTGCCGAAACCTACCCTGGGTTTACTTTTACGGCCGTTGATCCTTCCGCGGAAATGTTGGAAGTTTGTCGGAATCGCCTCGGGACGTTTGGTCTGGTTGATCGATGCGAGTTCATTCATGGGTACGTCCAAAGTCTTCCAAGCGAGGAAACGTTTGATGCCGCTCTTTGTATTCTCGTAACCCATCACACACCCCAAGAAGAAAGACAAAAAATCATGAATGGCGCAGCGAAGCGCCTCAAGCCGAAAGGATACTTCATCGTTGCGGAATTGAGTTTTGATTGGTCATCGGATCAGGTCGAAGACGACCTTGAGAAGTGGAAATCCGTCATTCGATTAACAGGTGCCCAAGAGCAAAAAATCCAAACGATTCCCAAAATGTTTCGAGAACATCTCTCAGTCTTATCGCCCGAGAAGGCGGAGGATTTACTGAAAGCAAATGGCTTTGATTCGCCTGTTCAATTTTTCCAATCGATGATTATGCGAGCTTGGTATTGCAGGAAAAAGGCCTAAAATTGCGTAAGCGCCCCTTGAGTGCTCGGAGGTCGTAGGGAACTGATCAACACTTTTCATACGCGTTTGTCGCAAACCTGTCTTTGTGGTGAAGTGAGGAAGAAAGCCCTGAGTGAACGCACGCACTCGTGCGGGTCCTGCGGCCTTGTCATGGGACGCGACACACTTTCGGCCTTTCT
>NZ_DASQYZ010000187.1:0-68379 GCF_035638955.1 Oligoflexus sp. | reverse complement strand
GGCAACTGTTCAAACCAAGTGCGAAGAGAAAAACCCGGCTGCATAGTCGGGGCTGTGGATCCACGCGCGCGTTACTTGAAGGGGGACCTTGCGTTTTTTACAGGGGAACTGTCCGGCTGCTGGACCCATCCTAAAAAGCCTTCGATCGGGCCTTCGGCAATGCCGATGGAAAGGACCGGATCCGTCTCACCATGGAAAGGATTCGTTTTGAGTGTTTCCTCAAATTTGGCCACGAAATCGAAGGCCACATCCAAAGCGATCTCGCGCAGACTCAAATGCGAGGGCGGTGCAAACGGAAACCCGATGGAGCACAGAAAGCCGTCGCCCATTTCCTTGATACGAAAGCCATAGGCCTGCATGCCTTGATCGATATAACCACGATTCATGATCGCATCACATTCGTCGAAAAAAGTACGTAAGAAGTTTTTGAGCTCATCAATATTCTGCTTGGAGCTATTCACCATATCCACGCAGATCACACAAGCGTGTCCGGTGGCCAGAGGCATGGTTTCCTCGAGCTGCCGTCCCTGTTTCATCAGGGTCAGCTGGTGAGGATAGACCATTTTTTCCAGCTGTGAAAAAGCATGTTTACGCCGCCTTGTTTCATGGATTCGCTCGCTTTTCATTTTGAAGGCCAGCGCATACGAGATTAATATGGCCTCGACCGTGGCGCCGATGAAATTAGCCGACCGCGTGACGGGATTATTGTCGAGAAAGCCGCCCAGGGCCAGCACCTGCACTATGGTGCCGATGAGCAGAAGAGACCAGGCAAACATAAAAATGGGCGCCATGGGATTGCGTCGCTTCAGGGCATAACCACCATAGACCATGGCCAGAATGGATCCGAAACCGGAATTCAAAAGACAGAGTTGAGCCGCGATTTGGAAAGGGCCGGCGATGGTCAGCAGCAGATTGCTTAAGGCAAAAAAGGCCATCGACCAGTACAGGACCCGCATCCATTTCGGAAAAGTTTGAATCTCCAGCATTTTTTCCACGAACATGTAAACGAAGAATATGCCAATCGAAATCGAGCTGATACCCATGCGGCCAAGCAAAGGTCCGACATCCGTTAGAATATGGAGTTTGGTGAAGCCGGCCAGGAACATCTGTCCCCACCCATAGGTACTCAGATAGAGAAAGTAGTAAAGATGCAGGACATCGCGCGTGACGGCAAAAATCGCCAGGTTGTAAAGCGACAGCGCAAAGCAGATGGCGAAAAACCCGCCGAACAGGATGTTTTCCCAGTTCACCGCGGCATGAAAGGCTTTGGGCTCCCAGAGTTTCCAATCGATGGCTGTGATGTCACGGCTACTTTGAAAAATACGCACAGTATTCAGGCCCGGCAGCATTTTCATTTCAAAGGTTGGAGCTCGATAATGGATGGGAAATTCAGCAGCCGGGACATCATTGCCCGCTCGGCCGAGATCCATCCAGGTCGAACCTTCAGGGCGGTGAAAAACGCGGATGACATCAGCCTGGGTTAAACCATGTTCGAGATAAACCAGACGTTCCACATCACCCAGCAGGTTAATTTGGATTTCAGTCCAGCATGAAAGCTGCTTCAGGTAGCCCAGATTGAACGGACCATGACGAATCTGCATCCGATCAGGATTGATGGTGGAAGGATCGGCGGTCTCCGGTGGAATGGAAGGGGTGCAGGTATACTTGTACTCATCGGTAGCCGTCAGAGAGGTCAGACCTGGAATCCAGTCCATGGCAGCCGAGGCCGACTGCGACCACCAAAGAGCCAGCAGAAAGGCGATCGCAAGATCCTTTCGCTGCCCTAGGTTGAACCATGGATGGTTGGTAAAAATACAATCCTCGCATTCAGTGCGTTTGACCGTTTTGAGTCCTGTGCTTCATCGGTCCGCGTTGCGCCCATCCGCCGGGAACTCTTTGCCGAGGTCGCAATGATAGGATGGACGGGAATGCGAAGGGGTATTCCCGGAGGATCCATGCTTATGCGAAGTGCCTTGTTTAATCTCGGAATTTTGGCCTTTTTGCTGTCGTGCAAAACCACAGAGAATCAGCGTGGGGAGCATGACAATCCGAAAAAAAATACGCCCGACACGGGACGAGGCACGGTCGACAATCTGCCGGCACCCATTGGCCCTGATGCGGTGAAGACACCTGCTCCCGTATTTGCGTGGGATCCGACCAAGGCCACCGATCCCTATTTACCAGCTCATGGCAGTGTGATACCCGAGAGCAACCCGTTTTTCGGTGTACGCCTGCTGGTGAATCCTCTGTTCACCCAGGCTGTGGATTTTTCGGCCAGCAAGTCTCCGGCCATGGCGGATACCATCAAAAAATATCGCGACAAACCCACTGCCCTTTGGCTGGATACCATCGGCCGTGTGGCTTCGCTGGAACCAGCTTTAAAATTGGCTGTTGAGCAGCAAACCAAAACCGAAGACAAGGTTCTGGTCACACTGGTGATTTACAATTTGCCCAACCGGGATTGCTTTGCCAATGCCTCGAATGGCGAACTGAATAAGACTGAGTTGAGTCGTTATCGAACCGAATATATCGACCGTATCAAAGAAATCCTGGCGCGCTATCCGACTGTTCCGGTGGTGGCCATCATCGAGCCGGACTCCCTGCCTAATTTGATCACCAACCTTGGCAAGCTGCGCTGTGATACTGAAACACCGGCGCTGTACAAAGGCGGCATCAGCTACGCGGTTCAAAGTCTGCAGCTGCCCCACGTCAGCCTCTATATCGATCTCGCGCACGCGGGTTGGCTCGGCTGGGCTTTTAATGATGATGGAGCTGACAAGCGAAGTAGCCTCGTCACCATCATGCGTGAGGTCATTGGAACGGCTCGTGTGCGTGGGTTTGTCACCAATGTGGCGAATTACACCTCACTGCGAGAGCCGGCGAATTCCACACGTCCTGAGTCCTATTATCAGTTTAATAAAATTCACGATGAGTATACGTATGTGAGCGCGCTCGCAGGGCAATTGAAGGCGGAACAGCTGCCGACCAGTTTTATTATCGATACCAGCCGCAATGGCAATGTGAAAGCTCGTACCGACTGGAGTAACTGGTGCAATATCAAAGACACTGGCCTTGGTGCTCTCCCGACCATTGCTCCACGGCCTGATGTCGATGCCTTCCTGTGGATTAAGCCACCGGGTGAATCGGATGGCGTTTCTGATGCCAACGCGGAACGCTACGACGCGCGCTGTCAATCCATGGATAGTTTGCGCGGGGCGCCGCAAGCCGGACAGTGGTTCCATGAGCATTTTTTAGGTCTGGTGCAAAACGCGCAGACCACGCTGCCCTGATTTAATGGAACTGCAAGGTCAAACCCAATCGCAAATCAGTCGCAGGTGAAAGATTGATTTCATCTGCCATCCAGCCTCCCGATTTGCTCATGACTTCGGCAAAAGCCGTCGTATTTTGATTCAGGGTCTGCTTTATTTGGACCGCTAAAAATCCACCGGGTCTCCAGCGGCGACTGGCGTAGAGCAGCGATTTCGGCTGCCACCAAAGGCCCGCGCGCAGGTCGAGTGACATCCCGTCCTTCCAGGTTTGACAGCCGAAACATTGCCATTCGATGCCGGGGAGCGTGCGCTTCTGATTGGTGTATTGGCGGACTATGAAAAGGTGTCCAGCATCATCGCGATCGGCGTCCTTCAGAAAAATATTTTCCTCAAGACTGTGACCGAATGGGGTCAAATGATGCCGCAGCGTGGCCGCCCAACGCCGATCCCCCCAGGTCCATCCGGAAAAATCCAGAAGAAAAGGATCGACAAGGTTAAGCCAGCCCATGAGCGACATGCGGCGCAGATAGTTTTTTTCCGTGGATGTGAGATCGTCCCGGCTGCGATAGCGGGCAATGCCTTCACCGGATGGATGGGGTCCTCGCGCTTCGTAGGGTTCGAAAGGACGGAAAAGATCGTATACGTAGGATACGCAATCGTAACCGGTAAAATCGCGCGACATTTCATTGGGGCCTTCGGTGGCGAGATCCTCGGCCGTGGCGTGATCCCCGCTGCGGCTGTCGCAGAAGGTCCGGTAACTGATGGGCCCGAGGTGGGCGAGCAGGATGAGAAAACGCTGCCGCGGCAAGGCCCGATCAAAAAATTGGGCTTTTTCCAGATTTAGAGCCAGCTGACTTTCCGCTTCCATTCCAGCCGTGGAGAGCCGCACAAAATCCGCTGGGTGTTCGCGTTTCAAACGAATCAGATCGACATCACGGACTTCATCCACTGGAATGCTGGAGTCGCTCAGGCTGGCGTCATAGACTCCGTTGTGACTGCGAATGCCGTATTGATTGAGCACCGACCGATGCGCTTCCTCATGCAGCCAGCTCATGCCGAGCGGTGTAATCTGGCTCACGTAATCGAAAGCCAGCAGAGCAAAGTATTCAAAAGGATGACCGATCGCACTCTGTTCTGTGGAAAAAACTTCGGCCAGCAGGCGGTGCGAACCCAGATAGAAATCCTGAGTCAGAGCCTGCGCCTGCAGAAGGCTCGGTGAAAAACCCGTAACCTTATTCGCGGCGCTATCGTAAAGAGGGAGCTGCAGCGTCAGCCGATAGGGGGACTCGGCCGCGTGCGCGTTCATGGCCACCAACAACGCTATTCCAAGGACTCCAGCTCGCATGCGAAAAACCTCCACAAGGTGGATAGACACCACCTTAGCAGAGGTCGGCTCTCAGGTTAAGCGGCTTCCTTTTCCGCAGCACTGACTTGGGCTGGCCGAGTCCAAAGGGGGCCCCAGCGATACAGCGCGAATCCACCCAAAGGCAGAACGAGGAGCAAGCCCGAGGCCACGGCTTCTGGGACCATAAGCAGAATCGTAGCAAAGAGTGGCGCCAGAACCTGGCAGATGGTCATCACAAATGTAATGGCACCTGACGCGAGACCCGGTTGCGCATCACCGAAAAATTCATAAAGTTTCACCTGCTCCCAAGGGATGAAAATCATTTCACCCACCGTCCAAACCAGCGTCACCGCAACCAAGGCGCCGGGACTCGACACCAAGGGCACGAGCGCCAGGCCTAAGGCAATTAATCCCGCGCCGGCGGCTCCACGCTGCTGATCGCTCCAGTTGGTCAGGAGGCGACGCAAAAAGCGCATGCCGAGGACGATCGTTGCGGTATTCACGACCAGGACGAGGGCATTCCATTCCACCGCAGGCAGGCCGCGCTTGGTCAACTGCAACGGCAGATAGGTGACCTGACCCATGAAACCAATCGTGATCAGACAGATGCCGGCAATCGGGATTCCATGCTTATGAAAGGCCCCCCGCAAAACCGAGAGGCTGCCCGCACTGCTGATGACAGAGGTCGATTGTTTCCGTCGTTCGCGCAGCAGAAACCATGTCAGCCCAGTTCCCAGGATCAGTGTCGTCACGAGGTCGATGCTGAGGAGCAGCGTACGATGCGTCGTGAGCCATTGAAAGGCAATCGTCGCGGCCACGCCCAGCGCAAAGTTCGAGACAAGATAGCGAACACCGGCCATGTGCGCTCGCTCTTCGCCTTGAAACCGACCCACGATGGCGAGCGATTGCAGGGTGCGCAGTGTCGTCATTGCGACCACCAGAGCGAGTGCCCCTAAAATAATAATCGACGGGGATGCGGCCCCACTTAAAAACGCCGCAATGCCCAGCGCATAGGCGCTGGCTATAATGGCGAAGGCTGTGCGGTAGCGTCCCTCATCCAACCAACGGCCGACGAGAGGCTGCCAAAAGCCGGACATGAGAGAGGCCAAAGCCAGGACAAGGCCGGCTTGAACGGGCGAAAAAAGTCCGGTTCCTGCCAGAAGATTAGGCAGCAGCGTCACCGCAAACGAAAACGCCTGAGATAAAAACACCAGGGATAATAATGTGATACTTGATTTTGACAGAGACATGGAAACCTCAGGTGCTCAGGGCTTGATACAATGAGTTCATGGTCCTTACATCAAGACCTATGCCAGGAAAATGGGAACACTGGGATGCGATGCAAGGCATGTTTTTGCGGTTTCCTAACCGGCGTCTCCTTGCTAGGTTAGGGCAAATTCTTTTGAAGAAAGAGGAGTCGTTCGTGAAAAAGCTTCGGAACCCCCTGCTGGCACTGGCCCTCGGTGGACTGACAGGTTCAGGCGCTTATGCCGTGGAAGGTATGTGGCAGCCTGAACAGTTGCCGCTCATAGAAAAAGATTTGAAAGCCAAAGGGTTGGCGATCAAGCCTGAAAACCTGAAGGATTTAACGGCGTTTCCGATGAACGCCATCGTCAGCCTGGGTGGCTGCAGCGCCTCGTTTGTTTCCGATCTTGGTCTGGTCGTGACCAATCATCATTGCGCCTATGGTTCCATCCAGTTTAATTCGACCGCCGAACGGAACCTCCTCGATAATGGATTTTACGCCAACGCCCTGACGGACGAACTGCCGGCGGCGCCTGGCACACGAGTCTTCGTGACGGAGAGTATTCAGGACGTGACCCAGGACCTTTTGCAAGGTCTCGATAAAACCACGGGCCTCAAGCGTTATGAAGCGATTGAAAAGCGTCGTAAAGACCTGATCAATGGCTGTGAAAAAACTCCGGGCTATCGCTGCCGGATCGACTCCTTTTTAGGCGAAAGTACCTACCGTCTGACCCGCCAGCTGGAAATCAAGGACGTCCGCCTCGTGCAGGCTCCTCCTTCGGCGATCGGTAAATTCGGTGGCGATATCGATAACTGGATGTGGCCACGCCACACCGGTGATTTTTCCTTCTATCGCGCGTATGTGGATAAGAAGGGAGCTCCAGCCGAGTTCAGCAAGGACAACGTTCCTTATAAGCCCAAAGGTTATCTGAAAGTTGATACCAAGGGTGTCAGCGAAGGTTCGTTCGTGATGGTCGCCGGATATCCAGGCCGTACCAATCGCCATCGTCTGGCCAGCGAAGTTGAATTTTCGTTTGAAGAAACCAGTCCTCAGGTCAAGGAATACCTCGACCGTCGCATCGCTTTGGTCCAGGACTTCAAAGCCAAGGATCCTGAGCTTGGCATCAAGTACGCAGCAACGCTGGCGGGCATGAGCAACACCAGCAAGAATATCGAAGGCAAACAAAAAGGCTACGAAGCCATGGGCCTTCTGAAGCAAAAGCAGGCCGAAGAAAAAGCTCTGCTTGATCATTTCAAAGCTGAAAAGAACAAGAAAGCACTGGCCAACGTCAGCGACATGAATAAGCTGTTGGCCGAAGATCAGGCTGCGGATCGCTTTGCCACTGTGCTCCGCAAAGCCACGGATACGGACCTCTTGAAAACCGCTGCGCGTCTTTATCGTCTGTCCCGTGAAAAGTCCAAGCCCGATGAGCAGCGTGAAGCCGGTTACCAGGATCGCGACCTGACCATGATGAAACAGAACCTGCAGGCCATGACCCGCCGGTTCGATGCTAAAGTGGATCAGGCTTTGTGGGAACTGGGCCTTAACGATGTGCGTACGGCCAAACCAGAATTCAAAAAACGCCTGCCCAAGGCTCTTCAAACCATCGTGAATATGGATAAGGCCGCTCAGAGCAAAGCCCTGGCGGATTATTACGCGAAGTCGATCCTGGCGGACGAAAAGCAGCGTCTGGATCTGATGAACGCCGATCGCAAGGTCTTTGAAGCATCGAAAGATCCCTTTATCCAGTTGGCTGTGGCCACTTACGATGAAGGCATCAAACTGGAAAATGAAGGCAAGGATCGCGCGGGTCGCTTCCAGCAGGTGCGTTCGCAGTACATGCAAAACCTGGCCGCTTACAAAACCAAAAAAGGCGAGGTTCTCTATCCTGACGCCAACTCCACCCTGCGCATCACCTATGGGACCGTCCAAGGCTACAAGAATCGCGCGGGCGTTGAGCTCCCCTCGTTCACCAAGTTGGAAGAAATCGCTGCAAAAAATACCGGCAAAGAACCCTTCAATGTTCCAGCCAAGCAGATGGATCTGATCAAGGACAAGCGTTATGCCAACTATCAGTTGGAATCCTTGAAGACCGTTCCTGTCAACTTCCTGGCTGATTTGGACATCACCGGCGGCAACTCGGGTTCGGCAACTTTGAACGATAAAGCTGAACTCACCGGTCTGGTCTTCGACGGCACGATCGACGGCGTGATTTCGGATTGGGCCTTTGACCCGGCCTTTACCCGTTCGATTCACGTGGATGTGCGGTACATGCTGTGGGTTCTGGATCAGTACTCCAAAGCCAATCGCATTCTGGATGAAATGGGCGTGAAATACGCTAAGAGTTCCACGCACTGATTGTTATCCAAGGCGAAGGCGGCTTCCGTGCAGGGGGCCGCCTTTTTATTTTGTTTGGGAGTGGAAAGGTATGATGGATAGGAAACGCTGCACCTGGGCTGGCGAAGATCCCTTGTATGTCGCGTATCATGATAATGAATGGGGTATTCCGGTGCATGATGATCAGAAGCTCTTTGAGTTCTTGATCCTGGAAGGGGCCCAGGCGGGTCTGTCGTGGATTACGATTCTGCGCAAGCGTGAAAATTATCGCAAGGCCTTCGCTGGATTTGATCCCGTCAAGGTCAGCCGTTTCAATCAGGCGAAACGGGACCGACTCATGGACAACGAAGGCATCGTGCGCAACCGCCTGAAGATCGAAAGCACAGTGATCAATGCCAAGGCTTTTCTTGCCGTGCAGAAGGAATTTGGCAGCTTTGATGCCTATATCTGGAGTTTTGTCGGTGGCAAGCCCCTGGTGAAGCCCCGGCTTTCCATGCGCGACGTGCCGGCTTCAACACCGGAATCGGATGCCATGAGCAAGGATTTGAAAAAGCGCGGGTTTAAATTCGTGGGTTCAACGATTTGCTATGCCTTCATGCAGGCCTGTGGGCTGGTCAATGATCACATCGAAGAGTGTTATAAATCTCCCGCGCGTCATGCCGAAGCTGAAAGTGTGCACTCAGTCTGAGGCTGAGGCCTCAGCCTGAGCGCGGCCTCAGTCTGAGCGCGGCCTCAGTCTGAGCGCGGCCTCAGTCTGAGCGCGGCCTCAGCCTGAGCGCGGCCTCAGTCTGAGCGCGGCCTCAGCCTGAGCGCGGCCTCAGCCTGAGCGCGGCCTTAGTTGGTAGGAAGAATGATGATGTCATCGTTATCATCATCGTTGGTGTCCAAGGCATCGAAACGCCAAAGCTGATTGGATTCACCCGAACAGTTCCAGAGCTGCACATTATGTTCGTAGCGCCAGCCGTTGGCGGTATTCAAGTCAATGTCCAGGCATTTGCCGTTCATGACCGAACGCAGCGTGAACCAGCCGCCCGACTTTGGTTCCAGACGGAACTGCTGATTGATGCCGCCGTTGCAGCTAAAAACCTGAATATTGGATTGATTGGTCCAGTCTTCCAGGAATCCCATGTCGACATCGAGGCATTTACCCAGGGCCTGGAATGTATAGATTCTGTCGTTGCCACCCGTACTCAGCGGTTTCAAATTAAACTGTTGATTCTGCTGGCCGTTGCAGGGCCAAACTTCGACGTTGGTGCCCGCGCGCCAGCTGCTGGGATCTCCGTTGTTCACGTCCATACAAAGATTCGATTTGTAAGCACTTCGCAGGGTGAAAGCCGAAGCTGACTGATACAAGCCGAGCATGCAGATAAGACTCATAATAATTTTCATGAAGGTCTCCTTGAGTGAGTGATACTGAACAATTCACGCGCGGACGATATCACGAAAAGGGCTGTTGATCAATTACCTGGGGTTTTGTGATCATGTCGCAAATGATGCGACAATCCCGCGACATCCTGAGTTTGCCAAGGCATGCGACCTCATATTTCCCTATCGTTTTGTATGTTTCAGGAAAGTTTGAGAGGGGGCCTTGTGAAGCTCAAGTGGACGGCTGTATGCTAGGTGTTATTTCATAGGCAACAATCAACCGACCTCTAACAGAAAGGAATTTCCATGTTAAAAGGTGCGCGCATGCCCTTGAAAAGACATCCGCTCGAATTGCGCAAGGCGATGGATGTCCTGCAGCATGAGATTGTGAATCTTGGTGTCACGTTGGTGATTCCCCGCAATATGCGTCTGCGCATGCGTGGGGATGATCCGGAAAATTTTGCAGTTCACTCGATGGAAGAGAATGGTGATGATAGCCGCGTTGCGGCCAACATGGTGAATTGCCGTGAATGGGTCTATTTGGATCGCTTGTTGTGAAAGAACCCCCTTGGGGCTTGCACCTCAAGGGGGCGACGGAATTCCCCCGACTGTCCACCCACCTGACAGCACTCCACACTAGGGAATTGAAGCTTGATGCAATGGTGATGACTCGCTTTCCAACGCATGGATCAGGTTCATGCTGGCAATCACATGACGTATGGTATCCGGGCGGAACGAAATCCGCACATCAGCTTTATCCAAATGAATCAAATTCCAGGCGCTCGCTCGCTGCAGAACATGGATGATATGCTGGCGGCTTAAGCTTTGCGCCAAACGATTTTCGCACTCGGCCAGGGTCATAACCATGCGCCCGCTTTGATCCAGCGGCTCGGCCCTGGCCCATGTCGCCAACGCAAGCAGAGCCTTGCGCTCACCGACAGCCAAGGCCGGTGGTGCCTTCTTCTGCTGAGGTATGACACCCAAATGCTGATGGGCCATATCATAGAAGGTTTGCAAACCCAGCAGCTCCTCTTTGGACAAAAATTTTCCAACCTGCCTGAGCTCCTTGAGTTCGAGAAGCCGATATTCCAGAAAGAGATTGTAGATTTTGAGAAACATATCCTTCTCGGCCAAAAAAATATCGAGCAGCGGCGAAAAACTGGAATGAAGGTCCACCACAGTCGCGCCGTCAATTTCCTTTTCCTGCACACGGGCGTTAGCCAAAATGCCCTTGGCCAGGCGGGTCGCCGTCCTGAGCAGGTCCTGATGCCCGCGGTTGCCGAGTTCGGCGCTTACAGACTGGATATAAATTTCATTCATGAATTTCAGACGAAAGATCAAATCCTTGATCAAGATATTGGCCCAGGGTGGAATGTCCTTCAGCAACTTTTCCATATCCTTGCTGCCAATCATCGTAACGACTGTCTCGGTCAGGGCTTTGACGGAAGCTGTCCGCGGCGTGCCGGTGGTTGCGGTCATGGCTCCAAGGAGTTCGCCCTGACCTAGCTGGGCGAGGAGGATTTCGCTGCCTCCGCGTACCTGGTAGACTTTGACTTCTCCCGACTTAATGATATAGATATCACCGCCGGGGTCGCCTTCATGAAAAATAACAGCACCCGCGGGGAAGGTTTTTTCAATTTTAGTCATACAGCCTCGTGTTTACCCTGAGCAGGACTCGAAACTTTTGTGTATTCAGAGTAAACTTGCAACGGAGCCATGGTCAAGATTTGCCTGGAGGTCAATCATTTCTTTATGGGCTACACCCCGCACCTGAAACTGAGGACGCCGATGAAGGTCATGCAGCTGCTGTCCGGATTGATCATCGTCACGAGCCTTGTGGGATTAGGCTATGGTGTGGCCTATCGTTGGGCGCTGCTCCCCTCGCATGAGACCGATGCCTACGGCCAGGTTACCGAACCGGAACGCTGGGGCGAGGAACCAGCTGCTGGTGCCGTCTGTGAACGTTGGCAAACCGATTGGCCACCAATCCAACCTGGACCTGAGCTTCACGAAATGAGTGGAATCGTCAGCTCACGTCTTTATAAAAACGTCCTCTATCATGTGGTCGATTCCGGCAATGATCCTGTGATTCTGGTCACCGATCTGAAGGGACGCCTCCTGCATTCCATTCGTTATGCGGACACGACCACCGATCCGGAAGCGCTGAGCCAAGGGCCCTGCCCCTGGGGAGGCCATTGCCTGTTTGTGGCTGACACCGGCGATAATTTTCATGTCCGCAGTAAAAAACGCATTCATGCCATCGATGAGAGCACGCTGTTCACCAATGCCTTGCATTCCGCTGAAATGGAATTTCAGTTTCCCAAACAGGATCGATTGGATGTGGAAGCCCTGGCCGTGCATCCCCAGACCGGCGACATGTTCTTATTCAGCAAGGAACCGAAACGCAGCCTTGTCTTCCGCCTGCCGGCCAAAGCCTGGCGCAAGAATGATGGTGAACAGGTTGCAGAAGCGGTTGGATTTTTTCTTTACGATATGATTACGGATGCGGCCTGGAGTGCGGACGGCAAGAGACTCCTCCTGATCAACTGGCAGGGAATCTTTGAGCGCACGGGACAGGCCGATCATGTCCATTCCGAGCGCGAAGGATGGTTGCCCTTTGAGCGCAAGATTCGTTTGCCACAACTAGCCCAGCAGGAAGCAGTGGCATTTCTGCCAGATCAACGATCCATTATCTACACTTCTGAGAAGAAATTCCTTAAAAGCAGCGGCTGGGGCCTTGTGACCGCGCGCTGCGTCCACGGTCAAGGCTGATCAAAACCTAAAAACGTCCTCAATTCCCCACACTATCAATGCGTTTTGGCTGAGTTCAAGATATTGAGCTTCCATCCGATAGGATTCCTTGATAATGACTAGAAATCGATAGTGGTCAACGAGTCAGAACCCACTGAGGTTTCCATGACATACGAAAACGAAAAAAACGACAAAGAAAACAGGATCATGGAGGCTGCCCAGACCCTGTTCAGTCGCTATGGCCTGAAGAAAACCTCCATTGAGGAGATAGCCAAGTCAGCTGGGCTGGGCAAAGGGACGGTCTACCTGTACTTCCGTAGCAAGGAAGAAATTTATGAAGCTGTGGTGCAAAAACTTGGCGAGATCTTTACGGAACAACTGCGAAAAGAAATTGCCGATGTCCACACTTTTACCAGCAAGCTCGAACAGTATATCAATACGCGTTTCCGCTTTATGTACGACTTGATTCGTAACAACGGACTGACAGCCGAAGTGATGAATGAGGGCAGCTGCGCACCTGGCGTTCTCAGATTGCGGGATAAGTTTGGTTGCCAGCAGATTGCCCTTTTGAAACAGATTATCGACGATGGGGTGGCTGCCGGTGAATTCGAAACCAGTGATTCGGAAGTGTCGGCCATGGCCATTTTTGTGGCGATGGATTGTCTGGAGAAACCCTGGAGTTTTCAGGGACGCGAGCTATCCGTGGAGAACAAAGTCAAAGCTCTCATTGAGCTTTATCTGGTTGGTCTGAAAAAAAGAACAAGCTAAACCTACGACAGGTTAAGATACGGTTACAATTTTTGTTGAAGGACGGCAACGATGGTACGATCCAAGTTAACAAGCTTGATGATGTTGGGGGCTCTCAGCATCACAGGGCCGACAGCCTGGGCTCAGGAAGCGGCCAATCAGAAAACCTTAACTTTACAAGATTCAGTGACGCGTGCAGTCACCAGCAATCCCTCGGTGGACCAGGCCCAGGCTGAAATGGATGCCGCCACGGAACGCAAGCGCAGCGCCTGGACCAACATCGGCCCTCGGGTGTCAGCCGAATATAACGAAGCGCATTTTGAAAAAGAGCAGACGGTCCCTTTCGGTGAAACGACTCTGGTGATACGGGATGATGTGACCAAGACCGGAAGTTTGACCATCGCCCAGCCGATCACCGGCTTGTATGCTGCGGTCCAATACGGTCGCTTCAGCAACATGCAGCAGGATTTGAGCTTTGAAACCCTGCGTCAGGCTAAACGTGACATCGCATTCCAGGCTGCCGAAGCCTTTTTAAATGCCTACCAGGCCCAGGAGCAGGAAGAAATTTCCGGAGCCTCCTTGAATGCCGCCAAACGCCAGTACGAAGACGCTCAGGCTATTCAACGTGTGGGAAGGTTGAGCCAGGGTGATGTGTTAAAATTTCAGTTGGCTTTATCACAGGCGGAAACGCGGGCCGCTCAGGCGCGAACGACCAAACAGGTGGCTTTCGCCATGTTGCGTCAGCTCATTCAGGCCAAGGATGAAGACGAGCTGCTTTTGGAAAAAAATCTGCCCAAGCTGGAAGAAGAGACGGTCGACATACAAAAAGGTATCGAGCAGGCGCTGGCCCATCGCCCGGAAGCGAAAAGAGCCGAGCTTGCCACCGAGCTTGCAGACTATAATAAGGATTTGGCCTATGCTCAGTTCATTCCCAGCGTGAATCTCTTTAAGAAATGGGATCGTAACTTTGGTGAAGTGGCAGGACTGGGTGCGGAGAAAGAGACTTCTTATTACGGCATCAGTCTGCAGTGGGATATCTGGAGCAATGGCTCCAGCGTGTTTGCGGTACGGGAAGCCATCGCCAATAAGACCAAGGCGGAAGCCACGCGCGACAGTGCGAAAGACGGAGTCAAACTTGATGTGATCCAGGCCTGGCAGAATTTTCAAGCGGCCAAGCAGACGTTAAAATTCGCCCAGACGGGCGTGGCCCAGGCTGAAGAAGCCTATCGAATCGATCAGACCCGTTTCAAAAACGGGCAGATTTCCGCCACCGATTTGATTTTTTCCGAGAGCGCCATGACCACAGCGCAGGGCGGCAGGGTATCAGCAGAAACGCAGTATCTGCTTTGGCATTTCCGTCTGCAGCGTTCCATGGGCAAAGACATTCCACAGGCACAAACCGCGTCGTGAGAGCGGTTAAGGAGATAAGATTATGAAACGGAATCAGGTTATTCTTTGGACAAGCGGTTTGTTGCTCCTCGGCTGTACAAAAAGCAAAGTGGATTTGCCGGCCACGCCTCCGCCCGCTCAACCGGCTGCGTTGCAGCCGGTTGAGACTCAACCTGCTGCGACACAGCCGGCTGCGACTGATGCGGCAACCGGGGCTCAGACTGCGGTCAATCCTGCTCCGGCAGCAGCCACGACGGCCCCAGCCACGACCCCCGCTGCGAATTCAGCACCGGCCTCCACAGCAGGCACACCGGCAGGCCAGGAGGGAAGTGTGAACACACGTCTTTCCGGAGAAGTGGCGTCGCAAACCAAATCGCAGCTTTCATTCCGCGTGTCTGGCTTTATACAGGAACTGAAATACAAGGCTGGCATGACCTGCAAAAAGGGTGATGTCCTGGCCGTCCTGGATACCCGTGACTATCGCCTGTCGCTCGATATGGCCCGTTCGCAAAAGGAAATGGCTCGCGTGGCTCTGACCAACGCGCAAAGCGAATTCCAACGGGAAGAGGAACTTAAAAAAGCCAATGTTTCAACCGAATCGATGTTCGATAAATTGAAAGCCGGTTATGATAAAGCACGGCTTGATTTGCAAATGGCAGACTTGAAACTGACTCAGGCGAATCAGGCCATGCAGGACACCAAGCTGGTGGCGCCGTACGATTGCATCGTGACCAAGCAGCTGCGCAATGTCGGCGAAAAAGTGAACCCAGGCGATGCCGTCTTTGAACTGTACAGCACTTCGGATGTGGAAATGAATTTCCAGGTTCCGGAACGCATGGCGGGTCGCATCAAAGTTGGCGACAAAATCAAAGTTACCATTCCGGCCACTGGTTTTTCCGGTGAGTTGGAAGTGATTCGCCTCGTTCCCGTGGTGGAACAGGCCAGCCGCACATTCCGGGTGATCGCGAAAGCTCCTGACCAGGATCAACGCGTGGTGCCGGGATTGTATGCCGAAGCTCAATTGCTTTAACACTCATACCTGAGGAACGGGTGCGACCATGATACTTTCAGACGTTTCCATTAAGCGTCCGGTGTTTGCCACCATGCTCAACCTTGTGCTGGTGGTGTTTGGTCTTTTCGCGCTGCCACGACTCGCGATTGACCAATATCCGGACGTTGACTTCCCTGTGGTTTCGGCGACGGTCGTCTACCCAGGCGCCGACCCTGAAACCATCGAACAGCGCGTTCTCGATCCGCTGGAAAAAGCTGTCAACGGTATTTCCGGATTGGACACGCTCCAGTCCACGGCCTATCCCAACATTGCCCAGCTTGTTTTGAAGTTCAAGCTCGACAAGAAAGGCGACCTTGCCGCTCAGGAAGTGCGTGACAAAATCTTTGCCGTGCTCTCGCAGCTGCCGGATGAGGCGGAAACGCCTATCATTCAAAAGTTTGATGTCGGCGGTGCCCCGATCCTGAACATATCCGTTTCCTCGGAGACGATGAATTATGGGGAGCTGTCCCGTTATGCGGCCGATACGATTCAGCCGGCGCTCGAACGCGTTAACGGTGTGGCCCGTATCGATACAGCCGGTATTCGGGAGCGGGAAATTCATATCCTGGTCGATCGGGAAAAACTGTCGAGCATGGGCCTGACGCCCCAGGATCTGATGACGGCCGTGCAAACCCAGAGCGTGGATATTCCATCGGGTAAACTCAAGACCAGCGAAAATACCTGGAGTATCCGCGTCAAGGGCAAGGCACGGGACGCCGCAGAGATTGCCAACCTGCCTGTGCAGTTGAATGGCCGCAGCCTGCGCGTTGGCGACCTGGCCACGGTTCAGGATACGATCGCGGAAGAGGAAACGGCCGCTTACATCGGCAAGACGCCGACTATTCTTTTATCCGCGTCCAAGCAGTCGGGTGGCAACACCACGCAGATCGCCGACGATCTGCGCAAGAACATCGATAAATTGAAACAGCAGTTGCCGCCTTCGGTCAAGATCGACATCGTGTCGGATAACTCGACCTATATCAAGGGTTCGATTGATGCCGTGAAGCTTGACCTTGTGCTGGGTGCCTTGCTGGCAACTCTGATCGTCTTTGTCTTCCTGCGCGATTTCTGGATCACGCTGATTTCTGCTGTGGCCCTCCCGACATCGGTTATCGCGACGTTTGCGTTCATTCAGTCGATGGGTTTCACCCTGAACATGATGACCACTCTGGGTTTGTCATTGGCTATCGGGATCCTGATCGATGACGCCATTATTGTGATCGAAAACATTCACCGACATTTGGCGATGGGCAAAAACGGTCCCCAGGCGGCGAAGGATGCCACCTCGGAAATCGGTCTCGCGGTATTTGCCACGACTCTGACGATCTGTGCGGTGTTCGTACCCGTGGCTTTCATGGAAGGTATCATTGGTCGTTTCTTCTATCAGTTCGGTTTGACCGTCGCGTTTGCGGTTTTGGTGTCGCTCTTCTGTGCGTTTACCATTGCGCCTATGCTGTCGGCCCGACTTTTGAAGCCGGGTGATCACAAGCCCCATAACCCCAAGGCTCTGCGGGCCTGGTATGCTGTGGAAAACTCGCTGACATGGCTGGACAATACCTATCGAAGCATTCTTCAGACCTGTATGAATCACCGCGCCCTGACTCTGCTCGGTGGTTTCGGCGTGTTTATCTTTGGTATTGTTCTGCTCGTCATGTTCGTTCCGGTTTCCTTCTTTCCTAAAGAAGATAAAAGTCAGTTCAATATCAACCTGACCTTGCCTGAGGGCGCCAGTCTTGATGCCACCCGGAAGGTGGCCTTTGACATCGTGGATCGGGTTCAGACCTATCCGGGCGTGAATATGGTGATTGCGGCGCTGGCGGCTACGGGTGATAAGAAGCCCAATAAAGCCAAATTCGATGTGCTCCTGATTCCCAAGGGGGACCGTAGTTTTTCACAGGCGCAACTGATTCAACGCATCCGTGATGACCTCGGTCCCACCTATAACGCCAATGGTACGGAATTTACCGTCACCGAAGCGGGGGGTGGCGGTGGTGGTCGTACCGAACCTATCCAGATGGTGTTCCGATCCGACAACTGGGAGCAACTGGTGACCTTCACGGATCAGGTGAAGGAGCATATCAAGACGAATATTCCAGGTGCGGTGGATACCAACAGCACCAAACCGAAAGTGGCCCAGGAATTCCGTGTGGTGATTGATCAGGGCCGCGCCGCGGATCTTCAGGTTTCAGCCGCCCAGATCGGGGGCGTTCTGCGCGCCCTGTACGAGGGTGATAAGGTCGGTGAGATTGAATCCAACGGCAAAACTGTCGATGTGCGCCTGCGCATTTCAGATCAGGACCGCATCAGTGCTGCGGATTTGGGTGGTATCAGCTTGATGAACCGCAAGGGTCAGTTGGTGACGCTGGGATCGATAGCACAGATCCAGGCCGCCTCAGCCCCTTCGGCCATTGAACGTTTCAACAGTCAGCGCCAGATCACGGTGTTTTCCGGTTTCACGGGCAAGGACTTGCGCGGCGCGATCGGCAATATCCAGGCCTTTGCTGCTCAAAATATGCCGGCGGAAGTGTCAGTAAGTCTGGCGGGTGAGGCCGAAGTCATGGCAGACGCCATTACAAACATGCTTCGCGCTCTGGCGATCGCCATCCTGCTGGTTTTCATGATTCTCTGCGCTCAGTATGAGAGTTACCTGGCACCACTGGTGATCATGGCTTCATTGCCTCTGTCGCTCACGGGTGCCTTTGGTTCGCTGCTGATCACGGGTCAAGTCATGTCGGTTTACACGATGATCGGTATCATCCTGCTCATGGGTCTTGTCACCAAGAACGGTATTCTTCTGATCGACTTTACCATGCAGCGTATGCGTGATGGTCTGTCGGTGAACGCTGCGTTGCTCGAAGCGGGTCCCATCCGCTTGCGTCCTATCCTGATGACCACTTTTGCCGCAGGTGGCGGTATGCTGCCCATCGCTTTTGGCCATGGTGAGGGTGGTGAAGCCCGCTCCCCCATGGGCGTGGCGGTGATCGGTGGTCTCTTGCTGTCGACCGTCCTGACTCTGGTTGTGGTTCCTTGTGCTTTCAGCCTGGTTGAAGAAATGAAGGAACGCTGGGTGCACCGACGCGAGCGAAAGAATGCCAAAGGCGGCGGCAGTTTTGCACCCATCCGTTGGGTGAAAAACACGGCGAATAAAACCCCTCCACCTGAAGTCTAAGCCCTTTCAAAAATAGGCCCCGTTCGGCTGCCCTTGCGCAGCCCGGGGCCTTTTGTACAAGGTCCACTTCACTTGCCACGCGACGCCTTTTCGCAACACATGCGTTAGAGTATGACAGAATTACCAGATCCTGCCGGCAATGGCGCACCCTTGGCCGTTTTCAAGGTATTAACAGCTTGACATGACGGGGTCTTTCTCAACACTATGAAGAGGTTGAACGCTGAGGAATCGTCGGGATTGCTCCATTGTAAAGGGACTTCAAACGTATGGGTGATCTGATCTTCTTGAGCCGCGATGATCTTCAGTATGTCCTGGATGGGCTGTCGCATCGGGAGAATAAACAGCACTTCCGGCAAAGCCTGCTCAAGGCAACCGCGGCTTCTCATCGCATGACACCGCATCTGATGCGCTGGCTCGAAACGGTCCTGGAGCGTCCAGGTCACGCGACGCAGCTTGGCAATCCTTTGAAGACCACCGCCTGTTTGTTTCTGTTGGCCTCGTTGGGAGAACGCAAAGCTTTACCGACAATCGTGGCTTTGATGCAGATGGATGATCCAGGTTATTACGATCTGGTCGAAGAGGAAGCGATCGAAAGTGCCAGTCGCATTCTGGCCGCTGTCAGTGAGCCCGAGGATCTGATGAATATCGCCCAGGACCAGCGCAATGTTTTGGAGCTGCGGGAAAACTGCATCGATGCTCTCCTTTTGCATTACACCCAGGACCTTTTGGATTTTGAAGATCTCAGTGATTTTTTATATGACCAGTGGCATAAGTTCCGGACCGATGACTATGAATTCTGGCGAACCTGTCTTCTGACTTCATTTTATGTGGCCGATGAACGGCGATATGCGGAAATCCAGGAACTGGCGCCCCGCATCAAGGAAAGCTATGGGCAGGATCTGATCCAGATGCTGAAGTCCAAAGATCAGCCGGACGGTTCCACCGTCAGGGCCAATCTCTTCGCCTGTCCGGAATTTCAACCGGTCCGCGATCCGGTGGCGGAACTGCGGGATATGGTGGTCTTCGATATGATCGAATCCATCGCTGCGGACGTGAGGCGACATGATATCGAAGACCTGAGCGATGAAGAGGATCAAACGGTGGCCACGCGCACCTTGCGTTTCCGTGTGCGACCCTTCGCGATCAGCGATTTTTCCTGTTCCATTGAATTGCTCGATATTCACGACCTGCATGACCTGCACCTGGCCATTCAGGAAGCCCTGCATTGGGATGCCGATCACTGCTATTCCTTTTTTTTGGATAACCGTTTCCTAGGTTCCGAGGAACCTTATGAAGCGCCCGCCGATGGCGGCGAGGAAACTCTGATTCAGCTGAGTCATTTTCAATTCAAAACAGGCCAGGAGTTTGCCTACGTGTTTGATTGGAGTGAAGAACGCAAGTTCACGGTCCAGGTGGAAGCCATCCTTCCCATTGATGATGAAGCGGCCGAAGCCACGCGTTTTATCCCTGTTATTGAACGCCGCGGAACACCGCCCCTGCAATACACCCACAAGCCGCAGCGGAGTTGAGTTCAGCGCCTTGTGCTGAAAACGCAATGCCGCTTGTCAAGCCGGGTGCCTGGAAAAACTCCGCATTCTTATGATTTTCTCAAGCTCGGGCTGCTTTAGATGATGGAGCATCTGCCGATACCAGCGATACGGAAATAAAACTAAGGAAATCGCTGATGAATTCCAAATCCTTTGATCTGCAACCGCTGCTCGAGGCTGTGAGCGGTGACGCAGAGATCATGAGTCAGGTCATCAGCATGTTCATTACCTCCACGCGTGAGAATCTGGACGCGATAAGGGAGGCTATCGATAAAAATGATGCCAAGGCGGTCAAGACCACAGCTCATCATTTGAAAGGCTCGCTGCTTGAATTGGCAGCAGCCGGTGCGGTAGCCCTGGCTTTCCAGTTGGAAACGATGGGTGCAGCCGAACAACTGTCCGGTGCGGACAAGGTTTGGCAGGACCTGGATCTTGCGATTCGCGACCTTGTTACGGAGCTCAACCACACCCAGTATCGTCACTCGGCTTAATGCCGGCCCCTAGCGTATTGAGGACGTCATATTTCTATGCTGCCGATTGAAGCTGAACCTGAACATCCTAAACTCTCCATTAAACGGCTGGTCAAAACCGATATCCGTATCGTGGAACCTTTGCAAATGGAAGCTTCGTTTGAACATCGTTTGATGGTCAAGCAGGGCGATGACGTCATCTATCCCAAGCGCTACAAGGTCGAGTCGTACTTTGTTTTTCCGCCGCAGATGAAGGTCAACAAAAGCACGTATCGCGTGGAAAACTTCTATCGCGATATGAAATCCTTTTTCAATTTTCGAATTCCTAAACTGAGCTACAAGGAAATGATGGGCCTGACCGATGATCCGGATCGGTCGCCCCTGAA
Organism: Oligoflexus sp.; assembly: GCF_035638955.1. Classification (GTDB taxonomy): domain Bacteria; phylum Bdellovibrionota_B; class Oligoflexia; order Oligoflexales; family Oligoflexaceae; genus Oligoflexus. The sequence continues at coordinate 47,307 of NZ_DASQYZ010000187.1, read as the reverse complement.
GAAAATCCTGGCTGAAATCAGTGATGAGGAACGCCCCTTCAATTCGCAAAGGCAGTCCTTTATTGAGGATGAAGCGCGCATTTTTGCCTGCTCATTCTTTACGTTTCTGAAGCGCAAAGTGAAGCGCATGCACGGCATCCTGAATGAACTGAGTTCCAGCGAGATGCCGGATGAGTCGCTACGACTCTTGGAGGAGGCGGAGCGCGCCTTCCAGGATAGCCTGGTCAAGGTCTTTAATATCTATAGCGAGTGGCGGAAAGTTTCGCATGAGGTGGTTACCCGGGTCCCGGCGCTGCAGAACGAAATTCATTCGATTGATGAATATCTGATCATGAATATCAAGGACGTGGTGCTCGAGCTCGACCTTATCTTGCAGCGCCATGGGCTTTGGCCAGACCTCCGGGACCGTTGGCGTCAGCGTCTGCGGGCCATCCTGCGGATGATGCGCATGTATTCGAAACGCGAAAAATACATCTGGGTTGATTCGCGCAGTCCCAGCATGGAGCTGGAGCAGTATTTCTATCGCCGCGGTTTGCTGAAGCGCCGCATCTGGTCCGCGCTTTATCTGGATACGCGCACCAAGCCCTTGTTTTTTATCCAGCAGCAGACGTCGGCCGTTGTCGCTGCGGGTCTGGCCGGTGCCTGGGCCGTGATCGCGGATGTCGTGCTGCGTTTGCAAAGCGGTCGATCGCAGCTCAGTGTACAGTCCATCGGTCTTTCGACCTTTCTGCTTGGTACGGCTCTGATCGTGGCCTATATCATCCGTGATCGTATCAAGGATGTGGCCAGCGGTATGTTCAAGGGTGGAATTTTTGGCAATCTGCCGGATAACAGCTGCAAGATTGTCTATGATGGAAATGCCGCTGAAGGTGAAACCATTCATGTCGGTAACCAGGAAGAGAAGGTCAGCTTTAAAGACAGCACAAAGCTGCCGGATGATATTACCGCCCTCCTGGAAGCAGAAAGTATCACAAGCCTCGAAAATGAAGCCTGTACGGTCATTCGCTATCAGAAGATCCTCGATCTGCGCGGTGAGCGTACCCGCGTTTTGAAGCGAAAAATTCGCGCCATTTATACCTTTTATCGCCTCAATGTGGGAGCCTTTTTGAGTCCCTTGGATGCGCCTTTTGCGGAGCACCTCCTGCCCAATAGCAAATGGGAAGCTGGTCTGCACATGTTGCCCAAGGTTTATCATATAGATCTCATCATTCGTGTGAGTGGCGATGATGAAACGGTCAAGGATGTTTACTACCATTACTACCAGCTGATTGTGGATAAGGAAGGCATTCGCCGCATCGATAAGGTTCATCTGCCTGGTGACGTCGAGGAAGAGCCCGTCACGGAAATGGCTTGATTTTGCGATAGATTGTGCACTTATGCGACGATTGTAGTCTTGCGTATTTTCCCGTGAAATCCTAATCTCGAAAACAGTTGCTCGTGACTGTCGAGGGATTCTTATGATTGAAATGTCGATACGAAGGCCGGTGTTTGCCTGGGTCCTGATGTTTGCTCTTATTACGTTCGGTGCCATATGCCTGAATCGCATGGGCATCAGCCAGATGCCGGATGTGGATTTCCCAATCCTGAATATTTCTGTGAACTACGAAGGCGCGGCCCCTGAAGTGGTGGAGGCTGATCTTCTCTCACCTCTTGAAGAACGACTGCTGACCATCGAAGGGATCAAGGAAATGCGATCGAATGCCAGTCAGGGCATAGGCCGCATCACTCTGGAATTTGATATCGATCGGAACATTGATGTAGCCCTGCAGGAGGTGCAGTCGGCTATCAGTCAGTTCCGCATGCCGACAGGTGCGGATCCTGCTGTGATTCGTAAATCCAACCCGGAAGAGGATCCGATCCTCATAGTTTCCATCTATGGGAAGCAGGATTTTCGAGACATTCTCAATTGGACCAATAACTATCTTTTGGATCAGCTGCGATTTTTGCCCGGTGTGGGTGCGATCGACATCGGCGGCTTCAGTGAACGCAATCTCCGCGTCTGGTTCAATCCGCAAAAGCTTGCGGCCTATCAGCTGACGGTCAGCGATGTCGTCGATGCTTTGCGTTCCCAGCATTTGGAAAGTGCCGCGGGTCAATTTTCATCAGGCGATCGTGAGTTACGGGTGCGTTGGCTGGGAGAAGCCTCGGCGGTGGAAGAGGTCGGCGATATTCTCATTCTGCGCCGTGGCGGTCAGATCATTCACGGTTCGAATATCAAAATCAAGGATGTGGCCACGGTGGAAGATGGTCTGTCGGATATTCGGCGGATTGCCCGTTATGAAGGGCAACCGACGGTCAGTCTGCGGATCAGCAAGCAGCGTGGAACCAACGAAGTGGATGTGTCCAAAGCCATTCAAGACCGAATGAAGGAACTGTCCAAGGATTTCCCCGAGGGCATTGGCTATCGCGTGAACGTCGACTTCACCAAGTCCACACAAGCTACCGTGGAACTGACGATCGAAAAACTCTGGGTGGCCGGTCTCATCACGATTCTCGTGTGCTTTCTGTTCCTCGGCAGCTACCAGGCCGCACTTAATATTCTTTTTTCCATTCCGACGTCCATCGTGGGAACGTTTATTGTTTTATTCTTCTCAGGCTTTACACTGAACCTCTTTACGCTTTTGGCTTTAACCCTGTCCATTTCCATCGTGGTGGACGATGCCATCATGCTGCTCGAAAACATTATTCGACATTATCGCATGGGCAAGGGATCGGTCCGCGCTGCTGCGGAAGGCGCGCGAGAAGTCCTGCCTGCCGCGTCGGCTGCAACACTGGCCATGGTTGCGATCTTTTTGCCGGTCGTGTTTATGGAAGGCGTGATCGGTAAATTTTTCTTTCAATTCGGTGTGACCATTTCCGCTGCAGTTTTGATTTCCCTTTTGGAAGCGGTCACGATCACCCCGATGCGAGCCGCGGCGTTCTTACGAAATGAGCCCAAGATCGGCCGATTTGAAAAATTTATGGATGATATTTTCGAACGCCTGGGCCACTCCTATCAGTCGGTTTTGAGATTCACTCTGCGCTGGCGCTATGTGGTGATCCTCATTTCCATGGTGGGCTTTGTGCTGTCGCTGGGGCTGGTGAAAAAAATCCGGCAGGAATTCATCCCTCCCCAGGATCAGGACATCATACTGGTCAGTGGCCAGGCTCCCCCGGGCTCGTCGCTGGAACATACAGATCAACTGTCGAAGCAGCTGGAAGCTGTGCTCGATCAAATTCCCGAAGTGGAAGGCTATGTGGTTTCCGTCGGCGCCGGTGGCCCCAGCTCACAGATCAACCAGGTGACGCTGCCGACGCGTCTGATTCCCAAGGAAAAAAGAGAGAAGACGCATACCCAGATTATGGCCGACATGCGGGCGAAATTTCGTGAAGTCAAAGGCATACGCGTGAGCATGCGGGATATTTCCTCGCGCAACCTGAGCTCGGGACGGCAGAATCCCATTGGTTTGAGTCTGCGTGGGCCGGATCTGGCTGTTCTCGGTGCCAAGGCTCAGGAGCTGATTGACAAGCTGGAAGAGGAAAAGCTCGGGGTTGACCTGGATACCGATTATCGTGCGGGTATTCCTGAACTTCGCATTGAACCCAACCGTCAGGCCATGGCCGAGCGGGGCGTGTCGGTGGATGCCGTGGGCCAGGTGCTCAGCGCTGCGATCGGCGGTCTGCGTTCCGGCCGCTACACAGCGGAAGGTAAACGCTATGACGTGCGATTCAAATTACCAGACGACATGGTGAACTCGGCCGAAGATATCAAAAGACTCTATGTGCGTAACATCGCGGGTAACCTGATTCCTTTGCGTGAGCTGGTGAAGATTGAAGAAGGTCAGGCGTCGCAGTCCATCAGCCGCGTGAATCGGATGCGGGCGATTTCAGTCTACGGCAACCTGGGGCCGGGGCAATCCCAGGCTCGGGTCCTCCAGCGCGCGGAAGAGCTGGCCAAGGGCGTGCTGCCGCCTGGATATATCTTTGCCCTGGAAGGCGCTTCGGCCGGGTTCAATGAGGCTTTTGCGAGCCTTTATGGAGCTCTGCTGATCGGTATTCTGGTCGCTTATTTAATTCTCGCGGTGCAGTTTGATTCCTTCATCCATCCGATTTCGGTTTTGATGGCTCTGCCGTTCAGTGTCACGGGAGCTTTGATTGCCCTGTGGCTCACGGATCAATCGCTGAACCTCTTTTCCTTCATCGGTTTGATCGTGCTGATGGGGATTGCGAAAAAGAACAGTATTCTGCTCGTGGAATTTGCCAACCATGTGCGGCGGGAAAAAAATATTTCGGTGTTTGACGCCTTGCTCGAAGCGTCACCGGTTCGTTTGCGACCTATTGTCATGACCTCGGTCGCCACAGTCGCGGCCGCCACACCTCTGGTCCTGGGTGGTGGCATGGGCTCCGAAGCCCGCTTGCCTATGGGTCTGGCCATCATTGGCGGGACCATTGTGTCGACGATCCTGACTTTGTTCGTTGTGCCCGCAATTTATTTGCTGCTATCGAAACTTGAAAGCAAGAAACGTCACGAGGAGGCGACAGTTTCCGCGTAATCATTTCAGTGTTGCCTGCAGCGATCGACCCCGTTACTCTCATGGATCTTAAGTTGCGATAGAGACAACGATTCGGAGGTTTGAATGGGACTATGGGCTCGACTCGGCGTGATGACTGTTTTGATGGTTCAAGCCGCCCCGGCTTTGGCTTTCACCTATTTAATACACCCGTAAAGACTTCTACATGATTAACCCCGTCTTCCCCCATGACCCCAGATAGGCGAGTATCAGAGCGGGAGGTTGTCCATGAAAGAACTGTGGACGAAGGCCAATGCCTTCAGTTGGGCAACAGGACAGAATGCCTGGATCTATTGGGACGCCGCTAATTACTTCAAAGCCTTTATTGAAGCATGTTCCAACGCCACCCATGAAATTTTTATTACCGGCTGGGATATTCATAGCGAAACCAACCTGGCTCCTGATTGGGAAGGGACGTGGGTTCCACGGCGGTGGAGCCTAAGCCATTTTCTGATGGATCTGCTGAAAAGCAAGCCGGATCTACACATCTATCTGCTCTGCTGGGATTATGCGCCCATCTATCTGCTGGAACGCGAGAAGCTGCAGGCCCTACGCTTTGGCTGGTTCAGCCACGCCCGCATGCATTTTAAAATGGATGCCGCGCATCCTGTTGGGGCTTCCCAGCACCAAAAGTTTGTCGTGGTGGATCAAAGTTTCGCCTTCCTCGGCGGTCTGGATCTGACCATCCGTCGTTGGGATACCTGTGAACATTTGGCCAAACACCCCCTGCGCGTGGATCCTCAAGGTCAGTCTTATGGACCCTATCATGATATGCAGATCGGTTTTAACGGCTCGCTAGCCCGGCGCATGGCGGACCTTTTTTGTGAACGCTGGAAGCGCGCCACGGGTGGGGAGCTGGTCCTGAAATCCAACGAACGGGATTTCAAACCTCGTATGCTGCCTGGCATTTATGCGTTTGAAGACGTTTCAATGGCCTTATCGCAGACCGTGCCGTCGTTCCGCAACAATACACCCTCCTTTGAAATCGCTCAGCTTTATCAGGACTGCCTGGAGGCGGCGCAGCATCATGTGGTCCTCGAAAATCAATATTTGACCTCGCGGCATATCGTTGAAATCCTTTCCCGCGTCTTACAAAAAACAGTGGGCCCCGAGGTGGTGATCATCCTGCCCGAGCTGGCTGGCGGTTGGCTGGAGCAAAAAACCATGGGCCTGATGCAGGCTCAGGCTCTTTATACTCTCAAGCAGTCCGATACCCATGGACGGCTGCAGGTCTTTTTTCCTGCCCATCGGGAACTGGAGAAGACCAAACGCTATATTACCGTTCATAGCAAAGTGATGGTGGTGGACTCACATGTTATCTCGGTCGGATCGGCAAATTTAAATAACCGCTCGATGGGCTTTGACTCGGAAGTGAATGCCACTCTTCAGCTGCAGAAACCCTGTTACGGTTTTACCGCTCATCTGCTGTCCCATCACACCGAGGCCAAGGCCACCGAGATTGAAAGGCTTTTGGAACGGGGAGGTTCTCTGAAGGAGGCTATCGAGGTGCTGAACAGCACGTCGACCAACCGCTTTCTCCATGCATTTTCCATTCATTCCACGGGGCCCATGCTGCTGGATTCTGAACTGGTGGATGCCGAAAAGCCCAGCGTGCTGGAGGAGGGTATGGATCGATGGAGCCAGCTGATGCAAATCCTGTCGCGTCGACTTGGGCTTTCGTCACCGAAAGTGATGTTTGCCCTTGGCTTTGTGCTGCTGGGACTGTTCCTGTTCGGTCTTTATATGATTTCACGCAAATCGCCCATCGACTATTATCGTCTGCTGGCTTTTTTCCGTGGCACGGAGGAGGGTTCCTGGCTGCGTCACGGCCTAATCCCCTTGACGTTTGCCATTGGGGGCCTGTTCTTTGTTCCAATCAATATCATGATACTGGCCACGGCCGCGATCCTGCCCCTGGACCAGGCTGTGGCGCATATCGTGCTGGGCGTGGTCGCCAATGTCAGCACTTCGTATGTCGTGGGCCATGCCGCGGGGCGTTACTTTTTTCGACGTTTCTTTGGAGGCAAGGTTCGTAATATCCTAAGGCGGGTGGGCAATGGACACTTTTTAACACTGGTGGCGCTTCGTATCGTTCCCGTCGCTCCCAATTCCCTGATCAATTTAACGGCCGGGGTGGGGCATGTGCCGTTCCTGCGTTTTCTCGGGGCAACTCTTGTGGGAATGACGCCAGGTTTGCTCTTGCTCGTCGTGTTTCAAAAAAGTTTGTTCAGCGTTTTGGAAAAACCAGCGGTGGTGTCGGTCGTTCTTCTGGTGGCTCTGGTCGTGTTTGCCCTGCTGTTGGCCCAGTGGTCTTTGCGACGATTTTCGCACTATGGACGGTCATGAATATAAGGTCGGAGCCTATCAAGATCCTCAGTTATAACCTGCACCTGGGTTTAAGCGCCTTTCGCAAACGAGCGATCGAGGAACGCCTGATTCAGACAATCCTGCGCGAGCAGTGCGATATCGTGATGCTCCAGGAACTTTGGATTCCGGAGGATGCCGTCATCCTCTCGTTTCTGGATCATTTGCAGGAAGAGCTCGAACACCGCATCTGCGGCCCAACCGTCAAGTTCGCGACTGGAATTCAAGGCAATGGGCTACTGAGCTGCTTTCCCATTTTAAAGTGGCGCAACCAGACCCTGCTGGAGTCGAGCAAGAATCAGCCCCGAGCGATTTTACATGCGGACGTCCAGATGGACGATGGCGGACAACTGGCTCTCATCTGCACCCATTTTGGTTTGACTCATCGGGAGCGGCTGGAGCATGCGCGCGAGCTGGCCGAATACATTCATGAGCACGTGCCTCGGGAAAGGCCTCTGATCGTGGCCGGCGATTTCAACGATTGGCCCTGCAAGCTCAGTCGCTTCTTTCTGCGTGAACTTGGGCTGGCCGAAATCTTCAAGTCGACTCTCGGCCGACATCAGAGGACATTTCCCGCGATTCTGCCCATGTTCTGCCTCGACCGCATTTATGCGCGAGGCTTTACGGTCCAGGACGCACGGGTGGTCCATGAAGCCGGCTGGTTCGGGAGTTCGGATCATCTGCCGTTGGCCTCCACTCTGATTTTACAGGCGGCACCGTCGGTTTCCCCTCACGCCCTTGAATCGTTTTCACCGATCCCTGATCCATCTCGATCACCTGATCGCAAAGTCCCAGGGTTTCCAGGCGATGGGCGATAATGAGAACGGTCCTGTCGTGGCATTCCTCGGCTATGGTTTTCTGAATCAAAGCATCCGTCGCGACATCGACGCTCGCGGTTGCCTCGTCCATAACGATGATGCGCGTATCGAGCAGCAGCGCTCGCGCCAGACAGAGCAGCTGCCGTTGACCCTGACTGAAATTGGACCCATTTTCCTTGACCTCGGCGAGCAGACCACCGCCCAGATTTTCGACCCAGACCCCCAGGTGAGCCCGCCGCAGAGCCTGCAGAATGCGTGCGTCATCATACTGCTGGAAGCGATCCAGGTTACTGCGCAGGGTGCCCTGAAAGAGTATGGGATCCTGCGGAATAATCGCCAGAGATGAACGCAGACGATCCAAGGGAATGGTTCGCGCATCGACGCCATCGATCAGCACGCGACCTTCCGTGGTTTCAATAAAGCGAAACAGAATTTGAAAGATCGTGCTCTTGCCCGCTCCGGTCCGGCCGATAATTCCGACCTTCTGTCCCGCCGGGACGATGAGGTTGCAGTTTTTTAGCACCAAAGGCAGACCAGGTGCATAGCGAGCCGACACGTTTTCCAAACGTATTTCGCCCTGACGAGGCCAATGGGTTTCTGTGGGCAAAGCCGGAGTCAGGGTCACGTCGTGTTCCGCGTCCAGATTTTGAAAGTGCTGCAGACGTTCCACACCGATAAGATTGGATTCCACCATGGTGAACGCTCGAATGGCGTTATTGAGATATTCCCAAAGCCGCAGAGTATAAACCAGGGCGAGCCCGGTCACGCCCGGTGAAATCTGTCCCGAACGGGCCAGCGCCAGAATCATGACAACAAGGCCAAACGAAATCAAACCTCCGAGCAAGGGAATGCGCGAGGAGAACCAACGGTTGAAGAGGATCACACCGTAAAACATCGACTGAAAATGGGTCAGCACACCGCGGTAACGTTCGGTGAAACTGTCCATTTGCTGATGGGCCCGAATCACGGATGTATTCTGCAGTGTTTCCTTAAAGAAGGCAAAGCGTGGTGAACGTGCCATCGACATCAGACGCTGCGCATCACGGCTCGCATAACGATATTTCTTTTGAAAGACATAGTAACCATAAAGGGCTGGGGCGATCGCCAGCAGCAACCACGGAATGGCTATGGCCAAAAACAAGAGGGCCGCAAGAGCATGAAAAATGGGCACCAGCGTGCGTTCCAGATTGGTTGCCACTTCGCGTTCCACCGAATCCACATCACGGGAAAAACGATTCAGAATGCGGCCAATCGGAGTCCGATCAAAGAACCGCAGAGGGGCTTTCAAAACGGCGGCAAATGCAGCATCGTGAAGCTGGGCACCAGCTTTAAGTGCGCGACCCAACCACAGGAGTTGGTGCATGACCGCGGCTATGACCGCCAAAAGTCCTAGTCCGCCCCAAAGCAGAAGGGCATGATTGGACTCATAAAGGGATGTGGGCCAAAGACTTAAAATCCAGGGTGTCTGGGCACCAGGTCCTGACTGATGACTGGCCCAGTAAGCCAGCCAACCGTTTTGCAAAAGAGGAATGCCGACCGTTAAAACACTGGCGGTGGCCAGCTGGGCCGCTACCATCCAACGGCCTGGGCCACGAGGCCCCAGCAGAGCCCGACCGTAATCCTTATACACTTTGAATTGAACCGCGCCTGACGCTCGGTCCTCGTCATCGGTCAGCTTCACAAATTCAGCCGCCGCGGATGTGTCGCCAACGGCTCCAGATTTGCCCTGCTCGGCGTGTTGGGCTTCTTCCAAAGCCTCACGATCCACGCGGTTATAAAAGTTCTGAAAGGCTTCGCAACGCGCCAGGAGTTCCGATAAAGGTGCTGCATCCACAACGGTTCCGTTTTGCAGGAACACCACCTTATCAAAGCGATGCAGATGATGCAGACGATGGGTCACGACCACCCGAGTGGAGTTTTGCCAAAGACCAAAGAGCAGCCGTTCCACCAGCTTGTCTTCGGTATCGAAATCCACGGCCGACAAGGGGTCATCCAGCAGCAAAAGCCCTGGTTTTAAAAGGGCCGCTCGTGCGAGGTTAACCCTCTGCTTTTGGCCTCCGGAAAGATTAATACCCTGCTCGCCGATTTCCGCATGAAGACCACCAGCCAGGCGCTGCAGATCAAAATCAAGACAGGTCGCATGAATGACCTGATCGAGCCAGGCAGGGTCCTGAAGCGTCTGGCCCAGCAGAATATTGTCCTGCACACTGCCGTTGACGATAAAGGCTTCCTGAGGGACGTAGGCCAGGTGAGGCTGGGATCCATCAGGCAAGGCGGTCCAGGTCGCACGTCCCGAAATCCCCGGCACTTCACCCAGGAGTCCAAGCAGAAGGCTGGTTTTACCCGAACCCACCGGTCCCACAACCGCCACGGATTCACCGGGCTTGAGATGGAGCTGGATATTGGTCAGCACCGGCTGAGGCGCATCTTCGAATTGGTAGGAAGCGTTCTGCCAATGCACACCAACCGGCCCTTCAAACAGTGGACCTGGAATGGGTTCAGGTAATATTGCCGTGCGCAGGAACGAAGCCATGCGATCGGCACTGACGCGTGCCGAGGCCAGGGCGGCAATCATATCGGTTAAACTGCCAACCATGCTATCGAGCAGGCCAAATAAAGTTAAACAGGCAAAGATGGTCGCCGCATCCAGTGTTCGACCCAGATATGTGGCCGAAAGAAAGGAGACGAGACCCACCAGAAGACTGCCGGCAAAATAAACAAAAAGCGAGACAGCAGCATTATGAAACAGGCGGCGACGGGCGGAGATTTCATGCGAGCGGATGGCTTTAACTTCTTTTAGCATCTGGGATTCCCAGGCAAAATACTTCACAATGCGCATGCCGGCGAGCATCTGAGCCACGAGGGAAACCCGGCGATCGCGCTGACTCATCAATTCATCGTCGAGTTTGACAAAACGTTGAATGACTTTGCGGCTGAGCGGCACAATCAGTAGCAAGGTGGCAAGACCGGCCAGGCCCGCCCAGCCGAGCAGGTTGATCAGCATGATCGCAGCGCCGAGGATAATAACGGAGCGCACCACGATTTCGACAATCTCAAACAAGGCGAAACCGATGAGATCGGAGTCGGTGCCCATCAGGTTGACGATATCACCGGTGGGCCTTCCCTGACGTGAGGAGCGGGTCATGCGCAGGGCATGATGATAGATGCGCATGTTGAGTCCACTGACCACGCGCTGGAGCATCTTGAGGCAAATGTGAAAGGAATGATGCTGCAGGATCCCGGTGAGGGCACCGCTGATGCAAAGCAGGAGTCCCGCCAGCAAACCCATGCGCAAGGACGCCTGGCCGGTAGCCGCGAGATTCACATACTGAACCAGCTGGTAGACCAGCATCGGTGTGGCCAGGCTGCAGGCCGCATAGGCCATGCCGAGGCTCAGGGACTTCCACATTTCCCGCCGAACTATCCAGAGCATCCGCCGAATGAGCTGGATACCGGTGCTGACGTTGAAGGTCAGAAAATCCGGCGGCAGTTGCCGTGGATCACTGAGGCTCGGGAGTGGCGGCATGTCGTCTGGCTGAAGACTGCGTTGGGCTGCCAGCCGGATAATAGGTGTGGCCTGCAGAAACAGCAGCGATCGCAGCCAGCTATAAATAACGTTCAACATAGGATCATCCATCTGCGAGAGTGAGTCGCGCCTCTCGATTGCAAAAGAGGTGTGAAGGTTTTCTGTTCCAAGTTTTATGCCAGGGCTGCAGTTGAGTAAAGTCGCAGATTTAGGGAGGAATTTCGGAGAAAGGAGGACCGGATCGGGACGTCTGTCCCGGATCAGACCGCGTGTCTAGCCCTGTAAAGCCAGCCGTAATCGCCGAAAACCTTCCTGCATACTCACCGCGGGTTGATAGCCCAGTTCCTCGCGGGCCGCACGGGTGTTGTACCAGTGTGCGGTACTCATCTGCCTCGCTGCAAAGCGGGTCAGAACAGGTTCATTCTTAAGACGCAGCAGACGGTAAAATATTTCAAGAGTGGCGCCCAAACCATAGGCGATGCCAGCGGAAATACGCCTGGTCACCTGGGGGAGGCCGGCGGCCTGCAGAATGGAGTTGATAATGTTTTCGAGCGGCATGGGTTCATCGTTGGTGATGAAGTAGACCTTGCCATCGATAGGGGAACCTTTCTGCAGGCGATCATAGGCACAGAGATGAGCCTGGACGGCATTGTCGATATAGACCGCATCCACTTTCTTGCCGGCTGGCCCAATCAGGCGCAAACGCCCCTTGCGGGCTCGATCGAGCAGGCGCGGGATAATGTGGTTGTCACCAGGCCCCCAAATCAAGTGCGGCCTGAGCGAGACGGTGGCAAGGTCAGAACCCGCGGCAGCCAGCACCATTTTTTCAGCCAAGGCTTTGGTGGCCGGATAAGCCGCCATATAATGCGTGGGAAGGGGATTGCTTTCGTCAATGCCTTCCTGATCGGTTCCGCCAAATGTGATCGAAGGCGAACTCGTATAGATCAGGCGCGGAATGCTCAGGGCCCGGCAGGCCAGAAGCACGTTCTGGGTGCCGATCACATTGGCTTTATAGTAATCCGCATAATCACCCCAGACACCAGCTTTGGCGGCAACGTGGAAAACTGTGGTGCAGCCGCGTGCCGCTTCCTTGACGATAGCTGGATCGGCCAGATCCCCTTGAAAGCAACGCACACCCATTTTTTCCAGCTCGGGATACCGGCTGCGATTCAGGGTGTGAATCTCATGACCGCGTGCGATCAGTTGGTGGATGAGGGCCTTTCCAAGAAAGCCGCCCCCACCGGTGACAAGGATTTTTTCCGCCATTGCGCTTCCGCCCATGATTTCAATTTCTCTCTGAAGATTTTCGCATTGTGCCTGATATCGACCGGAAAGCTCTCGTGCGTTAAAAACAACTTGATATTGCGGGTGTACTCGTGAGCTTCGCCCATTTTTTTCAACTCGATAAAGAGTTTGTCCTCTTCATCCCGGGTTAAACGGCGCTTGGGTTCCACGCAGAGCAAAGGTTTTTCCGAGCCGCGTGTCCCAAGGCCCACCAAAGCTGTGCGTGCGACCAGTGGATGTTTGTTGAACACACCCTCGCAGTTGATGGTGAAGAGGTCTCCATCCTGGGTCTGCACGCGATGGGCTTTCCGACCGCAGAACCAAAGGCGACCCTGATCGTCGATGTAGCCCAGATCGCCCATGCGGTGCCAGATATGGCCGGTATTGGGGTCATGAATCTTTGCCAGTTGATTGGCGGCTTCCCTTTGATAATAACGAGTCGTCACCTGATCCCCGGTCACCACCACTTCACCGATGACGCCGGCTGGTAATTCCAAATCAGCTTTCCAGATTTGAATCGGAACATCACTGATTTTGATAATCCGCACGTCCGTCCCCGGTACGATCGTTCCCACGCAAATGCCGAAACCCATCTCGGTCAGCGTGCTGGTTTCTTTGAGAATCGTTCGACTCTCGGCGATGGCGACAGGGAGTGACTCTGTGGCGCCATACGGCGTATACAGCATGCAGGTTTCATCCACCAAAAGGCGGAACTGAGCAATCACAGCAGCAGGGACCGGGGCGCCGGCGGATATCACACGACGCAAGCTCGGGAAATGCCATTGCCGTTCCACGCCGTAGTTGGCCACAGCTTTAATCAGAGCGGGGGAGCCAAACATATTATTGATGCCAAAATTATGAATGGCTTCGGCAATTTTTTCAGGATCAACTTCGGCCGGGCGGGTGAAATCCATTTCAGGAATCACAGCGCTCATCCCCAAGGCGGGAGCAAAAAGAGCAAAGAGTGGGAAGGTGCAGAGATCGCGTTCACCCGGCTGGATGCCGAGCGTTTCCTTGAGCAGTCGCACCTGGGCCAGGAAATTGCCGTGCGTGTAAACCGCTCCCTTGGGAGCACCGGTACTGCCTGATGTAAAAAGGATGGCTGCGACTTCCTGCTCACCGGCTGGTTCCAGCGGGAGTTGATGAAATCGGTCACCGGCTTTTTCCAGATCGCGCAGGCTGATGCCACCGAAGTAAGCCCGGCGGCTGATCGAAACCTTGCGCTTCCAACCCCCGCCCTTCCAGCGAAAGAGAATGCGAGCCGCGTGCGCGGCTGGAATACCGACAAAGGCTTCCGCCTCGGATTCGGAGAGGCAGCGCCGCATGCTGCGAAGGCCTATGCCTGGATCAATCAAAACCGGGACGGCCTTGGTTTTGAAGAGAGCGAACGTGGTGATGAAAAATTCCAAGGACGGCTTGACGAGAAAGGCCGTCCGCATGCCGCTTTTGATGCCATAGGCCATCAAACCCCGGGCCATGCGACTGCTGGCCTCATCCAGTTGCTGATAGGTCAGCCGCGTGTAGGCGACACGACCGAAGGCATCACGTCCGGAAGGGAAAGCAACGGCTTCCTGATAAGGATGCGCCTCGGCCATGAGGCTGAGGGTGTGGGCAATATTATAGTCCATGCGATTCCCTCGGGCTCCGGGCCAGCTGCATTAAATGGGATGGCGTTTCAGGAAATCCCGCATCAGGCTGATCGCTTCATCACCCAAATCTTCCAGAATATAATGTCCAGCATCCGGAAAGCTGTGATACTCCGCCTGTGGCAGACGCTTCTGCCATTCCGCCAGGAAATGGCGGTCAAACACGAAGTCGCGCTCGCCCCAGATAATCTGAAACGGAATATTCTTAAACTGGTCAAGATGTTGGTTGGTATATTCCACGAGTTGCCAGGACGGATGTTTGGCATTCAAAGGAATATCCTGAACAAACCGATGGACGGCGATCCGCTGCTGCCAGGTATTGTAAGGCAAACGATAGAGCTGACGCAGACTCTTCGGCAAACGATGGCGTTGACAGCAGATCCAGCTCGCCGTGAAGGCAAAGGCATTCAATCCGCGAATGAGGAGCGCGCCCAGGAGCGGCGTGCGACTGAGTGTCAGGGCCAAAGGAAAGCCTTTGCTTTTCGGCAGTGGAAAGCCGGAGCTGTTCATCAGGATAATGCGTTTGATGAGCTCGGGATTGCGCGCGGCAAAAGCCAAACCGATCATACCGCCCCAATCATGAAGGACCAGCGTGATATTCTTGAGGTTCAGCTGGGTGACCAGCGCCTCGATATCGCGTACGCGCTGCTCCAGCCGATAACTGTATTGGCGGTCATCGGGTTTATCCGAGAAGCCGCAACCGATGTGGTCAGGTACGACCAGCCGGTATTGACCGCGAAACTGCTTGATCAGATTGCGGTAGTAGAATGACCAAGTGGGATTGCCGTGCAAGGCCAGCAGCACTTCGCCAGCACCTTCGTCGAGATAGTGCATGCGCTGGCGGCTCACCTCGGTGAAGCGGCTTTGAAAAGGATAATACTGCCGTAGAACTTCCGTGCTTGCTACCATTCGAGCCCCAGCATGAGACAATTCAGGCCGCTGCCGATACCAAGCCAGCCGACCTGATCGTTGGGTAAAAGAAATCCACCTTCATCCGCCATCGCTGCTGTCAACGGCAGGGAAACGGTGCCCATGTTGCCAAGCATCGGGAAGGTCGTATAGTCCTTGTTATCAGCAATGCCCAGCGCATTCAAAACCGACTTGCGATGGCTCTGGCCCACCTGGTGCGAAATGATTTTATCCACCCGCTCATTGCGCCAGCCCAATTCCAAAAGAAGGGCCTGCCAGGTTTTTAAACCGAGCGTTACGCCGTGCTTCATCACGTTAATGGCATCAGTGATCATGAATTGTTCAAAGACGGTTTGCCTCAGACGCTTGACGCCCCAACGGCAAAGATCATGATGCTGATGATCATTGCGCATCACTCCACCCAGCAGTCGGTGCGAGCGGCCCAGGGTCGGTTCGTTACTCAGGACCACCGCAGCGGCACCTGAACCACCGGTGAAGGTCGCTATGCTATCACGGAAATGGGGCATGTCCGGATTCTGCAAAAGATGCTGCAGGGAATCTTCATTCACTTCGCGGGCCGATTCACACGACACCACCACACCAATTCTCGCCTGGCCCAGTTCGATGCGGTTGGCGATATCAATCATGCCGTTCATCACACCCAGACAGGCGTTGCTGATATCATAAACAGCGGCATCGGGTTTCAAGCCCAATTCACTCGCAATACGACAGGCCGTAGCGGGTTCAAAAAAATCGCGGCAGACGCCGGCATAAATCAGCACATCCACATCGCTGCCTTGGAGGCCAAGACCATCCAGAGCCTTCTGCGCCGCGAGGATCGCACCGTCGGAAACTTTAAAATGGCGAGGCCACCACCGACGTTCACGAATACCGGTGATCGCTTCCAACTGCCCAAGGGGCAATTTGATCGCCTGATAAACGGGACGCAGGGCCTCTTCGAGGGATCGAGTGGAAACGACTTCCTGGGGGAGTTCGTAGCCAATCGCATTAACGAAAACCTTCTGATATCGCATCGACAACCTGGAACCTGGAGCAAAGCTCGGTTTATGAAGAGCTGCAGAGTCCCACGGACTTTAAAAACAGCTCAGGGATCGTAGCAAGGCAGCTGGACCCATGGCTAGCGTAAAACTCTGGGGAAACGACCAGATCGAAGGTCATTTTGACGTTATTTGGGTTCATAAGCATAAATAGATCGGTTTAGGTAGGTAAATTTGACTTGTTTGGTGCCAGATGGACTGAGGTACAACGATTCCCAGCTGGGGTTAAGCGTGGGAATCGTTGTACCAAAAGGTCACTAGGGATAGGGTCTGCTTACAGACTCTTCAGACATTCGTTGACTCGCTGCCGGCGCTCGTCATCCGTGGTCGCTGGCGGCGGGGGAGCGCGATCCGCATAGTACGTGTAACAACCCGTGGTGATGCCGAAGCCTTCCTGCAATTTCTCGCAGTTCACGCCGCTTACGGGTTTAATCCACTGGACAGCCATGCGGTTGCCGTCACTCGACTGACCACAGCTGATGAGTTTGGCGCCAGCTGCATAATCCTTCTGGAGCGTTTCTGTCAGAAGGTTGAGTTCCTTTAATTTTCCCTGCAGCGTTTCCCAATCACAGCTGAAAGCGGCCTTGGGCATGGCGACACAGGTTTTTGATTCAAAATGCCAGGTCTTGCCGGAATCGATGCATTCCTTGACAGCACCCGAGAACGCGAAAATCACGCGGTCACCTTCCACGCAACTGTCGATGCCAGGGCCCGTTGGGGCTGGTGGCGCTTCAACCGCGGGCGTATCGCTCACGACGGCGTTCGCGTCATCCTCTGCGGATTTTCCCGAAAAGCTTTTTTGCTGGGTACAGGACATCGCAATCAGTGTCAGCCAAATCAAATGTTTCACTTGTGACCTCCGGGTACTATTCTCTTAGCAAATGCTTGGCCATATCAGAATTCTCTAAAATTTCTGGATTTCAGACCCCTGAGCCCCCTTGGGACCTGTCGAGGAAAAACAGAGGCGCTTCATCGGTACGACTTATCTTTCAGTTATTTACGGCTTTTTTCACCAAAGTCTAAAGCCTGATATGCAAGGAACTCCATCGTTGATGGCATTTTTTGTCTAAGTATTGGATAATTATAAGTTATTTTTACACCTGTACGTGCAGGAAAGAAGGCAAAAGCTGGATAATTACCGGGGGCTACCCAGGGTGTTGCAAAACCGGGGCCGCGACTCCAGGCGCAATTGCAGCCCTTTTGCATCGACTGCCGTTGGGGCCCCACCCACGGAACGGGGCTTGCTATGTTTGGCAGTGAACACATGAACAAGCGGGAGCAATTTATGGTCACACATCTTCAAGCAGCAGTATTGTTGGGAGCCTTGACGCTAGCGTCGTGTAAAAGTGATTCTTCATTTAAAGCTGGTGTGGCCACCGAAACTCCTGTGGCTGCACAGCTTCCGGAGGTCACCCCTGTTGTTGACGAAGCCAACTCCAGAGGGGAAACCCCAGCCGCCTTTGACGAGCTGGGAAGTTTGACAGACAAGTTTAAAGTTTCTCTTAAGGTCGATGTGGTGTTTGCGATCGACACGAGTGCCAGCATGGACGATGAATTGATCGCCACACAAAATAACCTGCAGAAACTGATTACGACCTTGAACGATGGGAAATTGGATTCGCGCATTCACCTGCTGGTGGAGCAGCCACTCACGCTCCCGGCCGGAACGGATCCGAATAAAGTAGCTCGCATCGAGCAGCGGGTGGATTCCGCCGATGCCATCAGTCGCTTGAATGCCCTGTTCACCGGTCTTTACGCGGCGAACTATCTTACGATCGATAACCTGCCGATGGCGACACCGATGCCGTTTCGCAAGGACGCCAACCTTGAGGTCGTCGTGATTACGGATGACAATGGATCCGGTGAAGGCAACCTGGCTGTGGATTTTGATCCGACCAAGACGCTTAAGGCGACGTTTAACGGGATTATTGGTCTGCCGACTTCGGTCGCAAGCGATACATGTCAGGTTGCGAATGTGGGCAATGAGTATATCACCCTTGCCACGCAGTCGAAGGGCTCCACTCTGGATATTTGCAGCGCCGATTGGTCGGGACTCATCACCAGGCTTTCCAATGATATGGTCAAGCGCAGTGTGACGTTCAGTCTGGGTAAAAAGCCGGTGAATCCCAAAAATATTCTGGTGACGCTGGATAAGCAGAAGATGGCTTCCACCGACTGGGCTTATGATGACAAGACCAATGCCGTGACCCTGGTGAAAACCACCGCTGTGAAGGATGGTTCGGAACTGACTCTGAATTACAATCCGGCCATGTAAACCAAGTAGGGACAATCATGCTTTCGCGCATGAGTGTCCCCGCACCAAGATTATCGAGCCGGAATGGTGCGACCTGGGGTTTTGTTCAAAACACCAAAGGCTGTTGACCTAATCCGGAGTCTATTAACAAAACGAACGACCGCCGATAATATTGCAGAAAAAATTCAAAAACCCGGCTTTTTCTTGCTGGGCAGCAATTTCCCGTTCAAAACTTAAGCCAAATGCCGAGCCCAGAGAGAACCCTTGAAAGGATTTTCTCGTGCTCTTCATCAGGCTCATGGCCGCGCTCGCCATTTGGCTTCTTCCCAAGCCAGCGTTGGCGTATTTGAGCAAGGACGTGCAGCTGGAAAATCTTTCCTATCGGCTCTTTGCTACAGTCGACCCGGATTGTCAGTATCCATTGGAAGAATCAGGGATCGAGCGTCTCCAGATGCAGCTTGAAACCAGTCCCTTGATCACTACCATGAACTTTCGTGGCTGCTTTGCCGCAGTCTTCGACGTCGAGGTTCGTCAAGCCGGGACTTTTTCGTTTATCAACAACGGGTATGTTCAGAAAGTGGCTGTCGTCAAGGACGGCAACTATAAGGAAGCCTATGCGTTCTATGAAAACGATGCGGTCGTCGCCGACCTGGAACTTGCGCCCGGTCACTACCGGATCTATAGCGCCGGGAAAGGGCTGGGACAGATGACGGCGAACCGCTGGGGGCTGGGCAATGCTCCTTATTGGGTTCAACCGAGTGCCCAGTATCATCATTCTTCGTTTTTGATAACGGCCCTGCGCGGGATCTGTCTGGGTGTGCTCGGTATCATGGCGGTTTTCTTCCTGTTCATGACGCGGGAAAATAACCGGGTTTTTCTGATTTATGGGACGTTTATCATGATCAATATCCTGTTCACGGAATCGATGCGCAGCCTGGCGGCGGAGCTGTTGGGCTTCCGTGGTGGGCAGTATTACTTTGCGGAATGGAAATTGGTCGCGCAGCTCATGGGGACGCTGGGCCAGCTGGTCATGGGAATCTTCTTTGCGGCCTTCTATGAAGTTAAGAAGCGCCATCCGCGCTACTATCGCGTTTTCCTCGTCCAATACGCGCTGATCCTGCTCGAAATTCCTATCGTTCTTCTCCAGGTCCCCTACGGTTATGTGTATACCGCTACCGTTATCCTGACCGGAACCATGACCTTGCTGGCCATGGCCCTTTGGTTCTCCATCAAGCGCGGAGGCATCTACCATCTGATGCTGATCGGTTACGGCATCATGTTGAGCGGAACTCAGTATTTTGTCATGACAGCCATGGGCCTTGTCGAAATGAACAATATCTGGGGACGCGATGTGCATCTGATTGGATCCACGATTGAAGTGATCTTGTTTTCGATAGCCACATCCCTTAAACTCAATAACAAATTTGCAAAGCAGAAAAAAGAAAACGATCACGTCCTGCAGCAGCTGCAAAAAATCGTGTATCCGCATCAGCTGCAGAAGATTCGCGAAGGCTCGTCTCTGGAACAGACTATGCCGACCGGTAAAACGGAAGCCTGCGTCATGGCTTTTGACATTATTGGGAGTTCGCGTATTCAGCATGAAAAGGTCAAGGATTTCGTGGAGCGTGCGATCGAGCTTTGCATCGCGAATATGTATGAGCGCTACGATGCCGAACGTCTCGCTGCGGACGCGTACCGCATCAAGGTGGTAGGGGATGGGTTTCTGTGCTCCATTGGTTTTCCTTTTCGGACACCTGATTCCATCCCTGTCGGGGAAGCGGCCGTTCGCCTGGCCATGCGTATGGTCCAGACCTTCAGGCAGGTGGAGAAGGAATTCAATTACCATGAACCGATTTATTGCGCCATTGGCCTCGCCCATGGATCGATCGAAGCCTATTACCCGCAGATCGGTACCAAGGAATATGACCTGTATGGATCGGCGATCGTCCTGGCCACTCGCTACGAGCAGCTGCGCAAACAGCTTTTCTCACCCGAAAATGCCAATTACATCATTCTGCACGAGCGGGTCTATGAAACGCTTGGGCAGGATCTGCAGGGTTCATTTGCATGTATTGACCTCGTGAAGAGACAGATTCGAGTGCGTGATGACGACCAGGCGCAGAGAGTTTATGTCTGGCAAAGTTCTGAACGTCAAGAGGCACAAAGTGTAGCTTGAGTCTGATGCGCCGCCGACCGAAAGTAAATCCTGAGGGGGATCAATTATGAAATACCGTGGAATGATATCGTATGCTGCCACCGCTCTCGTGCTGATGACGACGGCCTGTGGTCGCGCTTCATTTCAAAGCATCGGTCCGGGTCCTGAATCCGAACGTACGGAAGAGGAAGCGGCCGTAAATCCCGGCGCTGGAACGCAGCCTTCTGGTGATGATGCGGTGAATGGGAACGGCGATCGTCTGCCCCAGAACCCAGGATCCGATCAGCCGAACAATCCTATCGCTATTGTCAATCGTGCCCCGGTCCTCAACTGCCCCGCGCAGCTGACCCTCGGTGTGGGAGAATGGGTGCGAGCCAACCTGTGTCGGGCCACCGACCCGGATAACGATGTCGTGACGTTCACCGCCGGCCGAACCAACTGCCTGGGTTATCGAGTCAGTAGTCTCGGTTATGTCGATGGCCGTGTTGGAAATGAAAGCTGTGACCTCGTCATCACCGTCAGCGATGGCAAGCTGGAAGCCAGTGCTTCGATTCGCATCGATGGCCAGCAGTGGAATCAGACCATCGGCGGCGATCACGCAGCGCCTCGGGGGTTCTTCAATGAATCTGATGGCGCCCTGGCTATTTTTAATTGGCAGCTGACGCAGCCGCACAGTCTTGTGTCCTTGGCCTTCAGCGATGACAAAGGTGAATTGATGGCCTGGGATGGCCGCAGCTCCCAGTTGCCACGCGGCAAGGTCATCCAGAACTTCGCCAACTGTCATCCTCTGACCCGTTCGGCGACCACGGGTCCGCTCTCGATGACGACCGCCGGCAACTGCGGGATCAATCTTGCAGCCGTCTTGAGTGAGCGTGTGCCTGCCGCCAAACCCTGGGAAAAACGCTTTCTACGCTTTGCCGCCTCGAACGGGATGAAACCTGGGGACACCTTTATGTCCCCCATTCGAACGGTTGCCAACGTTCCGGACGGCATGACCTTTGTCGATGCTGAAGAGTGGCCTCAGGCGGATTTCCCCACCAACAAATTTGCATTCTGCAATGGCGAAGCGCAAGGCAGTACACGCCGCAACTGTCGCTATGATTTTGCGATCGATCGTTATGAAGTTTCCGCAGCGGTTTCGGCGACAGCCCCGGTTGATCCGCTGGATTATGATGCTGTGAAGAGCCCCTTGGTTCGCGAAGATCATCAGGCCAGCAGCAGCCTGGCCGACTCGTTTGAAACACACTGTGCCGATTATCCTTGCCGCGTGGATCTCAGTTCGCGCGTGGATACCACCCGCACGGTTACTCAGGCCAATGGTTCCAAGGTGGAATGGGTCGCAGCCAAGCAGCTTTGTCTGAACCGCAGTTATGATTATGAATTTGGGGCCTGGACCAAGCTGGATGATTTGAAGGCGGAAGACCGGTTTACGCAGAAGACGCCCACGCCGTTGCGAAAATTCCACTTGCTGATGGACAGCGAATTCATGGTCGCTTCATGGCAGACTCCGGATACGTCGTCCCTTTGTCAAAGTGAAGGTCGTCACCTGTCGGGTGATCCACTGTGGGCCGGCTGCCGGTCCTATTTTGGTGTGCACGATCTTTTCGGAAATCGCAATGAAATGACCGATGATATCCTGACAACGGAAACCAATCGCATCTACACGCGTCTCTCGCTGTACAACACACAGGATGAGATGAGCCAGCCGGTGCCTTTGATCGGTGACGGATCAGATTCCATTTTCTATGCGAATAGCTGGGACCTTTCCGCCATGCTGCCTTCCCTGGTGAGCACGACGGCGAGCCCCACCACTCTGGGTCAAGGTGATACATTTATCTGGAACACCCAGTTTGCATTGCCTTATGCCCTCACGCGCGGCGGTGGCGAAACATTTTTCTATGTCGGGCTGAATCAAAGAGAGGCGATAGGCCGTTACTTCATTGAAGCTGGATTGCCGCTGCACCTTGAATCTCGCGGCGATGGCTGGATGGGTGATTCCGGGCTGCGTTGCGCGCTGCATCCACCGCAGCGATTGCTGAGCAAGCGCTTTGTGAGTTTCATGACATCATCGACTCATACGGCAGACCTCGGCGGACTGAGCGGTGCGGATAGCATCTGCAATGCCAGGGCCCAGGAAGCTGGCTATACCGAGCCCTTCACGGCTTTACTTTCGGACGCGAACACCGATGCCCGCACACGGATCACGATCAATGGCCCCGTTTACAGCACCCGTGGTCAGCTGATTGCAGAGAACGCGACGGAATTCTGGGACCAGAGCTGGAAGATGAGTCCTTATTATGATGAAAAGGGCGATCTGGTGAAGTCGGTGCGTGAAATCTGGACGGGGAGTCAGCGCGTGTCCGGAACGGTTGGCTGGAAAACCGATGGCGCAGGGACCGCAGGTTCATGGACCAGTGGCGACCGGGCCCTTTATCCCAACGTGATGTTCGGCAAGATCTTTACCGATGCCGACGGTTCGCGGGCCTGGCTCGATACACGGCGCTTTGGTGATTTTGCCGGTGCCGCGAACAGCAGCAAACGTATTCTTTGTGTCAGTCGTTCAGCTTTCTAATCCCTCTTTATGGGCGGCAGGGTTTTCCATCCTGCCGTCAAACCCAGTCAACCTCCCGTATAAAATACCCTTTCATTTGTTGTTGGCAATTCACTGAAGGCGATGGGATAATGCCCCAAACTTCTGGAGAGCCGTTCATGATCGAACTGATCAAAGTTAAAGTTACGGAAAGCAATTTTCACGAGGATCTCTTGCCTGGTCGGGAAATCGAATTGAATCTGGCTCACGTTCGCTTTGTTGTGCATGATCAGGATTCCACGCTGCTTTTCTTTCAAAACGATGACTGTTTGCGCGTCAAACCCAGACTCGAACTCAATCGTTATAATCGCCCGGCCACGCGCAGTAACGATGTCAGTCCAACACTCTGAATAACTCTCTCTCATTTTTATGGCGCGCCAGTTCGCGCCTGTTCGTCATCGCGGTCCGGGAAAATTTGAGGGGACGCGCGAAAAGTCATCGCTTACGACGCAAAATCGTCATAAAAAACTGCTTTCGTCGTGACGAGCTCATCACTCCGGTCTGACAGGGGACGCGAGGCGTATAAGGATTTCCAGGATGGACACCGATCAAAGTTTTCGCAACCAATTGCGTCACATCGAAAGCGACCTGGCCTGGACGCGTCCTGATGGTCGGAAGGCCTTTGTGCCCGGTCTGAAGCTCAGTGATTTTGGCGATCCTGGATTCTGCCTTGAGCACAAGCTGCGCCTGCCCTATATGGCGGGTGCCATGGCGCATGGGATTGCCAGTGTCGATCTGGTGGTGGCCCTGGCGGAACAGGGGATGCTGGGGGCTTATGGAGCCGCCGGTTTACCTTTGGAGCGCGTCGCCGCTGCCATTGATGAGTTGAAAGAGCGACTGGGTTCGCAGACCTTTGCGGTGAACTTTATTCACAGCCCGCAGGAGCCGGTCCTTGAACAAAAACTGGCGCAGCTGCTCATTGATAAGGACGTCCGTCTGGTCGAAGCTTCGGCGTTTATGCGGCTGAGCAAAGCGCTGGTTTATTATCGCGTGAAAGGCCTTCGGCAGAACGAAGCCGGTGCGATCGAGGCGCGACATCATATTATAGCTAAGGTCTCGCGTGTGGAGGTGGCTCGGCAGTTTTGGGCGCCACCCCCGCCGACCCTTTTGGATCAGCTTCTGAAAGAAGGCCTCATCACTTCCGAAGAGCGCCAGCTTGCAAGTCAATTGCCTATGGCGGTGGACCTGACCGTCGAAGCCGACTCAGGCGGTCACACCGATAACCGTCCGCTGGTGACTCTGATGCCCCAGATGCTGGCGCTGAAAGAGCAGATGGAAACGGCTCATGCCTGGCCTATGCGTTTGCGGGTAGGAGCGGCGGGTGGCATTGCTACGCCTCATGCTGTGCTCGCGGCGTTTGCGATGGGAGCCGCGTATGTTGTGACCGGCACGATCAATCAAGCCTGTGTTGAGTCCGGGACCAGCGCTGTGGTCCGCGAAATGCTGGCGGAAACCCAGCAGGGTGACATTATGATGGCGCCAGCGGCGGACATGTTTGAAATGGGTGTGAAGGTTCAGGTCCTGAAACGTGGGACGATGTTTGCCATGCGTGCCCAGCGACTTTACGAAATTTATCGCCAGTATGCTGGTTTGGATCAGATTCCTGACAAGGATCGGCAGGTCCTGGAAGACAGCTTCTTTCGACAGAGCCTGGAATCGGCCTGGGAAAGCACGGAGGCTTATTTCCAAACCCGTGATCCGCACCAGATCGCACGGGCGGCCCGCGATCCTAAACATAAAATGTCTCTTCTCTTCCGCTCCTATCTGGGGCAGGCTTCTCATTGGGCGACCCAGGGCCATGCTGAGCGCAGGATCGATTACCAGATTTGGTGCGGTCCGGCGATGCCAGCCTTCAACGATTGGGTCCGCGGTTCCTGTCTGCAGGCACCGACTGAACGCCGAGCTGTGAGCGTTGCCTGGAATCTTTTGTATCATGCGGCTGTGTTGCAGCGCGTCCAGTTCGCAGCACTTCAGGGTCGTTTTCTGTCGACGCAGGATGACCTTCTGCGGCCGGTACCAGATGCGGAATTGCAGCAACGTCTGCAAGGTGCGATTTAATTCGAGCAAAAAACTCACGCTGCTCTAGAAGGTGATCCGACATGGTTCTTGAAACCAGGCCTGCTTCCTCCCGGAAATCTACTGACATTGCTGTGATTGGTATAGGCTGCCTTTTTCCTGATGCCAATGGTCTGGAAGAATTCTGGCACAATATTAGACAGGGTCACGACGCTATTGGCCCCATTCCTTTGAGTCACTGGCGCCCGGAAGATTATTTCAATGCCGATCCGAAAAAACCGGACCATACGTATGCGCAAACTGGGGGCTATTTAAAACCCTATGCGTTTGATCCTTTAAAATTTGGGATTGCCCCGCATGCCCTGGAAGCGACCGATAGCACGCAGCTGCTGGGCATGGTTTGCGCCCATGAAGCGTTGATTGATGCCGGCTACGGACCGGAAAGCCAGTTTGATCGCGATCGCGTGTCCTGTGTCATTGGAGTGACGGGTACATTGGAGCTCGTGATTCCTTTGGGCGCGCGTTTGGGCCATCCCATCTGGAAGGCTGCCCTGAATAAAGCCGGTGTTCCTTCGGACCAGGCGCAGCAGGTCATGGATGAGATTTCGGCCGGCTATGTGTCCTGGCAGGAAGCTTCTTTTCCTGGTTTGCTCGGTAACGTCGTCGCGGGACGGATTGCCAGTCGACTGGATTTGGGTGGTACCAATAGTGTGGTTGATGCGGCTTGTGCCAGTTCGCTGGCGGCCGTACATCTGGCTGCCATGGAATTGCAGTCGGGTCGTGCTGATATGGTGATTACCGGCGGCATGGACACCTTCAATGATATTTTCATGTACATGTGTTTCAGCAAAACGCCCGCCCTCTCACCCACCGGTTCGGCGCGACCTTATGATGGGGAAGGGGATGGAACCATCCTTGGCGAAGGCCTGGGGGCTGTTATTCTCAAGCGTCTTGAGGATGCTGAGCGCGATGGGGATCGCATTTATGCTGTTCTGAAGTCGGTTGGTTCCAGTTCAGATGGCAAGGGCCAGGCGATTTATGCGCCGAGTGCCAAGGGTCAAGCCAAAGCCTTGACGCGTGCCTATGAACAGGCGGACGTCAGCGCGCGATCCATTGAACTGGTGGAAGGTCACGGCACCGGAACCAAGGTTGGTGATGGGGTTGAACTGGAAGCTTTGGCTCGGGTGTATCGCGACGCGGATCCTGATGCGGTCTGGTGTCAGCTCGGTTCCGTGAAATCACAGATCGGTCATACCAAAGCTGCGGCGGGAGCGGCGGGTCTGATCAAAGCGGTCATGGCTTTGCACTATAAAATCTTGCCGCCGACCATCAAAGTGTCGGAACCCCATCCGAAACTGGTGGGCGCACCTTTTATTTTAAGTGATAAGGCCCGTCCTTGGGTTGGTCACACATCATGGCCACGACGTGCCGCTGTGAGCGCTTTTGGTTTTGGTGGCAGCAATTATCATGCTGTTCTGGAAGAGTTTCATGCCGAAAAAACGGCATTGGATTGGGATCCTGAATTGCAGTTGATCGCTGTCTCGGCTGACGAACCTGCGGGACTTTTAGCGACCTTGCGTGAAGCCCAGAAACTTTTGCAAAAGGGTTGGTCGGGTCGTGGCCTGGGTCGTCACCTGCGCGGGAAATTTCAAGCGCAGGCTACCGAGCGACTTTGCTTCGTGGCGGCGAGCCGTGCGTTGCTCATGGAACGGTTGGTTGCGGCGGAGCTGGCCTTGCAAACGGAAGACGGCAAGACTCCGGCCTGGCTTTATCGTGGTCGTGGTGCGGTTCCCGGACAGCTGGCCTTTATTTTTGCGGGCCAGGGTTCGCAGGAACCTGGCATGCTCCGCGAGCTGAGCTGTCTTTTTCCTGAGTTTCTGACGAGTCTGCAGGATGGCAATGAAATCTTACAGGCCTTTGAGCCGGACGCCCCGCGGCTTTCCGATCGTATTTATCCAGGTCAGGCGTTTGACGAGGCGACACAAAAAGAACAGCGTCAGCAGTTGACCGAAACACGTTATGCCCAGCTCGCCCTTGGGACCTTGGGGTCAGCTCTGACAGAAGTTTTGGAACGCTTCGGTCTTAAGCCCGACGCGGTGGCCGGACATTCTTATGGCGAGCTCCTGGCTCTCCAGACGGCTGGAGTTCTGGAACGATCGGATCTTTTGCATTTAAGTTATGAACGTGGTCGCTTGATGAATACCTTGGGTAAGCCCAACGGTGCGATGCTGGCTGTCATGGCCAGTGAAGAGGATATTCGCAAGGTTCTCGATGACAATGGGTTGGAACTGGAATGGGCCAACTTTAATGCGGATAAGCAAATTGTTCTCGGGGCCGATACCGAGCTTTGTCAGAAGGCAGCCGCGGCGTTCAAGAAATCTGGCATTGGCTGTCGCCGTCTGGAAGTAAGCACAGCCTTTCATACCAGTTTTGTAGAGCCAGCTTCCGCTGCGTTTTTGCAGGAACTGCAGGCTGTCGAGTTCCGGGCCCCTCGGACGCGAGTTTATGCGAATTTAACGGGTCATCTCTATCCAGAATCGTCCAAGGACCAGAAGCAGATTTTAAGCCGGCAACTGGCACAGCCGGTTCGCTTCGCGGCCATGCTGCGGCAGATGCAGGCCGATGGTGTGCGGACTTTTATTGAAGTGGGTCCGCAGAAGAAATTGAATGGTTTGTTAAAAGCCGCGGCCTTGGAGGGCGTCTGTCTTTCTCTGGACGGTGATGCAACCTCCAGCCTTGCTGGTTTGGGACAATTGCTGGCGCAACTGGCAAGTCTGGGTTATCCGGTGCAGCTGACGGCATGGGATGCAGGGCCTGAGATTCCCCAGCCGACGGAGCAAAAGAATTTTACTGTGATGATTACCGGCGCCAATTATCGAAATCCAAAGAAGGCCGCTCCGGCAGCGAAGCCTGCGGCTTTAGTAGCGCCTACGGTTGCGGTTGATCATGCAGGGTCGCCTTCACATGGTGTGGGTGGGGTCGTGGCTCATCATCCAGCCCTTCGTGAGAAAGGAGAGTCCTCGCGGGCTCCCACTCCAGCTATCGAAAGTATGACGAGTGCTCCGCGTGAATCCATTCTTTCTGCTGCGCCTCAACGTAAGCCAGAGGTTTTGGGCGATCGTGTTCAGCGACCGGCGCAGTCGAGGCCACAAATGTCAATTGATCGCGCAACGCCTCCTGTTGCGCAGGCCAGCACGACTAACGATTCGAAAGTAAGTTTTCCACAAGAGG
This sequence comes from Oligoflexus sp., assembly GCF_035638955.1. Classification (GTDB taxonomy): domain Bacteria; phylum Bdellovibrionota_B; class Oligoflexia; order Oligoflexales; family Oligoflexaceae; genus Oligoflexus. The sequence goes on along the minus strand of NZ_DASQYZ010000187.1, from coordinate 18,906 downwards.
GTACCATGTCTTCTTCCAATGATTCCTGGCAACGTCTCGAAAAAATCATGCAGGACATGCACGACATCCAACGGAAAACTGCGGATGCCCATACCCTCTTTTTGGAAAACCAACGGCAGTTTCAAACTTTACTTCATGGTCTGATGCGAGGCGAAACTTTGCCGGCCGCTCCTGAGGCATCGGTTGCACCTCAAGCCGCCGCGCCCGCACCCGTCGCACGCCCGGCTCCTCGTCCTCAGACAGTGGTCCAGGCACCCGCGAATGATGGACCTCAAGGGAGGGCACAAAACCCTGGGGCTCGTCCCGCTCAAACGGCTGCGCCGGCACCAGCACGACCGGTTCCGACAGCTGCGCAAGCTCCTGCGGCTCGTCCCACTCAGACGGTTGCTGCCAGACCTGCTCCTGCGGTGACAGCCTCTGTAGCACCCGAAGCTTTGCCTTCGGCTGCTGAAGCCGCGGCGGTTTTGAACACATCGAATGAAACCAGTGTCTATGATGTTCTTTCAGCTTGCACGGGATATCCTGCTGAACTCCTCAAGCCTGAGATGAACCTGGAAGGTGATCTTGGTATCGATTCCATCAAAAAGGTGGAAATTTTCTCGCAGCTGCAAAGCCACTATCCTCATATGGAAGGTGATGCCAGCCGACTCGGTGAACTGCAAACGATCGGCGATCTTTTGCAGCTGAGTCGCGGATCCGAAACACCTGCCGACCCGAGCGAGCGCGTGGGTGCATGGGCTGCTGGTACAGTGGCGCTGGCCGCGTCCTCCTCGGCACAGGATCAGCAAAGTATTTTGGAAATCGTGGCTGAAAAAACCGGATTTCCAGTTTCCATGCTCCAGCCCGGAATGGAACTTGAAGCCGATCTGGGCATAGATTCCATCAAAAAGGTGGAGATTTTTTCGGTCATTCAGGAACGCCTGCCGCAATTGGCTGGTCTGAGTACCGAAGAGTTGAACGGTTTGCGCAGCATTTCTGATCTTTTCGAACTGCTCGGCGGATCGAACCCGCCGCCTGCTGACGACGACGTTTCGCCTCTGACCAGGATCATGAGCAGCGGCGCCGAAGAGCTGGTTTATCAGGTTCTGGCTGATAAAACGGGATATCCTCAGGAAGTCCTGGCCGCTTCGATGCAATTGGAAGCCGATCTGGGCATAGATTCCATCAAACGAGTCGAGATTTTTTCAGCGCTGGCGGAATTGATTCCCGGGTTGCAAAGCGCGACCCAGGATAAAGTCGGAGCGCTCGCCACGGTTGCTGATCTTTTGCACCTGGCTCGAGAGGGTCTCGGTGATGCTGAGCAGCTGGCGGAACAATCCCTGCTGGAACCGGATCATCGTCACGCAGACTGGGATCTGAGCAAAAAAAAAAATCCACCCGAGCCAATCCCAGCTGACGCCGAAGAACCGGTAAGAGCCGGTGCCATCGCTGCTGCCAAGGTTATAACTTTGGCCGACGCGCTGGATGCCGAGGATTATGAAGATGACACTCAGGCGGATCTTAGGGATCCGCTCGAAGCCCTGCATCTGCAGAGGCTGGATGCCGAAGTCTTTCTCCCACAAGGTCAGGCTCGCTCATGGCAGGCCGGATCGGAAGTGTGGATTGGTGACGATGGCAGTAACCTGGCCCGTAACATCATGCTGAAACTGCAGGAGCGCGGTCTTCTGGCTCGCCTGGTGTCATTGGCTCAGGCCGATCGGCTGCAGGTTCCTGAGCAATTGCAAGGCCTGATTCTTCTCGCCCCTTTGAAATTGGAAGTGCCTCCCGTCCGCTGGCTGGGCTATGCTTTCCGCCTGCTGCGCCGCTGCGGCCCCGCTTTGAAGGCCCAACCGGATCAGAGTCTGGTTGCTGTTGTCACGCGCAATGGCGGTCGATTTGGTTTGGATGGCCTGCAGACCACATCGCAGGTTTATGGGGGAGCCTTAAGCGCTCTTTCGAAAACCGTTGCTGAAGAATGGTCAGGCATTCACGCTCGCGCTTTGGATCTCGGACGCGATTTTACCGACGGCATCGAAGCCGCTTTGCGTTGTCTGGATGGAATTCTTTTGGCAGGACCTGTTGAACTCGGCATCAGCCGCGATCAGGTTTACCAGCTCGTCCTGCATGACCACTCTTTGGAAACCCAGGACGATTCGAGTGAAAGCCTACCCAAGGATGCTCTGATTCTGGTCACCGGTGGAGCGCGCGGGGTGACCGCCGCATCGTTGATACCACTCGCCCGGACCTGGCAACCCCGCTTTGTGATCTGGGGTCGCACCGCCCTGGGTGAGGACGAAGCAGACGACCTGCGTGCGTTGAAAGAACCAGCTGCTCTGAAACGCGCCCTTATGAATCAAAACCCAGAATTAACCAATCCTCGCGAATTGGAAGGTGCCTATCGGCAGCTCATTCAGCAGCGGGAATTACGTGACAACATTCGTCAGCTGGAAGCGGCGGGTGCCACAGTCATTTATCAGGTGGTGGACGTGAGCAAGGATGCCGAGTTGCGGCAGAGCTTTCACGATCTCTGGCAAACGCACGGCGTCCCCACAGCTGTGATCCATGGGGCGGGCGTGATCCGCGATAAATGGATTCTGGATCAAAAGGACGAGGAATTTTTTGAAGTCCTCGATACCAAACTTCGTATCCTGCCTTATATCGAAGAGTGTGCGAAAAAAGGCTTGCGTTGGGCCCTGCTGTTTTCGTCATCCACGGCGCGTCTCGGACGCAAAGGACAGGTCGCCTATGGTGTGGCCAATGAGGCTTTGAACAAGTTCGCCCAGTACATCAGCACACACTATAGCGGATGTCATGGACTCGCTTTCAACTGGGGCCCTTGGGCGGGTGGTATGGTCAACGACGGATTGAAAAAAATATTTGCCTCGGAAGGTGTGGCGACCATTCCCCTCGAATCCGGTGCCGCACTGGTGCATCATGCGCTGGCTCATCCCTTGCGCGATGTTCATGAACTGGTGGTTCTGGCCCAAGCCGAGCCTTTGGCCGCGCGCCAGCAACCGATGCAGGAGCTTCTGACCTCGTTCACAATCAACGTGCACACTGTGCCTGTGCTGCTGGACCATGTGATCAAACAGCGTGCCGTGGTTCCCGCCGCTTTGCTCCTGGAATGGCTCGCTGCGGCGGCGCAGGCCCTGGATCCTGAGCGACGGGTCCTGCAGATTAAGGATTTTAAGGTCTGGAAGGGCATCATTCTGGATGCGGATCAAAGTCTTTCCGTCTGGATTGAGCAGACTTCGGAACCGGGACAGTCCCCGGTGGAATTGGTGCTGTGCAGTCAGAACCCTCAGCAAAATAAGATGCGGCATGCCAAGGCGCTACTGCTGCTCGGCCCGATCGCGCCACGCGAAGCGATTGCTGCCGAGGCTGCACTCCCACTGGATCCTCTCTGCCAGGGACTCAACCCTTATGCCGAAATTTTATTCCATGGTGAGGACCTGCAGCTGATCGAGAGCATCCAGAACTGTTCCAGGGAAGGTGTCGATGCCACGCTGATGCTGGGGCATACACCTGGGGAATGGAGCTCGGTGGGATTGCCGGAATCGTGGCTGGTCTCGGGTGAAATTGTGGACGCCGTATTTCAGGCTGCCATCGTTTGGTCCACCATGCAGCAAGGCAAACCCTGTCTCCCGGCTCAGGTGGGAAGCCTGGAGATTCTGCAGCCGCTACCCAAGGAGCGCTGCCAATTGCAATTGCGCGTTCGCCGTTCGGAGTCGCATAGACTGATCGCGGATGCCGACCTTATCAATGATAGTGATGAAGTTGTGATGCGTTTCAAGGATGTTGAAGCGGTTCTGGATGCCGGGCTTTCCCAGGCGTTTCGTCAGACCAAACTGGGTTCCGTTGAACCTGGAATCGGAGCCATATAATGTCGATCGCTATAGTCAGTATGGGTCTTCGGTTGCCAGGCGCCCGAACCGCTCAGGAATTCTGGCACCATATTGTGCAAGGCCGTGACCTGGGACAAGCCGTCGAGGATGGTCGATGGCCCCTGCCTTCGTCTTACTTTCAGCAGCATCCTCAGGATCGCATTGCGCATGACCGGGTCTATGCCCTGGAACAAAAGACCGAATCGTCGGTTGGGCTGGAAATTGATTCCAGTGTTTTGCAGGGACTCGACCCCTTGTTTCATATGGCTCTAGGCGCTGGACGCGATGCCTTCTTTGGATCCCGGCATCAGACTGTCGATCGGCAACGCTGCGGCGTCATTCTCGGTAACATTGCGTTGCCCACCGAAACATCGGCGGCGTTGGCTGCGGATTGGGTAATGGGTCGCCTTGGATTGCAGGAATCCCTGGGATCAGCACCGAGCTGGAATCTTTCACCAGCGGCTCTGCCGGCTTCCGTATTGGCACGAGCTCTGGGATTGGGTGGCGCCGCTTTCACATTGGATGCCGCCTGTGCATCGTCCCTTTATGCGATTAAGCTCGCCTGCGACAGCTTACGTTCCGGTGAGCTGGATTGCGTTCTGGCAGGTGGTTTGAGTCGCCCTGATAGTCTTTACACGCAGGTCGGTTTTACAGCTTTGCAGGCTCTCTCCAGGACGGGTCGATGTCATGCGTTTGATGAGCGTGCCGATGGACTTTTGGTGGGCGAAGGCGCGGGTATTTTCGTTCTGAAGCGCCTGGAAGATGCCCAGGAGCACGGCGATTTCATTTGGGCCGTCATCCGTGGGGCGGGCTTGTCCAATGATCGGGAGGGTCGTTTAATGGCGCCTTCCAGTGAAGGTCAGTTGCGGGCCATGCAGGCTGCCTATGCCGAAGCCGGATGGCAGCCGCAGGATGTGCAGATGATTGAATGTCATGCGACAGGAACTCCCCTGGGCGATAAAACAGAATGGGAAACCCTGCTGCAATTGTGGACCGATGCTCCAGTGTCAGCGCAGTGCACCCTGGGATCGGTCAAGCCCAACGTGGGACACATGCTGACAGCGGCAGGCGCCGCAGGTCTGGCGAAACTTCTGATGGCCATGCAGGAAGGCAAGCTGCCGCCGACCGCTAATTTTGAAAAAATGCCTTCAACCTGGAACAAGGAGCGACCGCATTTTAGGGTTCTCCAGCGTCCTGAGCCGTGGGACGCCCAAAATGGCAAGCGACGGGCTGCCATCAGCGGATTTGGCTTTGGTGGGATCAATGCTCACCTTTTGCTGGAGCAATGCACGGATCCTGCGGCTTATCCGGTGGAGCAGCAGAAACCCTCGGCTTCGAAAAAAGTTGCGATCATTAGTGCGGCACATTTAAGCGAGGACGATCGCGCCTGGCTTGCGACGGAGTGGATTCCAGGTCAAGCCGATGAAATGACCGCGGAAGCTTTCACCCGTGCCGACATCCCTTATGGACTCTTTCGAATTCCGCCGACCGAATTGAGCGAAATTCTTCCGCAGCAGCTTTATAGTCTTTTGGTCCTGCGTAAACTCGATCTTCCAGCCTGGGATGAATCCATCCTTAAAAAAATAGGTTGCATGGTCGGTTTGGAACTCGATCCTGTGACCAACCTTTATGCCTGCCGATGGGCCTTGCAGGCCGCAGGGGAAGCCGAAGCAGCTGACGAATTGATTTCGCCTTTAAATGCCGATCGGGTGATCGGAGCCTTGGGCAGCATCGTCGCATCGCGGATTGCGCGTGAGGCACGTTTGGGCGGTCCGTCCTTCACTGTCTCGGTTATGGAAAATTCCGGGCTCAAGGCCCTTGATATTGCACGCGCCGCCATTGCGCGCGGTGATATGCCTGCAGCTTTGGTTTTTGCAGTCGATATGCTCGGCAGCGCCCGCGGTCGTGCGCAGCTGTCGGAACGCATGGCGTCGGGTGAAATTGAGATTGATCATGCCGCGGATTCAGCCACAGCGTTACTCCTTGCTGATGCCGACTGGGCCCGTGCTCAGGGCCTCTCCATACTTGCTGAAATCGAGAGCGTCGCCTTAAGCGCGCCATTGCCGGGATCCGCGCCGAGCCTTTCCCACGTCGGACCTTATCGCGGGAGCGCCACAGCATTGGCTGATGTGATCCAGGAATTACAGAGTTCGGCATGGATCGGCGGCTCAACCAAGGAGTGGATCATCGCAGGAAGTGATCAGCAACAGGGGTCCCTGCGTCTAACCCGTAAAGAGTTATCCATGCGCTTTAAGGGTTTGCCAGAGCAGCCAGGAATCACGATCGAACGTCGTGATTTACAGGCTTTGTCAAGGGCCGAGGTGGCCGTGGAGTCGCCTTTGCCAGTTTCAACGGCGGCATCCCTTTCTTTATCACCCGTCTGGCAGCAGCTGATTGATCACCAGAAGGTCGTGGCGCAGAGTCATGAAACATTTCTGCGTTATCGCGTGGAAGGTGATGCTCTGTTGCAAAGCCTCTTTAATGATCCACCCGCGTCAACCGTTTCACCGTCCGCACCCGTTGAGATATCACGGCCCGCGCGTGAACATTACGCTGCGCCGTCCCCGGCCGCCGAAAATTCACGGCCCGGGCGCGAGCTTTACCGTTGGGTGCATGAACCATTCAATGAAGAACCTGCGCTCTTCGATTACGCAGCCTGCAAGGAATTCGCAGCTGGGCGTATTGCTCCGGTTTTTGGTCCTGAGTTTGCTGCAGTGGATTCCTTTCCCAAACGGGTTCGTTTGCCCGATGAAAGGCTTCTCCTTTGCCACCGCGTGATGCATATCGAGGGTGAGCCTCGTTCCATGCAGGATGGATTCATGGTCACCGAGCACGATGTCTTTGCCGACGCCTGGTACCTGGATGGGGGCCGCATGCCGACGAGCATCGCTGTGGAATCCGGCCAGGCGGATCTTATGCTTTCTGCCTGGCTCGGTGCGGATTTCAAAACGGAAGGCCAGGCCGTCTATCGCCTGCTCGATGCGAAAGTTTGTTTTCATAATCGACTGCCGGAGCCCGGTAGCACGGTGCGTTACAACATTCGCATCAAACGTTTTTTTGAACAGGGTGGTACACTCTTTTTCCACTTCGGCTTTGAAGCCACGGTGGACGGTGAGCCCCTGATGACCATGACCGACGGTTGCGCCGGATTTTTTACCGACGAAGCATTAGCCGAAGGACGTGGCGTGAAGCGCAGCCAGCTGCAGCTGACACCGCAGGCAGGACGCTGGACCGGTGGTTATCAGCCGCTGGTTCCTGTGAAGGATGAGTCGTTTCATGACACGCAGCTGGATGCCTTACGCCGTGGTGATTATGCGGCCTGCTTTGGCCCCGCCTTTGCTGATTTACCTTTGGAACAACCGAAAACATTGCCCGGCGGTGACATGCGTTTGGTGCACCGCATCCCGGAACTTCAAGTGCATGGCGGACGCTATGGCAAAGGCCGTATCGTGGGTGAAGCGGATATTCATGCGGATGACTGGTTCCTGACGTGCCACTTCGTGGATGATCAGGTGATGCCTGGCACCTTGATGTATGAATGCTGTCTGCATACTCTGCGCGTTTATCTGATGCGCATGGGCTGGGTTGGTTCCGAGTATGATTTCAGTTTCGAGTCCATTCCTGGTGTGGTGTCGCAATTGAAATGCCGTGGACAGGTGCTGGCCACAACGCGGAAAGTCACCTACGAAGTCGAGATCAAGGAAATGGGCTACGGCCCGGAGCCTTATGTGATCGGGGACGCGTTGATGTATGCGGACGGCAAGCCTATCGTCGATATTACGGATATGTGTTTGAAGGTACCAGGGCAGAGCCGGGAAAAGCTGGAAACCCTCTGGCGCCGGCCCGAAGTTCCTGCTTATACCTATGAACAGATCCTGGCTTTTTCCAGCGACCGACCTTCTGATTGTTTTGGCAAGCCCTATCGTATTTTTGATGAGCAGCGCCGCATCGCGCGCCTGCCACGTCCTCCATTCCAGTTTTTGGATCGGGTGGAATGGGTGCGTGGACCTTTGATGCAGCAGCACGTCGGGACTGAGCTGGTGGCCGCTTATGATCTGCCCGACAACGCCTGGTACTGGTCCGCGGAAGCCAATGGTAGCATGCCGTTTTCAGTTCTTTTGGAGATTGCTCTGCAGCCCTGTGGATTCATGGCTGCGTACATGGGATCGGCTCTCCTCAGTGAGCAGGATCTTTCCTTCCGCAATTTATCAGGGGATGCCCGACTATATCAAAGCATTCGTCCTGGTTCTGGCACTCTATATACACGTGTGACCAGCACCAAGATTGCCCGTTCTGGCAACATGATTATTCAGGATTACGCGTTTTCCGTGAGCAATGCGCAGGGCCTGGTCTATGAAGGCACGACCAGTTTTGGATACTTCACGACCGAAGCGCTGGCGCAGCAAATAGGATTGCGACACGTTGCACCGCTTCAGGGTGGAAATGCGGCTGAAACTCCTTACCCTCAGGGTGAGGCCTGGCCATGTGCTCCCCTTTTAATGGTGGATGCGATTGCTGTTAACGGTGATCATGCTGTCGGTAAAAAAGAGGTGCGTACCGACGAATGGTTCTTCGAGGCCCACTTTTATCAGGATCCTGTGATGCCAGGATCCCTGGGTCTTGAAGCGCTGCTGCAAACGCTCAAGGCCGCTGCGCATGAACGCTGGCCGGAACATAAAGGCTGGCGCATGAGTCCCACGTCGCAGCATAGCTGGACCTATCGCGGCCAGGTGCCGCCTCGTACTGCGCTGGTAACCTTGGATCTGAAGATTCAGAAAACTGATCCGGCCACGCATGCGCTTACCGCAGATGGCCTCTTGTATCGCGATGAGTTGCCGATTTATGAGATTAAGGGTTTGCAGGTGGAGCCAATATAAATTGCAGGCGCAGAGTGCCGGGAGGCGACGCGGCTCCGTTCGCGCCTAAAGCTTGCGCTCCAGGGAAAAACTGCGGTTCTTATCATGAACTTGACATACTACCAGCTGCGGTAGGGAAGGTCGAGGAGCGGTGCAAAGCATTTGATTCAATGGTTTGGGATATTCTGTTGAACATGAGTCAACAGTGAACGTGGCCGCATCAACATCGGACACCAGAGAATTCATAAACAGGACCTGGGTGGTATTCTTGCAGAAGCGACGGTCGATACAGGTGAAACCTAAGGGATCAACGCCAGGCATCAGGTTGCCTTTATAGAAAACCTGCCTGGAATCCAGGGCATAATCAGGATCCACCTTGTCCACGGTTAAAGAAGCGGGATCAGCGCCCTCAACAATACCGCCTTTGTACAAAGCATGAGATCGATCTTTTGCCCAACCGGCAGTCAGCTCGACAAAACTGCTCGGATCGATACCTTCCATGACCTGACCTCCAAAGTAGACTCTGGTTTTGTCTCGAGCATAGACATTCAAGGCTTCAAAGCTTCCAGGATCGGCCTCAATAAGGCGTTCGCCTTGATAATAGACTGCGATGGTATTCTGCTAATAAGGAGCCAATAGATTCGTGCTCTTGGGGTGCAGAACCTGCTTGATTTCATCGAGCAGCTTAGGGGGGATCACACCAGTCACATCTGGAGACAATTCCTGACCGCATCCTATGGACGTTGACACAAGAACGTCCTGCGAGCCGTCAGATTTTTTGAGCTTTAATCTGATTTCCAAAGGCTGCTTTTCTTCGGCAGCGATTGCGCAGACCGAGCCTGGCTCATAAGCTGATTTTGGGGTGTTGGCGATGCTAGAGAAAATAGGGTGCTTGAGATCATCACCCGTGAAGAGCAGAGTCATAGTTCTTTCTGTACTGCAGACGTAAGATTCGGGATAAGAGTATATGACACTTGCGAAACCTCCCATCGAGGCGGCCACCAGATCCTGGCTTTGTTCGGTGCCCTTGTTGGTTTTTGGGATGCATGCCTGAGGCACAATCAAAATGAATGTAAGAGTTGCAAAAGCACCTAAGCGCCTCATCGATTTTCCCCACTGTCGTTTACAGTGTGCCGATGCAAAAAGCAGGCCAATGACAACATACTGAAAATAACAGCACCGAACCGCAAAATCCGTGGACAGGATCACAATTCAAAACACCACTTGCCATCAGGGACTCACGCTCATCAGGCGAGCATCCTGAGGGCGTAGCAGAGTGGCTGCTGGAATATAGGTGAACTCGTTATCGTGGGGACCCTTCCAATAGAGTTCCAGCGCGATGTTGTAGCGAGGTCCTTGGAAATAACTCACACGAACCTCATGCAAACCTGCTGTCAACTGACTGCGACCAGTTTTTTCCTTGGTCTCATGAACGCCATCGTTATCGATGACCTTGGTCTGATCGATATAAAGGATGGCTCCATCATCCGCCACGAGTTTGAATTCCCACTTACCGGCTTTGGGAACTTTGATCGCAAAGCGCATGTCGAGACTGAACCATTCAAATAGTTTTTCCACGCCGGGAAACCCTTCGGTAAAACTCCGGGTTTTGATATCCAGCTGCGCCAGGCAAACTTTTTTCAAGGCCTTCATTTTGTGGTAGTCCGGCAGTTCCCTGGTGTTCGGCGCCAGCTGATAGAGATCGCCTACGATGGGACGTTCTGGAGTGGTCTGACAATCGGCAAAGAGAGGATTTGCAGCTGGAGCGGTGTCGGCATCAGCGGTGGTTTCCGTCACGTCGGTTGGCATGCTGGCGTCTTCCGAGTTTGGCTCGGGAACGGCATCCGGGTTGGTGTCGGCGGTTTCTGCGCCAGCAGGGGCTTGGGTCTGCGACCCTTGATCGCGAAATTTTTCGTTGGCACAGGCTGAAAACAGCATAAGGCTGAACGCCGATGTGAGCCACAATCCTTGCATGAAAACTCCTCCTCCATGAGGTCGCACATTCGGACTGCATTCGGCCTGATGGCGGGAGGAGTGAAGTTTCTCATTCTTACTTTAATGAAAGCACGTCCGCTACATGACGACCTGGGTCGCCGTCCATATCCCGCTTAAACTTAAAAAAATACCGACAATGCCGGCGAAAACCGTGACCTGGAAAAAGTTCCATTTCATCGTGGGCCGCGAGATCATGATGCCGACCGATCCCGTGACGAGACAGAGTTGAAAGAGCATGGATGCGATATCAAAGAAGTTGCCGGCGCTGTCGAGTGACTCCAAATAGCCATCGTATTCCTTGGCCCCTACGATCAGCCCCAGTTTGCCATCGGTGGGCTGAACCCACAGATCCTGCGGCAGTTGCCTGGAACCCACCAAAATTTCCGTCTTTTCCTTTTCATATTTGCGGACCTTGCCCTGGAGCTGGCCTACGAGTTTTTGCATGTCTTCGTTCTTATCCGCCGCGATGCTGCCGGACGCCAGCAGCACCTGAAGCAAATCCACCTGGCCCTCCACGATGGTACTTTTGATGCCTTTGCTCTGGTACCACTGATAGGAATTGTTGCGCATGTTACTGAGTTTGATTTCGTCGGAACCATATTTTCCGGCAAACAGGTCATTAATAGCCAGAACAGCCGCAAAAATTGCGATGCTCAGAGGCATGGCAACTTCCAGTTTGGACTTCAAACGCACCCAGGACTTCATCAATGCAAGGCCCTCCATTGCCTTAAATCGAGTGATTGATCGCTTCATCTTACAAATAAAGCGAAAGTTGGCGTCAAGGTCAAGGGGCTTCGCACATCCAAGGCCCACCGGGGCATGAACTTCCCAACTTCTTTCGTTGGGTAAGAATGAAAAAAGTGCAAATTCTGTTTTTGATATCAAGATTTCCCTGTAAATGCCGATCCCTCCAGAGACGAGTGAGAAAATGCCCTGCAGATGCCGATCCTACCAGGGACACGCGAGAAAATACCCTGCAGGTGCCGATCCCTCCGGGGACTTGTGAGAAAAATGGGTCTACTGTTATCAGCACTAACGCTTTTCGTAGGACTGCTGGCGTGCGATCTGTCAGCGGAGACTCTTGTCGTGCCCACGAAAGGCGACCTGATTGAGTATGGCGTCTGGGGACGCAGCGAATTTCAAATCGATCCCGATGGCACCATGGATCTGGATACCGTCAGCCGCTCGGTGAACTGGCAATCGACCGCAGATTATCCTTCATCCCAGTCCCAGGTCAAGGGTGCGCTTTGGATCAAATCGTTGATCATCAATCGCAGCAAAGAAAAAATACATCTGCTGCTCGACCATCCTTATACCCTGACTGATGAAATTCACGTCCACCTTCAGCACAAAGGCGTCACCATCCAGACGATGGCGGCAGGGGATCGTATTGCAACGGTCGGTGCTGTGGCTCATAGCCGCAATCCGCTCTTTAACGTCGAACTTCAGCCGGGCGAAAACTTTCTCTACATAAGAGTCAAAAGTCAGGCGCTGCTCAGCGGCAAATTCGATCTTTGGGATCCCATGCCTTACTTCAATAAGGTGAACCAGGAACTGGTATTTGTGTCGGTTTTGCTGGGCGGTCTGCTGATTCTGGTTTGTTATAACCTCTTCCTCTACTTCTCGATGAAATCCAAGGTCTACCTGCACTATGTTCTGTACCTTGTGACCTTTTTGAATGTCCAGATTATTTTTTCCGGAGTGAGTCGCATCTTTTTGGTTGGAAGTAACGACGCATTGATTTTTTATTGGAATGAAGGCGTCCACGTGAGTGTGAAGCTGGCCTGGACGTTCGCGCTCAGTTTTGCCATTCATTTTCTCAACCTGCCGACCTATTACCCGCGCCTGGGTCGCCTCATACAAGGCGTGATGATTTTTATGGCCAGCAGCATCCTCACAGGCCTATTCCTGCCTTACGGTCTGGATTCCTTCTTCATGGTGTTCCTGACCGTGGGAGCTGCAATCCTGCTGCTGGGCCTCGGCATCTGGTCGAGCCTTCGTGGTTATCGTCCGGCGATCTATTATACGATTGGCTGGGCCATTCTCCTGGTCGCTTCAGGCGTTGTCGCGTTAAAATCAGCCGGGGTCCTGCCCATCAATCTGCTCACGACCTGGGCCCAGATCGTCGGTGCGGCCATTGAAGGTCTGGTCCTTTCGCTCGCACTCGGCGAACGCTACAACTATCTGCAGAATCGATCCCACGCGGAACGGGAAGTCTTCATTAAGAAGCTGATGGAAAAAGAAGCCTCCAAGGCGCACAGCTACAGTCAGCTGGAAAAAATCATCTATCCGCATCAGATCGAACTGATTAAAAATGGTTCAAGCCTCGAACAGACCATGCCTACGGGCCAGGGCGAGGCCTGCGTGATTTCCTTTGATACGATAGGCAGTTCGAAACTCGATCGCAAGAAAGCCCGAGCCTTTCTCAATGATACATTTGCTTTATGTTACCGGGATATGCTGGCTGGTTATGATCAAAAAAAGATGGAAGCCAGCGCCTATCGATTGAAGGAAGTGGGTGATGGATTCTTCTGCTCCATTGGCTTTCCGTTCCAAACGCCGGGCGGCCAGAATCCAGCGGATCTGGCTCTCAAACTGGCTTTGCAGTTCTCGAAGAATTTTCAGAAGGAAGCCCATCGGCATGGATTCACTCGGCCCGTGCAGGCCTCGATTGCCATCAGCTTTGGTGAGGTGGAAGCCTACTATCCATCGGCCGGTGTTCTGGAATACAACATGTTCGGGCGTGGGATTATCCTGGCTGATCGCTATGAGAAGTTGCGCAAAGGCGCCTTGCGGCAGATTACCTTCACCGGCAATTTACTGGTGGTCGACTATCGCGTGTTCAATATGCTGAGCCCAGCGTCTCAAGTCCTGTTTCAGCGCTTTGATGTCGATGCTGTCCAGCAAACCATTCGAGACGATGAACAGGCTCATTGCTTTTACTTCATGGAACTCCGGTCGGAGTCCGCGCGATCGCAACCGGCTGCCTGAGCCCGAACCCAGCGACTCATTGATGGCCACACGATGAACCTTATGCACTATTCGACGTTTTCCACAAAAGCATGAATGAAAGAGGTAGAGAATCCAACTCACAGCTTCTTCGGGTCAACATTCACGAGTACAGAAATTTTGGGCCCTGTCGACAGGCGCTAAAATCAACCCTTGCTCCTGACAAGGAGGATTGAATCTCCCAGGAGGGACATTTATCTTGATGCTTTCTTCGGCAGTCGGCTTTCTTTCCTCGACGCTTCCGGTTCATCCATCTTCCACCCCATATCAACAAAGCGCTTGCGATAACGCCGATAGGCAAGCGCGAGTTGATCAGCCCGGGCGTGAGGCTGCGACGACAGGGACAGGGGCACCGCCACTGAACCCATGCTTTCCAGGATAGCTTTGTCTTCGCGTAGTATTTTCTGAACTCGATAAGCACAATCCCAGTCACCAGGACGGATTCTGAGAAAATTACGTATCATAAGCCAATGACTGATAGTCTCATGTTCATTGACAGGCGTATGAACCACAATCAGGCAAAAGCGAATCGCACCGGCGTCAGTGGTCATGCAAACAATATTCGGCATGTGAAATTCGAGCGTAACAGTCAGCGTTTTTCTTTGACCATGGAAGAGCTTCCAGATGCCTTTCGGCGGTCTGGGTTCATGAGGAATGGTGGCGGCTGCACTCCATGCGTTCTTCACAATCCGATAATCTGGAACCATGGCCGGATTAGCGAATGTTTTTTTGTGAACAAAGGCCGTATGTGCCATATCAACTGCATTATCCATCACCTGCGAATAGTGATTATTCCAATAAAAGGTTCCGTGAACAGCCCTCCATCCGTCGGCATCGAATAGGGGATACTCGGGCAATGGCGGCCTTTGATCATCAGCGAGGTCCGCAAGGTAAACCCAAAGCCAACCGTAACGCTCCTGAACACTATATTTTCTGAGTCGCGCGAGGGGAGGAATTCCATCCCTCGGGGTATTTGAAGGAATTTCCACACAGTCACCATGCGAGTTGAATTGCCAACCATGGTAGGGACAGCGCACACAGTCACCTTCGATCTGACCCTGGGTTAGCTCAGCGCCTCGATGAGGACAGCGGTTGTCGAAGACCAAAGGCTGACCCCGGCTGTCGCGGTAGGCGATCAGTTCCTTGCCCAATAAAATAACTTTTTTCGGAACTCGAGTGATGTCCCGGGTCTGACCGGCAATATACCAGAAATTTTTGAGCATCGGTCCACCTCCAGTCCTGTGATTTCCATCTATCTGCGTCATTTTGTTCCATATCGGATAGTTAAATATTCAACTTTAACGGAAAGACTTGCTTTCACGATTCTGATGGATAGAGTGCCCCAAAAATGGAGGTAGATGAGATGGACCAACCATACCAACCCGCTTTTTCTATGGTTCAAACAAAGGGCTCGTCGCTTGATTATGTCGTGCAGGTTCACGGGGGCGCGTGGGATATACCGCAAAGTCTTAAAGAGGCTCATCGCGCCGGAGTCGTTGCTGCCTATGATTACGCTGTTAGTCGGTTGCAGTCTGGAAAGGATCCAATGGACACTATTGTGGAAGTTCTTGGGATTCTTGAAGACGATCCTGTTTTTGATGCAGGGTCAGGAAGCTTTTTGAATGAACATGGCGTGGTTGAGCTGGATGCGGCCGTCATGGAAGGTGCAGGTCTCCGCGCGGGTGCGGTCGCCGCACTCGGTAGTTTTCCAAATCCTTCGCGCATTGCACGCGCTGTGATGGACTGCACGGACCATGTTCTGCTGGTCGGAACAGGTGCCGAGGACTTTGCAATGTCCCAAGGATTTCGAAAGGTCGATATAAGTGTTCTTGTCCATGAGCGGGAAATCACGGCTCATAGAGCATGGCTGGCATCGGGCAAGCCAGATGCAAAGACCTTCTTTTCCAATCCCGAAACGAAGAGTCGATCCGGACCTGAGCCGGATCGCCGAGGAACTGTTGGCGTTGTTCTAGGAGTCAAAAACAAGACGGGTCACTTTTGCCTTTTCTCAGGCACAAGTACCGGTGGAACTCCTGGAAAAAAAGCCGGTCGGGTTGGGGATGTACCCCTTGTAGGGTGTGGAATATATGCTGACAATGAAGGGGCTGCTGTCAGTTGCACAGGATGGGGTGAAGGTCTGACCCGCATCGTGGCCGCTAAATCTGTCAGTCAGCGCGTAACCGCGGGGCAGCATCCTCAGCAGGCGATCGAAGCTGTTCTTCAGGAAATGTGGAGACGAACAGGCGGGCGCGGCGGCATCATCGCGGTCGACCGTGAAGGGCGCTGCGGTGCAGCGTTTAGCACACCTGATATGGCGTTTGCTGGGTCAGGCTGTAAGCAAATTTTTCCGTGACAGGGAGTGTGCGCTTATATGCAGGTCGACTTATTGAATGGGTCAAAGATGGTGCTGAGCAATTTTCTAGTGCAAGAGCATCATTAAATTGGCTCGAGAATGCCGGGTGGTGACTTCTTCACGGTTTCCTCCTCAGCTGGCTTGGATTAATTGGTCTGCGCGCACTAGATATTTCCATATCGGATATTTCGAAACCGAACTTTAGATTTTTGAACTATATTTGTAAAGGTGCGGTTTTTTTCAGGGAAAAGTAGAAAAGGTCAAATCAAAGGCGTACAGCCGGGGCTGCACGCCTGAGGTAGACAAACAAAGTCTTCGAAACGCCAGGACGGTTATTTAATAGCTTCGGCTATGGCCTGGGCTTCAGTCGCCGTCGGCCAGGGTACCTGCCCGGTGGGGTCCTGCACAAGGCGGTTTCCTCTGGCCAAATCTGATCATGAACAGCATAGTCTACAGGTATCTCGCCCGGAAGTGGGGGATACTCAGGCAGGTGTTGATCCCGAATAAAAAACAGGCGAACCGCTATCACCTGGGGATATCTGCATATCTCAATTTGGGAAATAGACGAGAAATAAGCTGGATTAATTTTAAGCGCGGCAACGTCAAAGCGAATA
Organism: Oligoflexus sp.; assembly: GCF_035638955.1. Lineage (GTDB taxonomy): Bacteria > Bdellovibrionota_B > Oligoflexia > Oligoflexales > Oligoflexaceae > Oligoflexus. The sequence continues at coordinate 2,216 of NZ_DASQYZ010000187.1, read as the reverse complement.
ATAATACAGAGCTGCTATATCTGTCATAGCTTGGGTGCGCAACACCACCATCAACAATCCCATACGTGAAGGGCCTTACCGTCGAGCCGCCATCTTTTCGATGGACGCCAGCCCACGCATTGACCCACATTTCTTTAACTTCAAACTCTGGTTTAACACAGTGGGCTGCAGTTGCGATTAAATCCGGCTGATCCATAAAAAATCCGGTGCAGCTCCAGTTCGTCAAAGAGTCATCATTACGCCTGCCAGTTATTGCCGGGAGAACAGTTCTGGGTAGGTGAACATAACTTGGATCCACACGCCAGATACTAGTCACTTCGCTGGGCTGCACACAAATGGAACTGCTTGTTCCTACACTGCTCGGTCCAGGTTCCACTTTGCGGTCAAGTGGAGGAAATTTCGCAAGATACTTTTGCCAGTCGAATGTATCCTACAGAGCCCTTTGAACACATTAACTCACCGGGGTTCACTAAGAATGTGCTCACGGTGCTCACTAAGTGGCCACAGATGGCATGAACCATTGTTGTGTTGCGGCGACAGGACTTGTGGTTCTGGAGAGAAAACTGTCGCCCTTTGAGGACCAGATATGACAGGGAAATACTGCATAAGGAAGCTTGACTGAAGGGCTTGAAGGGTATAGCTCATCAGAGTCGTGTTTCGTATTTGGACAATCGGAAATTCGCATTTGCTCACACTGGTAACCTAAGTGTATTTTGTTCGTATAGTTATCAACGGGAAACAAGCATCCAAACGCACAAGGCGATAGAAGCAAGGCATGCACACTTCTTATGGGTGCAGGTCTTGAATTTTTGACTAGTCCCGATAGAGTTTACATTTCGGGACCAGAGAGGGCGTTGAGTGGATTGGATATTCGATGAAAGGATGTGGAATCATGAAGAGGGTCGTAATTGGTTCGGCGGTGCTTGCCTTGTTCTTGAGTTCGTGCCGAGATAGAAATAGTGATAAGGACGTGGATTTTCTGGGTGAGGATGGCCGCAATCGTGAAATCGTTAGGCTCACTCAGGACGAAGGTGAAGGTCCGGACATAACGTTCTTCATTAAAATCGATGCCGTGGATTCGCAGGGGAATAGAATCAACAACGCATTTAACAAAGTATTGGCTGAGACTCCGTTCATCGTAGATACGGAGTTTACGGTTGGCACCCGTTTGGCCATACAGGTAACCAAACAGGAGGGAGACCAGAAAAAACTGGCTACGAAAAACTGCTCTGAGGAGCAGCGGCCTCTCCATACGGTCCAGGTAGATCCTGGGAGAAATAATACTTTCAAAGTTCACCTGTGTTCTGCGATATCCTCTTCCGAGAACGATGAATTATCTGAGACGGTTGAGGTCACTGTTCAAGTCAAATCCGATACTGCAGGTCGCGGTAGTACGCCGGATGTTCAGCCTACGACCGAACCGCAGCCTCAGGGGCCAACCAGTTGCTATAAAGCTGATCCGCTATCTTGCGAAGCCGAAGCCAAAATCGTAGATCTGTTGAATCAGAAAAGGAAGGCCGCGAATCTTGCGCCTATAAAGCTTTCACTTGAAGGATCGTTCGTCGCCAGGAAATGGTCCAAATCTCAGGCGGCTGCTGAAACTATTTCTCACGCCGGGTTTCCGAGTGAAAGGCAGGACGTCCTGAACGCGGAGTTTCCCGCTTCATCCGTTCGCTTCACGGCCGAGAATGTGGCTTCTTACAGCGCACTGCGCGCGGAGACCACGTCAGAAATCGCGAATACCTTGTTCACCTTGTGGTGGAATAGCAGCGGTCATCGTAACAATATGATGGGTGCTTATCGATTTATCGGCATGGGCTTGCACGTCAAGACGAATTCATCCAGCCAACTGGAATACTACGGAACGCAGCTCTTCCATAATTGAGTGGAGGCCCTAGGCCAATCAGGGCCGTAATCTATTAAAGATCTCATTCACTGGGATGCCATCCACCTTCACAAAGGCGGCAGTTATTTCATAGGAAGCCATAAGCCCCATAATACCAGGGCCCCGGAAAGAATGTTTAAGAATTAATCCGTGCCCTGAGTGGGTCTGCTTCACTGGATTGAGACAGGGCCCCGGAAAGAATGCCTAGGAATTAATCCAGGCCTTGTGCGGGTCTGCTTCACTGGATTGCGATAGCCTTAAAATTCATGCAGGAAGGCTGACCAGAGTTGAACCTTCTCCGCTTTTTGGCAAAAAGTTCATTTTGTGGCCG
>NZ_DASQYZ010000186.1:0-50456 GCF_035638955.1 Oligoflexus sp. | reverse complement strand
AAGAAAACTCCTTCAGGAGTTTCCAGTCATCAGGAAAAAACTTTGGGCAGGGCATCTGTGAAACCCGAGCTATTATATCGGTACCGTTGGAAATATGAGTAAGGATGTTGTTCTTCGATATATTCAAAATCAAAAAACAGAAGGCGCGGAGAAGTAAACTTCCCCGAATGATAGACAGGCAGCCTTACATCCACTCTTTAAAAAGAGGGGGATTTCGGCTAATTTTTCTAAAAATGCTGGATCAGCTGCCTTCCGCTTCGACGATGCGGGATTCAGGCTGCGGCTGATGCACCAGGATCTTATCCACGCGGCGGCCATCCATATCCATGACCTCGATCCGCAGATGATCCAGAAGAATCACGTCGCCTTCCTTGGGAATGCGGCCCATCTGCTTCATGATCAGACCGGCGATGGTTTGAATATCTTCGCCTTCGGTAAAGTGGGAGAAGTCGATTTCAAAGATCTCTTCAAATTCATGAACCGAGGTCATCCCGTCCAAAAGAATGGAACCATCCTCACGACGAACCAGTTTCGAATCCAGCGCGCTGGGGCCATGGGGCAGGGATCCCACCAGCGCTTCCATCATATCGATCATGGTCAGCATCCCAGCCATACCACCGTATTCATCGATGACGATGGCCACATGCGCGCCCTTTTCCTTGAAGCTTTCCAAAACATCAAGCACCGAAACCGACTCTGGCACCATCATCGGTTCCATCATGCACTGACGAATATCCCAGCTCTTCGGATTCTTGGCGATCGCATAGAGCATACGTTTGGCAGAAAGAAGCCCGACTAGGTTATCGACCTGACCATCATACACAGGAAAATAGGTGTGACGGGTTTCCATCACGCGACTTAAAATTTGATCCAGGCCGTCACTGACATCAAAACTTTCAATCTTGGTCCGCGGGGTCATGATATCACCGGCCGACAGGCTGCCGAGCCGCAGCGTACGCTTGATGATCGTTTCCTCGCCCTGCTCAAAAATTCCGGCTTCCGTTCCCTGCTCGACGAGGAGTTTCACTTCCTCTTCTGTCACCTGGGGTTCTTTGATGCGATCGAGACCCAGAATGCGCAGAACCCATTCCGTGGAAAAGGACAAAAAGCGAACAGCCGGTTTGGAGCAGGCTGCCAGAATTCGAATGGAACGGGCGACCGCAGACGCCGTCTGCTCTGGATTATTCAGCGCCATCCGCTTGGGCACGAGTTCGCCCAGGATCAGCGAGAAATACGAGGAAATCACCACGACCACGCCCAGGCCAATGCCATTCGACCAAGGAGCCAGCAGGGGAACCGAAGTTTCAATCCAAAAGGCCAGCTTGGCTGAAATGGTGGAACCACCGAAGGCACCCACCAGCACACCGACCATGGTAATGCCGACCTGGACAGAAGCAAGCAGATCCGAGGGGGCTTCAATCAGGTTCAGAGCCACGCGAGCTCCGACCTTGCCTTGGTTGGCCAGCGACTGGAGTCGCACCTTGTTCGAGGAAACAATCGCCATCTCTGACATTGCAAGAAATGCGTTGAGCATAATCAAAGCCAGGATGAACAAAACTTCGAACACGATGGAATCCAAAATCTATCTCCTCTTCCGTTACAAACCAAAGCTTTGCAAAACACCGGCCAGGCACTGCACAGCCTGGCCACTGCCACCGCCTTCCCGCAGAGCGCCGCGCTCACCATCCGTCCATGCATAGATATCCATATGCGAGAAAGGGTAGCCCTTGGCAAACTCGGCCAGAAATAGTGCCGCAGTGATGGCCCCACCATAGGATCCGGTCGCGCAGTGATTAATATCCGCAACATTGGTTTCCAAACGCGGGCGATAGCCATCAAACAAGGGCATCCGCCACATCAGATCGCCCCATTCCTGGGAACGCTTGCTAATGACCTGACCCAGGGCTTCATCGTTGCTGAAGAAACCCGCCACATCCGAACCCAAACCAATTTTAATCGCACCGGTCAGCGTCGCCACGACCATGATGGCCGCTGGTTTATCGGCGCCGGTTTGCGCAGCGGCCACGGCCATGGCATCAGCCAGAATCAGTCGGCCTTCAGCATCGGTATTGTGAATCTCGACCGTCATTCCATTCCTGGCACGCAGGATATCGCCGGGCCGATACGATTTTCCTGAGATGGCATTTTCTGCCAGCGGGATATAAACATCAAGCGGACGCGCAAAGGCACTTCGTGTCATCCAGTAAAGAGCACCGATGGCTGCAGCCGCCCCACCCATATCCTTTTTCATCAGGCGCATGCCGGCCGGATCCTTGATATCAAGACCACCGCAGTCAAACGTGATGCCTTTCCCGACCAAAGCCAGGGGCGCTTCGCGCTTGCCTTCCGGCCGATACCTCAGATGGACCAGGCGAGGCTTATGATCGGAACCCTGACCGACGCCCAGGAGCAGTCCCATATTTTCTTTTTGCAGGCGCGCTTCATCCCAAATATCGACGGTCATACCAGGAACGTTGCTGAAGAGTTCATGAAGCGCGTTGGCAAAGGAATCAGGATACAAAAGATTGGGCGGTGAGTTGACGAGATGCCGCGCAATATTTGTTCCCATCGCGATGGCCTGCGCCTCATCTTTCCATTCACCTTTCACGGACAATCCCAAAGCGGGCAAGGGTGCCGGCTGGGGAGCCATGGCCTGTTTATAGGAATAAGCCGCCATTTCCATGCCGACCAAAGCCCCGAGGATCTCCCGATCCTGACACGATTCAAAGCGTACATTTATTTTTTGCGCCTTGAGTTTACGCGCTTCGCTGACGGCACGTCCGACAAGGTCGCGAGCCTGGCCATAGGCACTGGGAGACAGGAGTCCGCCGTCACGCTTCTGCGCTTCGGTAGGAGGCTTAGGACGCATGATAATGACTGGCCTTTGCTGACCACTCAGAACAAAAAGTTCACCTTCATCAAAATTCACGGTCCGACTTTGCCAGGCTGGAATCGTTTCCTTGATGAAACTGAGGCATCGTTCGGTCGTCACTTCCGTGCCGCAGTACACCAGTTCCACATCGTGGTCGTCAAAGCTGTTGGCGGCCGATGCCAGCCAGCTCGTCATATTCCATCCAACAAGACTAGTCCCGAGACCGCTCTTGATTTGATTCATCTATTGTTTGCTCCTGACTCACCAACTTAAGAATGAAAGTCACCTAATTTAGCAGTTCATGCGAGGCTTGGTAACTCTCTTCAGATGCCCGTCATGAATTGCCACAATCCCGGTATTTGGATTCATTCCGGTGTGGAATGGTTATCTTAACCCTATGATATAAATAGATTATTTTTCACCTGGAAACAATCAAGAATTTTCCTGAAATTTCCTTGGATTAGTGATAGACATTTTTGGCCACGCTCTTATATTGAGGTTCCACACCGGATACGGAACGAGACGCCTCGCTAACAGGAGATTATATGCCAAAAGTACACATAACAACCGACAATCTCACGCTGGACGTCAAAGATGGCTACGCGTTGATCGACATGTGCGAAGAACATGATACATCCATACTGTTCGGTTGCCGGGACGGAGCCTGCGGAGCCTGTATGGTCAAGGTCATCAAAGGTGCTGAAAGCATCAGCCCCATTCAGGATGATGAAAAGGATTTCCTCGAAACCATGGCTGCCGAACCGAATGAACGTCTTGCCTGTCAGTGCAAGGTTTACGGTGATGTGACTTTGGAAGTTTCTGAATAAGCAAGCCAGTCCAGGGAGGATTCTGTGCCACGCCTTGCCTCCCTCGCTCGCCGTCGCGAAGCTGTCATCCAAATTTTGGAAAAACTGCGCGAGCAAAATCCAGACCCGCGTTGCGAATTGATTTATTTCACCGACTATCAGCTGCTGGTCTCTGTGGTGCTCTCGGCCCAGGCCACCGACAAGCAGGTGAACAAGGTCATGGAACCGCTTTACGCGCAGGATTTTAAGCCAGAGACAATGCTGAGCTGGGGTGAGCAGGGTTTTTTACAGCGTATTCGATCGATTGGCCTGGCGCCGACCAAGGCTAAAAATGTAGCGAAACTCACTGCGATTCTGCAGGAAAAATATCAGGGTCGCGTCCCACAAACGCGTGAAGAGCTGGAAGCCCTTCCCGGCGTCGGTCGTAAAACGGCCAATGTGATTCTGGGTGAATTGCATCGACATCCCACTCTGGCTGTCGATACGCATGTGTTTCGGGTCACGCAGAGGCTGGGGCTACAGGGCGAAAAGGCGGCGGAAAAAGCCGAGCTGGTTCTGCTCGATCTGGTGCCGCCATCCTATCTGCCTGATGCCCACCATTGGTTTATTCTCCTGGGCCGCTATGTTTGCAAGGCACGACAACCGGATTGTCCGCGTTGTGTTTTGAATCAAATCTGCCCAAGCTCAAGCGTGCGCGCAGGATCAACCGTTTCACAGGTCCAGGGACCCATCGGTTGAGTCAGGGTATTGATCCCGAGCTTACGCAGCTGTTTAAGCAGCGCCAGAACCGGAAGTCCAATGATGGTCGTGTGATCACCATCCACCCAATCAAACAGCTGCGCGCCTTTGTTTTCGTACTGATAACAGCCGGCGCAGCCTTCCCATTCGCGGGTGCGCAGATAGGCTTCCAGCTCATCAGCCGCGAGGGTGCGCATGCCCAGAGTGGCTGTCACAACTTCCGAGGACAAAAGTTTAGGCTCGGCATGATCGGCTTCATAGAAGGCGAGACTGAAGGCACTATGCAATCGATGCACCTGACCCGAGAATTCACGTAAACGGAGACGTGCCTCATCTTCATCAGCAGCTTTGCCAAACGCACGGCCTTGGAATTCCAGGACCTGATCGGCGGCAATGACGATTGAGTTTTCATGGACGGCCCCCATTTCGACACTTAAGGCTTTGGCATCGGCCCGCAAACGCGCGGTTTGCCAGGGGTCGGATCCAACAATGGCCTCTTCATCGCACTGCGGCGCGATTCCGAAGACCTGGATCCCCGATTGTTCCAGTAAAACCCGCCGAAAACGTGAGGTCGAGGCTAAGACGAGACGATTGATCTTCAACGCTGGCTCCTATACAATGCGGCGACGCGGAAACGCCACTACGACATAGAAGGACGGATATGGAAACCAAGGATACCGCATCTCAATTGATCCCAGAAGAATTTTTAGCTCTGGCGAACGATCCTGGTTCCTTGACGTCCAAGACCGCCGCACGCTTTGGAGTGAGTCCACACAGCTTCATCAATTGGCGCTGGCAGATGAAGCATCAGGTGATGGATGCTGCCCAGGCCTCGGCTGTGCTGCAGTTGGAGGACACGGAAAAGCGTGGCTTTTCCGAATTGCAGAAACTTTTCAATGCCGGCATCACCCCTTACTATATGGGACTGATGCTGCCGAACATTGATGCCGGGGATGCAGAATGTCCGATAAGGCTCCAGGCGCTGCCCCGGGTCGAAGAGCTGAAGGATTCGCTTGGCGTTGCGGATCCCTTGTCAGAAGTCCCGCATTCACCGGTTCGTGAAGTGGTGCATGTGTATCCCGACCGTGTGGCTTTTTGCGTGGCTCAGCTCTGCCCTGTGTACTGTCGCTACTGCTTTCGCAAAAGACGGGACGACGAAGTCGGTCTTCATTTCAACCGCACGATCATTGATAACGGTATCAACTATATTGCCAGTAACCCAGCCATTCGCGATGTCCTGATCACTGGCGGTGACGCATTCATGGCGTCCGATCAGGCTCTGGAGCAACTGGTACAAAGAATCCGCGCGATCCCTCACGTGGAAATTATTCGCTTCGGAACCCGGACGCCTGTGACGCTGCCTTATCGAGTCACGGCAAAACTGGCTCGCATGCTGGCTCAGTATCATCCGATTTATGTGAACACGCACTTCAACTGCATCGAGGAAATCACGCCGGAAGCCACCCAGGCGGTCGCCAACCTCGTCAATGCTGGCATTCCCGTCGGCAACCAGGCCGTGCTGCTGCGCGGCGTGAATGATAGCCCCGAACGCATGATGGCTCTGTGCCGCGGCCTGCTACGGATTCGGGCTCGTCCTTATTATGTGTTTCATCCCCACGCTGTCGAAGGCACCGAGCATCTGCGTGTTTCTGTCCGACGCGGCATTGAAGTGATGAAGTCCCTGCGCGGCAATATCACGGGTCTCGGCATTCCCACCTATGCTCTTGACACACCTTCGGGCAAGGTGCCGATCAATCACAATTATGTCCTGGGTCACGACGGCGAGGATCTTATCCTGGAAACGATACGCGGCGAAATCTGGCGCGAAGTGGGCGTTTTCCAGTGAATCGGTCACGCCGTATAGCTGTCATCGGCAGCGGACCGGCCGGCCTCATGGTCGCCGATGGTTTGGCCAGCGCGGGTCATGCTGTGACTTTGTTTGACAAGCGCAAAGGCCTTTCCTGGAAACTCTATATCGCCGGTGGCTCGGGGCTGAATATCAGCAACAGCCTTCCGCTTGATCTTTTCGCCCGGCATTACACGGGACCGGCGGATCACTGGAAAGCCTGTCTGGGTGCGTTTGGTCCCCAGGATTGGCTGGATTTTATCGAACAGAAGCTCGGCATCGGGACATTTCTGGGAACCAGCCAACGGTATTTTGTCGAGACCATGCACGCGGCTCTTTTAGTGCGGAACTGGAAACGGCGCCTGGAGGAGTTGAACGTCACCATCACCTTGAATACGCTGTGCACGGATTTTCGCCCCAGTGATGCGGGCTGGGAACTCCTGAGTCAGGAGCGAAGCCTGGGTTCGTTTGATGCGCTGGTCTTTGCGCTGGGTGGGGGCAGTTATGAAACCACCGATGGTCTTAGCTGGCCCTCGATGTTTCAGCAAAAAGGTCTTGGTTTTCAGGATTTCGCACCGTCCAACACCGGATTTGAAGTCGCATGGCCTGCCGCCTTTTTGCAGGAAGCGGAAGGGCAGCCCATCAAAAATATCCAGCTGACGTCGGCCCGTGGCCAACGCAAAGGCGATCTGGTCGTCACGCACTATGGACTCGAGGGGACCCCCATTTATTTTGCGGGCATGCCCGGCCTGATTCAGGTGGATTTGAAACCGGATCTGACGACCGAGCAGGTGATGCAACGCCTGCAAAAGTCCAAGGAAAATCTTTCGCCGATGCGACGCGCGCAGAAGTATTTGCAACTGAGCCCTGGCAGCAAAGCTTTGCTGTTTCATATGGCTCCGCCCGATGCGACGCGCGATGGGACAGCACTCGCCCATCTCATTAAATCTTTGCCATTGCAATTGGAGCGCCCCAGGCCGCTGAGTGAATCGATTTCATCATCAGGTGGACTCTTGTGGCAGAATTTGGACGAAGCTTTGATGCTAAAAAGCCATCCGGGGGTTTACTGCGCCGGTGAAATGCTGGATTGGGATGCACCCACCGGCGGCTTTCTGATTCAGGCCTGTATCTCACAGGGCCACTGGATCAGCCGGCATCTATCATTTGGCGGAACATAGGATTTCCAGCATTTTTAAAGCTTCCATCCAAGCCTGCTGGCCCGCTTCACGAGCCTCTTCATCGGCAAGCTCATCGCCCTCCTCGGTCACTTCCAGCTCCACCACCCGCGGCGCCAGTTCGGTGAAATTCACTGTGACCAGCGACTCGACTTTCTTGCCGGGAGCTTCCGGACCTTCATAAACCCATGTTTTCACCAGAAGATGCCCAGGCACCAGCTGCTTATATTCTCCCGTGACGAGATGTAGATCCTTGGGACTTCCGTCAACGCGCGTCTCAAAGCGATACTGGCCGCCAACGCGGGCATCCACCACCGCGCGTTCCGGCCCCCAGCGCTGCAGGAGCTGCGGCGTGATCCAGGCTTTGAAAATTTCCTGAGCCGGAGCGTGAATCGTGTACTTGACGGTCAAAGCATTCGGGGAGCTTGCCATGTTCAATCACCTTGTTCAGACAACGAAAGAAGCCTGCTCCTTCCATCATACCTCGTCATTCCTTCGTGGACAAAACAAGTCTTCTGTGCCAATCAAAAGAAGACATTACAAACCCCTGCTCGTCAAGGAGGGACAACTTTGCCATCGGTTCGTGGCCTGTATGAATTTTGTTACAGAGGGTCGGTCCTGGCTCTCTTCACGCTCGCTGCCCCTGCTTTGGGAGCTGGCTTTGCTACATTGCCAACAGACAAAGCAGCCCATTTTGGGTTATCCTCTATAGCAGTCGAAGCGACCATGAAAACCTGTCAGGCGATTGAGAAGACGCAGAATGTTTCTCCTGCCTGTCGTGGATGGTCATCAGGCTTGGTGCTCACCGCTGGCCTGTTAAAAGAAGTTTCGGATCAAAAAAGCGGTCGCAAATTCGATCAGCAGGATCTTGTTGCCAACCTTTTGGGTGTTGCGACAGGCAACCTCCTGCAGTGGAATTTCTAATCCTTCGGTATGCCGTAACCATCGGAGGCCAGGCGCTATGGACTTTTTCAGAAGTCTGTTTAACACGGAAACGTTTATGCCGCACGGTCACTGCTATCTGTGGCGGCCGGATATCCTTTGGTTGAACGTGCTCTCGGACGTCTTCATCAGCCTGGCTTATTTCGGGATTCCATGGCTACTGATTCAGCTGGTCCGTAAGCGTCGTGATCTGGACTTCAACTGGATCTTTGTGCTCTTTGCGATGTTTATTACGGCCTGTGGCGTGACGCACTTTGTCGAAATCCTCACCGTCTGGCAGCCCTATTATGCCCTGCAGGGTCTGACCAAAGCCATCACGGCTTTGGTGTCAGTTTCCACAGCGGTGGCGCTGTATTTCTTATTGCCCAAAGCGCTGGCCTTTCCGAGCATCGATCAATTGGAAACAGCGGAGCAAAGGTACCGCACCATACTCCATTCCGCGATGGATGCGTTCGTGACCGTGGATACTGAAGGGCGCATTACGTTTTGCAACAAACAGATGCTGCTGCTGACGGGCTGGCAGCAGAATGAACTGCTCGGATCCCTCTTTATTGATAAATTCATCCCGGCTCGCTATCAGGACAACCATAAAAGTCCCAAGGATTATTTCCTGACCCTCAGCCGCATGAATCTTTTGGCCAAAAATGGTCGGGAGATCCCGACGGATATCAATACCACCCTCGTGCAGTCGGATGCCGATATCGTCTTTGGAATTTTCATTCACGATGCGAGCGAACGCGTGCAGGCAGAGGTTTTGCAGAATACGCAGCTCGAAGTCACGAAAGCTTTGGTCGATGCGGAGTCGATTGATGATGCGTTCCGCCGCTTTATTCACATCACCTGCACCGGTCTCGGCTGGGAATTCGGCGCTGTGTGGCAGGGAAGCACGGAATCCCATACCCTGACACTCCAGGAAACCTGGAACAACAGGGACCCTTTGGTTGAGGAATTTGAAGCGACCTATCGGTTAAGCGGGGCGCCTGTTCTGCCTTATGTGGCGGACTCGATCGTACAAGCCCTCATCGTGCCCGAAGCGCCGTTTTCCAGTCACCTGCAACTCATCATCGACATCGGCAATGATCATGTCGGTATCATCGAATTTGTCAGTTCTCATCCCCGCGTCACGGACAAGAAAATTCAGGAAGTTCTGCAGGATCTGGCTATTCGCCTGGGTCTTTTTGTAAAACGGCAGCAGGCTGAGGTGAAAACTCGGATCAGCGAGGAACGCTACCGTGAGCTGGTCGATTCGGTTCAGGAATACGGCATTTTTCTGCTCGATACGGAAGGCTGCATCCTGAATTGGAACCGTGGGGCGGAACGCTTAACCGGTTATAGCGCCCATGAAGTGATGGGTCAGCATGTTTCCATATTCTATCCTGCGGAAGCCAACGAACAGGGGACGTCGACCCGGGAACTGGAGATTGCCCTCACGCTGGGCAAATTTGAAGAGGAAGGCTGGCGCCTGCGCAAGGATCGTTCACGGTTCTTTGCCACAGTGATCATTACGCCTGTCTATGACAGCCAGGAACATGTGCAGGGTTATTCCATCATCACCCGCGATATTACCATACGTCGTGCTGCCGACGAAAAGCAGCAGCTTCTGCAGCAGGAGTTGAAACGCCAGGTCGCCGAACAAACCGAAGAGCTGCGGCACAGTGCCAATCAGATTCGTACCATCACCGATGCTCTCCCCGATGCGATCATCTATTTTGATCGGCAGCAGAACATCCTGTTCGCCAATGACACCTATTTGCAGTGGCAAAACCTCGACCGGGATGCTGTGCATGGACGCTCGGTCCTCAAGACCCTCGGATCGGAAGTGCAGGAGAAAATGCGGACGCAGTTTTCGCATCAGCCTGATCCCAAACTCATGTTTGAATATGAGTTCTATTTTCAGGGCCGGCCCCGCCTCTGTCATGTGACCTGTATTCCGGATATCAGTGAGGGTTCAGCCGAACCACGCGGGGTCATCACCGTGCTTGCCGATATTACCGACCAGCGATCCTTTGAAGAAAACTTGCGGATTGCCAAGGAAGCCGCCGATACTGCCAGTGCAGCCAAGAGTGCATTTTTAGCCAACATGTCCCATGAAATTCGCACTCCGCTCGGTGCCATCCTCGGTTACTCGGAACTTTTGGTGAGTCAGGGCATCAGGCCCTCGGAACGCGTGAATTATGTGAACGCTTTGAAGCGCAATGGTGAGCTTCTTTCCAACATCATCAATGATGTTTTGGATCTTTCCAAGGTCGAGGCCGGCAAGCTGGATTTTGAAAAGCAGGAGGTGCCGATCGAGGAGATCCTCACTGACATCACCACGCTTTTGCATCTGCAGGCTGCGGAAAAAGGCATCAGTCTGATCGTCTCGGCCGATGGACCGATTCCGGCGACCGTGCAAACGGATAGTCTGCGTCTCAGGCAGATCCTGATGAATATTGTCGGCAACGCCCTGAAATTCACCGAACGAGGATCGATCGAGGTGAAAGTGAAAACCGTCATCGGGCCGCAGAATCAAAACCTGCTGGCCTTTATTGTCACCGATACCGGCTCCGGGATCTCGGCCGAGCAGGCCAATAAACTTTTCAAACCCTTTAGCCAGGCGGATGTCTCCACCACCCGCAAGTTCGGAGGCACGGGTCTGGGTCTGACGCTTTCCAAGAAACTAGCCGAAGGCCTTGGCGGCGATCTGGAATTGACGACGAGCCGGCCGGGTATCGGCAGCACGTTTACCATCACCATTGACTCGGGTCGCACGAGTCGGGTGCTGTTCCAGAGTTCGAACAACGCCCTGGGCCGCCAGACGTCATCATCTGTCCCTGGACAGACAGTTCGCATCGATGGTTTGAAGGTTCTGCTGGTCGAAGACTCGATTGATAACCAGATCGTGGTGCAGCGTTTTCTGAAAATTGCAGGATGTAACGCAGAGCTAGCCAACAATGGCCGCGAAGCCATTGAGATGATTCAAAGCAAGGCCTATGATGTGGTGCTGATGGATATCCAGATGCCGGTGATGGATGGCTTCGAGGCCGTGGTGGAACTTCGTCGCCTCGGCTATCAGCTGCCTATTATCGCGCTGACCGCTCATGCGCTCAAGGAACAAAGGCAGCAGTGCCTGGACAAAGGATTTTCCAATCATATGACCAAGCCCGTCAACCGTGATGCCTTGATTCGCATGCTGGCCCATTATGGGGCGACTTTAGCAAGTGGGACAAAGTAGTCAAGTAGTCTTGCCGGGCCACGTAGCAAAGCGGTCTTCCGGCTTTAGCCAGCTGGGCAAAGTAATAAAGTGGTCTTCCGAATTTTATCCAGCGAAGCCTCAGCCGAGGGTTTGTCTTCATTCATAATCTCGCAGTCCTGCACCAGCTGCTCAAGTTGATTGCAGCAGGAATTGATCCCGTCCCGGTCCGTCCGAGCCATCATACGCTTGAGGTAAGTCAGGTCTTCGTGGACAAGGTCGATGGTATCCCGACCCAGAACGTGAACCGCGCGCTCGATCTCGTCAAGTTCGACCGATGTCGGACAACGGGCGCTGGCACTGCGGCGAGTCAGAACCTCGTCGGGACCCGGTGTCACAAGATGGGGCGTTGACTGCAAAGAGGATGAAGGTTTGACAGGAGTGGTGGTGGCCGCAGCCGGAGCGCCCGCAGCTGGAATCGGGGCCTGCGGTTCAGGCGGTTCGACGGTTTTACAGGCAAAGAAGAAAAACCCGGCTAAGATCACAACGCAACGGCATCTCATGATTGGACCCTCCCTACCACGAGTATAACCGAAGTCCGAATCAATTGGGTCGAATGGCGACGCGAATGCGCTCAGCGTGCGTGAATCGAATCACGTCACCGAAATTGATACGTAAGACCTGTTTTTCGCCATCCAAAGCGAGCATGGCAGCAGGGCAGTGGTTTTCAATCCAGAAGTCATCCTGAACTGGATCGGCAAAGCCATGCGTGATGACGAGGCCTTCCTCTTTCCGATGATAAAGCTCCCGCACCAGAAACTGCAGGTGCTGATCACCGGCATCCATGGGCACACCACCGGCGGCACCGATCGCCGCTGTGCTACCCGTCGCTGTCGCAATCCAGATCCCGCTGGATCGGTGGGATTCGATCCGATCCTGAAAACCAATGCGATAGCGTGTGGTCGCCGCGGGACTTGCGGCCGCAAAAAGAAAATCGTTGAGGGCTGGCGTTTGAATGGATTCCGTACCGCCCGCCGCGCGATCAATTCGGGCGCTGAGACGCTGACGTTCGACGTAAATCAAACGACCGTCCACAAATCGCTGAATGACATCATCGACATTGCTCTGGTCACCCGCACACAGAAAACCCACGCTGGCCGAGGATGAGCGAATACCGATCAGCGGCATGCCCGGGCGCAGACCGTAGCTGGCGGTGATGAGAGTGCCATCACCACCCAGGGCGATCACCACATCGAAATCACCTTTCGGCCAATGCTGACCGCGGCCGGCTTCCAAAATTTCGATCTGATGATCCAGCAGACTTTGTTTCAGTTTGGCGAGACAGGCATAGTGCTCTTCATGCGACCTTGTCGCCATCTGCAAATATTCGGGGTCCGTGGAGACGACAAGGCTCTGCGCCTGAAGCTGCTGATGCTGCTCCAGATTCGTAGGTTTTCGAATGATCAAAGCCCTGGTCATTGGCGGCTCGCTTAAATGCAAAAAGCTCTGGGCATCTGTCTAAGACTTTTTGACAGGATACCACAGAGCTTCCGTGGGAACTATGCTACTCAGTCTTCAACTTTGCGGGTCAGCAGAGCATCATACTGAACAAAATCCGGATTTTTATAGATTTTTCCATCGCTTTCATATTTTTTACGAATCTGCGATGTCAAAGCGTTAAAGAGCGGATAGGATTCCATGAACTTGGCCGACTCGACCATCTCTTTACGCTTGGTTTCATCCAGCTTGGCTATGTCAGCCGGCGTTTTCGACTTCAGACGTAGGATATACTGAACCCCGTTGACGCTGACAGCTTCCGGAGCCATGTCGCCAGGATTTTTCAAAGCCGCGATCGCCTGACGAACAGCCGGGTCTGAACCAAGACCACCGGGAATCACGCGTGAGCCGAGACCAAAGTCCCCTGTTTCCTTCCAGGCAACCTGCAGCTCTTTCATCATGTCGTCGCCTTTGCCCTCTTTCAGGGCAGCTTGCAGCGCTTTGACTTTTTCGGCCAGCATCGCTGGTTTTCTATCGCGGGCGATCAGCTTTTCCGCAATATCCTTTTGCGCTTCTTCCAGCGCGACGGATTTGGCTTCCTGGACGGTTTCGACTTTAATGATATGGAAACCGAAGGGTGACTCCACCACGTCGCTCACGGCACCCGGCTGCATAGCAAAGGCCACGTCCGAAAATTCCTTGACCATCTGGTCCTTCTTGAAGAAACCAAGGTCACCGCCTTTGGATTTGCCCGATGGATCGTCTGTGTATTTTTCCGCCAGCTTGGCAAATTCACCGCTTTTCGCCTTGGCTTCTGCGGCCACTTTTTGAGCCAGAGCCTTGGCGTCATCCTTGGAACGTTTGGCGGCTTCGCCAGCGGCCGAACGGCCTTCCTTGAAACCGATCAGGATGTGACGGGCCTTGACCTTTTTATCCTGGTTGAATTCGCTCTTATTTTTCTCGTAGTAGTCCTTGACCTTGGCGTCACCGCCTTCTTTCATGAATTTGTCGATTTCAGCCTGATCAATTTTTACCGGAATGGCGCCTGGATCGAGACGCAGGTACTCCACGTTCACCTTGGATTCGTCCATCAGGTAATTGATCTCGGCGAACTTCGCGGTCGGGCGGTAGGTGCTCGACAGCAAGGTGCGGAACTTATTCACGACGAGGTTCCGGCGGATCTCTTCGGTGAAAGTTTGCTCGGTGTGCGCCTGGCTTTTCAGATAGCGTTTGAAAAGTTCGGGATCGAAGGTTCCTTTTTCGCCCTTAAAGTACTCACCTTCGACAATCAGTTTTTCAATTTCTTCGTCAGTGGCATAGATGCCGTTTTTTGTAGCTTCGGCGTACAGCACAGTCGAGTCAACCAATTGATCGACCACACGCTGGGAAATACCCATCGCCACCGGATCAAACTGATCCCGAAACTGTTGCTGGTACTGGTTTGTCATATTGCTATGAGCCCGGCGGAAGTCCAGCGAACTGATTTTAATGCCATCAACAGAAGCAGCGGCACCGGTCGGGGGAATGAATCCACCCTCATTCGGCTGACACACGCCAAAGAACAGCATGGCCCCCATGGCCAAAATCAAAACGGTATAAGACTGCCAAGACTTCGTAATCGACTTGGCGTCCAAGTCCGTCGTTCTCTTCCACTTAAGCATCCTAGACCCCTTTTTCCCCAACGCTGAGAGTTGATTCTGTACTTTTTGACGCAATTTACCCATGCGCACAAGATAAGCTACTACCTTTACCATAGTGCGAGAGCGCCGTTAAGATGGATTGCAAGGATTTTGTGGCTTCACCGTGACTCGATTCCTCTGCCCAAAGCAGTGGCAATTCTGAGGGGCCGCTCGATCGTCTCGGGACGAAGACAGCGCTGGCTCCGAAGATCTCGAAAATTTTGAGGTCAGGCCCTTTCTTTGTTTGGAGGATGCGCAAGAACGTGCTTTAATAATAAGCTGCAAACAGAAATCGTTTATTGGAAACAGGAGATAGGGGATGATTTTCGACTGGTTGGCTGGAATGTTCTCGAATGATTTGGCTATCGACCTGGGAACCGCCAACACTCTTGTTTATGTCAAAGGCAAAGGCATCGTGACGAACGAGCCTTCCGTCGTCGCTGTGCAAAGGGACGTTCGCGGAGGCAAAAAGATACTCGCAGTGGGCAAAGAAGCTAAGGACATGTTGGGCCGGACACCCGGTTCCATCGTCGCTGTTCGTCCCATGAAAGACGGCGTGATTGCAGACTTCGAAATTACCGAAGCCATGCTGCGCTACTTTATTGAGCGAGCTCACAATCGCCGGACCATGGTGAAACCTCGTATCATCATCTGCGTACCTTACGGCATCACAGAAGTGGAAAAGCGCGCTGTTAAAGAATCGGCAGAATCCGCTGGCGCGCGTGAAGTTCATTTGATTGAAGAACCGATGGCTGCTGCGATCGGCGCTGGTCTGCCTATTTCCGAACCAAGCGGTAACATGATCGTCGACATCGGCGGTGGAACGACTGAAGTTGCGGTGATTTCGCTGGCTGGTATTGTGTACTCCAAATCGGTGCGCGTAGGTGGAGACAAGATGGATGAAGCCATCGTCAACTACCTTAAAAGAAAGTATAACCTGTTGATCGGTGAGCGGACGGCGGAACAAATCAAAATCGCCATCGGCACCGCTTATCCCGATGATGAAATTCAGACCATGCACGTCAAGGGTCGCGATTTGGTCGCTGGTATTCCCAAAACCATCGAAGTCGCCTCTGAGGAAATTCGTGAAGCCATTGCTGAACCCGTCAATACCATTGTGGAAACGGTTCGCATCGCCCTTGAGAAGACCCCTCCTGAATTGGCCGCTGATATCGTGGACAAAGGGATCGTGCTCGCTGGTGGCGGCGCTCTCATCAAAAACCTCGATATTCTTTTGCGCGAAGAGACCGGATTGCCTATCATGATCGCTGAAGATCCGCTGACAGCTGTCGTGTTGGGTAGCGGTAAGGCGCTGGATCAGATTGATATTTTGAGCAATGTGGCCTTGCGTTAAGCAGGACCATCCCTTTCTTAGGCTGCCGATCCACGAATTATCGTTTGCAATGAGACAGCCAATAAGGTTGTATGGCTCAGTGGGTCTTCCCCTGAGCCTTTCCTTCACCTACGTTTCCATGCCAGCCCCATCGGGGCCGACGCGATCCTGGAGTTAGTGTCCATGGCGAAAAGCAAGGCCAGATTTTTTTGGCGGTTAGTCCTGGTGGCATCGCTTCTGTCGCCGTTCGTCTTCCTATCCTCGACTCTCAGTCCCTGGAGTACGGGATCAACGTTGACGTTAGTCACCCAGGAAGTTCTCTATCCCTTCGAGTATGTCTGGGATAACGGCAGCGGTTTCTTTGGTCGCGTGTGGAATCATTATTTTGCGCTGACCGGCGTTTCCAAGGAAAATACTCAGCTCAAGTCGAATGTCGCGGTTTTGAAAACCAAACTGCTCGACTATGAAGACAAGCTGCAGGAGATCACGCGGCTTCGGAATCTTTTAGGTTTCACACAACATTTCCAGGGTGCGCATCTGGTCGCTGAAGTGATCGGCGCGCGCAGTTATCCCAGCTTTAAAACGCTGCGGGTCAGCAAGGGCAAGCGCGATGGAGTCAAGGTGGGCATGCCGGTCGTCACCGCCGAGGGCGTGGTGGGCCGCGTGATTCGTACCGGACAAAAATTTGCTGACGTGCATCTTTTGGTCGACGCCAACTTTAACCTCGACGTCCTCCTGCAAAGGACCCGCGTGCGCGGCGTACTCAAGGGTGCCGATACTCACTGTCTTTTGAAACTGAATCGACGCGCGGAAGTGCGCATCGGTGATACGTTGATCACGTCAGGCATCATCGGTGGATTTGCGAAGGGTTTGCCGGTCGGCAAAGTCGTACGTATCAGCTATGAATCCGATAATATTTCCCAGACCATTACAGTGGAACCCTGGACCGATTTTGATCGGATCGAGGAAGTGATCGTGCTGGAAAATCACGATCAGGAATTGCAAAAGATTATCGAAACAGCCGGAGAATCCTGGCTGGACAAACCATTTGATGAGCAAAAGGGTGGCTGAAAATGGACATCCTCGAGCGCCGAGATGCCTTGACTCGTACGCGTCGCACTCTCAAAAAGTGGCGACCCAGGCCTAACACGGGCAGCCTGACCAAGGACATCCTGTTTCTCTTGATCATTGGCTTTATCCAGATCACGATCCTGCCTTATCTCTTTGGCTCACTCGGCTATCTGGACCTCATCACACCTTGGCTCGTGATCACATTCATTCGGCAAAGACCCCTGCAGGCTCATATCCTGGCCCTGGTGGGCGCCTTGATATTGGAAACGCGCCTCGCGGTTCCTGCCGGACTTTATATCTGCGCCTACTGGATCCTGGCCAATGTGATTTCACTGGTGCGGCCGGCACTGTCCTGGCGCTACAAAACGCCATGGCTGGTCTCGTATGCTCTGGCCTCGCTGTGGGTGATCCTGTTTGAAGTGTTCGTCATCAACTTTTTGCAAACGGCCTCACTCCATCAGCCGGCGTACATAGCGCAGCAGGTCGTCCGCTTTATCGTGACTGTCAGCTACGGCATGTACCTTTCCCGCGAATGGATGACGATTGATGCCGAGGAGCCGGTACCGCAATGACCCGCATACATAAACAAGAAAGTCTGCTGATCGAATCCCGCTTTATGTGGGCCAGTATCCTGATCCTGGGTGTGATCAGCGGCCTGCTGTTTCGTCTCTGGTATGTTCAGATCTATCGGGGTGAATACTATAAGGATATCTCCGAACGCAACCGTGTGCGTCGCATTGAGATTCCCGCGCCGCGCGGCATTATTTACGATCGCAATGGCGAGGTGATGCTCGGCAACTCGCCGTTTTTTGATTTGGTTTTTATTCCTCAGTATGTCTCCGATCGCGATACCACCTTCAAAATCCTCGCGCGCCTTTTGCATGTGCCGACCAGCCGCTTTGAAACCCGCCTGGAAATGGCGCAGGGTCAACCGAAATTCCTGCCGATCACGCTCAAACGCAACATGTCGCAGCATGAAGTGTCCATTATCGAAGCCAACAAAATCTTTCTGCCCGGCATCGAAGTCCGCGTTGCGCCTCGCCGTGATTATGGACCGGATGTGCCGCCGCACGTGATCGGTTACCTGCGCGAGATCGATCCCAAAGCCATGGAAGATTTGAATAACGCGACTCCGGACAATCCTTATTTGTTGGGTGATTTGATCGGCAAGCAAGGTCTGGAAGCCCGCTGGGAAAAATATCTGCGCGGTCGTCGCGGCTATCGCCTGATCCAGGTGGATGCCTTCGGTCGTCAAACGCAGTCCTTTGAAGAAAATGGCTGGCAGTATCCGAGTGTCGCCGCCATTCCTGGTTCTGATTTGGAACTGACCATGGACAAGGAGCTGCAAAAAGCGGCACGGGATGCCTTCGCTGGTAAAAACGGGGCTGTTGTGGTGCTCAATCCTCAGAACGGAGAGATCCTGGCCGCGTTGAGTGAGCCTGGTTTCGATCCCAGAGCCATGCAAACCGGGGTTTCCAGTGAAGACTGGCGTCGTCTGACGGAAAACCCCTTCAAGCCTCTGCTCGATAAAACCACTGGCGGTGAATTCCCGCCTGGTTCGGTGTATAAGCCGGTCGTAGCCATTGCGGCTCTGGAAGAACGCGTCGTGGATGTGAACAAAACCTATCATTGCCCCGGTCACTTCACGCTCGGGAATCGCCGCTTTTATTGCCATGAACGTCGGGGTCACGGCACCGTGAACCTGAATCTGGCCATGATGAAATCGTGTGACGTTTATTTCTATCAGGTCGGTGTGGAACTCGGCGTCGATCGTATCGCACGTTACGCCAAGGCCTTGGGCCTGGGTCAGGCACTGGGCATTAAATTGAACATGGAACGTCCGGGCTTGATTCCCACCTCGGCCTGGAAAATGCTGGTGCACCGCTTCCCTTGGGCCGCCGGTGACACGCCGAATATTTCCATCGGTCAAGGCTATGACTTGATTACACCCGTGCAGATGGCCAATCTTTATGCATCCATCGCCAACGGTGGCAAAGTCTGGCGACCGTACGCGGTCAATCGCGTCACCAATCATGTCGGTGAAACGGTTTACGAGCATCAGCCAGAACTCATTCGCAAGGTGACCGAAATCAAGCCGGAAACCTTCCAGGTCCTTCGCAACGTCCTGATGTCGGTCGTCATGGATCCCAAAGGCACGGGTAAAAATGCCAACGTTCCCGGCACCACGGTCGCGGGCAAAACCGGTTCGGTCCAGGTCGTGAGTTTGAAGAAAAACCGCAACCAGGCGGATGTGTCGATGAACTGGAAAGAGCATGCGATGTTCGCTGCATTCTCCCCAGTGGAAAATGCAGAAATTGCCGTGGCCATCGTCAGCCAGAACGATACCGTCGGCGGTGGTGGTCGTTCCGCGGCTCCGGTCGCGGGCAAAATCATCGAAGCTTACTGGCGCCTGAAAAATGAAAAAGCCGCGCTGGCGGCCGCACATAAAGATATCAGTCAGGGCGAGAAAAAACCTGCAGCCGAGGCTCACAGACATGAGAAACAAGAGAAAACATTCTGATGGCGTTTTTCTGCTTCCGGAAGGCGACCTCAAAAAGCCCAGCAGTCCACAGATTACGATGTTGCTTCTGCTCTTCACAGGCTTGCTTGGCATTGGCTTGATCAACCTATATAGCGCGAGTGTCGGGGCTGGATTTTTCTGGGCCCAGACACGCAACCTGGTGATCACGCTCAGCGCGTTTGTGATTTTCGGCTGGATCGTTTCCATCAAACAGGTCGCAGCCTATACCTACTGGTTTGTCGGGTTGATATGTGTTCTGCTCATGATCGTACTTTTTACTGGTCGCGTGGCAGGCGGCGCGCAGCGTTGGATTTCCCTGGGGCCCCTGAGTTTTCAGCCCTCCGAATTTGCCAAAATTGGCATGGCTTTGCTCCTGGCTCGCTTTTTCTCGTCCAATCGGCAGGATTCGCCCTATCGACTGCGCGATCTCATGCCACTCCTTATGATGATGGGCCTCATTTTCGCGCTTATTTTTGCCCAGCCTGACTTTGGTACTGCAGGCATTTGTTTGCTCATCGCCATTTGTCAGTTGGCCTTTATCCGCATCGATCTACGCTCCATCGCAGCGGTTTTGCTGGCCATGCCTTTTATCGCGGCCGTGGGTTGGAATACTCTGCTCATGCCTTATCAGAAACTGCGGATTCTCAACCTGCTCAATCCCAATCTTGATCCACAAAATACCGGTTATCATGCCCTGCAGTCCTTGATTGCGGTGGGGAGCGGCGGCATCTTTGGTAAAGGCTTTATGCAAGGAACCCAGGCTCACCTCCGCTTCCTTCCCGAACGGCATACCGACTTTATTTTCTCGGTTTTTTCGGAAGAGCATGGCTTTTGGGGCAGCGTCTTGATTTTTATGGGCTTTGGCCTCTTGACCTATATCGCTCTTGATATCGCCAAGCACTGTAAGGATACCTTTACCGCTCTGCTGGCGGTTGGCCTCGGATCCCTTATTTTCCTGGAATTCGCCATCAATGTGGCCATGGTCATGGGGATTTTCCCGGTTGTGGGTATCCCTCTGCCCTTCTTTTCCTATGGAAGCTCCGCCATGCTCACTATATGCACGGCGATAGGACTTTTGATTTCGATCAATCGCAATAACCTGGGCTCAAGAAAAACATAATAATATTGACATCTTACCCCTGATGGTCCACATCCATCGCTTCCGCGCTGATTTAGCGGTTTGTGCGTCTGCTTCTCTTCTGATAGGGAAGTAGCGCACCCTACAAAGGAGACCGCACGTGAAGCCCATTCGCGAATTGCTCAAAGAAATCGCTCATAGCAGCGACCCCGACCGAGCCGTCACCGAACACGCTTACCAGGGATTTTCCGAATCGGAAAAAAAGGAATTCCAGCAGAAACACCAGAATGTTTATGCCGGGAAAGTGCGGGAATTGATTCGCACCGACAACGAACTGCTCATTTATCATACCGATCGCCTCTCGGCTTTCGATCGTTTTATTGGCCTCGTACCTTACAAGGGCACCATCCTCGCGGACATTTCGCAATACTGGCTCGAAGCCGCAGCCGCTGTGGTCCCGACCCATTATCTGTCACGCCCCCATGAACGCGTTTTACGCTGTATCAGCTGCACGCCGTACAAAGTGGAAGTGGTGGTGCGTGGGTATATGGCAGGCAGCATGATGCGGGCCTATCAAAAGGGTGAGCGCGAATTCTGTGGGGTTAAACTTCCTGAAGGCTTGGAACCCTACCGCTCCCTGCCCGAACCGATTATCACACCGACCACCAAAGCGGCTGCCTTTGAACACGATGAAGATGCCACGCCTAGGCAGCTCGTGCAGCAGGGCGTTTGCACCCAGGAGGAGTGGACGGAAATTTCGACCATGGCCTTGAATCTGTTCCGATTCGGGCAACAAAAATACGCAGAAAAAGGCTGGATCCTGGTCGATACCAAATATGAGTTCGGTCGTGACGGGACGGGACAGATTCGCTTGATCGATGAAATTCACACGCCCGATTCCTCCCGCCTTTGGGTTAAAGCCAATTATGAAACCAATCTGGCCCGAGGCGACGCTCCCGAGATGCTCGACAAGGAGACCGTGCGACGCTATCTTCTCGATTTGGGTTTCAGTGGCCAGGGCGTGGTTCCGAACGTTCCCGTGAATCGCCTGGTGGCTCTGGCCGAAACTTACCTTAAAGTCGCCGAAACCCTGATAGGACGCCCCCTTATGAGTGTGGGACCCCTGCCTCATACGCCAAGCGTCTGATCGGGTTCAAGAGAAGAACAGACCTCCTTACCCAACTGTAAGGAGGTCTTTCTTAATTCCCCCCAAATGCCTCCGATGCTCCCTACAAGTGGGTTAGCGCCCCTCAAAGGAGTACGTGAAATGGCGAAGAGTCATTCCGATCACCATCAGCAACCCGATCAGGGAACACCAACTTACATCATCATGAGTGTTCTCTTTGCGATCGTGATCTTTGCTCTGGAAGGCATGAAGGCCACCATAGCCCTCACAGGACTGGATTATCAGACGCAATCGACCACGCTGGGTTTCATCGGCCTTGGTCTTTCCATCTGCTTCTTCTGGCGAAGACTCCACGACAGCCTCTTTAAAAATCTAACCGCCTTCTTTTTCACGGGCGGCCTATGGGCCTATCTGGTGGTGACGATCGCATTGCCTCTTCTGGTTCCGGGTGAAGTCGTTGCGAGCCGCATGCAGCTCGTTCATCAGTGCGGCCTGGGTGCTGTGGTGATCACAGGTTTCTCTCTGATGGCGGCGCTGCTCTATCACCAAAAACCGGTGCCGGCTCTCCTGATGACGACGATGGCTGGATTTCTGGTGGGATTTGGCAGTCTTTATCCGCTCCTGCGTCCAGGATCCCTCTCGGTTCAGAGTGAACTCGCGATCGAAAACCGGAGCAGCCATGCCCCTAAAAAACTCGAAGTGGTGGAAGACGATCACCAAAGGGCCGAGCCTGCCCATCACGCGGCTCATGACGAGCCCAGTGAAACCACCATCACTCATGAAGTCGAATCCAAATCGGCAGCACGGATGAAACTGTCCGCCCATCCGGCTGTTTCCCATGAAGATGAAGACGATGGTGAAGACCGTCTGCATAAAGCGCTGCGCAAGGAAAATGAAGACGCGACGCATGAACACGAGGAACCCGCTCCACGCACCTTGTCGGCAGCCCAAAAAGCCAAATTGCGTGACAAGACTGAACATACAAAAGCAGCGGCCCATGCGCCGGCTGCAAAACACGCACCAGCAGCAAAACACG
This sequence comes from Oligoflexus sp., assembly GCF_035638955.1. GTDB lineage: Bacteria > Bdellovibrionota_B > Oligoflexia > Oligoflexales > Oligoflexaceae > Oligoflexus. Next base: position 27,564 of record NZ_DASQYZ010000186.1, on the reverse strand, counting down.
CAAAAAAAAGCAGCAAACACACCCTGGCCCTTGCCGCCAAAGCTCCTGCTGCCCACGGTCCGCATTGGGAATATTCGGGTGATCAAGGTCCGGAGCATTGGGGCGACATCGCCGATGGTTTCAAAGTTTGCAGCACCGGACTTGAGCAAAGTCCGATCAATATCATGAACACCTGGCCCACGCGGGACGCGATCGAACTCGATTACAAACCGAGCACGTTCCAAGTCCTGGATAACGGTCATACGGTTCAAGTGAATGTCGAGCGTGGCAACTTCGCGACGATCGCGGGTGAACGCTATGAACTAAAACAATTTCATTTCCATGCGCCCAGTGAGCATCTGGTGGAAAATCGGACGTATCAAATGGAAGTGCATTTTGTTCATGCGAACGACAAGGGTCAGCTGGCGGTGGTCGGTGCCTTTATCAATCCTGGCAAAGTCCATCACGGCTATCAAACGGTTTGGGATTACATGCCGGTCAAGGCCAATGCCCCCATCAAGCCTTATAATGTGACTCTGAATCTGCGCGGCCTTCTGCCAGCATCTTTAACCGCGTTTCATTACGCGGGTTCACTCACCACACCACCCTGCAGTGAGAAGGTGAATTGGAACGTTCTGCATGCCAACCTGAAAATCTCTCAGGAGCAGATCGATCGCTTTAAATTGAAATATCCGATGAATGCGCGGCCGGCTCAGCCTATGAATTATCGAAGACCCTGAAAAGGATAAGGTGCCTCATCCGTAAGTTCAACCTGATGCGACGCAGGTTGAGGATGAAGCACCCCTGAAGAAACCACTACACCGAGATAGGGGACGATGAGCGCCATCGCTGCGACGACGATGACGTCACGAGATACTAGAAACAAGAAACAAAATTGCAGAACTCCTTCTTCATCTTATTCCTTTCAACTATACTCCCAGGTGACCTGGGAAAACCTAGCGTGCGTGTGTAACCCTGCTTCTCTTATTTCACGCTTTGTGCCGTGCGATGGCTTGCAATCATTATCAGGACTTCCCACTCAAGAGGCTTCATGGGGCTGTCCAACCGGTCCAGACACCTGCCGCGCCAGAAGATTAAGCCTCTAAAATTCAAGATGAATTGGCCCCTGAACAAAAGAAGTTTTGTCCAAAAGAGGCGTGCTTTCACGGCACAGGATCCTAGAAGATTGAAATGAATCAGAAATATTCGCCAGCCTGTTTCAGCCTTTCAAGTTGTGTGCAAGCTTCCGGCCCATTCTTGAGGCTTTCTTTATGGATTCTGGAACCTTATAAAATTCTCCATAAAGTAAGACCCCCGCCTCGTCCGACTTAAGCTCTAAGCGAAAAAAACTTGGAGTCGCAGGCATGACCCGTAAAGGGCGAGAAGGCTGGAAAAAAACCGCCATCGACGAGACGAAGAAGGCCATCAAGATCGAGCTGGATCAAATCCTCCAGCAATCGGGTGAGGCCGAGCGTCTGAACTATATCCTCGAACAGATCCAGTTTTTGGAATCGGCCGAGGACTCGGACCAGTTGCTTCGCCGTTTTGTCTTTATCGTTTCGGCTCTGGTCCATCATGATCGTTATGGTGGGCTCGGGAAAAGGCAGATTCAGGATCTTTCCAACCTGGGTCAGGCGATCCTTCGCGTAGCCGGCGTCAAGCCCGGGCATACGCGGGTTTCGTTTTTGTATTCCGAACTTCATACCATTATCAGTGATATCCATCATTCCAACAGTGAGATCCTGCAGGCGCTGTGGGAACGGCAGCTGGCTGCCCAGATGGCGATCATGCCTCCCGAGCACACCGCGCGTCAGAACCTGGGAATGGGCATCTACGCCTTGCGGCTGGGCAATGCTTCATTGGCCCTGCACTTTTTGGATCGAGCCCTGGCCGACTGTGATGATTCCAAGGTCACCGATACCATTCGCGTTTGGATCGTAAAATCACTGCGCATCTCGGGTCAGCTCGAAGCCGGCATAGAAAAAGCCAAAGCCATCGAATCAGAAATCACCGATGCGAGCTGTCGTCAGGAATTGACCTGGGAGCAATGCTGCCTGGAGTCGAGCCTGTCAGGTGACCTGACCGAGATGATGAGCCTGCTCCGCAAACAAAAGTCTGAGTATTCAAGCTCCTATAAACTCGAACTCTATCTTTGGACTGCAGGTCATAAAAAAACCCAGTGGCTGGAACGGCTGCCCAAGATCAGCCGGCTCGTCGGTTCGCGCGTGATGGAATCGCCCAAGAATGCTCAGCTGTTTGCCATCACCCAATCGCTGGAAGAAGCCTACGATAGTGAAATTCCTTTTGCCAAACGGCTGATTGATATCAAAAAAATTCTTCCTAAGATCTCGGGTCTTTACTACATCGACCAGGAGATTTTGGTGTGGAATGCCCTGGCCCGCTGGCTTTATCGCAGTCGCCACTATCAGCTGGCGGCGATCGCCTTCTATGAATACAAGTCCATCAGTCTGAAGCTGAGCGAAGGACGCGACGCCGATGTCCTGCGCCTGGCGGCCGATCTCCAGGAAGTCAATTGGCTCCAAAAAAGCTGATCCCAATCTTTTTTGCATTTTTTTCGACGCGGATTTGGCAAACTTTTGCCAATGCTTTCCGTTATATAAAAAATTCGTTCAAGTTGAGTGCAGAAAATGCCGATCTTGTGCCCATGAGGTGGCACATGCAGGTTTTTAACAGTTTGATGACAATTCGGCTGGCAGCTTTGATGCTCCTGTTCAGTGCGCAATCGTGCACGCAGAAGTCATTTTCCCTCACTGAAAAATCCAAATCGACGAGTCAGGCTATAGCCCTCGACCCTGATACCAAGGCCAATGATCGCCCCACGGAATCAGGCACGGGTGTCCCTGGCTATCTGGTCGACTGTTCTCCGTTTAATGTACAGGATGATAACGTGCAGGTGGGTTGTAACACGACCACAGCCGATGGCATCAGGGTTATGACTTCCGTGGATGCGTGGAAGAGTTATGACATTCGTTTGCCCGCTGATGCACCGTTTGGTGTGACCATCACCAAAACCATAGCCACGAACCTGGTCGCCTGGGATGTGCATTTCACATTCCGCGGCTCGGATCGCACAACTCTATCCAATGTTGCCCGTAATAGTATCTACGGTTACACCTATCCGAACTCGGCTGGTCAGACCGTTCGGGTGGAAACGGCGCCTCTGCCACCGGCTGCGCCTGTGGCCCCACCCGCTGCACCGACCACGACCACAACGTGCCTGGGCGGCACCATGGTGGATGGCCACTGCTTTGTTCCGGTGGAAATGTCATGTACCGAATACTGTGCGAAAGGCGGCCTGAACCCACACCCTTACATCGCGACTCGTTTCGGAAGTGGCCCAGATACGGACAACGATTTCAACAAACAGGAATGTCATGACCTGTTTGTAAAAATTCGAGGCAATGAAAACTGGGATTTCGGCGACACCAATGGCCGGGGCCTGGGCTGCTTTACTGAATCCAACGGTCGCGTGGTCTACGACAGATCGGATACGAATCCGTTTGAATTTCCACGCATCGGCGACCGCCGCATCTGTGGCTGTCTCTAAACGTAGCTTAGGCTCAGTAGTTATAAAAATGTAATGTGACACCGCGGACCCCAATACGACCCGTGTTCATCGGGGAGTCTTGAGGTCCGAATTTTTTTTCCCCCAGCAGCCAATCACAGGCAAACTGCCGACACACCAGCGGCCGCACTTCATAAATGCTGCAGCCCTGGGGCGTAAGGTACTGGCAGGCCGCGCCTGCGCCCTTGGCAATGTCTTCAGCAGTGTCGAGGCGGGTGGAGAACCCAGGCTTGGACTCGATCTCCAGTTGCGTACAGCACAACGTACAGGCACCACAGGAGCGCCCCTTTTGAGGCACCCCATCCCCACTGTTGCGTCTCACGACTTATTCCTTATCTGGCTTGCAAGTTTTCACGCTTAAAATTTCACGGGGATAGGGCCCCGTTTCCGCTACTTTAAGGGAGGAGAAGCGAATCAGTTTGCCGTTCAATTCCTTGGCAAAATCGAGGGTGCTCTTGAGGTAGCACCGCTCCTTATTGATCGTGTAATTACGGGCACAAAGGGAAACCCAACCCGTATCCACCAGTTGGATATGTTCGGGCTCAGGGACCAGATACCACTCACACTTGTCCTTGTGATAGGGATCGCAGCCGACCAGGAGCGGCAGAGCAAGGCAACTGAGCTTGAGCCAGGGTTTACTCATTGTAGTGCACCTTTATCTCGATGCGCCGATTCAAGGCTCTGGTTTCTTCCGTCGAATTGCTGGCTATCGGTTTGGTATCCGCGTATCCAGCTGCCGCCAGCGTCGCTGGTGGGAAATTCAATTCTTCAATAAAATGCCGCACGATAAAGGACGCGCGCAGACTGGACAGCTCCCAGTTGGACAGCTCACCGCTGGCCGGCACGGAATCCGTGTGGCCCTCCACGGTGAGATCGCGGCCCAGCTCCTTCAGGATCTTGCCGACCTGATTCAGGTCATCAATGGCCCTTTGGTTGACGCGATAGGCTCCCGGCTTATAAAAGTGGGTGGCCAAGAGCTTGACCCGAAACCCATCGTTGTCCCGCTGGACGGAAACGATGCGCTCCTGCCCCTTTTTTTCCAGTTCACGCAGCTTTTCCTTGCCATACATCCGCAGGTTGATCATTTCGGCGACTTTTTGCATTTCAGCGTCGATGACCTTGGTCTGCCGATCGGCGGAGGGATATTTGGTGACGATAGGCGGGCGAATGCGATCGCCCTTGCGATGCTCAAAAATACCAAAGCCCTGCTCGGTGGGACCGACGCGTTTGACTTCGGGGATATCTTCCATCACATCATTGAACGATTCCTGGATCGACACGGCAGCCTGCTGAATTTTGGCTTCGCTGGCGCCTTCCTTTTTCAAGGCATAAAGAACCACGAAGACCGCGAACAGGAGAGTCATCATGTCCGCAAAGGACACGAGCCACCGTTCGTGGTTTTCGAATTCAGGGCATTTTTGCTTCTTCGCCAAGCGTTATCCTTCGCCGTCAGGGCTGTGCCTTTAGCCTTCTTCTTCGTGTCCACCGACGAACACTTTCAAGCGCTCTTCGATGATCTTGGGATTCAAACCGGACAGGATTCCATCGATACCAATGATCACCATTTCAAACGCATAGTGATGCAGAACAGCTTTGCGTTTCAGTTTCTTGGCGACCGGGATACCCCAGATGTTGGCGAAACCCACACCATAGAGCGTTGCAACGAAAGCAACCATGATACCAGGTCCGATTTCCTCGGGCTTGTCGAGCGACTTCATAACTTTCATCAGACCGATAACGGCACCAAGGATACCGATGGTCGGGGCGATCGCGCCAAAGTCTTCCCAGAACTTGACACTGACCTCGGCCTCTTCCATTTCGAAGTGGGATTCGGTTTCCAGGGTTTCCTGAAGGACAGCGGGGTCAGTCCCGTCGACGGCCAGCTTCACAGCTTTGCGGAGTGGGGGAAAAGTGATGGAATCGCGTTTCTTTTCAAGAGCCAGGATCGATTCCTTACGCGCGACTTGAGCGAGATCGATGATCTGCGCCATGATCTCGGCTCGATCCGGTTCACCTTTTTTAAGAAAGATACCCACGGATTTGAAAGCGTTGATGAAGTCATTCAGAGGATACGCGACGAGTAAAGAGCCTAACGTCCCGCCGATTACGATAGCGACGGAAGGTGGATTCCAAACGATTTGGGGGATAAGGGCGCCTGCATGTTTGAGCAGGATCCCAGCAACGATGGAGCCGATCGCAATGATCGGACCCAAGATACTCGAAAGTTCCATAGCCCACCCTACTTTCTGGGTCCAAGTGTTATTTCTATTATTCTAGCACAGTGTGTCAGGACTGTACAAAGGCCGCCGCGACTCATGTTGGACGCGAAGTTTACCGAAGGGAATAAAGGATAAGTGTCCGGAGACGACATGACATCAGGTCGAGAAATCTATTGGATCAGTGCGAATCCGCATCCCGCGATGCAGGAAAAAATTGATATTCTGAAAAAGCTCAAGGTGGATGTCAAAGTTTTGCCTGACTTTCCCACGCTCGCGCGCACCTATCCCACGGCTCGTCTGAACACCATCATGATTGATGACACCATCATCGATACGAAAAATTCCGAGCATCTGGGCCGCCTTACCTCACATCCGGAATATGCGGGTGTACGCTTTATCCTTTCCATCAATCACCTGCAGAATGAAATTGTAAAAAGAGCCATTTCCCTGGGTTTTCGCGATGTTATTCCGATCGATATCAGTGCTGATCTGTGGGTCCGGCGCTATTCCTTCGCCTCATCCGGTCAGGCGGCTGACATGGCCGAACCCTATCCGCAAATCACGATGAAAAATATCTCGGCCCTGCATATCCCAGCGCGCATCGCCTGGATGAATGGGCAGGACCTCTGGCTCGAAAGTCGATTGACGCCGCCGGTGGGCACGACGTTGACTCTGGGTGGTGGCATCGCAGAATTTTTAGATGTCAATCATTTGACGCTTAAGGTCCTGGCCCATCACAACACGCATTTGCATTTTCGTTATTCGGATGCTTTGCTCTGCCGCTGGGATGTGGCCAAAGTTCATCAGGAAAAGAAGAACCGACTCCAGGAATTTTTCGCGGCCCAGCCCACGCTCGCGCCGCATCGCATCTACTGCATTATTCGCTCACCGGAGCTGCGGCGCGATCTGATCCGCCGCCTGGATACGCAAAAATTTCAAATCTCCATCGCCCTGAACAAGACCAATATGATTCATGAGCCGCGTTTCATCGGACCCGATGTGATCATTATCGAAGATCGCATGTGCGTGGGCGCCAACCGCGTCGCATTCAAGGAAATGCTCGACAATATGGTCACCGACATTCCGATTCTGGTCGTCGGCCCCAACGTGATGGATGATAAATTCACGGATATTTCGCGCAATTTCCGTATACTCCGGTCGACCAGGCTGCCGGCCAACCTTGATGACTACCTGATCGAGCAGGCCGGAAGGACCGAACAGACGCAAGCGAGCGTCACGTTCATTCCCAAGAGTCATATGATCTCGCTGGCTCATGTGGCGATTCCCGCACGTCTTACGAAGTTGCATCCGGATGCCGCGCAACTGGCTATTGGCTATCCCCTCGGAAGATATGGAATCTGTGGGTTGGATGCGCCTCTATTTCATAATACTCTGGGCCGTAGCGTCCACTTCAAGGTCACCGATTGCCAGGGTCATAACCAGTCCAGTCTTCACGAATTCCCCTATAAAATCGACGGTTTACTGGTTGACATTCGCCAGAGTGAGCGGCGCCAGCTCAAGGACTTTTTAATCTCGCACTATCGGCAAAAAATCGAGGAAAGTCTGGGACCTCGGCGCAAACCAGTTCCCGCAGCGGAGGCCGCAGCCACGCCTGCCGCGTCGCCACCTGCCATGGAACTCTCGCCTGCGGAACAGCCGGAAGTCCGGGACGAAGCCCAGCCTGAGTCCAAGATCGAAATTAATCCCTCGGCCGAGGAACTTTATCCTGACAGCGCCCTGGATAAGGCTGTCAAGGGTTGGGGTCGGGTGCCCAAGGAATTGAAAATCGCGTTTTTAACGATCCTTGGCTTTTGCATTATCTTTATTTTCATAATCCTTCTGCGCTCGCCGCAGGAAGAGCAAGGTGGATTTATCACCGAGCAACTTCGAATTTTCCAGAAGCAGCACGGCGGCGCCAGCCGTAACCCCGAGCCATAATTAGGGTCGCCCACCTCCCAGACAGTGTCATCCCCAGTCCTGACCATTTTTTTGACAAAACCTTGCCCAGCTTAATCTTTCTGCAAAGTAATGGTGCGAAATCAGGGTTCTATCCTTTTAGCGCGTATGGGCCATTCTTTGCAAGATAGGAAGGGCCTGAGCCCGTCTCTGGTGGAATCGGAATGGAAGTTGTTGCTGTGGAGCTTGTTGTGGAAAAGCTGTTTGGAAGTCTTTCGAGACTGATTCTTTGGCTCAATCTGTTTTTATCGGCGTCTCATGCCGTGGCTGCTGATTTCAGCCCCATTATTCCCCTGCCGTCGACCGGCTCTGAATTGCCTCTTCTTGATCTCGCTCTGCGTGATCCGGATCTGGCATCGCGCCGTCTCACCGACGACATCTACGTGCAAAGAACCCTGGAAGAAATCGATGCGCAGACTCGTGAATTGGCTTTGGCCAAAGGCGGTCGTCGACTCGAACTGCTGGCTGATCTTTATAAGAATCAGGTCCTGCTGGCCTATTTCTTTGAAGATATGAAAGCCGGTCGACTGACAGCCGTTCAAGGTAACTATGGAGCTCCCGAGCAGAAACTGCAGGAAGCTCGCGCCGCTGTCATTCGCCATGCGACTGACTTCGCTCGTGAAAGCAAGGAGCGTCGAGCCCATGCTGTGTACCACGCGATGGTGGCCAAATATCTGAACGGCGAAACCAGAAAACCAGACGCTCTTCTGCGTATTTCCAAGCAGCTGAGCAAAGGTCTGCAGGCTCGCGTGGAATTCATGGTGGCGGCGGCTCGTGCCCAGCGCAATGATACCGAAGCCAAACAGGATATCGCTCGCGTGACCAATCGCCTGGGTGCTTCCGGCATCGTGGCTGGCAACCTCCTGCTGGCCAAAGCTGAAGCGGCTCGTAATAATGAAGCCTATCGTACGCATTTGAATCGTGCCACGGCGGCAACCAAGTCCCTGGCTCGTCGTGATCGTGACAAAGTGCTCGCTTATGCTGTGACAATCTGGAAAGCCGAGGAAGGTTCCCGTGCGGATTGGAACAATGCTCCTTTGAATTTGAAGATCAACCGCGATTCCGAGATGGCCAAGGCTGTTGCCGAACGCTCGGCTTTGCAGGCTTCCTCGCAAGGTAATTTGAATCCTGCCCTTCGCTACTATCGCGGCATGGTCGATGCCAGCAAAGGTCAAACCCGTCTGACTCTGGTGACCGATCGCATTCTTGATCTCGAAGCAGCTCAGTACCGTACCAGCAAAAATGTGAAACCTTACCAGAAGACTTTGATTAGCTTTCAGCAGCTCTATGAAACCGATGGCATCCTGGGTCAAAACCAGGAAGCGGCCAAGGCTGCTGCCGAAAAAGTTCGAGTGCGTCATCGCAATCTCGTATCGCAGTTGATTGCTCAGGGCAAAAACCCAGGCAGCGATCGCAAGACGAAAACCGATGCCATTGCCGTGGCCAATACCTATCTTGAAGGTCAGGCTGTCGAGAGCGAAAAGGTTCCTTTGAAAACCGATATCGGTCGCCTGTATGCCTTGAATGATCAGCATGCCGATGCTGTCCGCGTCTTCATGGAATTGAAGGCGGCCAGCCAGCCGGCAATGGCCCAGCAGTATCTTCTATTGGCCATGCAATCGCAGCGAATTCTGGCCAAATGGTCTGAGCGGGCGCCATGGTCGGGTGTGACGAAGGATGCGGCTCCTGCTCGGCAGGTTTTGGCTCAGATGTATGAAGAACGCCTGCAAACCACCGGCAGCTGGGATGACCTTGCTCACCTTGGTTTGCTGCACATCAGCTTGAATCAAGCTGGTAAAGCTTATGCTATATGGACCGCAGCCTTGAAGAAGAACCCCCAGGGTTCCCATGCTCAGCTCGCAGCGGGCATGATGCTGGAAACTTATAAGAAAGCGCGTCAATGGCAAAACCTGGAAGATATCGCTCGTCTGGCGATCAAGTCGAAGCTGACGCCGATCTATCAAAATCAGAGACTGGATGCTGTGGCTCTCCTGGGTGACGCTCTCTTTGAAGGCGGCAAGGAACACTTTGCAGCCACCCGTTGGGAAAAAGCGAGTTTGAAACTGGCTGAATTCACCAAATCCTATCGCTCGGACTTCCGTCGTCCTGAAGGCATGTTCATACTGGGCAAGGCTTATCATAACGACGAGAAACATCCCCAGTCTGTCGAGACTCTGTTTGCCCTCGTGAATGAGTATCCTGCCAGTCCTTATGATCATGATGCCTTGCTCCTGGGCGGCAGCTGGTCAGTTCCCATGGCTTGGGAAGAACAAACGATCTTCTTCTATCAGCGCTTTGTCGACCGTTATGCCCGTGATAACAAAGCACCGCAGATTCGTATGACTCTTGTGGATCTGTATATGGGCCGTGAACTTTATGGCAATGCTGTCCGTGTTCACCAGGCTCACGTTGCCGACGCTCAGGTCAGCCGTCAGGATCAGATCAAATCGGCCCTCGCTGTGATGTTTATCGAGGAGCGTTATGGTGAAGCTCGTCATGCCTACTGGGGTGTGACCAAGGCTCGTGAACTCTCCGGGAATAATCCTGCTGTGCTGGCTGACGTTCTTGCTTTCGAAGCCCGTCAAGCGGCCTCGAAGAATGATTACCCGAAACTCCGTCAGCTTGAAGCTCAGTTGAGCGGTCTTGGTCTTGAGAATCGCAATGCGGCCGAAGGTCTGGCATTGACCCGCTTTGTCCTGGCGGATAAGGAAGCGGAAGAAACCAAACAGCAGATTTTCAATCTGGAACAGACCGATCCGTATAAAACGCTGCAGACTCAGTATGCTGTGTTCCTGAAAACCAAAGCGGGTTACGAAAAAGTCTGCGCTGCTGGCACTTCGAGTTACTGTGGTCTGGCCATGCTTCGTCTGTCCGAAACCACGCGCCACAGTCTGAGCGCGATTGAAGATCTGAGCATTCCTCAGACTCTCGATGAAGGCATCGTGCAGAAGTTTGAGCAGCAAAAGCTGTCGATCATTAACGTGATCTCACAGACCGCTTCGCAAGCTGACATCATTGCCCTCGGCGTCTCGGAGAAGGGTGACACTCTTCCCGTCTGGTCGCAGGAGATCGTGGTCAATAGCTCGGAAGGCAACCTGGATCGTGGCCATGGTGCCATCGGTAATGGTTATGTGCAGTGGATGCCTGTGAAAACAGATCGTGAATAAGATCGAGTCGATATTGGGAAGAATCTGGAAGGAGCGTATTATGTTGAAGTGGAAGCATCTGATCTTGGGACTTGGAATTCTCGCCCTCCCGGCCTGCACCACCACCAGTGGTGGAACGAGCAGCAGCGAAGCGCGTCGTGGCGCTTCCACCTTGTCTTATAGCAAGGCGCCCATCGTGCACCAGACCAATGGCCGCAATATTATGCGGAAATTGGATCGTGACAGCTGGGTCGAGATTCGTAACAGCACCAAAAGCGAGCATATCAAACTGTATGCAGCTCTGGGCGCTGGCGAATGGGATGTCGCAGTTTCCGACGCCCGGACCTATCTGCAAAGTCATCCCCAGGATGAAGTGGCTTTAACGGTTCTGGCCATCGGTCTGTCGATGAAGAAAAACTATAGCATGGCAGCCTACTACGCCAACCTTTTGAATCAGTATCATCCTGGCAATCCCGAAGTGCATAACCTTTTGGGTCTGGCTTTGATGAATAAACCCGGCGCCAACTTCGAAGACTATCAAGCCGCGAAGCAGAAGTTTGAACAGGCTTTTGATGGTTCCGGTCAGCAGATTGCCAGCGGTTTGAACCTGGCTCACCTGAATCTGGAAATGGGTAACGCTGAAGCGGCCCGGGATATTTTCCAGGCTGTCCGTCCTCGCTGCGGTGATTGTAACGAAGCGATGATGGGTTATGGAATTGCCCTGAGCCGTCTTCGTGATTTTGCCAAAGCCGAGGCCGTGTTTTCAGAAGTTTTGAAGCGAGATGCCCATAGTGCTTATGCGCGATTCTATCTGGCCCTGGTTGCGAAATATGGACGGAACGATAACAAGACTGCCATGACCCATTTGACTGCTTTGGTCGAAGATCCGGAAATTAAAAACGTGGAAATGCAGCGCAAGGGCAACTTCCTTCTGCGCCGCATTCAGGCTGAAGTTTATAGCCAACCGAAGGACTCGGCGATTGCCAAGCAAAAGCCAGCGAACACTTCGAAAAAGGCCGCCATGGAAGCTGAAATTGTACCGGAAGACCTTGAACAAGTGATCAACGCTGAATAAGCGTCTGCTCATACTCCTTCCCTTCCGGGGTCTCGCTGGCAAGCGAGGCCCTTTTTCCTATTTTTGACTGACAACTCCTCTTTCCAAGCCTTCCATTCTGAATTACGATAGCAAAATCGTGTCAATTCATGTCACCTTGGCTCAAAAGCCCGCAGGGGTTCCGGAGCCGCACGCTACTGGGAATGGAACGATGGAACTGCCCAAATCTTTTCGAGAAGTCCTTCAGCAGAAACTTCCCCTGCTCTTTGATGGGGCCACGGGAACTGAACTCTATAATCGCGGTATATTCATCAACCGTTGTTTCGAGGACGCCAACCTTTCCAGTCCTTCCATCGTTCTGGAATTGCATCGGGACTATCTGAAGGCGGGCGCCGAAGTTCTCAGCACCAATAGCTGGGGTGCCAATCGCTTCAAATTGGCCAAGCATAACCTGCAGGACCAGACCGTCCTGATCAACCGGACCGCAGCCAAATTAGCCAAGGAAGCCGCAGGAGATGTGGCATTTGTGGCGGGCTCGGTGGGACCGCTCGGCGTACGGATCGAACCCTGGGGCCCGACCAGTTTCCAGGAAGCCCGGGATGCCTTTGCGGAGCAAATTCGCGGGCTCAAGGAAGGCGGCGCCGATCTGATCTGTCTCGAAACCTTTGGCGATATCAGTGAGCTTCAACAGGCCATTCAGGCAGCCAAACAGGAGGCGCCTGACCTGCCACTTCTGGCTCAGATCACGATCAGTTCGGAAGGGCAGACCCCGGTGGGAACGCCCGCGGAATGGGCTTTGAAAAAAGTCCTGGAGTGGGGCGTTGATGCTGTTGGTTTCAACTGCTCGGTGGGCCCGCAACCCCTCATGACTCAGATTCAGAAATCGTTCCCTGACCTGAATATTCCTTTCATCGTGCAGCCGAACGCTGGCTTGCCCAAGGAAATCGATGGTCGTTTGATTTATATGTGCACGCCGGAGTATATGGCTGAATTCACCAAACACTTCCTGCAGATTGGTGTGCAGTTCGTGGGTGGCTGCTGCGGAACTTCCCCGGAGCATATCAAAGCCATGTCCCAGACCTTCCGGCATCAGCGGGCCATGAACTCGGCCGCGGAAGTCGCACAACGTCCGCGCATTTCCATGGAATTTGCCGGATCGGAAGATACCAAAACCCAACATAATGCGCTCTGTGTCCCCGTACCTTTCGAAGAAAAATCGCGTTGGTCCTATAAGCTCGCGCATGGTCAGCAGGTGACCAGCGTCGAACTTCTGCCGCCAGCCAGCGTGGTGCCGACTAAAATTCTGGATAACTCCACGCGTCTCAAGGCTGCTGGCATCGATGCGATCAACATTCCGGATGGCCCGCGGGCGAGTGCGCGCATGAGTGCGATTCTCACCGCCGTCATGATCGAGCAGAAAGTCGGTATCGAAACCGTTCTGCATTATACCTGTCGTGACCGCAACCTTCTGGGGATGCAGTCTGATATGCTCGGCGCTCACGCCATTGGTTTGCGCAACATGCTGCTCGTCACAGGCGATCCGCCCAAGATGGGCAGCTATCCGAATGCCACGGGTGTCTTCGATATCGACGCCATCGGTCTCACCAACATGGTGTCGCGACTCAACAGCGGGATGGACCTCGGTTCCCGACCCATCGGTGAACCCACGGCCTTATCCATAGGCGTCGGCGTCAACCCTGTGCACCGTGATTTCGAATACGAGATGAAGCGCTTCGCTTACAAAGTCGAAGCCGGTGCCGAGTGGGCCATCACCCAACCCGTCTTTGATCTGCGGGCTCTGTATCGCCTGCTCGAATACATTGAAAAGCATAATCTCAAGATCCCCATCATCGCCGGCATCTGGCCTCTGATGAGCTTCCGGAATGCCCAGTTCATGCATAACGAAGTTCCGGGTGTTTTCATTCCGGACGAAATCATGAAACGCATGGCCGCCCCCAAGAATCCCGAAGACGCCCGCAAGGTCGGTATCGAGATCGCTCGCGCCATGGTTCAGGAATTGGGTTCATCGGTCCAGGGTTTCCAGGTCTCCGCGCCCTTCGGCAAAGTGGAACTGGCTTTGGAAGTGTTGGACCGGTAATCACGCATAATAAAGCACCACACCACCCAGGGTCATCAGGGCTATCCCGATGACCTTGCCGGCACTCATGCTTTCGCGCAGCACGGTAAATCCATAAACACTGACAAAGATCACACTCAGCCGTTTGACGCTGAGCACTGTGGCGACGTCGCCGCCGACGTTGTACGCCTGGAATTGCGACCAGGATGAAACCGCCGAGACGAGGCCGAGGATCAGGAGCAGTTTCCACACGTGGCTGGCTTCGCGGGACAGGTTGCGCAGGCCTCCGGCGTGACGGAAGGAGAGGGGAGCGAGGCAGATGATGACACCAAGAGTCGTAAAGAAGAGGGCTGTACCGGCATCGTAGGCCTGCACCATCCACTTTTGAATATGAGTGGTCCAGACCCCCAGGATGACTGTGATCCACACATAACGCGCGGCGCGGTCGCTCATGATTTTAACCAGGGGTTCGAAGGGCCGACGCCAGGCTTCAAGTTTCAAAAAGTACCCCCCCATACCCACGGTGCAGATGCCTGCCCAGGCCTGGGAGCTGAGGCCATCCTCGCTCCATAAAGGACCGGAGAGCGCCACGAAAACGGGCAGAAAAATCAGGAGCGGGGATACGTCCGACATTTGCCCATGTTTGGTCGCTTTGCTGAGATAGACAATGCCGAGCATGGCGGGAACAACGCTGGCGCCAAGCATCAACCAGAAATCACTGTCGAGGGAGGCAAGACTGTGCGCATGCAAAAAAGGGAGGACAAAAAGCATCGTGAAGAGCTGATCAAAGAAGGAAAAACTGGAAGGTTCCAGGTTATGTAAAAGCTTTTTCGCCAGGACAGATTTAAAGCTGCAAAAGATCATGCAACAAATGGCGAGAGTAAACCAACCCAAGGTCCTGTCCCTCCTTGATGGAACCCTTTAATTTACGGCAATTTGCAGAAATACTTGAGGTTTTCCGATCTTCAAGCCATTTTACCCAGACCTTTGAACCAGTTACATTCATCCCTTCGCATTTCCAAGCCCCGGTATAATTTTAAAAGACTATAGTCTGATGATTTCAGGCCGATAGGAATTTCGGACTCAGACTATTTTTTTTTCTACAGGCAAGGGTTATGGAGAACTTTAAAAAAGCTCTCAAACAAGCCATCCTCGACAAGGCGGAAGCTGTGCGCTTCGAAGAAGCACAGAAACCGCAGTTGATGATGTTTGCCGTGGAACGGCCGGTGGCTCCATTGCCTGAACAAACTCGCCAGGAAATCCTGCAGCTGATCGAATCCCTGCTGCCCATGAGTCAACCGACCTCCGCCCCCGTACGTGAGGGCGTCTTATCCATTGTGAATTTCGGTGAACTCAAGCTGATCGCGTCCACCGGTGATGTGGCCCGCCTGTTTGCGTTCATACCGCCGCAAGGCAATCAAATGTATCAGCAGATCAAAAATCAACTGCTGAATCAGTCCTTGAAACCGGTTCCTAAACCTATCGCCATGGAAGAGGCTTCGCCTTTTGCGCGATCGGAACAACCGGGACATTTCGCAATGGCCACGGTCACAGGACAGGGCAGCACCGAAAGTTTCGCGGGTACACCTGCGGCCAAACCGGAAGAGCCTGCGTTGCCTCCATCAGTTATTGGACTCACAGTGCCGCCCCTACCCAAAGCCACGGCTGGTGATACCGGTGCGACAGTCGTCAAGCCGCGATTTGATAAACCTATTCCTGTGGATTTTGCGAGTGATCCTGGTCCCGATGCGGACAGTGATCCTCTCAAAGCTCCTGAACCGGCTCAAAATACGGTGATCAGCGCCCATGTTCCCGAGGCACTGCAACCCGCGATGACGCCGCCCGGATTTCAAAAAGAAGAATACACGGACGCGGAAGATTACCACTTCAATCAGTCGGTTCATTCGCTGTCCCGTGGTCCAAGTGAATTCACTAATACCTATGCAGCCATTCATCTGCCCGTGGCAGGCCCAGCGCCCCATGCGGTGGAAGCCATGGAAAGCAATATTCCGCCTAGAAAAGCGCCTGATGATCAGCCTGTGATCCATTTTGGTGCCAGTATCCCAGGTGAAACGATTGAGCGGACTGGACGTTTGCCTATCGATACCATTCTGGAAGAAATGGTGTCGAAGCGAGCCTCCGATTTGCATCTCACGCTGGGCGAACCAGCCTGTGTTCGTATCGATGGCGAAATCGTTCGCATGGGTTCTGGCGCTCTGACAGAAGACGTGGTGCGCTCGTATCTATTGCCCATCATGCCACCGAAAAATCGCGAAGAATTCGCTCGCATCTGTGATACTGATTTTTCCTATGAAGTGCCGGGTCTGGCTCGATTCCGTGTCAACGTCTTCCGTAACCGCATGGGCGTCGGCGCGGTTCTGCGGCAGATTCCTGATAAAATTCTGTCCGCTGATGAACTTGGCTTGCCCGCGGCGGTTCGCAAACTCTGCGAATTGCATAAAGGCCTGGTCGTGGTCACCGGTCCCACCGGTAGTGGTAAATCCACCACCCTGGCTTCGATGGTGGACCTGATCAATGAATCACGCAATGAACACATTCTAACGATCGAAGATCCTATCGAATTCGTACACAAGCAAAAGCGCTGCCTGATCAATCAGCGCGAAGTCCATAAGCATACGCAATCCTTCTCACGAGCGCTGCGTGCAGCCTTGCGCGAGGATCCGGATATTATCCTGATCGGCGAGATGCGTGATTTGGAAACGGTCGAAATTGCCATCGAAACCGCCGAGACCGGTCACCTGGTTTTTGGTACCCTGCACACCAATACTGCGATCTCGACAGTGGATCGCCTTGTCGATCAGTTCCCGGCGGATCAGCAGGAACAGGTGCGGGTGATGCTGGCGGAATCCCTGAAAGGCGTCGTGGCGCAAACCCTGGTCAAGAAAAAAGGCGGCGGTCGCGTCGCAGCTCAGGAAATTCTGATCGTGGACAAGGCCGTCTCGAGCCTGATCCGTGAAGGCAATACGCATATGGTGCAAAACCACATGCAAACCCAGAAAGCCAAAGGCAACTGCACGCTCAATGATGCCCTGATAGCTCTGGTGAGCAAAGGTATCGTCGATCCGCGTGACGCTTATGCCAAAGCTGTGGAAAAGGATGCCTTCGCCAACATGCTTCAGCAAAAGGGCATTACCCTCGATCCGAGCGTAAAAACAGCCTAGGATTTCTTTTCCAGCACATCCTGCTTCAAGTCCGGAAACACCTTCGACACTTTATTCAGCACATAATCGCCATAGGTTCCCTGAAACGCATGCACGCTGGCCTTATCCCAGCGCTCGTCGCGGTCTTCGCGCGTCGTCTTCGCCAGAGGCAGGGGTTTCACCTCGCTATCAAATCCCGGATCAAAGAACAAAGGATAGGAATAGCGATTGCGTCCCGAAACATTTTTCACCCGATGCGGTGTCGAACGGTAGAGCCCGCCCGTCATGCGATCCAACATATCGCCTATATTACAGACAAACGAATGCGGCACCGGGGGTGCATCCACCCACTGGGATTTGGATTTGACCTGCAACCCACCACAGTCGTCCTGCTTTAAAATCGTCAGTAGACCATAATCTGTATGTTCGCCCACGCCCCAGCTATCCTGAGTTTTGGGTTGGGGATCGGGCGGATAATGGAAGATGCGAAACAGGATGAGCGGATCCTTGGTACAATGCTGATGAAAATAATCCTCGGCAAGCCCGAGGCTCAGGCCCATGATTCCCATCAACTGGTGCCCTAGACGGGTGACGGCATCCATATACTCCAGCACCGTGGCCTTGAAACCGGGCACGTTTGGAAACAGATTGGCTCCATGCAAAGGCACGCCTGCCTTGACCTTGGGATGATCTGCCGGTAATTCCGTGCCGAGGTAAAGACCTTCCTTCAGATCGGGCTTGCCCGACGTCAGCTCACCACCGACAGGAAAATAGCCCCGCCAGGCTTTGCCGCCCAAGGCCATGCGAAGCTGCATTTTGGACGCTTCGTCCTGCTGAAAAAACTGCCGGCTCAAATCTTCAAGGCGCTTTTGCAGGGCTTCATCCACACCATGGTGAATGACGTAAAAGAAGCCGCTTTCACAGCAGGCCTTCCGCACGTCAGCCGCCACCTTCTTTTTGTCCTGAGCCAGATCGACAATCGGAATGCTTGTGAAGTCCTGCATGGTTGCCTCGCTTTAGATAAAAAACCTCGGATTGCATTTTTCCCGCACGATATCCGGCACCGGATCGCCGTTGATGATATCAGCCAGTATTTTCGCAGATCCGTGCGCCCAGGAAAAGCCATGACCGGTGTAGCCGCTGCAGGTGAAAATGCGCTGGCTATCGGTGGGCCCGATAAAGGGAAAACCGGTTTTGGACGCGGCCATGATTCCGGACCAGGAAAATTCCCATTCCACCTTTTCCGTCAGGGCATAGTGGTTTTCCACAAATTCCCTCAGACCCAGCTCAACAAGTGGATTGACATTGATTTCATAGGTTCCCAGCTCGCCGCCTTCAGTCCGGTTCCGCCAGCCGCCGATCATCAGACGGTTGTCCTCGGTGATAATCGCATATTCATAACCGTGATCAAAGGAATGCGGAAACCGCACCGGGAAGCGATGCTGAAGAGGCTTGCTCGTGATGATCTGCCCCCGGTAGGGTTCGACCAGTCGGTATCGAGCAAAGAATTCAGATAGCAAAGGCGAATAGGCATTCGCCGCGATCACCGCTGCATCCGCCTCGATCGAGCCCCAGGGTGTGGTCTTCAGTCGAACCTTATCCCCGACTTCTTCCACAGCTTCCACCCGCACACCCGAATGATACTTCAGTCCGCGCTTCAGGCAAACGTCAAGAAGCCCGTTGCGGAAAAGAGTCGGATGCGCCTGGGCCGAGCCGGGTTCAAAACGGCCACCGAAAACATTGCGAAAACCCTTCTTTTCCAGCTGTTCACGCGTCACATATTCACTGGCAAAACCGTTTTGCTGGAGAAGTTCAATCGACTGCTGAATTTCTCGTTCCTCGCTTTCATCGATGGCAATCACGAGGTACCCATCCTGTTTATAGTGGGCCTCAATCTGATGCCTGCGAATGGTGTCGCGAACTTCGTGACACACATCGATGGAAAGGGACCAGAGTTTGCTGGCTACTTCCGCGCCATGCAAGGCGACCAGCGCCTGCATCGATTCCACCGTCCCATACAGGATGTGGCCGCAGTTGCGAAAGGTGGCCGCTTTTTCCGGTTCGTAGTCGACCAGGAGCAGATTGGAATAACCTTTTTCCTGGAGCCAATAGGCGGTGCTGACGCCGGATAAACCGGAGCCAATTATAACAATCTCAGCGTCCTGAGGTTTATCAGGGCTGCCTTTTAATGCAGGGACTTCAAGCCAATAAGGATGCGAATAGCCGGACATGAATCACTCCAGTGGAAGAGTATAATCTTCATCATCCTGGGGCTCAGCAACCGGTGTGGGAGTTGTCGTAGGGCTAGCCTCAGGTGAAGGCTCAGGCGAAGGTGAAGCGGCTGGCGCAGGGTCGACCGATGGTGTTCCGGCGGTCACGTCCCCTTCATCAGCAGGCGTATCTTCCTTGGGTTCCTCCAGCGAGGTCTCAGATGGTATCGATGAGCCTGGCGCTTCCGCCGGCGTATCGCCATCGTCTCGATTCAACTCCCGCAACTCCTGTAATTTTTTCGCAAGTTCGGCGGAAACCATCGTGCTGTCAGTCGTAGGCTTCTGGCCTTGCTGCTCGGCATACTGATCTGCAATCTGTAGCGTTCGCGAAAGGCGAGCCACATGCCTTGTGAAAAACCGGGTGCGAGTCCGCGGATTATGTTTCTTCGGACTTGGCAGACTGGCCGCAAGTTCAGCTGCCTGAGCCGAAGTTAAATTATGGGCGCTTGTATGATAATAATAACGGGAGGCCGCCTCGATCCCATAGATCCCGAGGCCAAATTCAGCCACATTCAAATACACATGCAAAATTTCCGCTTTGCTCAGTTTGTATTCCAAAAGCCATGTTAAAAACAGTTCATGGAATTTGCGCAGAGGGTTGCGGGACAGACTGAGAAACATATTCTTGGCCGTCTGCTGCGAAATCGTACTGGCGCCCAAAAGGATTTTGCCGTGCTTCATATTGTAATCGATGGCATCCTGGATGGCCTGAAAATCGACGCCGTTATGCTCGTAAAAGCGGCTGTCTTCCGACAGAATAAAGGCCTTTTTCACCCGATTCGGCAGCTGCTTCTGCAGCGGCGTCCACTGCAGGCGTGGCAGTTTCGGATTTTCGGCCCGCTTCTCTTTATAATCTTCGATCAACGCTGATTCAGGCACCTTGCCCTGACGTATGGCATCCCAGTCAGGCCAGATGATGATCAGACCTACAAGTTCGATGAGGAAGATGAACGCAGCGATGCCCAGCAGCACGCGCCACCAGGACCACCGTATGGATCGAAGCCGGGAAACCAAGGAAGGGGATGCCGTGACCTCGTTCATGCTCCAGCCGCCAGCTGCTGACCATGATTCCTGAGGACATCAAACAAGGTATTGAAGGGGGCGCCGGTCGCACCGAACGCCACACCAGGATAATCACCGCTCCAGTTCCAGCAGGTGCTGAAAATATCGAAATGGACCAAGGGATGGCTGGCGAATTCCTTCAGAAAATGCGCGGCCACGCTGGATCCTCCGCCTATATTCGCATGCGAGGGCAGGCGGCCCATGTTGGTGAGATCAGCAGCCTTGGTCGTGTTGGCTGTTTTAAAGGGCAGAAATTCTTCCCAGCAGCTGAACCTTTCGCCCCATTTTTGCCCGCGCTGATGCAAAAGTTTTTGCAACTCGTCATTGGCGAAATGCACACCCGTAAAATAATTGGAATACTGCCGGAGAGAGGCCGTGGTCAGGGTCGCTGCCATCAGCGTGAGGCCGGGTTTATAGAGGCTATGCGCATAGCTCATGGCATCCGCCAGGATCAATCGACCCTCGGCATCCGTATGCTCGATAAAGACATCCAAACCCTTGTGACTTTTCACCACAACACCGGGTTTCATGGCGTTGGCATCAATGGAATTTTCGCAGGATGGAATCACCAGAATCAGCGGACCTTCATAGCCGGCTTTGACCAACGCCATGAAAAGCTGCGCTGTCAGAGCCGCACCACCCATATCGTTTTTCATGGCATTGACATGACTGTCAAAGGCTTTGAGGTTGATGCCACCGGTATCAAAGGTAATACCCTTGCCAATCAGCATCAAGGGTTTGCCCCCTTGATTGACCCGATGAGTCACCATATAGAGGCGGGATGGCGAGCGTTGCGCCCCCTGTCCAACCGCAAGGAGAAGATTCAAACCTTCACGCCGCAGTTCTTCCAAACCCATCTCGCGAAATTCACAGCTTTGTTCGCTGGCGAATTTACGCAAACGGTTGCCGATTTCAATCGAGGTCAGGTCATCCGGATTTTCATTGATCCACTTCCGGTAACCTTGCATGGCTTCCCAACGCAGGGCCGCATACGGGTCGCTTTTCTTCAGCTTTTCCCCTTCAGCGCTCAGAATATCGACCCGGGTCCAGTCGTTGCCCTGATCGTTCGGCTGCATGGCGGCCAGGAAACCATCCTCGGCCAGCATCAGTTCCTGGACCGGTTCGGCAGAAGCCGCGATAAAAAGACAAAGTTTCTTGATACGCCACTGTTGACGCAGACTGCGATAGAACTGGGAAAGAATCCAACGCCGTTCCAGAGTATGACGGCCAGGTTCCGACCATTCGACCACAGCAAAGGGTCGCCGGGGATCCTTAAAACCCATGTGCAGCTTGCCATAGTGAATCTCGCGCTGCAGAGTGGGAATCGCCTGTTTTTTAAGCTCGTCAATCCATGGACTCACAGGTTGGCCATGACTGGTCAACACCAAAAGAAGCCCATCTTCCGAGTGATCCTGTTCCGGGTATCCATCTGCGACCGACTTGCGATTCAACACCTGTCTGCTCCCTATCGAAATGCGTCCGGCATCGACCATCAGTTTGCCGGGAGGACCCGGCCTCGGTCCATCATAATTTTACGTGGGGTCGCTCAATCCTGTTGGTTGTGCAGACAGAGCGCCCATGCCTTCACAGGCTGCGATCGCATCCGCGCCGACCGCGACAACCCCGAGCACGTACTGACTTTGATAGGGATCATTGGTAAAGAAAATGCCTTTTTCCACTGCATTTTGCTTGCTGCGAGTGGGATGCTGATCTTGCAACGCGCTTGCCAAATCAGTCAGCTTTGCCCAGCCTTTGGCCTGTGCTTCCAAAGCCGTGATGGTTTGCCATAAACTTGGCTGGTAAGGGGACACCCGCTTGCGCAGACCCCGCGCAATATGACCCATTGTCATGCGGCAATTCACTTCGCCGAGCACGCGCAAATAAACCCGATCACGCCAACGATAAAGCATGGTATCAATCCCGGCCGCATAGCGATAACCGCGCGCCTGCAATTTACTGCGGACAATGCTCGCGACTTCGAGCAGCCGTTCATAGGCCGCTTCGTGGCCGGATTTTGCCGCAAACATCATGCTACGAAGTTCCTGATCGAGGGCATAGGACACCGGCTGCAGGGAATGGCCTTTATATTGACCCTTGGCATTGGTGTGAAAGACAAAGCTGCTCAGAGCTTCCTCGTCCGGACTCCAGACCACGGAAATATCGGCAATGCGCTGCAGCCAGGGTTCAATTAAAACGGCTCCGTAAAGCTTCAGCTGACGTTCGATCCAGCCGAGCTGCGATTCGCTCATGTCCTGCCCAGGATAGGCTCGCAGCATACCCGATCCGGCAAATCCATAGGGACTCTTGATCACCGCCGGCGTTCCGAATTGATCGTGCAAACGCGCAATGGCCATGAGCACATCCGTCATGTCGCGCAGCAGGGCTCCATCGGCTTCCTGTGGTCCCCAAAGGGTTTGATCATCACCGGAAAGATGTTCACGCAATTCACGACGCAAGGCGGGCAGCGCCGATTTGCGAAACAGTTCCATCCAGGGGTTCTGCCAAAATCCGGCGGTTGCCAGGTCGATAGGCAAAGGTTTTTGTCCGCTGGGATCGATAATGCGCGCCATATCCAGACTGCGCGGCGTCCAGCCCCATGGCGTGAGACGTTCCCAGCGGCGGGATTCAATCATGCGCCGCAATTCGCGCGCGCTTTCGGGTTGTTCACAGAATTCAGGCAAATCAAAACCAAGCTCACGCATCCGACTCAACCAACGCGTCGAAGGCGCCTTGTGGGCCAGGACCACATCACCCGGTTTGGCCACAAACATCATGCAGTTCATGAGTTCGCCCATGACCTTGCGCGTGCCTTGATTCGGGCTATATCCAGGGCTTTCGCGGGCCAGTTCCAATTCACAGTCGGCGTTATACCAATGCAAGGCCGGAAGCTTGCCACCCTTGCTCCCAGCAAAGACATCCAGTTGTTCCACAAATTCTTCGCTCAAGTTTGCCCTCCGACGCGCATCGATGTCAAAAATAGGACCTTTGGCCCGAGCTGGACTTAAAGGCAACTTAAGACGCTTGGAATAGGCCTGCCACTGTGATTCCTCCGGATCCTTCCAACGATTCAGCCAGCTCACCCCATGCTTGACGTGACCGATTTCATCGTCATAAACCGTCTGTAAAATCGCGGCCGTCTCCGTATCGCCGAGTTGAGCAAAGGCCTGCTGGTAGTATCGTGAAAAATCCAGATTGGCCTGCTCGAAGGTTAGGCTCATCCCGATCACAAAATCCAGGGGATTCTGCATACTCTTGAGACAATCCCAGAAGAATTGATTGACCGGAACGGCGCCCAAATCGACACCGAGCTCCTGCATGCGCCGCTGATACAGTCGCAGATGGCTCTGTTCTTCGGCAATGGTTTGGATCAAGCCAGCGCGAAAGTTAACAGGGGAATCGGGGAAGCGAAGCAGGGCCAGGGCCATGATTTCAATCGCCAGCAATTCGTGATTGGCAAAGAAATGCAGAACGATGCCGCGCGTGCGAGCATCGACAAGTTCGCGCGTCTGAGGAAAGGGAACACGTTCGGTCTTGGGCGCAAAACTCAAGGCCTCGGGACGGCCCGGGCAGGCCGGGATGCCGATGGCAGGTCCGAGCCTGGCGTCGGTCCAGGTCTCGGGCAGTTCCAGCTTATCTTCCAGGCGATTGCCAAAGAGCAGGCGCTCCGCTATGAGGCTGATATCCATGTGTTCCCGTTCCAATCAGCGCAGAATAAAGCCGATGCGCTCGTGCAAGCGGCGCAGGGTGACCTCGGCTTTCGCCGTGGCTTTCTCTGCACCTGTTTTAAGAATACGCTCGAGTTCCGCCTTGTCACCCAGAAGTTCCTGGGTTCTTTTTTGAATAGGGGCCAATTCCTGTTTGACGATTTCAGCGGTTTCAACTTTCAAATGCCCATACATCTTGTTTACGTAACGGGCTTCGATTGCGGCTATGGACTCACCAGTAATGGCCGACTGAATAGACAGAAGGTTGCTCACCCCCGGTTTATTTTCCTCGTCAAAGCGAATCTCTTTGCCTGAATCCGTTTCCGCCCGCTTGAATTTCTTTTCGATATCCGCAGGGCTATCCGTCAGGAACAGACTACCGTTTTCATTGACTGCGCTTTTGCTCATTTTGGTGGTGGGATTGAGCAGATCCATAATCCGGGCCGCCACCGGCGCAATATAGGGTTCCGGCACAACAAAAGTATCATCACCATAGAGCCCATTCAGGCGCTGAGCCACATCACGGGTCAATTCCAAATGCTGCTTTTGATCATCTCCCACGGGGACGAGGTGCGTATCATAAAGCAGGATATCGGCCGCCATCAGCAGCGGATAGGTGAAGAGCCCGACGGGAATATTGGCTCCGGCCTTGCTGCTTTTATCTTTATATTGAGTCATCCGACTGAGTTCGCCCATATAACCGTAACAATTGAGCAGCCAAGCAAGCTGGGAATGTTGGGGCACATGCGATTGAACGAAGAGAGAGCAGTGCTCCAGATCCACGCCCGAAGCGATATAAAGGGCAATGGCCGTGTACGTGTTGTTTCGCAACTCCTGCGGGTCCTGACGTGCCGTTATCGCATGTAGATCGACGGCCATGTAGTGGCAATCAAAGTCCTTCTGGAGCTTCACCCAATTCTTGATAGCACCCAGGTAGTTGCCTAACTGCAAGCGATTGGTGGGTTGAATTCCAGATAAAATGACTTTTTTGCTCGGTGCAGGAGTGGCCATGCAAAATTCCTTTCGCGACAACGTTTCCCCCACGGTATACTGATTTTGCACGCAATCCGCCAGCATTCCCGGCATTTTGAACGTCCTCGTCGCAGAAAAAAAGCGATCGGGACCCTTGAAAGCCTTGCCTAATATTGCGTACCTATCGTGTATAGCCTACATTGTTAAAGAAAATTTTTCTGACCGGTTTGACCGCGCCACTTTGAGGATTAAATTTTGGATATTACCCCAACGCAGATCGGAATGGTTGTACAGTTGGCCATTCTCGAAGGACTTTTGAGTTTCGACAATGCCCTGGCTTTGGCCGCTCTCGTGAGCGCGCGTCTTAAACATCCCGAGGATCGTAGACACGCTCTGCTTTGGGGTATCTGGGGCGCATACGTCATGCGGGTTGGCATCGTGTTCGTCGGTGTGGCTCTCATGGAGCATGAGTGGATTAAGTTCTTAGCGGGTGGCTATCTCGTGTGGCTCGCCGTTAATGAACTCTTCTTGAAAAAAGCCAAGGAAAAAGAACAGCCTGTTAAGGAAGCGCAGGAATTCCGTTTGCCGGATGAAGTCGGGCAGCCTGTTATGCAGCGTGCCGGATGGAAGGCCGTTTGGAAAACCATCATCGCCGTCGAGCTGATGGATTTAATGTTTTCAATCGACTCCGTGGCTGTGGCTTTGGCTGTCTCCAAGGAAAAATGGGTGCTCGTCACGGGTGCTATCCTGGGCATACTCATGATGCGGGTGGCAGCGTCCTACTTCATTCGTTTGATTGAGCGCTTTCCGATTCTTATTGAAACCGCTTTTGTTCTGGTCGGCATCGCCGGTCTGAAGGTGCTTCTTGAAATCCATGAAATCAAACTCGGCGGCACGGTGATTCCCATGCTTGGCCTGCATGTTCCAGAAGGCATCTTCCTGCCGCTTATGGTCGGGATCCTGCTGGGCGCCATCTTCCTGAATTACAAATATCCTGAAAAGTTCAAAAGAGAGCTGTAATCACCCGGCAAATTTTGCCCTCGCCCCAACCGCCTTCTCAGCCGAAAGAACCAATGGGGACTCCCTGTCCCCGAAGGCTTGCGTGACTGAGAAGGAACTTTCCATGACATCCGACAAAATTCTGCGTGCCAGCATCTTCATTCTGGCCTTTCTCGTCGGTCTTCTGCGCGAAAACGTTGCGCACGGCAAAGAAAGCTGGCAGGTCAGGCACGAAGTCGAAGGCATTCGCGAATATCAGCTGCAGAATGGCCTGAAGGTTCTGCTCTTTCCCGATCATTCGAAAGCCACGATCACCGTGAACATGACCTATTTTGTGGGTTCCCGCCATGAAGGTTACGGTGAGGCGGGGATGGCCCATCTTCTGGAGCATATGCTCTTTCGCAGCACCCGCACGCGCACCCATATCATGCAGCTGCTCGAGGAGAAAAGTGGTGACTTCAACGGCATGACCTGGCCGGACGGGACCCTTTATTATGAGACCCTGCCCGCGACTCCGGATAACCTTGAATTTGCGCTGAGTCTGGAAGCGGATCGAATGCTGAACAGTCGCATCACGGCCGATGAACTTCGGACAGAATTTTCTGTGGTTCGCAACGAATTTGAAATGGATGAAAACAATCCTCAGGACGTGCTCCGCGAGCAGATGCTGGGTGTCGCTTATCAGTGGCATGGCTATGGCCGCGCGACTATCGGCAATAAGAGCGATATCGAAAATGTATCGGCGGAGCGCCTGCGTGAATTCTATAAGCGTTACTATCAGACCGACAATGCCATGCTGATCGTGGCCGGACAGTTCGAAGAAGCCGACGCGAAAAAGCTGATCGAAAAATATTTCAGTCCCATGCCCAAGCCTCAGCGTCCGTTGCAGGCGACCTATACCACCGAACCCGTGCAGGAGGGTGAACGTCAGCTGACCATCCGCCGCGCTGGTGACCAGGCAACGGTCGGCCTTATGTATCATACAGTTGCCGGTGGACATCCCGAGGCCGCGGCCGTGGCGGCTTTGGTCGCCATGCTGGCTGAACAGCCGCAAGGGCTGCTCTACAAAGAACTGGTCGAGGAAGGGCTCGCGTCCGAGGTGGAAGGTTCGATATGGAATGCGGCGGAACCCGGCGTCATAAGTTTTTTTGCCAAAGCCGCGAAGGGACAAAAGCCTGAAAAACTCGCGCTTCGGATGATCGAAATCCTGGAAACTCTGCAGCCTGACCAGCTAAACCTTGCACATCTGAAACGTTATCAGCAGCATGCCTCGCGCAATTTCACGCTGAGCTTTAATAGCAATGAAACAGCGGTCAACCTGAGCGAATGGGCTGCCATGGGTGACTGGCGCCTTTTCTTCGCGAATCGGGACTCTGTGA
>NZ_DASQYZ010000185.1:0-9351 GCF_035638955.1 Oligoflexus sp. | reverse complement strand
GCATCGGCGTTCCAATCCATGGATTCACAAGTGCCTGGAGGTTAAACCCATACTAATTTACGGTCAACAAAAAACTTTCGAATCAATCTCCGATAATGGGAGATAGCTCAAGCTCAATTCCTCCCGGAGCTAAAGCACCGGGTAACCTTGATCTGAGGGGTGATGAAAAATTTCGTCGCCGTATTGGGCCTTCTGAGTCTTTCGAATGCTGCGCTGGCTGATAAAACATGCTGGGACGGGACTTTCGGCTATAACTATGCCCGTGCCGTGGAAACCAAGGACACCTTGGAGATCAGCATCACCGGCAGTAACCTGGAGCTGCCGCCGCTGTCTGTGACTCACGGCAGCACGCTGGTTTTTAACAGCTTCGCTCTGAACACGCCACAACTGCATTTGGTCATTCCCAGGTCGGCGGTCAAGTCCTCCAAAGGAACTCTGACGGCGAACATTCATGCAGCAGCCGACGACATCATGTCTCAACGCACGCCTTCCCTTTGGGTGGAACATCATGTTCAGGATCTGAATGAGTACAAGACTGTGTTGAGTCCCGTGCCTCTGCTGGGATTTAAAGCTGCAGTCGCGGAAGACGCCATCACACTCGATATCACCCAGCTTTGGGGCTATACCGACGAGGGTCAGAATCTGCGGTCCCGCATCGAAGTGCCTTGTATGAACGACAACGCTCCCGACAGTCTTCGCGTGCCGGATCGACTCAAAAAATTTCTGACTCCCTCGAATCCAACGGCCAGGTAAATCAATCGTCGTAGGCAAGAGTTCCGTAGCGCGGTACGCTTGCCTCGACATAAGGCCAACCATCCTGCCAGCTGAGTGGTGTCAAGGTTAGAGATCGGGCATCCCAGCTATGAAAGGCGTGATGCAGGAATACAAAATTCTTGGAATTTCCGACATTCAACACGGAACCATGTCCGGGCGCGCGGAATATATCATCACCAACCAGAAAGGGACTGGGCTTTTTCTCAAATGGCCCTAAAGGCGAACGGGCGCGAGCAATGCCATTTTTATAGTCAACCCCGTAAGCGGAAGCACTGTAAAACAGGTAAATCCATTCATTCCTTCGAATAAGCCAGGGCGCTTCAATAAGATTATTCTCCCAAGCCAGATCACTGGACAGAACCACCTGCGGCTGGGATCCAGCTTTAAACGTGAGACCATCCGCTTCGAGCTCCTGGGCCATAATATTGGTTGTGCCCCCGCAGCAGTTGCCATCCGTTTTCCAATAGAGATAGAGCCGGCCGTTGTCGCTCAAAAGCGTGGGATCGATTGTTCCATATTCGCCTGCGGGAACCAAAGGCTGGTCGAGATGATGATAAGGACCAAGGATATGATCCGACCAGGCCGTTCCTATGGCCAAGGGATCGGGACGTTTGGCGTCAGGCGCGTGGGCGGAAGCGGTATAATAAGCCACATAACGATTGCCAATCTTATGAATCTCAGGCGCCCAGTTGCGAAAACCATCCGGTGCCCAGGCGGGTTTTCCCTCGGGCATCAGTTCGGCCCCGGTCGGCTGCCAATGAATAAGATTGGTCGAGCGTTTGATAGGAAACGTGCCGCCTGTGGAGACAAGGTAATAAATGATCCGATTTTCGGCCTTATCCTTGACAGCTAAAATGCCAGGATCGGGCCAGTCGGCTTGGACGAGAGGGTTTGTAAAATAGCCGACAGGCCTCTCATGCGCTGCACGTTGGAACGACGTCACACATCCGAAAGGGGCAAGACAGACAAAAATGGATAATAAGGATCGAACAAGGCGCCTCGTTTGCAGCATAGGCCCACCTCAAAATATTCCAGCTGATTGGCGGCTCGAGCATAGCAATAAATATGTAGCAAGGCCTAGAGATTTTTGAGTGATCCCCTATGGACCGTTAACAAAGCCAGTTTTTTATAGGGAGCGAGAGGCCCAGACCACCTAGTGCCTGGTTATCTTTGATCCAGGAGCCGGCCGTATGACTTGAGGAACCTTGGCATCAAACGGCTTGATGCCCATGCTGCGATACAGAAGGTCGGGTCTCATCACCTTCTCCTGGCTGATCACGAGTGAAACCTTGCGCAGATCACCGATATCCCGAGTCGGGTCGCCGTCAATCAAAACAAGGTCAGCACGCTTCCCAGGAGCAATGACGCCTCTGTCTTCAGCGCGGCTGTAGATGGCGCCATTTCTTGTCGCGATCTGCAGGGCCTGCGCTGGCGTGAGGCCGGCTTTGACATAAAGTTCCAATTCACTTTGCAAAGTGAATCCAGCGATGCCGTCCGTTCCGGCCACCACAGGAATGCCGGCTTTGTACATGCGAGCGACAAAATCCAGCATCTTTTGAAATGATTTTTCATAACGGGCGGCCACCTGATCATCCGGAATTTTCATATCGGCCTGCCGAAAGTTTCGCTGCACGTCAGCCGGTAAATGATCAAAAACCGCGCTATAAGGTTCTGGGACAGTTCCCTCGCGGTGTCGGATGAAGTCGAAGGCCGTCAAAGTAGGATCAATGACCGTCTTCCGCATCTTCAGGAGCGCGATGAAGTCCTGGACTGCTTTGGAATCAAGGTCAAGATCAGCGGCCTTTTCCGCGACAAGGTAGAAACGATCCAGAGTCCGGGTGTCCGTGTCGGGCTTGACGAAAAAGTTCAGCATCAGCTGATTGATATGCTGAATTTCATCGAAACCCTGCTCGACGACCTCACTGGCTTTCAAAAACGCAGGCACATGCCCGCTGACGCGCATGCCTCGGGAGTGCGCATAGGTCACGGTTTCACGCAGGATATCCTTGGGAAAGGAATTATAGATTTTCAGCTGGGGGTAGCCATTCTGGGCATACCAATCAATAGCCGCCTGTGCTTCTTTCAGAGTTTTGATTTGAAAACCCAGGCGCGCCGAATAAGGGCTCTCGCCTTCCAGAAAACCTGCGGGGATAATCTGGGGTGCGAGGATCTTTTGACTTTCGACATCCCCGATGAGCTGCTGCAGAGTTTCGTTGCTGTTGCCGAGGTCGCGCACCGTCGTCACCCCTGTGGCAAGGTGCAGACGTCCGTCCCACGGACCGATGTGAGCATGCATATCGAAGAGGCCAGGCAGCAAAACCTGACCAGCCGCATCGATCTGAACTGTGGATTCCTGAGCGACGGAACCGGCCGGCAGGACAGCCGTGATACGACCCTTTTTAAAATAGACATCCGACGGTGGAGTCAGCTCGGCCTTTTCACTGTCGAACACGCGCGCATTGCGAATGACGCTGAGCTCGACAAGTGGCTCGCTCAGCTGTTTGGAAAGCTGGGACAGAAACTTATGTTCGGCCGCATTTTGACGCCGCTCCAGTTGGGGAATAGCCGCGATCCAGTTATCGGGAACGAGTCGAAACTGTCCAGGATAAATGGACGCAAAAAGCCTCGGGTTCACCCCGGTTGTGGCCCAGACAAAGTTTGGTGCCAAACCCAGCCCTTCCAGCGCCAGAAGTTGGACGCGTTCTTTTCGAGTCCCAGCCTGCACTGTGAATTCATCCAACTTCGACTGCCGTAAGGTTCCCGATGGAATCAAAGGAAGGCCATTTTTGTAGCGTGCCAGCGCCGCGATCCAGGCTGAGGTCGACGCGAACGTGCTGCTGTTGGGCGCATAGAATGCGGGACCCTTGACCTGAAGATCGCCCGAATCGGCCATACTTTTCCACTGAGCCTTTGAACCTTGGCGGATAAAGTGCTCTTCGACCACGCTGCCGAATGTAGAAGTTCCTTTGACTTTATACTCCTGGAAGCTGCCATCAGCTGCCAGTTTGAACTCCTCGGCCAGATCGGGGCCGCGGCCGTTGTTTTTGTAGTGATAGGAAGTCCGTGTCCAACCATCATCCCCCTGATCCACCGTCATTTCTCCCGACTTCTTGTCGCCGTCGGAAATAATGGTGTACCTGAATTGTTCAGCGGCCAGTCCAGGTGTCGTGATGAAAAGTATGAGCAACGGTAGGAATGCCAGGCTTCTCTGCACGGGTGCCTCCTGCAGGTTTTGCGACAAAAAGTTATCGCAGCTTACCAGACAAGTTGGAGAGGTCAATTGTTGCAGAGGTTATCAGCGTGTTTGAGTCTTTCAGGGGGTCAGTCTGGGGTGGCACCGTAAAACCCCCGGGTTCTGATGGATCCGGGGATTTTCTTTTTTGAGCTTTTCGACCTAAGCGAGCACCTGCTGCTGGGTAATCCCTTGGACGATGAAGAGCTGCTCGGGCTCCGCGCCTTCGCTGTGGATGAGGTCGCGGGTCAGTTGGGCGACTTGGTCAGCCGCGGAATACATCACACAGTGCGCCTTGCCTGGAATAAGCTCAAGCCTGCTGTTGGGCAGCAGAGACGCAACTTTTTCCGCCCATGCCTGTGATACGGCAAGGTCCCGTGAACCTTGCACGACCAGAACTGGCGCCTGGATGTATGGCAGCTTCGTTTCGACTGGATCCCGGCAAATGCGCTGCAGCATGCGGAGCATCCGCAAAAAACCGGTTTGCGTATAATCCAGCATGTAGATCATCTGCATGGTCAGCGGTTCCAAGGGGAAATTGATCAGAAAACGACCAAACTGCCTGGGAAGGGTCCGCGACATGGGCTCAACGGAAGGGCAGGTCAGGACGAGCTTCCCAACACGCTTAGGATACCGATAAGCGAGCTCAACCGCGACCTGACTGCCCATCGAGTTGCCGACGAGGTGGGCGCGATCAATGCCATTGGCATCCATCCAGGACCGGATTGTTTCCGCCAGCTCCCCGACCCCGGGCGGATCCATGGGTTTCCCGCTCCATCCACATCCTGGGTAATCAGGTATGTAAACCATCGCCTGCTGGCTGAGGAGCTTGCCAAGCGGGATGAAGTAACGTCCGGACAGCCCGGCGCCGGCGAGCAGGATAAACGGGAGCTGATCTTTATGATGGTTGCCTTCGGGACGCAACAGACGCGAATAGACCTTCACTTGATGGACATCCGTTTCAAAGCCGTCGACCGCATTTTTCGGCAAGAGAGAAAGAAAGTCCCCGATGGCAGAACGAAATTCCTGGACTGCCTTGGCTATTGGGGAGCTTCGCCGCTTTTTGCCCATATTGGGGAAAAGAAAGCGGACGGCGAGAAGTCCAGCTGAACCAGCGACTCCGACCATTGCGACCTTACGCACGAGATTCCTGTTTTGCATTTGAGTTCTCCTAGGATTGTTAGGTTTTCGCAGCAACTTCGGACCCTTTAGGATGTCGCAGGCGTTGAATCGGCTTTGACGGCACCCCTTTGCCCCATAGGCTTGGCATGACCTTGAGTTGAATCCGCCGTGGTTTGGAGTTCGACCTCCGCGTTGAGTTCCACGCCGAGCAGCACAGCGTAGGAAACGATATAGAGCCAGAGCAAGAGGACGATCACACCGGCAAGGCTTCCATAGGTTTTGTTATAGCCACCGAATTTCTCGGCATAATAAGCGAAGCCGATGGAAGCCAGGAGAATGAGAAGAGTGGTGATCCCCGCGCCGATGGAAACCCATCTCCACTTCGGCTCGTCGCGAGAGGGTGCGTAGCGATTGAAGACAGCCAGCCCCGCCATGAAAAGAAAAAACAGAGCGGGCCAGCGCAGAATAAGAACGGTGCGGTTGAGGCCTCCCAATCCCATGAGATCCAAAACGTGAGGCAGAATTGCAATAGTACCGACAGCCATGGCCGTGGTAAGGACGGCACCTAAAGTCAGAAGGAGCGCCGCTCCATTGAATCGAATGAAGCTTCGCTTCTCTTTCTCATCATAGGCGATATTCATGGCCTCCATGAGAACCTTCGTGCCTTTGGAGCCGGTCCACAGAGCGAGCAGGATGCTGAAGATGGCACCAAGTCCGAGACTGTCCGAGGAGTTTTTGACAATAGCGCTGAGCTGGTCGCCAATGACACTTAACGCATCCTTTGGAATAAAGCGCGACATGGTTTCGATCTGACGCTGGACGTCGGCTGGATCCGCAAAGATTCCGTAGATTGACACAGTGGCGATCAGCAAAGGAAATATGGCAAACATCGCATAGTAGGCCACGGCGGCCGCAATTAATCCGATGCGATCGGCAGCGACTTCGTCCTTAACTCTCTTGAGTATTTCCTTCCAATCTTTCCAGGGCAGCTGGACAGGCGAGTCCGCATGGGGATAATTTTTCTGCTTGTCTTCATGAGGAGGCTGATCGCGGGAACCGGCTGGAAAAGGTGCTGTTTGATCCATCGACAGGCCCTTTATCAGGGGAGTTTATTGGCTGCAAATTTTCGTATGCTTGAGGTGTAGCCTGATCTGGCTCTCTCTCTTCATAAGCCATCAATTTTCACTCTTGCGATATTTATTCCAATATCGCTCCCCGTAATCGTGGTCATTACCCATGTCGCATGCAAAGCATAAATCGACAAACAGGCTTCATTCAGCCGCGATGCAGCCTTCTCCCAACGTTTCCGCCATGAATCAGTGGAGGAACTATTGGATACTGTGTTCAGTCAGGCGAGATCGATCCTGGTCCCAGACCCGCAAGAGCACCAACTCAATCTCTCCGTAGGTGACATAACCTTGAGCATAGGGGACACAATCCCGGCAGGGCCCGCAAATTGCAGCACAAGATTCACCAAAGTGAATGAAATGCAATTTGGAGAACATCATGAGCTTAGATTTACTCAAGACCCGCGGTGTACCGCTTGAATCGCAGGTCTTCACATGGAAAGAGCTGGTTCAAAATCCCATCAGCAAACTCAACGACGACGCGTTTACGCGCGTACGAGTTATTTTAATGACTCGGCGGAGAACCAGGTTCGCGACTATTATATGAACGTGGGGCCGACCTACCCCGATCCTATCGGTCGACAGCTGTATGCGGAGATCGCTTCGATTGAAGAGCAGCATGTGACCCATTACGAGTCCATGCTCGACCCCAATCAGACCCTGCTCGAGCAGTGGCTGCTGCATGAAGCCTGCGAAGTCTATAACTATTACAGCTGCGTTGAATCGGAGACCAATCCCAGAATCGCCAGCATCTGGCAGCGCATGCTCGATTATGAACTCGGTCAGCTGGCCTTCGTTGCCGAGTTGTTCAAGACGCATGAAAGGCGTGATCCCGCCGAAATCCTTCCAGAGACGCTGTCGGCACCGATACCTTACGCGCCGCAGCGGGAATTCATCCGCGACGTCCTTCGCAATGAGATCAATCTCAGAACCAATGGAACTGAATTTGTTCCACTCCACGAAGAGTCGGCGCTGTCGCTCAGGTACCGTGAGCAGGTTAATCGGGACGGCTCGCCATCGCAAGTCGTTGCCGCCGGCTACATTTTCATGCCCGGAACCGAGCTTGCCTATGGGCTCGACATCAAGCATCCGCATGTCGACGTCACGCAAACCCAGTCGACACAAGGAGCACTGCCATGAAGAATCCAACCGATCTTGGCTTCAATCGTACAGGCATCAGCACGTCGCCGCTCCTGACCAAGGAAATGCTCAGCGACATGATTCCACCGTCGTCACAGGGGGACTCGGGATCCTTGCTGAGTTACCGCGAAATTTTTCTTAGGGAGGCGGAGCCGATTGGGACTGTCCCGATTCCGACGGAAATCAAAGGCATGGCCAGCGCCGCCATACACGCTCTCAAAGGCGAGCGTATGCAGGTGCTGATCGATAAGCTCAGTGAACGGGCTTCCTTCGAACGGACGGGCGTTCGCCTCTATGATCTGCTCATCAACAAGTGCACCGAGCGCAACGCCGCTGCTGACGGTATATCACTGGACCAGATCCGGGCGATTCGGGACGACGAACTTCACCACTTCAGGCTGGTCGCCCAAACAATGCGGAAACTCGGAGCCGATCCGACAGCGATGAGCCCTTCGGCCGATGTTCACGCCGTCATGTCGATGGGCCCGCTCAAAGTGATCGCCGATCCGCGTACTTCGGTTCAACACTCGTTCCAAGCGATCCTCGTCGCCGAGCTGACCGACAATGCGGAGTGGCCCCTGCTGATTAAGCTCGCCGATTCGATGGGCATGAAGGAAGAGGTGACGGCATTCGAAGCCGCACAGGCTACAGAATTACGCCATCTTGCGGACATACGAGCGATCGTCCACAGGCTGACACTTAATGATGCGCAACTTCTCCATTGAAGTCTGGCGCCTCAACGTAACTCACTCAGCGGTTGGGTTGTTTGCCGGAAACGAATCCAGCGAACTCACATCGACTCATCCGCCCATCTTCTTTCAAGTTAATTTCCAGAGTTGAGAACTCCGCTTGTCTCTTCGGAAAGCCGCGGATGCATGGCAACGAAATGCTCAGCATTCATGGAAATCCTCTTCCTGCTTCATGTGGGCGAAAAATTGCAGTGAAAAAATCACCATGCAAAGGAGGATATATCATGCCAGCATTCCGAAAAATACCCATCATGGCCTGTCTTGTTTTTGGCCTCTCCAGTCCCTTGTTGGGTCAAACCCATAGCGACCCCACATCAGTCCCGGGCACCAATAATACAGGTGTTCCAAATACGAATACGACCATACCGAATACCAGCAATCCGATTTCCAGGACCAACCCGCCGTTGCCAGGCACGGTCAATCCTTTACCTGGGGCAACCGATCCGATTCCCACTCCTAATGGAACCCGACAGGCACCCACTGCCGAGGTGATCACCTGTCCGGCGAATCAGGAATTGGTCCAGCAGGGCAATCAGATGGTGTGTGTCCCACGCACCAATAACCTGGCGCCCAACGGAACCGGAACCAACGACCCGACCACTGCCCCGCGCACGCGATAAAGTCTGGTTGGAATAGGAATGCCAAGGCTGGGGCCCGAACCCGGCCTTTCATTGAAGAATACGATAGGAATCTTGAATATTACGTGTGCCATTCACTTCATGCACAAAACTGGCAAGCTCGTCCAACGATCCTGATGAAAGTGATGAATTCGATCAAACGTCCGGCGTACTCCAGCCATAAGCTTTCCCGAGTCGACGAGGAAGCAGAAATCTTTGGCTGGAGGTCAGAGGACCTGGCTATCTCCCATCATCGGAGATTCTTTGTTTTCCTCTTGCCAAATGCTTCTGGCATCCATACATTTGTTTGGCTGGAGGTTATGTTGGCAAGATCCACAACGAAAACCTTTGTGTTCGAGACAGAGATTGTTTCATCTCCGGATGACTTTCGTTCGCTTCGGCAGTCCGAGGAGCATGGAAGGAAGCTCTACAACGCGGTGCTGGGAAAACTGCTCAGCAGCCTGGCGCGGATGAAACAGAGTCGGGAATACAAGGTCACTGTTCTTCTGCCTAAAACTGATCCGAGGCGGAAGGCGGACTTCGCTCAGCTTCGTCTGGACCATGGTTTGAGTGAGTTTGCCGCTATTTCC
>NZ_DASQYZ010000184.1:0-5827 GCF_035638955.1 Oligoflexus sp. | reverse complement strand
AGGGCTGCTGTATGGAACATCGGATATACCAGAGTTTATGAGCAGGTGCCTTCAGGAAGATTCAAATTTATTCCGGAATCCGTCTGAACCCAGCAAATTTCTGGACGCATCAGTTCCCATGTGCCCCCATATCTACATCCACCCCCTGTTGACGCAACTCCAAACACACGCCATTGTCCATTCGATAGCTGAGCATAGGCCGGTCCTCCACTATCACCGACACAAGCGTCACGACCATCTCCACCGATGTCGGCCCCAGTCGTCCACACCCGTGTGATGGTGGCATCCGTCTCGTATTTGGACCCAGACTTCCCACCGTTGCGCAAGCCGAAGCCGACAAGTCGAGCAGTTCTGCCGGGTACCAACACTTCTGAAATCTCTGCTGGTGAAAGCAGGATGGGAACATACGCGTCAGCTGGCAAGTCCAAGGGTCTGTCGAGCAGAATATAGCCTATATCTTGTTTTTGGAATCCAAACTCGTCAGTTGGGACGCGATACCGCGCAGCCTGGTACTGAGGGGAAACCTGTCCACCGTCGACACCGCCGCCCACATATACAGCAGGCGTTTCATTGCTCTCCAATCGAAGGCAGTGCGCAGCAGTAATGACAACTTGAGGATGAATCGCAGTACCCGTGCAGGCCATAACTCCATTGTAAGTAATGGCAACCGCAGATGGCCATGCACCCGGTGAAGATTGCGTGCCGCCGAAGATCTTTGGTTCACTGCTTTCTTTTCTTGCATTACAAGCGCCTGTAACCACCGCCACTAGTCCAACAGCAATTTTGAGCCTCATTCTAGTCATCCTCATAAAACTAAGGTTTCAGGATTTCCGCTATTCATCGCGGCGGAAAGTCATAAAGACTTAGTTAGTATACTCAGCGAGCGGAGTCAATAATGGTTGATTCATAAGTTCAGAAAAGAGAGCGCGCTGTTCTTATTTAAAGACGCCGTGAACATAAGCGAAGCCAGAGACACAAATGAAAGAAAGCGAATTTCACTCTCTGCGGTTTCATCCGACCTGATCCCTTGAGTTTCGCCGATGGCCTTCGATTGTTCGCAATGGCGAACATCATGTTATCCATAAACCATGAAAAATATAGAGATATTTTACCGTGAAGTGTGCCTGATGGTTGTTGAGTCCGGCGCTCACCCGCTAAGCTAAGAAAAATCAAAGTTCAACGGTTTAAGAGTTCAAGATGCAATTTCTCCTCGTTCGGGCAGGATTTGGTTTCCAAACTCACTGTCTTAAACCCGGAGGCAAAAGTAACGTTGCGGAACTTGACCGTGGAAGCGATACTGAAGTTCCCCGAAATTTCGGACACGGAAAAATAGAAGTTTTATTCCGCGACCTCAAGCAAAATCTGTCGTTTGGTAGTCTTCCTTGCAGTGGGAAAAATGCATCAGACCTGGCCGTCTGCCTGCCACTTCTTCTTGCTGCTTCGCTGCGCCTGCGGCCGGATATTTGGGGAATGGAAGATGGCATGACGATCGGTGCGAGATTGCCCTTGCCCGGAAACGCATCCTGTCCACCGCGCTGGTAGTCCTTGATCCAGGCACCCAGGGCTGGCTGCTGGCTTATCCCAAGATCTTTGGCCCTTCATTCCCTTCTCAATGACCAGCTTTACAGCTTCAATCTTGAACTCTTTGGTATAGCGCTTTTGCTTTTTCTTGTCAGCCACTTGGTACCTCGATGTAAGGGGTATCCCCCCATTATACATTCCCGGTGTCCGATATTCTGAGGAGCTTCAGGACATCATTGACGATGTTTCCCGTCATCAGTTTAGTCAACACCTGGCGCAATCTCTTGGCTTCATAGCGCGAGTCAAGGCCCAGTCGAGGTCACCTTAGAACTCTTGGTCAGAGCCAGATTCAAGCTACGTTGCGGTCTGTGACAGCTTCGCTCATCATGGGCCATGTAAATGTTTTGATACGCTATATTGATTAAGTCTAGGCTGTTGAACCCTGATTAAATACCCTATCTGACCATTATTGTTTATTTTATGGTAAATGTGAATTGGTGGTCAACTTCGGAGAAACTTCCATGGAAGAATCAACATCAAAACAGGAATCCTTGGATGCCATTTCCACTTCACGTATGAAAGTGCTTCCTGCTGCCGTTATCCGGGAAATCGAGCTGCAAAACAGGGTTCGAAGGCAGATGGGGCTGAGTGGAATTCAAGTCAAAATTCGTAACTGTCTTCAGTGCAGCCATCCATTCCAGTCGGCCGGGCGTCGGACTTGCGGCTGCTATACAGCTCCAACAGGAAGACTTTCAGGCCACGATATTATCTGATTGATCGGGCAACACTTCAATCTCCGGGCAGAGAGCGGTAGATCGGTATGCGTGGAGAAAGGGTCTTTAGGACTCAAGTTTTTTTGTGGCAGCCGAGAGAGAGACTGGGCAATGGTATCCCGTTGCCTTGTATGACACTTACTTTGCCCAGGATTTTCTCTATGAATCCTGGGTTCTTTTAAACCCCCGCACTCGCCCCCGCTCAGTCGGGTTCAAAAAACCCATTTTCCCCCACGGCCTGGGAAAGCTTTTTCGTGTGTCCCGAGCAAACCGGACCGCTTATCCAGCCATGTCCCCCAAGAACCCTGGCGCTACAAAAAAAGACAGGCTCATGCACCGGACCGCGCTGACCATGATCGTCATACTCGAAACCTGAAAAAATCCCCTTCTGCAGCATCTCACTGAGCCTTTGTCTTGCGTCAAGGCCGGGTGCCAGTGAAACCTTATTCTCAACCGGCTTTGGCAGCTACTTCAAATTCATGAGGATTGCTTTTTGTTCCGCGCCTCGGGTATGGGTCAGGACAAAATTCAAAAGCTCTGCCGCCGCGGATTGCTCAGCGTGCTTTTTTTGGTTGAACGAACGTCACCACCCCCCCGGGAAAGCTCATTTCCACCAGCCCAAGGCATTGACCGAAACCCCTGCCGTAAGCGAAAAAAACCTATCCGGCTTCGATGTGAGCGAATCTGAGCGCCTGCGCGACGGTTCCCGAAACGCGAGCCGTTCAAGCCCCGCATGGTAGCTAAAATATGGAGATGGAGCGAATTCACCGACAACACGATAGCCATGCAAAGCGTCCCGCGCATACCAGGTCGGGGAATAAGCAACGTCTTCGAGCCTTACGTTGGTACGGGGACCAATCGGAAATGCCGCGCCGAACGTGGCGCTGCGAATGAACGGTCTTTCCCGATGATAGCTTTGGCGTTTGCCGGGATTGAGCTCTCGGGAGTCGCAGTCCAGTATCGTATAAAAGTAGCGACTTCCGCTCAAAAGCGTCACGCGGCCGTAACCAACAGAATCCCAACTGAACTCCATACTCAGGCGGCCTCCGCGGGCTAAACTCAAAAGGCCGATCGGAATCACGCGCTCTTGGTTGGAGACATTGAGAAGACCAAACTGCACCGCAAACTCACCCCCTTCATCCTGAGGCAGAATAATGTTCGCCGCCCCAAACTGCAGCCCACCAACGTTTTCGCCGCTGAAGTTCAAAAAGCCCATCTGAGCTCCGTAGACATGATCCTGAACCACGTTGATCAGGCTGAGCTGAAGACCATACATGTGGCCACCGTTGATATTCGTAACAAATCCAAACTCCACCCCGTAGCTACTGCCACCAACAAAATTGCCGACACCCCCGATGCCGACGCCGGTCAGATCCGTTTTCGTTTGATTGTAACCATAGGCGGCGCTGATCCCGTGAATTTCAAGATGGGCGCAGTTGATCAGACCGATGCAGAACGAGCTCGCCGTTTGATCATAGGCCGTCCCGTTGGAACTCAAAGGGCCAAAAAGAGATATGGTCGCCGGAACACTATGCGCTTCGGATTCCTGAGCAGACGTCAGCAGGGCGAGGAGGACAGAGAGGAAGTGAGTGAACTGTTTTAGCATTGGCAATATCCTGAATGAAGGGTTCCGTAACAGATGCGGCACCATTCATAGCGCAAACCGAGGATGAAGACCAAAGACTTCCCGCGCTGCGGCGACGAGGCAGGTCCCGGGACGAATGTTCGATACGATTGTATCTAAAGACCGAAGGCTTTCGGACGGATCGGTGATACCCCATGGAGAGGGGTATCAACTTCAAAAGCATTAACGCATTTCTGGTATAATCAACCTGCCAGACATAGGGGAGGTGCGGAGCTTTGAAAAACACCAAGCGCGCGTTACGATCCGCCAAAGCACGCAACACGGCGTTACGCAAAAGCCGATCCCAGGCACTGCATGCACGTTTTGCAGGTTCGGCTCCCACGCCTGCCATGACGTTACTGCAAAGGCTCTTCCAGAAAAACCAGCTGTGGGGTCAGCACGAAACCTTGAATGATCCGTTAAACCTGCCACTCATAGTCATCATGCAGAATACTGAGGATGCATTCAGGCTTCGTGTCAGTCTTAACATCGTGAAATTCGCAGTCGAGGCATTCAAAATATCAGACACCGGGACCGAGCTTTCCATGCATGCAGACCTGCTAAAGGATCTGGTGCTGGAGATATTTTTTGAGTTCGGCCCTTTGAACAAAAAATACGTCCGCGAGCAAATTGGAGGGCTCCAGGGTACTTCGTTTCAGAGTTTAGGAGCAAACATCAGATTGCTGGCCGAAACTCATGGAGACTGGCGCAGCAAAGACGATCACGGTTAGCAGTCGGAATGTCGGATATTCCTCATGGTCCGCGTTTTCTGAGACCTTAAATTATGCAATTACCTGCATAACCCTTTCAAATACCATCTTCATCCTTGACTAGGCCTTCAGAGTTTCATCATTGTTGCCTTGAAACATAGCTCCAAAATCATGACATTCATCCGGAATTCAACTTCTCTT
Organism: Oligoflexus sp.; assembly: GCF_035638955.1. Classification (GTDB taxonomy): domain Bacteria; phylum Bdellovibrionota_B; class Oligoflexia; order Oligoflexales; family Oligoflexaceae; genus Oligoflexus. Next base: position 998 of record NZ_DASQYZ010000184.1, on the reverse strand, counting down.
TCCACATAAATTTAAGTCAATTTTGCAAGCCATGCGCGCCTTGCAAGTTCCTTCTGCGTCAAACTCATGATGCTTGTCACCTCAGTGAGGATCCGGGCCTTCTCTGCAGTCGGCAACGCGGATTTCATCAGCGCCTTCGAGAACGCCGAGCTCAGCGCCGAGCCTGACAGATGGGCAAAGACATCACCGTGCGGCTTCGCGTGACTAAGACCACCGATGAACGCCTCATCGGATGCGGGCTCTGCATCTGGGCCATCTGCGACCACCACTGAAGCCGCACGGCCTGCCGGGTAAATTTCAGTCTGTCCGGTATGAACCTCCGCTGAAAAAAACTCAGGTACGGTTGGATCCGGGATTCCGGTTTCACCATCGACCCAGGGGCCTGGCCCGCCCCTGACCCCCGGCTTGACTTCAACGGGAATGGGGGAGAAGGGAGCCTGGAAAGGCAAAACCACGGCCCTGGTATCACGCTCCGGTGTCACAGGATTCGCAAAGCAGGGCTCGTGATCCCTATGGGATCCCTTCTTAGGAATTTTTTGCGAAAGCCGGTTTGGCCTGGCAGGCTGCAAGGCTGCGAGCAACCACTCAGGTAAAATCTGATCCGGGGATTTGCCCTTCAGCGAGCTCCGATGATGGTAGAGGCTCCGCACTATCGAACCCAGATTTCGCGTGAGCGATTGCGATTTCTGCCAGCCTGGAACGCGTTTTATGATTTGATCCAGCGCCGCGCGGAGCTCACACTGGCCAATTCCCTTCCACTTGCAGGTTAGAATAATTGTAACTAGCCAGTGATTGCGCTCGCCCTTCTCCACGTTTTCCGGCATGTCCATATGAGCAAGCAGTTTACATCCTGTGTTTTGATGGTTTTGTAGCAAATCGTAAGCCCTGTCCGTCAATGCACGGACAGGGCGAATCGTCAGGCGATAACCCTCTCCCGGCAACGCCTCAACCTCCAGCCACTTCGGGGGATCGGATAGCAGTTTATAGACGGTGTTCTT
>NZ_DASQYZ010000183.1:0-2625 GCF_035638955.1 Oligoflexus sp. | reverse complement strand
AAGGAGTTTGCGCCTGCCTTCCGCTTTTTTTTTCAAAACGGCATCAACTGCCTGCTGCTGGTATGGCCTGGGTATGAACACGAGGACCTCCTGAACCAAAATTCTGCCATACTCAGATACGTCTACAAACAGACAAATCCTTATCCGTCGAAAAATATGAAAATTATTGCATAATGCTTGAGAGATCTGAATTCATCACTCCAACTCTTCCACTCGATTTTACAATTTCATCTTAAAAAATAGATTAAAATCGATGCGAATTTCCTGGAAATCACATTTGTTCTCTGCATAAAAATCGCGCCAAATGTGCCAACCACTCCCGGCGAGCCTTTTCCTTCAGGTTTACATTCGCGATGCTCGTCACCTCCGTCAGAATTCGGGCCTTCTCTGCGGCGGGCAGCGCGGATTTCATCAGCGCCTTTGAAAACGCTGAGCTTAGCGCCGAGCCCGACAGGTGGGCAAAAACCTGGCCGCCTGGATGCACATCGCTGAGACCATCGCCAGATTCTGCGCCGGAGGCGAGCTCTGCATCAGGACCAAGTGCGGACGGCACTGAAACCGCGCGGCCCGCCGGGTGGATTTCAGTCTGTCCGGTATGAACTGCCGCTGAAAAAAACTCAGGTACGATTGCATTTGGAATTCCGGTTCCACTGTCGACCCATGGGCCTGGCCCGCCCCTGACCACCGGCCTGACTTCACCGGGGATGGGGGAGGAGGGAGCCTGAAAAGGCAAGACCACGGCCCCGGTATCACGCTCCGGTGTCACAGGATTCGCAGAGCAGGGCTCGAGATCCCTACGGGATCCCTTCTTACGAATTTTTTGCGAAAGCCGGTTTGGCCTGGCAGGCTGCAGGGCTGCGAGCAACCACTCAGGTAAAATCTGATCCGGGGATTTGCCCTTCAGTGAGCTCCGGTGATGGTAGAGGCTCCGCACTATCGAACCCAGATTTCGCGCAAGCGATTGCGATTTCTGCCAGCCTGGAACGCGTTTTATGATTTGATCCAGCATAGCGCGGAGCTCACGCTGGCCAATTCCCTTCCACTTGCAGGTCAGAATAATCGTAACCAGCCAGTGATTGCGCTCGCCCTTCCGCACATTTTCCGGCTTATCTATGCAAACGAGGTTTTCGCCACAGCGATGTGATTTCTCCATAAGGAGATCATATGCCCTATCCGTCAACTGGCGGACAGGGCGAATTGTCAGGCGATAACCCTCTCCCGGCAATGCCTCAACCTCCAGCCACTTCGGGGGATCGGATAGCAGTTTATAAACGGTGTTCTTTGCGATGCCGTACCTTTTCATTATCCCGCCTGCCGACATCTGCACCGATCCCCACGGCCCCGCCTCATCCAGAATGTCCGTGTAAAGCCGGGCCAGAGGCTTTTCAACACGCGTGTCCGGCCACAGAATATCGTCACGATCACGCTTGTTTTTCTCGCGCAGAGCGGGGGATGGACTCCCCACCAATAGTAAAGGTTTTTTTGGGGCGACTGTAAACGCCAGAGGGGCTTGGGGATGACACCAGGAACAACAAGGAGCCTTAGCCTGCCCATCGAAGGTAGGCTCGATGAAGGTTTCCGCAGGTGGTCAGGCTGCCTGGCGTCTGCCTGGATCGTAAATCGTTCTGTGTCTGAGCATGCTGAAAAGCTGTCTCAAGAGCGAGTCGCCCACGGTGCGCAGAGCCCTGCCATGTGAATGTCCCTTCGCTCGCAAAGCCGCGTACTTTTTCCTGCTTATGTCGTCTTTCTGGATGCTTACCCTGGACCAATGATAAATAGCATTCCGAAGTCTCTCATTACAAGCCCGCCGCATCATAACCGACGATCGTTTTCCGCTTCGCTTGGTTACTGGTGCGACACCGGAATAGGCTCGCAGGGCCCTGTAGTCAAGCTCGGTGAGAGACTGGGAAGCCTCAGCAAGCAAAGTTGCTCCAACCGCGTTTCCGATTCCAGGCACCGAAAGGATAATAGCGGCGTCAGCCAGCTCCTCCGTTTTGTTTTCAGTTGCAGCAAGCTTTCCCAACAGGGTGTCAATCTCCTTTCGGATCTGCTTTCTCTGCTCGTCCACAATTCGCACCTGAGCAATAGCAGCTTTGATATGAATCATCGCAGCTGATGTCGTTCCAGGAGCCACAGTCACGCGCTCAGCCTTTACCGCCTGCAGAACATCCTCGGCTGCATGCCTGCGTATGTGGTACTTGGCAAGCAGACTTCTAGACTTGGCCAGGGAAAACGTAGCAGCTTTCCCGCAGTCACCCGTAGCCTCCAGAAGGTTCCAAAACCATGGCTCATCAGCGGAAGGACTGAGCGTAAGTAGATCAGGGTGAAAGCGCATGACCTGCTCCCGAATCTGGTTTGTGAGCCGATTCAGGCTCTGGCCAAGGTCTTCATCCAGACGGCTCATTTCACGAAGAACAATTATCTCTTCGCAACTGAGCTGAACCCTGTGAAAGCAATGGCAATCAGTGCGCAGAGAATCCGCGAGTATCGATTGACCAATATTTTCGTTGCCACCGAACCATCCCATGGCAATCCATTCGACTCTTTGTCGAACGGAACAGAAAGACAAAGCGAAAGTCTTATCGCGTCAGGTTCGCAGCCGGAGTCAGGCTCAAAGGATTTGGT
>NZ_DASQYZ010000182.1:0-7654 GCF_035638955.1 Oligoflexus sp. | reverse complement strand
TTTAAAACCTTCATGTCGGCGGCGAAGACCATCGCCGGAATCGAGATGATGGCCATGATCAAAAAAGGTCAGATCGATATTCAGGGCTCCACTCCATTCGAGAAGTTTTACGCCCTCGCAGGATAACTGCGTCCGGGGAATGATCCCTTCAAAACCTTACTTCACCCTCCGAAATGTTTGCGACAGAGCCTATTTTTAAGGGTATCCGTTCGGCAGTCTTCTCGCTTCTTGAGGCCATGCCGCTCATCACAACAAGCAGCGACAATTCCGTGCTCCTGGCAGTCACTTTCCTTTTGCAGAACCGCAATGCCAAGGGCGAATGGCTCCATAATACGGCAGCACTTGATCTCTCCTGGGTGGCTGACAAGTGGTGGCCGCTGGTGGCAGGTCCTGGCATCAAACCAGGCAAAAAGATACAGCAGGTTTCACGCCGATATTTCGAGATTTGCCTTTTTACTCAGATAATGCAGGAGCTAAAATCGGGCGATCTCGCCATAAGCGCGGGCGACAGATTCGGTGACTATCGCCATCAACTCCTTTCATGGGAAGAGTTTGAAAGGGAGCGCTCTATATACGGCGAGCAGGTGGGTCTTCCGATAGACGGCAAAGCATTCATTGATCAGATGCGCGGAAAATTGACCGCCGCTGCTGAAGAAGCAGACAAGTCCTTCCCAGATAATGAGGCTGTAAGGCTTGTGAACGGCGAGCCATTCATCGCAAAGCTGGACCGGAGGGCTATGCCAGCAGGATTTCTGCAACTTGATCAGCTTATGGCTGAGCGTATGCCGCCGATCAACATTGTCGAGATTCTGGCAGACACTGATCACTGGCTCAGCTGGACCAAGCATTTTGGGCCTCTGTCGGGCCACAATGCCAAAATCGAAAAACCCAGGGAGCGCTATATTGTGACAACCTTTTGCTATGGCTGTAACCTCGGTCCGAGCCAGACAGCTCGCTCCATCAAGGACTTTGATAGGCGTCAGGTCTCACTCGTAAACCAACGCCATGCCACTGATGGCACAATTGAAGATGCGACTGTCGAAGTTATTAATGCCTATAATCGCTTTGCCTTGCCAAAGCTTTGGGGAACTGGAAAACATGCCTCGGCAGATGGCACCAAGTGGGATCTCTATGAGCAGAACCTGCTTTCGGAGTACCACATTCGCTATGGTGGTTACGGTGGAATCGGCTACTACCACGTCTCCGACACCTACATTGCCCTCTTCAGCCACTTCATTCCGTGCGGCGTCTGGGAAGCGGTTCACATACTCGACGGTCTTCTTCAAAACCGTTCCGACATCCAGCCTGATACTCTGCATGGCGACACGCAGGCACAGAGCACGCCTGTATTTGCTTTGGCTCACCTTCTTGGCATTAAGCTCATGCCACGCATCCGTAACTGGAGGGATTTAAAGTTTTTCCGGTCAGAGAAGGATGCCCGCTATGAGCACATCAATGAGCTTTTTGATGAGGCCATTGATTGGGATCTCATCGAAACCCACTTTCCTGATATGCTCAGGGTGGCTGTTTCGATAAAAGCCGGACACATCACAGCTGCAACTGTTCTAAGACGCCTCGGCACCCAGAGCCGCAAAAACAAGGTTTATTTCGCTTTCCGGGAACTTGGCCGCGTCATCCGCACAATTTTTCTACTTTCCTATATCGGCGACACTGAGCTGAGGCGAACGATCCAGGCAGCCACGAACAAAAGCGAGGCTTTCAACGGCTTTGCCCAATGGGTGGCCTTCGGTGGTGGCGTCATTGCAGAGAACGACCGTGACGAGCAGCGAAAGGTCATCAAATATAACCACCTTGTTTCAAGCCTTGTGATTCTCCACACGGTCAACGAGATGAGTAAGGTCCTGGCGCAGCTTAATAGGGAAGGCCACGAGTTCAGCCAGGAAGCGTTATCAGCACTGTCACCATATAGAAGGGAGCATATCAATCGCTTTGGGGATTATACCTTGAATCTTGAACGCGTGCCTGAGCCTATGGCAGACAAGTATTTCAACCTATCTTTTGATGCGTAGCTGCTTATTACCAATGGTCTCAGGCCGATCTGGTAGGATTTGGTCGTAATCCTTACCACTGTCCACACACTTTTGAAAAGGCTTGGCTTTACTCCTTCGCCTTCAAAAGAATCCGGCAGCAGCAAAAAGCCGCCAGCCGTTGCGAAAAAAACCAGGGTCACGAGTTAAGCTTCGAAAGCCACCGCCGCCGCAGCTGATCCTTTATGCCGGGATCTGTTTCGCTTGTGACCAGAGTCAAAATCCTTACCTTTTCCGCCGCGATAAGCGCTGACCTCATTAAAGCCTTGGAAAACGCGCCGCTGAGCGCTGATCCCGACAGCTGTAAAAAGGTATCATCGCTACCAGATTCGGCGCTTAAAACTGGGTTCCTGGCTGCCGGCTCGCGATCTTCGGGAAGAGGTTCCGGCTGAGGATCACGCCCAACGGTTGAAACCAAAAACACGGCATTGCAACCAGTGGCTTCTGATCCACGCCCCGCATCATCACCGCCTCTGCGGGGGCCTAGCCCGCCCCCGGACCCCACCGGCCACCCTCCTGACGGGAGGGGAGGAAAAACAGGCTTGGTTGAAACCACTTCGAAAGGACATTTGGGTAATTCCAGCAAATCGAGAGTAGGAACGTGAGAGCCTTCGGCTCCCTTCTTATAAAAATTTTGGGAAAAGGTTTTTTGCGCGGCTGGCAAAAGCGCTTCGCAAAGCCACTCTGGTAAAATAAGGTCGGGATTGCTGCCCATCCTGGAACTGCGGTGATGGTATAGACTGCGAACGATCGACTTGAGTTCGCGTGTCAAAGTCCGCGAACGCTGCCAGCCAGAAACGAGTGGAATCAGCTTTTTGAGTCCTTCATGGAGGGCACAGCGATCAATTCCCTTCCACTTGCAGGCAAGGACGACCGACACCAGCCACTGATTGCGCCCCCCATCACAGACATTTTCCGGCGCAGAAATCGCCGCGGCTGAAAATGCCGGGAGTATCCCTTTGCGCTGACCTTCGCCTCCGTTTTCCAAAAGATCATATGCACGATCGGTCATTTCCCGCGTCGGGCGGATTGTCAGCCTGTAACCCTCACCGCCGGTGAGGCGCTCCACCCCCAGCCACTTGGGGGGATCTGAAATCAGCTTATAAACAGTATTCTTAGACATACCATAGCGGCTGATGATTTCCTGGGCTGTTCTTTGCTCCGTGCCCCATGGTCCGGCAGTATCAAGCAGATCACCGTAAAGACGCGCGCAGGGGAGTTCAACTCGGATGTCAGGCCAGAGTATATCGCTCCGATCCCGCTTGTTTTTAGGCTTCATAGCGGGATGAAATCGAAGCGCATAGAGGAGTTTTTGAATTACCCGTGGACGGTTTTTCTGGATTGTCTGCTGCACGAACTCGGCCTGATCAAGCACTCGATCAGCCCTGAACATATTGGGCATCAGGCGCTTTAGACCGCGTGCTCCTTCGTCGGCTCCCATTTCATAAAAATTCAGGATGCGTATAATCATTGCCTGAAGACGAAAAGCAAGCCTTTGAACTTCGGAGGTCTCATCGATCAGCTCAAGGGGCGAAATCGCAAGGACAAGACTGAGGCCTTGCCCACTGGTTGAGCGGACTGCGTAGCTGAGATAGCTTAGAAGCTCAGGAACGTCCGCTTGAAGAGTGGCCGCAATCCTTGGCCAGTCCAGTTTTCCATCACAAACCCACTTTTTGTCAGCACGCTTGAAATCAAGATCGAAGTGAAGCCATACGAGCGTTTCCGTTCCGCTGCCTTCGTTCTTTATTGCTGTTGAAATGAGGGCGTATTCGGATCTCTTATCACTTCGAACGCCACCCACGGGCACCGCAATGCGCTTACCGTCTTCGAAAGACCAGAACGCAAACTGGTAGTGCGATTGAAGATTAGACTTGGGTATTTTTTTCGTCCGGCTTCGTCCCTGTCCGCTGAACATATCGAGCGCCGCAACAGCCATCCATGGCCTTCCAGGCAAAAGGTTTCCTCATCCGTTCGCAGGCGCTGGCTACATGCGCAAAAGTGTCTGCTAACGGCCTAATTTTTGACGATAGTCTTCAAAAGGGTTTGCACTGAGCTTAAGGCGGAGATAGTCTGGAGTTACCACGCTTCAGACAGTTTTTTGCCTTAGATCTTTGCACCCAATCCCCTTTATGGGGTTTTTTTTTCCCACTTTAACAAGTCCGCAAGTGCTCCCTTCTAAACCTTAGGGGCCGGTAGTGCGCGCCGATCAGAGCATTTCCTCAATAACAATTTGGCAATACCATTGCCGTACCGATTCTAAAACTAATCACGATGCATATTCAACATCTCAAAATCGTAGAACTTTTTAACGTCTTCGACACGAAGTCTCTGGCGCGCGACCCACTTTCTCAGGCTTTGATTGTGCGAGAGCATACAAACGATGGCTTTTGGCGAGACTTCAAAAACACGACCTTTTGAGCCAGACACGTATTGGTTGTCGCGTTTAATAAGGATGTCACACATTTCCAATTTTCTAGCGATGCCTTTAATTGTCCTATTATTCACGGACGCCTTTGAAGCAATCTCATCATAAGTAACTTTTGCTGTGGATAGTTTTCCGTGGACTATACAGAGTTTGCATATTTCATTGAGCACGTCTAATTGAGATTCACTTAATGAGCAATATTCCGTGGTATCTGACAGAAACCTATCATTTCTTAATGTATTCAATATTTTATTGTAGGACTTCGCGTCAGCTTTCACGTCGGGTTTCGCGTCAGCTTTGGGTTCAAAAGAATTTTTTGCATTATCTAAATCGGCCCGACAATATGGCGTTTCTTTTATACCACCCTGTCCCAATGATCTAGAAAGTCCTTCCGCTTCTGTTAACAAGCCCTCGGCCTCTTCGACCACATCAGGATCTTCACGCCAAGTTCGGTATTTTGGCCTTTTGCGTTTCTCAAGTTTAAAATCAGGGACCTGTGCCTTGAATCGGTCGTCTGGCTCTCGTGTTTTGATAGTCATTTCATTACGCCTCCCCATCGGCCAGGAGTTCGTCGGTCAGTGAAACAATATCTTCACTTGCTGGCGACTTGCGGTTATAGAGCCAGACTGCCTGCGAAAGACTTTGTGCTTCTTTAAGATCAACATTCTTGCGAACTACAGTATGAGAAAGATATTCACCATAACTTTGTCGCAATGTTCCAAGGCTGGTCTGAGCCATAGCTTCTCGAACATCGAATAGGTTCGGCACAACTTTGATGTCTGGTGCAAAATCTTTAAAATCGTGCTGAAGATCCTTTAAGATTTCAAAAAGTTGTCGTAGCCCAGTTACGCTTAAATAATCAGTCGCGCATACAAGGAGCAACTGATCCGCTGCGAGATATGCACTTATGTTGACGGTGCTGGCGGAAGGATTGGTATCAAGGATGATAAGATCCCATTCATCTCTTATTGGCGACAGAATCGAGCGAAGTCGTTCTGCTCGGCGATGATCAGGCTGCAATTTGATTTCGAGAAAATTGAGCGAAAGACTTGCCGGTATTATTGATAGAAATGGTGTGACCTCCTGGATAACTTCCTGTATGTCTTTTTTATCCACTCCCTTTCCTATAAGGCAATCCATAATAGTAGGAACATCTTCATCCAAATTACTGAATCCAACAGCAAGACTTGCATGTGCCTGGGGATCGAGATCAATCAGGAGAGTTTTATATCCCAGTGCACTTGCTCTCATTGCAACCTGTGATGACAGAGAAGACTTTCCTACCCCACCTTTCAAATTTGCAAACACGAGTATTTTGTTCTCACTGTCCCTTTTCTTTTGCCCCGAAGCCTTGTAAAACTCCGCTAAATCGTTCCAGGAAACTTCACTTTTTGAACTGACGGCACCTTGTCGAACTGCTTGAACCTTGCGCCAAACCGATGACCTTGAGAGTCCTGTCAAATCAACCAACTGGTTTGGGCTAAAAGAGTGATCGCGAAATGCCTTCAGCTTGGATTTGGGCTTCTTTTTATCATTCATACAGTCACCATGGTTTGACACATTATTTCGTTCATGAACAAAATAAGTGTCTCAGCATCAAAACTATTTATCAACTATTTACTGTCATTGATGAAAATATGCCCTGGATGGAGGCGCAGGAGTGGTTGACCATGACTAGAAAGCTTTCGTTGCACGGTGAAGGCCGGGAAAACTGGAGCTGATCATGCCCGCTTTTACCTGGGCCTTTGGGGTCTGGGGGCCGTCCTGTTGCGACGGCGGGGCAGGGGCGGAATCAAGGGGAGTAGCTTTCACACAGCCTTGAGTTTCACGGTAGCAGCGGCTGGCATTGATAATCACATATTTAGTCGGCCATGCATAAGATTGCAGGGCTTGTCAGTCCTGTCTTGAAACGTCATAATCAGCGAAATTTTCTGCAGGATTTTGCACTAAGGGCTTCGATTTCGCGGCGTTTGGCTTTCGTCAAGGCATCAATAAACTGATAGCCGCCCGAGGGAACCAGTTCATCAAGACCCGATTCCTTATAGTTCTTCGTCAGGAAGCGAACAGGAACAAATGCCGTGCCGCTGGCCAGCTGGGTTGGGACGCTGATCCTGGCGTATTTGATGGCCTGGTTATAAAGTTCAAAGCAAGGCTTGGGATTGGCGAGCGTACACTGAACAACGTTATCACTAAGTGCTTGTTGAAAAAACTGCGTGGCAGCATTTTCACACCAAACGACGCAGCATAAGACGGATCATTCCCAAGTAAACCAGGGCTTCACTGGTCCTGGGATGCCGTTCATAATCTTTGCTCATGCGTCGATTCCTTCCAAGCCACCCAAAGGTCCGCTCGACTATCCATCTCATAGGCAGAACTTTGAATCCTTTCTCATCATCAGAGCGTTTGACGATTTCCAGAACAAAATCGATTCCCTTTTTAACCCAGTCGACAAGTTGGCCTGAATACCCACCATCAGCCCACATCAATTTTATAGTACCCAACTTTTCCCGCGCGGCCTCGATCGTTCTCATGGCTCCGTTTCGATCCTGAACGTCAGCGCTGTGGACAACGGCTTTTATCACAAGGCCGAGCGTATCGACAATGATGTGGCGCTTTCGGCCATTAATTTTCTTGCCAGCGTCGTAGCCACGAGCCCCGCCAGATTCAGTCGTTTTAACCGATTGGGAGTCAATGATGGCTGCACTTGCATCTCGATTTTTTCCGACATCTTCGCGTACCATTTTGCGAAGTTCGTCGTTAATTTTTTCCCATATTCCACTGACCATCCACAGACGGAAATAATAATAGGCGGTCCACCATTTCGGAAGGTCGTGAGGCATTTGTCGCCACTGACATCCTGAACGGACGACGAAAAAAATTCCGTTCAGTATTTCTCGCCATTCGTATTTTCTCGGTCTCCCTTTTTCCGATGTCACCGGCATCAGCATTTCCAGAATTTTCCACTCGGCATCGGTCACATCGCTATGATAGGGTGTTCTATCCATAGAACTCGGTTCCCTCGTGAAGAGATTATTGTTACTGAGGGATTCAAACCGGGTTCTATTTTTATATGCAATTTCAATAATCTAAAGTAAGCAAAAGCCTTGCCCCAAAGTTTTTTCAACAGGCACTAACATCCACAAATCAAAAGAATTCATTTCATTGAGCGCCAAGGTGTTTG
>NZ_DASQYZ010000181.1:0-52498 GCF_035638955.1 Oligoflexus sp. | reverse complement strand
TTGCAAAGGCAGGCGTGGATCACCACTTGGAATAGGACTGAAGGCCGAATAGTAAACCCGCTTCAGGGAAAAACCCTTATAAAGGTGCGAGGCCGTGGCCAGGATATCGGCATCGGTGCTGGGCGTGGCACCCACAATCATCTGCGTGGTCTGGCCACTGGGCGCAAAGGCGGGCGTCGACTTCAGAGTTTTTCGATCGGCTTTGACTTCCTCGATTTTCGTGGCAATGGAATCCATGGCCGATTCAATCTGCTCATGAGTTTTGGCCGGCGCCAGCTGATCCAGGTCCGCCTGCTTCGGCAGCTCGATGTTGGCACTTAAACGATCGGCCCAAAGCCCCGCCTTTTGGAGGAGTTCCGCCGAAGCCCCCGCGACAGCTTTTAAATGAATGTAACCTTGAAACTTATGATCCACCCGCAAGCGCCGGGCGACTTCGATCATCTCTTCCATCGTTTGGTCCGGGGTTTTCATCACGCCGGAGCTCAGGAACAGCCCTTCGATATAGTTTCTTTTGTAGAACTCCATGGTCAACCAAACCAGTTCCTCGACTGAGAATTTGGCACGTTTGACGTCGCTGGAGATGCGGTTGATGCAATAGGTGCAGTCAAAAACACAAAAGTTGGTGAGCAGTACTTTGAGCAGGGAAACGCAACGCCCATCCGGGGTGTAGCTGTGACATATTCCCATGCCTTCGGAATTGCCCAGGCCGCCCGGGACGTTCTTACGCTGAATCCCGCTGCTGGAGCAGGATGCATCATACTTGGCAGCGTCGGCGAGGATGGCAAGTTTCGAGCGAATTTCCATGGGGACCTCCCATGGGAAGATTACCATAATAAATTATGGATTCAACATGCAAAGGTATTTTTTTTGCAAGAGTTGCGCAGAATGGCAAAAGGCCGCCAACCGTGATTGGCAGCCTTCTTTTTAAGCCTTCTCTAATCGAGCTTATTGAGCTGGGTCTGGCTCTACGGCAGCTGCTGCGGCGCAGTTGGCATCGAGCTGAGTTCCTGAAACAGCTGTGGCAGCTCCGGGCGCTCCATCATCATGGTTACGCAAGTGGGCAGCCGCGCCTTGCTCGGAAATTGATATCGCAACCCAGGCCGCTTCTTCTTCATCAAAATGACAAATGGCCACCTTGGGTTTCGGTGCACTGAAGGCCTGCATCGAAATCAGAATGCAGGATGTGAGGGCCAGGACCGATTTTTTCATAGTGAAGACTCCTTCGTAAATCACATGGCGAAGCCAACAACGATGCTGGCTGACGAACTCAGAAGTCTTCGTCCAAGGGGCCCGAAATATTCATGACGTTTTGCGACGAGTAATAGGGTCAGGAATCAGGCCTTGTTGGAAATCTCGAACGATATTTATTTTTCAGGTAATAAAGGATCGTCCATACGAGCTCGTGGATTTCCCCATTTTTCCGCAAAGTTTTGGAGTAAATATGACTGGCAATCCCTTGGCACAAAACTGGAATAGAATCGCCTGTCAGCCACTTGCAAAGAAAGGGATTTTATATGCAGACAAAAAATTTCGCTCTCGTCGCAGGCATTCTTTTTCTAGTCATTGGTGTTCTCGGCTTTGTTCCCGCGTTTCGGATGATGCCTCCCGGACACGCACCAAACCTTGCTCTGGAAGGATCGTATGGCTATCTCTTTGGACTCTTCCCTATCAACGTCCTGCATAACATCGTGCACATCGCGGTTGGGATCTGGGGTCTCATGGCCTACCGCAACTTCGCCAGTGCCCGTGGCTATTCGAAATCCTTGGCCGTCGGCTATGGAGTCCTTGCCGTCATGGGTCTGGTCCCAGGCTTGAATGTGTTGGGTGGTTACCTTCCCCTGTTCGGGCATGACGTTTGGCTGCACGCATTGACCGCTGCTGTTGCCGCTTATTTTGGCTTTGCCAACCGTGCTTCCACCGACACCATTCATGGGCAGACTCCAACCGTTCATGGATAAGAAGCACGATAAGGCTCAGGGACTGGTGAGAATCTGGCGAATCAATTTTTCCATGCTTTCATGGTGGCTGCCTTTCCAAAAGACCTTGTGACAGCCGGTGCATTGAAAAAATTCGTTTGTCCATGTTCTCACCCCTGATGGAATCTGTCGGTTCGCTTGCGCTTCCTCCTCGGTCAGCCGAGCCAGAGCTTGATTGCAGCTCAGACAGCGAGTGAAAGGCTGGAAGAAATCTTGAAGTTTGAGGCGAACCACCACTTCCCGCAGCTGCTCCTGGGGTCGCGTCGACCGAATATAGGCGCCTGAATGAACCTCCTTCCGCTTTAAAAGACCTTTATCGCGGGTGAGGATGGTGCGCTCCTCCTGTTTGGAAATGGTTGCAATGGACGCGTCGGTGGCACCTTGGGCATACAGGGTATCAAACCCCAGCATCCGCAACAGGGGACATAGCTTTGCCACATTGTCATCCACTACAAATCGCGGGGACGTGACGAACTGAAATCCCGGATGCACGTGAATGTTATCCTGATCCTGAACAATATAATTCAGGTCGACGGTGACGCCGTGCGTTTGCACCCTATCAATTTCGACATGGGGAACGCCAAGCGATTCAATCAAATCCTTGATGGTACGTCGCCCTTGATATGTGACCGCAATATCCTTCTGCAGCTGATGCCGCGGGAGAAAGTCATTCAATTCTTCATGGAAACGAATTGTTACCGACGTCGAGTCCATGGATTCTCCTTGTCGTGACGGCCTTTTCAAGCCTGGTCCTGGTCAGGTAGGCCTTGACCTGCCGTGTCCTCAGTCGCGATAATAGCCGATGGCAGATGCGTCGAAAACCAACACATTGAGCCGTTTCTGCAGCAACCCACTTCATGCGGTGTCCTATGCAGCTTGTGACCGGAAATCTTCTGCACTGCCTTCCGACCAGCCCTGTGCAACTGGAATATAGCCCCCAGACCACGTTGCTGATCGATGATCACGGCAGAATCCAGGCCAAAGGCGGGCTCGCCGCGCTGCAGAAGCTCCATCCCAAAGCTCCCGTTATCGACTATCAGGACCGGCTCCTGATCCCTGGATTTCTCGACACCCATATCCATTTTCCACAAATGGACATGATTGGCTCCATGGCTCACTCCCTGCTCCCCTGGCTGGAAAAATATACATTCCCCACGGAAATCGGCTATCGGGGTCGATCCGATCTTATGCTCCGAGCCGCTCATCTGTTTGTGGATGAGCTGCTGAGCAATGGCACCACGCTCGCCTGTGTTTACAGCAGCTCGAATCATGACGTGACGGATCTTTTGTTTGAAGTTTTTGCGCAACGCGGGCTACGTGGTATTATCGGTAAAACCAGTATGAATCGGCACGCTCCCGACGCTCTGCTCGTGCCTCTGGCGGATGATATCGCTCAGCAGAAGGCCTTGCTGCAGCGCTGGCACGGTTTTGATCAAAGGCTGGCCCTGGCCTTGACACCGCGCTTTGCCCCGTCGTGCACGCCGGATCTGATGCAGGCCTTGGGCGAGCTTCATGCCCAATATCCGGATACCTATATTCAAACTCACTATGCAGAAAACCTTGGCGAACTTCTCTGGATTCAGGAACTCTTTCCCCAGGCGCGTGACTATCTGGATGTTTACGAGTCCTTTGCCTTGATTGGCAGTCGCACAATTCTAGCCCATGGCATTCACGTGGAAGCCGACGCCATCAGGCGCCTGGCTCAGCACAAAACCATGATCAGTCATTGCCCGACCTCGAATCTGTTTTTGGGCAGTGGACTCTTTGCTTGGAAAAAAATGGAGGAGCATGGCGTCCCCATCTCTCTCGGTACTGACGTCGGCGCTGGAACCAGCTTTTCCCTTTGGCAGACGATGAATGAGGCTTATAAGGTGGCGGCGCTGCGGGGCGAGATCATCCAGCCCGTGGATCTTCTGGCAGCTGCGACCTTACAAGCGGCGCAAGGTTTAGGCCTGTCTGATCTTGGTTCATTGGAAGAGGGTTATCAGGCTGATTTTCAGGTCATCGATGTGCGCGCACGGCCCTTACTGGACCGGCGCATTAAGATCAGTAACAGCCCTGCGGAAATTCTCGCCGCGTTGATTCATCTTGCCGATGACCGATGTGTGGAATCGGTCTGGGTGAATGGTAAAGAATTACGATCCACTTAATGCAGCCACAGCAGCAAAGCTGAAAGTGCGGCCATGATCCAGGTCGCGATCGAGAGTTCACGATAACGGCCGGCCGAAACATAAAGCAGAACATGACTGATCAGGCCCCACAAAAGACCCTGGGTGATCGAGAAGGTGAGAGGAATGAGCACCAGCGCCAGGAAACTGGGAATCAGGTCTTCGTAACGATTCGACTTGAAAACCTGGGCAGCGCCCTTGATCATCATAGCCCCCACCAGAATCAAAACTGGGGCTGTGGCATAACCGGGGACAGCACCTGCGAGAGGCGCAAGAAACAAACAGGGCAAAAACAGAAGACCCGTGACGACGGCGGCTCGACCGGTCTTGCCACCGGCCTCGATGCCCGCCGCACTTTCGATGTAAGCCGTGCCTGCTGATGTTCCCAGAATACCAGCCATGAATGTGGCGCAAGCATCCACCAGCAATCCACGCTTTAAATTTTTAGGTTCACCCTTCTCATCCACCAGCCCAGCCGCTTGCGATACACCCGACAGCGTCGAAATTGAATCGAATAGATCCGTCATCATAATGGCAAAGATCACAGCAAGGTATTCCACCCGCAACGCACCGAGAATATCCAGTTGAAAAAGCGTGCTGGAAAAATCCGGGGTGCTGACCAGCTGTTCAGGAATGGCAACCAGACCCAGCAAGGCAGCCAGCCCAGTCACGACAAATATCCCGAGCAAAAAGGCGATCGGCCAGCCCTTCTGCAGAAAGACGGCCATTACAAAAAGGCCAAATGCGGCCAGCGTGCTCGATGTGGTCCACGCTCCAAATTTTACGAAAGTGACCGGATCCGCCACGACCAGACCCGCATTCTTTAAGCCGATAAAGGCCAAAAAAAGGCCGATACCCATAGCGGCTGCCGCACGCAGATGGGCTGGTATCGCGCCCACGATGGCCATCCGCACCGGCAGCACACTGAGCAGTAAAAACATGACGCCGGCCCAGAAGACCAAACCCATGGCCACCGGCCAAGGAATTTGCCGGCCTAAAATTACACTGAACGTCAGGAACGCATTGAGCCCCATGCCCGGCGCCACGCCAAAGGGAAGTTTGGCATAGAGTCCCATCAGGATACTCATGCTTGCTGCCAGCAAAATGGTGGCCGTCATCACACCGGCAAATGGCAGGCCCGTGCCCTCTGTCGAGAGAATCGCGGGATTCACGACCACGATATAGGCCATGGTCAGGAACGTTGTGAGACCACCGATGAGATCGGCTCGAAGCGAAGGGACTGAACTGTGACTGGGTGCGTTATGCATACGATTCTCGTTCGCAAAAGGGCATTCTTCCATTTCCAACAGCCCCAAACAATTGCATAGCCCTGCAATCTGTGCAAATCCAAAACAGGCGCCGCTGTGTCGGTTGACCTTCGATTCTGCATCCTGTAGCCTCACTTTTAGCGACTATTTTGATGATTGAGCCAGCAAGGACTGCCTTATATGTCGATACGCTCTTTTCTTCGCTTTGCATTGAACGGCGCCATCCACGAGGTGAGTGGAGCGGACGCCTCGATGATGCTGGCTGATTACCTCCGCACCCGTCTTTACTTGAGTGGAACCAAGATCGTTTGTGCCGAAGGAGACTGTGGAGCCTGCACCGTTTTGCGGGCTTTTCCTGGGACTGGCAAGGTGCGCGAGCTGCGCTTCGAACCCATCAATGCCTGCATTACCATGCTGGCTCAACTGGATGGATCGCACCTGATTTCCGTGGAAGCGTTGGCTCAGGACCAGACTCTCTCTCCCGTTCAGGACGCCATGGTTCGGCAGCAAGGCAGTCAGTGCGGATACTGCACGCCAGGTTTTGTGATGGCGCTGTGTGGACTTTTTGAAAAATGCACCACAAAACCCGATGCCCAAACAGTAAAAAATCATTTGACGGGAAACCTATGCCGCTGCACGGGTTATACCCCTATCGTGGAAGCCGCATTAAGTCTGGATCCCGAGAGCCTGCCGCCCCTGGCGGAACGATTTGTGACAAGCCGCGTGGTCAAGGCGCTCAAAGAAACCCAATCGGTCGCCGTTGATGTCACGACGCCTCATGGTAAAATCCTGGCTCCTGTGCACTTTGCTGATGTGAGCACGCTCGTTAAAAAATATCCCAAGGCCAGCTTGCTCGCATCAGGCACCGACCTTGGAGTCCAGCTCAATAAAGGCAAGCGCCAGCTGGGTGATATCATCAGTCTGCATCTGGTCCCTGAGCTTTATCAATCCACGCAGAAGGGCTCCCTTTATCAATTCGGAGCCAAAGTCACGCTGGAGGAAGTCAGGGTACGTTGCGCCAAAGGCATACCTGAATTCAGTTCGCTGCTGAATGTTTTTGCGTCGCCGCAGATTAAAAATTCCGCGACTCTGGTCGGCAACATTGCCAATGCTTCCCCGATTGGTGACACTCTCCCCTTTCTGCTGGTCGCTGACGGCAGTGTAACCGTTGCCAAAAAACGCGGAACCAGGGACATTCCCATGACCGAGCTGTTCCTGGGCTATCGGAAGCTGGCTTTAAAAGATGATGAGTGGATCAGCTCAGTCGCCTTTCGTGCGCCGCAGAAAACGGAGCTGTTGCGGCTCTATAAGGCTGCGACACGCAAGGATCTGGATATCTCGACGGTGAGTATGGCTATGCTCTTTGACTTAAAAAGAAATCGCAAGGATAACCGACTCGTGATCAAGTCGGCTCGCCTGGCCCTTGGGGGTGTAGCCGCTATTCCGCTGCGCCTGCCCAAGGTGGAAGCGTTCCTGCAGGATAAAATTTTGGATCAGGTCCTTGTGGATGAGGCGCAGAGGATTCTACAGGAATCCATTCAGCCCCTATCGGATCATCGGGGCAGCTCGGCCTATCGACGTCTGCTCGTGCAGGGCTACTTTCAGCAGTATTGTGATGAGATCATGCAGCGCCAGGAGGTGGAGCATGCAGCCGCCCATTCTTAAACCCACTCCAGGAGCCGCGCACGAATCCGCGCATGGTCACGTGCGAGGTTCCGCTGAATATGTGGATGATCGACCGCGTGAGGCTCGCGAGTTGACCGTGGGTTTGATCTGGAGTCCGCATGCCCATGCGCGCGTTGTCTCCATCGATGTCAGCCGGGTGCAAAAGTGGGAAGGACAGGTGTGGATTTTTGATTATAAAGCGCTGGCCCACAATACCTGGGGCAGTATCTTTCAGGATCAAAATTTTCTGGCCGTCGATGAAGTGCATTTCGTGGGTGACGTCGTCCTCGTGGTCGCAGCTGAAAATCCGATTATTCTGCAGGCTGCCTTGCGGGAGATTCGGGTCGACTATGAAGTCCTTCCGGCCATTCTTTCGATTGATGAGGCCGTGGCGCAACAGAGTTTCATCGGCGCGGAACGAAGAATTGAACGCGGCGACTGGCAACCGGGTTTGGAAACGGCGCCGCATCGGCTTCAGGGGACAATTCAGATCGATGGGGCGGATCACTTTTATTTGGAAAATCAAGCCGCCATTGCCTATCCTCGTGATGGTGGGGTCATGGAAATCCATTCCTCAACCCAGCATCCCACCGAGGTTCAGCATCTGGTCGCAGAAGCCGTGGGACTGTCGCACAAGGATGTCGTCTGCATTGTGAAGCGGCTTGGTGGTGGCTTTGGTGGCAAGGAAACTCAGGCGGCGCCGATCGCTGTCTATGCAGCCCTGGTGGCCAAAGCCTGTCAAAGACCAGCCCGTCTGGTCCTGGACAAGGACACGGACATGATGATCACCGGGAAGCGCAATCCCTTCCAGGTGCATTACGATATTGGTTTCACTGATGAAGGTGAGATTATCGCGCTCGATGGCCATCTCTATTCCGATGGCGGTGCCTGTGCCGATCTTTCGACAGCCATCATGGAACGCGCGCTGACTCACGTGGACAACGCCTATTTTATTCCAGCTGCTCGCCTGCGGGGCCAGGTCTGCCGCACGCATATTCATCCGCACACAGCCTTCCGTGGATTCGGAGGACCCAAGGGTGTGGCTCTGATTGAACAGGCCATCGAAGCCATCGCGCATCATTTGGGAATGGATTCGTATGATGTGCGTTTGAAAAACGTCTATCAGCATCCGCACCGTAACACCACTCCTTACGGTCAGCATGTGGAAGGGAATGCTCTTCCCCTTTTATTTGAAACACTGGCGGAACGCTGTGATTATCGAGCGCGCCGTCAGCAGATCAAGGAGCAGGCGGACCCGAAATCTCCAACCTTGCGAGGGATCGCACTGACTGCGGTCAAATTCGGGATTTCCTTTATCACGCGCTTTTTGAATCAGGGCAATGCCCTGGTGCTTTTGCATCGGGATGGAACATTTCAGGTTTCGACAGGTGCCGTGGAAATGGGTCAAGGGGTTCAGACTAAAATTGGCAGTCTGGTGGCCGCCGAATTTGGCGTGGACCTGTCGGCGGTTCGGGTTATGCCCACGCAAACCGATAAAAACGCCAACACCTCGGCTACGGCCGCTTCCAGCGGGACCGATCTGAATGGTTCAGCCGCTCTGGTGGCGTGTCAGCCTTTAAAAGAACGCTTGAGCAAAGTCTTTGCCGCTTTGGTTGAACTTGATCCTGAACTTTGGCCGAGTCGCACGATTGGACCCGGGACGCGCCAGGACATGGTCTGGGACAGGCCGTTGACCCGACCCATTGTTTTTGAGGGTGGCCGCGTATTTGCCAAGGATCAGCCGGAGCGTTCCCTGCCTTTGCTGGATGTCATTCGGGAAGCCTGGTTTAATAGGGTTTCTCTGAGCGAGTATGGCTTTTTCAAAACGGAAGGTCTCGACTTCAATAAGGTCACGGGTCAAGGCACATCGTTTCTTTATTACAGTCAAGGTGTGGCCTGCAGCGAAGTCGAAGTCGATCGGCGCACGGGTGAAGTGAAGGTCCTGCGAACTGATATTCTCATGGATTTGGGCCGCCCTATCAACTACGACCTTGAGGTCGGACAGATTCGAGGTGCGTTCATCCAGGGCATGGGCTGGGTGACAACGGAACAGCTGGTCTATGATGCCAAGGGTAGCCTTCTGACTCATGCACCGAGTACCTATAAAATCCCATCTGTGCACGATATCCCGCGAGATTTCCGTGTGGATCTTTTGCAATCGGATGAGCCTCGCACGATGCATAGGGGCAAGGCGGTAGGGGAACCTCCTCTGCTGCTGAGTTTTTCGGTCTGGGCGGCCATCATGAATGCGATCCAGGTCACGTCCCTGCCCATTCCCGCAAGCCGTGAGCGTATTCTGCGGGCGCTTTATCCGGAGCGATTCGCCAGGTGGGAGAAAGCTCCGTGACAACGCCCCAATTTTTCCGCCGTATGCATGAACTCAGCGAGCAGGGTGAAGCCTTTGTGGTTTGCACAATGCTCACCAGCATGGGGCATGCTCCTCAGGAACCTGGAGCCAAAGCGTTGATAACCTCTGCAGGTCTTGCGGAAGGGACTGTAGGTGGCGGAAAATTGGAAAATCGGGCTATTCTGGAAGCGCGCAGGATTCTGGAGCATCCTGACCAGCAAAGATCTCCAACGATTTGCGATTGGGATTTGCAAAAGGATATTGGCATGTCCTGCGGGGGTCGAGCCACTTTGCTGTTCGAAGTGTTTGGAGCCAAAGCGTGGAATATTACAGTGTTTGGTGCAGGCCATGTCGCGCAGGCCCTCTGCCGCGTGCTTCTGCCTTTGAACTGTCGCTTGACCTGTGTCGATACCAGACAGGATTGGATTGAACGCCTGCCTGAGGGTCCGTATTTTACGCGTCACACAGTGGATGACATGGCAGCTTTTGCCACAGATCTCGCCCCAGGCACCTTCTGCGCTGTTATCACCATGGGTCATGGAACAGATTTGCCTGTTCTCAAGGTTCTTCTGGCTCGTGATGATCTGCCCTTTGTGGGATCGATTGGCAGCAAAGTCAAAGCCCGGGCGATCAAAGCGGATCTGGCTCGAGCCGGCTTGGATCCCGAGCATATTCAACGTTTGCATTGTCCCATCGGTTTGGATCTGGGATCACGCCTGCCCGAGGAAATTGCCATTAGCATCACAGCCCAGCTGCTCCTGGCGCGTGACACACCAGGAGTTTCCATCAGTCGATCAGCCGGCAAAATTTCTACCAGCGGCTGAAGGCCAGCAGACGGTTCAGGCCACCATCAGGAAAGGTTTGAACCCGCAGAACCTCAAATTTCCTTTCATCCTGAATGTTCCATAATTTTTGGCTGCCTGCGAAACCTTTGACCCAGGTGCGTGGCACAAGGTCCACCCATTCGTCTCCCCATTGCCCCTGCACGGACATTTCCAAAGGGTTATTGTTGACGAAATACGTAAAGTCGGCGACCAGGGTTTCGAGACGAGCTGACTTCGCGAGACGGATCACGACCTCTTCATGATGCCCCGGTTTCCGACTGCGAGCCGATTCCAAACCATCGAACATGTTCAAAGGCCGGTAAGGTGAAACCACCTGAATGGCAGGACCGTAGTGTTCATTGGATGCACGCAGGACCGTGGCTCCCAGGGCTGCCGAGGCAACATTCACGCGGTCACCGGATTTGAGACGGGCGCGATTGGCTTCCATATCCTTTGGCTGAGCGTGATAAGGCAGACTCATGGGTTTTCTGGTTTGAGGGATAGCCTCAGGGAAACGCTCGCAACGCGCCTCGCTGAGTGGCTTATATCGTTGGCTTTCCGCTGCCGGCAGATCGCTGTAGAGTCCAAGTCGGGTAAAGCCACCGTCCGGGTAATTTTGAACCCGAATGCTGGTATAAACGGAGCTATCAGACCCTCGATCGATCAGAAGTTGAGCGTGGCCTTCCATGGGAGTCATAGGAAGTATTTCCAACCAATGACCAGAACTGAATCCCATCAAACGAATAAAGGCCGCCTGATTCCCTAGATGAAACTGAGTGGAAAGCCTTACATAACGAATCGGCCCGGGCTTGACCAGGTCCAGGATCAGCTCATCATAGGGCCGGGCATTGTGTCGAACCGTTTCCCAGCTATCCATAATCTTGCCTTCCTTGCCGAATAACGCTGGATCAAAGGCAGGTTCGTAAGGACTGATGAGATTCTCGGCGCGGCCAAACAGCTGATTGCTGACCTTCACCATACGGGCGCCCGTCACAAGATTGAACGACGCCAAGGGCGATGGCGTGCCTTGACGAAGAATGGCTTCGGGAAGGCGCGGATAAAAGGCTTTAAACACCAGCTCACGATAACCTATGTTGACCACTTCCTCGGGCTTGAGGCGGCTGGGATCAAAACGGCTGGCAAATTGAGCGAAGTCCACACCTTGCATATCAAGGAGTTTCAAGGCCTCCTGGGCCACCTCGGCATTAAAGAGGACACCCGAGAAATCACCATTGCAGAGCGTAACCACACCCTTGCCACGGTCCGGACCTGCAAAGCAGTAGAGATAAAGACAACGGAATCCATCATTGGCACCTTGATGGATGGCGAGACGATTATCACCGGCTTCTGCCACGAATACACCAAGGCCCATGTTGCAACCCATAAAGTCCTGACAACCCTGATCGGTTCCATAAAGCATCAGCCGTGCCGTGTCGTGCGATAGGGGACCGGAACCTTCCAGATTATGGTAGGCCTGGCCGAGATGAGTCAGGAATTTTCCCAGCGCGGCACTGGTCCCCATCGCTCCGGCTGCAAAGGCTGGAAACATAAGCCGCCGTCCTGGTACCAGCTGCCCATCGTCTCGCAGGCCATCGGCGTAAATTTTTCCAGGGATGGTTTCCTGCTGAAAGCTGAAATCCTGCATACCGAGGGCATCCAGAAAAGGGCGCGTGATGGCATCGATGGGTCGACCTTCCATCTCCTGGATCACATGCTCCAGCACTAAAAATCCGGCGCCGGAATATTTGAACACTTCCCCCGGAGGATTGATGACGGCGACAGGTTCATAACCGTATCTGGAGTTGCCTCGCAAAAAATCCTTGATAGGCGGCATGGATTCGGAAGCAGGTACACCTTTCACATAATGCAGGTTCAGGGCCTTATGATTCATCAGATGAGCAAGCGTCACTTGATCGCCCCAGGGACCTGGCAAACGAAAATCGGACTTTGTTTGCGCAAGCAGTTGGTTCACCGGGCTGTGAAGACTGAAGCCTTTCCTGGCAAAGTATTCCAGCGCAAAGGCTGAGGCCACAGACTTGCTCAGCGAAGCCACTTCAAACCAGGTCTGTTCGTCAGCATCCAGGCAAAGATCCTGTCGTGCATCGGGGGTCAGGAGTGAAATCATGGCCGATGCAATTTTATGTTTGGCCTTCAACTTCGGAAAAATCTCAAGACGAGCCGCATAGGGACTGGCCATAAAACGTTTTCGGGCAATGGACCAAAGAGCCGTCCGGGCGTTGTCCAGCTCCTGCTCTTTGGTGTTATGGATTCTTTGCTTGAGGACATCCAGCAGCTCCTTGCCGCTTTTCCCTTGGGCCGAGACCAGAAACTTGATCCCAAATTTCTGTTTATAGTCCTGTCCCATTTTTTGCAGTTCCATTCGAATCGCGTCCTCGTCCTGAAAGACGGCAGACTGCTCTTGGGCTGCCATCGAATCCAGGGTCTTTTTGGATTCCCCGATATCGCCATGAAAAGCTGCGGCCGCGACAAGCTCTTCGAAACTCAACTTCTTTACGAGATTTTCTCCCTGGGCCAAATCGGGAACAAGGGCGCGGGACATGACCGCGGCAAAATTCTGATGACCGAGACATTCGAACCAGGTAATAAAACGCTCGATCGAAGGTTCAAAGGTCAACCGATCAGGATCGATGGCTTCCAAGGCCTGCCACGGATCATCCGATTTACGCAGCTCGTCCACGGTAAAAGGCAAAAGAAGTTCGCTGACAAATTCCACAGGTTTCTCATCGGTCATGAAACGCAGCATGAGTTTGAAGGCGATTGGATACCATTGAGCTGTGTGCTCGTTCCATTTCACCTGCACAATCTTTTGCGCATGGGAAAGATCCTTGCGGATAAAGGTCAGTTCCTCAAAGGCGATCCGCAGAAAATCATGCAACGGAAAACGCCCGTGTCGAATCTCGTGCCACACTTCCCAGCGCGAGCGCTCGGTGGTCGCGAGATCATCCATGACGCGGACAGGAATACCTTCCAGGCTGGCGGGAAGCGCCACACAGCCGTTGCCGGCGAGCCAGTCGGCGAGATACTGCAGACATTGGAAAACATTATAACGGATCTCTTCCGGTCTATGATTGCGTGTGTTTTCGTCCACTTTCAAATCCGTGACGATCAAAGAACGCGCGTAGAGAGGATGATCCGGATCGAGGCCTTCGATATCCGGCCCATCCACAAAACGCTGAACCTCTTCAGCATGTGGCGCCAGGAGCAGGCTTTGAATCAGCGTTTGCAAATGCCCGGTCTGTCCAGCCTGCCTCTTCTCCCAGGCCGCCACCAGCGCCAGCCCAATCCGCACGAAATCGGGATGGGCGACCCAGAAGCCTGAAAGTTTCCTCTTCAATTGCGTGATCACATCTTTCATGTAACCTTTCAAAGTCACTTGAAACGAAGGACTGGCGAGGTCCGATGAGGATGGTAAAACTCCATACATGCCACCAACCTTGATCCCACCGCGGGGGCCGACCACATCAGCCAGCAGCCGATGCGAGGCCTTGATGTAGCGAATCACAATGTTCGGGTCTGTTTTGGAGGGGATGCGATAATTCCTATCCTCCTTGAAAAGGCGCGCGGTCGAGGCCAGATAATCGTGCCAGCCGAGGGAAGCGCCGGCGAAGTAAGGATACAGCGCATCCATGATCTCATGAACGCGAAAGATGGCGCGCGGATTTTCCAAAACGATCATCAGGCGAATGGTGCCCTTTTGATAAGATGCATGCAGCTTTTGCAGTTTGGTTTCGGTGGCCGACACCATCCGATGGATGTAACGAGCTTCGTCTTCTGTTTCGAGCTTGGGCACATAAAATACCAGGGCTTCGGGCCTTTGCCAATTATGGAAGACATGCAGGGCAAAATCGTAAAGATGCAAAGGCACCGGCGTTTCACCTTTAAAGAGAAACGCGCAAGGCAAGGCCAGACCAGGGAATCGCTTGATCGGCAAGGCCGGGCGATCCTTGCGGAGTTCATACTTTTTCCCGCTGCCTTCATCCGCTGCCGTCAAGGTTCCATCAAAACAGCGGCTCAGATTTTCACCCGCTGCAATCAAATCATTGCGCAAAGGCGTCTTGGAATCTTCATCATCCGCACCCCACTTGGGCAGATAAGGGCAGTCGCGCAGGATTTCTTCCACAATCGCGGGTTCATTCGGCAATTTGCGATGATAGGAGTTGACCGCATTAATCGCCATCTTCGCTGTGTCTGGCGGCCCAAAGAGCGTGACATGCGGACCTTGCAGGTAAGGCGGGAGAGGCGCAATGGGCTCACCACCAAGCTTGACATAATCAGGACGCTTTGGCCCAAACACGATGCGGCCATTGCCATCTTCCAGGCCCAGAACAGTTTGATAAGCGGGCGATAAAAAATCCCGCTGCTGCTCTTCGTTAAAAAGTGTGAGCGCAAGGCATCTTTGGTCAATAAAGGCCCGATCCGCGTCCCGAGATTCCAGAACGAGGTTCAGATCGTGCAGCAGCTCATCATGCAGTTCACTTAGAAATTGCAGGGCGTCCGCCGTTTCCAGACCGCCGGATGGCCCCACGCCCATGAGCCCCGAACGGCCGGACACGGGTGTGGCTCGCTGCAGGAGGTATCGTTTCAAACCCGGTGACAGGAATTTTTCATAATAGGGAATATCGGACATGGGCCACCTCGATAATTGATTCCTGATCCGTTACAAGGGCGCAGGTTAGCCCTCTTATCTTCGCATGAATCGGAATGATGATTCATCGACAAAAAACCTGTGTGTGCCCTGTAAGCCTGATCGTGGTTCGTCCTTGACCAGTCCAGAGGGCTTCGATAAGCTGACGCTGGATCCGTATTCCCGCAACAGGAAAGAGACCATCCATGGGCCGACTCACTACACATGTTTTGGATACGGCACACGGCAAGCCCGCGGCTGACCTGACCATCACACTCTATCAGGTGCGTGAAGGCCAACAACTGGAAAAAATTTGTCAAACTGTAACCAATCAGGATGGCCGCACGGCGGAACCTCTCTTGCAGGGGCCCCAGTTTAAAGCCGGCACCTTTGAATTGGTTTTTGAAGTGGCGCCCTACTTTTTGAGAATCGGGGCCAAAGTCAGTGAACCACCCTTTTTCGACCGCATCAGCATTCGCTTCAGCATAGCGGACGCCGCATCCCATTATCATGTTCCCCTGCTTGTATCACCGTGGTCCTATTCCACCTACCGGGGCAGTTGAGGAGGTTTCGTTGGAATCCTATTTGATGGACTGGGCCCTGATGCTGCTGCGTTGGGTGCATGTGATCACGGTTATTGCCTGGATCGGCGCTTCCTTTTATTTCGTCTGGCTTGATAACAGCCTGGAAAAACCGCAGGCCCCTGATCTTCTGCAGAAGGGTGTCGATGGCGAGCTCTGGGCCGTTCATGGCGGCGGCTTCTATAATCCACAAAAATATCTGGTAGCGCCCCCATCCTTGCCGCCCAATTTGCATTGGTTTTACTGGGAATCCTATTCCACGTGGCTTTCCGGGTTTGCGCTCTTTATTGCCCTGTACCTGATGAACGCTCGCACCTATATGATCGATCCGCAGATTTTTGCGATGTCGGAATCCACGGCCGTTCTAATCTCGCTCGGATTTTTGGTGGCGGGTTGGTTGGTTTATGAAGGCATCTGCCGTTTTCTAGGACGACGGCCCTGGTTCGTGGCCGGGGCTCTGGCGCTTCTGATCGCGCTGGCCAGTTATTTGGCAACGCAAATTTTTCAGGGCCGCGCCGCGTTTCTCATCGTGGGCGCAATGCTGGCCACGATAATGACGGCCAATGTTTTTTTTTGGATTATTCCGGGCCAAAGGCGTGTGACTGCAGCCATGCGTGCCGGTGAGAAAGTGGATCCAATCTATGGACAACGTGGCAAACAACGCAGTGTTCATAACACCTACTTAACTCTTCCAGTGCTCTTCGCCATGCTCTCGAACCATTACAGCTTGATGTATAACCATCCGATGAACTGGCTGGTCCTGGTTCTCATGATGGTGGCAAGTGTTTTGATTCGGCAATTTTTTCTTTTGAAACATAAAAAGAAAATCAACTGGTACTTCCCGTTGAGCGGCGTGGCCATCATGGTCGGGGTTTTGTTTTGGATCGCACCCGTACCTAAGCCTGTTCAAGCGCAGGATGCCGCTGTTCCCGATACACAGCGCATCATGGAAATCGTTCAAGCCCGCTGCACAGGCTGCCACGCCACCCAACCTGTCTTGATGGGCGGGCCCGCACCCAAAGGGGTCATCCTGGAAAATTCAGCCGATGTGGAACGACATGCGATCAGCATTTTTATTCAGACCGTGCAGACCAAAATCATGCCGCTCGGCAACATTACACATATGACCGAAGATGAGCGGGCCGAGATTTCGCGTTGGTTTGCAAGCCGAAGTGCAGCACCTTAAGTAACGTGATCAAGGCACGATGTGATAAATGCCTTTGCGAAACTGCTGGACATTGTCCTTGCCTTTTTCATAGCTCCAGACGAGGGTCCACGTAACAGTAGCCAGGGTGCCACCGGCCCCAAACTGCGACAGGGGTATCGACGTGCCATCGATGACTTTCGTCAAGGACACATCCAGGGCCAGAAACCCCACCTTGGCTTGAGCCATATTCTGCGAGCCATAGTTGTTATCAGGATTGGCTGGCATCACCATTTGCCCACAGAACATCAGCTGCGACGACGCGAGGCGCAGGGGAAGCTCCGGGCCTTGCCACGCTTTCAAATACGATTTGGACTGGCGGCAGGCGTCGAGGGCTGCCTTGGCTACGGGATCAGGTTGTGCCAGGTATTGCATCGTTACAATCTTGCTATTCCCTGCGGGCTTGGCCCAATTGAGACCAATCCCTTCCCCAAGGTTCAGATCAGCATTGAGGAGTGTCGCCAGACCTGCAGGATTGGTATTGGCCGTCGTCAGGATTTGCTGGAGGGTTTTGCTGGATTTGCTTTTCACCACGGAAACGATCTGGGTGTGAGCATCCCGACTGGTGCCCTTGAACATGATCTTCTGCGCTTTGTTTTGCGAAGCCATGATGAAATAACCGACGATACTGAGGAGCACCAGGGAAACCATGGCTTCTACCAGTGAAAAACCTGCCTGTGATGGACGGACCACGCGCATGGGCTACTCAAATGAAGTAAAGGAACTCGCATCCTTGATCAGGAGACTCTCAAACTTACTGACTTTCTTATCCGTACGGGTAATCGGATCCACGACCAGCAATTCCGTGATGATTTCGACTTCGTCGGGATCCGATCCATTTTTAAAACAGACCGAAGCTGCAGCCGGCATATCAGGTTTCTGGGTCCCGCTGGGAATCAACTGGGTCTTATCCTTGGCCTGAATGCGAGTCACCTGCCGTTGCGATGAGTCGCACTTTTTACAGCGATTCAGCAGGGCGTCAGGCGCTTGAAAAGCCAAATCGTTTTTCACACAGATCGTCTCAATCACCACCACTCCACTCGGCAGGGTCAGGCTCAGTTGGTTCGGAGCGGAGACAGTCCTGGCTGTGTGCCGTTTGAAATAGTGATTCAGACGGCCGCTCAGTTCCTGGGAAACATCAGCATGATTCTTACGCAAATTATCCCGCATACTGCTTTGCTGCGCCCTCAGCATCATCTGCCTGACTCCCATACCAATCAATCCGAGCAAGGCTACGGCGATCAGCATTTCAACCAGGCTAAATCCTGAATTTGATTCAACTTTCAAGGTATTCCTCGATGGTTCACACGGGGGCCTCTGCTCTTCGACAGAAAGCGCGGTCACGTTTAGGGGTCGCGCTTTTTCCAGAATTTTATAAACCATTTCAACTGCTTGGCAAAGGCAGTTAAGTGCCCGAGCGCTCCGACCGATTCTGATACCTGGAGCCAACTGCCAAAACTCAGGAGACGCTATGCGAAGCTCAAGCCACCGGGAATCCGGCTTCAGCACGATGGGCCTGGTTATTATTCTAGCAGGCGTCGCTGGTGTTGTGGGCGGCTATAATATGCTTCGCTCGCAATCCGTGCTTAAGGCTTCGGATGTACGCAATGCCGGCCAGGAAGCTGGTGATATGAACTTCAATGCCTTCAACGTTTATCAGGCACTCGCGGCAGGCACAACTCCCGCGATTTTTCCGGATCCTTATTTGCCGGTGAATAATGCTCGCATGGTCGTGAGTTCGAAAGCCACACCCAATAATCTTTGGAAAGGCGCGACGGACACGATTACGATCTTTTCCACATCCTATCATGGCAATCCTCAAGGCACAAAAACGGCCACCGAAATCAAATCCGTGCAGCTGGAAAAAAAGAATCCGGCGCGACCCTATTTAATCACCCATGCCGATGTCAAAGCCAAAACCACCGTCGGCATGGCTTTGACCAAATCGAACAAGGATATCAATTCCACAGCAACGGTGAACCTGCCGCCGCCACCGACTCCGGACTGTATGATTGGTTTTACCGGAACACCATCCACCCAGCCCTTCACCTGTCTTAAAAAAGCGGCTGTCAAGCAACCCGCAAGCGATCCCAAAACAGGGCTGCCGGTGCTCGACCCCAAAACAGGTGAGCCTGTCGTCATCGAAACGCCTGCCGTTTTTGGAAGCTGCTCGGGAGCCGCTCTCGCCTGGAGTTTTGATACCGATGTGGGCCAGACGGTTACGGCCCATTTCTTTGGTAACGGCGTGATCGTCGATGCCAATATTCAGCAAATGGCCGGCTCGACCCAACCCTTGAGCTTTGCCGGCGGCCCGATCCCCAAAAACTCTCAGGCCATTCCCTATCCCGGCGCCAATCGCGTTGAGGCGAAAAATGCCAAGCTTCGCGACGTAACATTTGTTGCGACCAGCAGCAGCTGGATGGAATTGAATGTGATGGGGCCGGACGGCACCGTTGGCAAATGTACGGCGGGACTCCACGTGAATATGGGGCCTGCTCTCAATACCGAGGCCGATTCATGGGGTTCCGAGACTCTGGTTCAGCTTGCCGATGGTTCGCATAAAAAAATATCCCAGCTCCAGTTTGGTGATCGTGTATGGAATCCTCAATTCAAGGAAGCGGCCTCGATCGTCCATATTCACGAAACGGCGCCCACGAGTTCCATGGTTGCCCTCGATCTTGGTTCCAGCGTCGTGCATGTCACCAGTCATCATCCTTTCCTAAGCCAGCGGGGGCTTGTCCTGGCCCAGGATCTGCGCGCCGGTGATCAGTTGCCCGCAGCCGATGCCTCCTGGAAAACCGTGGTAGGGAACCGTGCTTACCGACCCGCCGAAGGCTACAAAGTCTATGATGTATTCTTGAACTCACCACGTTCGGCAAGGGATCGCCTTATGAATGTGGAAGGCCTCCTCGTACCATCTTATGAGTGGCAGAGTCAGCTCGCGACACTGCCGTCCTCTACGTTATTTGACATGCCGCAGCTGCCAAACCTTTGGTAGGAGCCTGCTGCAATCTTTCCGCATGATTTCGTTCCTTCAAACGTTCCGTTGATGACCTTACTTTGAAGAGGACGACAGCGCGATGTTTGAACCGTTCGGCTATACCGATATCTTCTTCTCGATCCTGGAAATTGTTTGTTTAATCGGACTATTGAGCCTTTTTTTTGCCGAACGGAACAGTTACGGACGGGACAGCATTGGTCGGGAACCTTGGACGAGGATCCTTTTATATGACTTTTTGACTGGTTTTGCCTATTCGATCTACTGGCGCCTGAAGGTCACGTATGCCCTGCATTCCCGGGATCGGCTCTCGCGCCTGGAGTGGATTCTTCTGCTGGGTGCTCTCTTCATTCTCAATGAATCCCTGCCGAGTGTTTTTCTGGTGATGACCGTTTGGGATTTTGTTATTCGCAGCAAGATTCACAACAGAACTCGCATGCAAGGCGATTGGTTTTGGACCTTTCTGTGCGGCCACCTCTATCTCGCCAGTCTTGTGGAGCGAAGCGTGGGCCTTTTGCCGGCCGATTTCCGGATGCAGCGTGCCGATCGCCGACGCAAATTTATCAAGATCTACAGTTTTAAGGCTGCGATCGCTCTTATGATCGTCGCACTTTCCTATATTAGCCTTGTGCAATGGCGCCAGAAAGAATTCGCCAAGCTCCCCTACGAATCGGTCGATCGTTCGGGCTACTGGCATGAGGTATCGGAGCAGTACGAGACCATTTATTCCATGGACAAAAACGGTCATAAGGAGGTCCATAGCCTGATCAGACACAAGGCGAATGGATCATCCAATGAATGGATTCGACACGATGTGGACACTAAAATTCATAATGGACTGTTGCATAGTTGGAACTGGTTCAGCTGTGTCAGCACAAATCAGGTCATCGAAATGAAACCGGGTCTTCTGGTTTTCAAAAACAATGAAGATAAAACGGTGATTGAAAATCGACTTAAAATAGAGACTTTTGATGACATCAAGCGTGACTTTCTCGTGCATGATAGCGATGAGGCAGGCTGGGAGCTTGGACAGCTTTTAAAAAGTCCGTGGGGTTGTGAACTGGGTTTTGTCAAACAAAGCTGGCAGAATGCAGTGGATTTCGCAACAGACTGGATTCCGCAATTTTCGTTCTAAATGGATCAGGCGGAATTAGACCGCCTGCGCCAAGACGAAGCCTTAAACGTTATCTTTCAGCTTGATATCAGACCGGCGGCGCTGGGTTTCCAGCCACTTGCTGAGGAGCTTATTCATCTCCTCCTGGCGAAGCTGGTTTTCAAGTTGCGGTTTCATCTTCAGGTATTCATCACTGCCCGAGAACTCACGCTTGGACACATAGAATATGGAATACCCCATCGGTGTTTCGATGGGCCTTGTGTAACGGCCTTCATCGAGTTCACGAATGGCGTTTTGAAACAGCGGCGCAAGGTCCTTCAGGAAAACCTGGGGCATGAGCCCACCGTTTTCGCGCGCCGATTCATTATCAGAATAAATTTTCACAGCTTTTTCGAAAGGCATGCCGCCTTCGATTTCCTGATACACTTTTTCGACCAGCTGCTTTTTGCCGGTTTTCACAGCGTCCACCGCACCCGACGGCACGGCAATCTGCAACTGGCGCAGGGTCAGACGGATATTCTCCGCCATGGTTCCTGAGTTGCGCAGGTAAAAGCTCTGCACATCACGATCGGTGATTTTCACCTGAGGCATGATTTCACGACCCTGAAACTGATTGATGATCATCTGCGTGCGAAAGTCATCGCGGTACTGATCATAGGTCATGCCCTGCTGACCCAACGCTTCCATCAACTGTTCGCGGGTGAGATTGCGGCGGGTGAGGAAGCTTTTAATTTCCTCATTCAAGGCTTCGTCGGTGACCTCGATATCGAGCTCATCGGCTTTTTGCATGATCAATTTTTTATTGATGAGATCATGGATGGCGACCTTGGCCGGCGGATCATTTTCCTGGGCTGGCCAGGGCGAGACCTCGACCAACGGGCCTTTTTCAACCTTGCTCTGCACTTCGCTCACGGTAATCGCATGGCCATTCACTTCGGCAGCCAGTCGATCGATCAATTGCTCAGCCGCCATCAAAGGGCAGCTGAGGAGCAGCAGACCAATGACAATGTGACGCCTTACAGCGCCCGCGAAGACTTGATTGGTATGGTATTCAGAGCCATTTCTACCCATTTTTTATATTCCTCGTCCTGTCGCTTTTTCTTCAGGATTTCCTGAATGCGCCCTTTGGCGGCTTCAAAGCTCAGATCAGCTTTGGGGTACTTTCTATCTAGCATAATAATGTGGAAACCATAAGTTGACTTTAAGATTCCCTGGATTTCCCCCGGCGTCATTTCAAAAGCCACCTCGAAAACCGAAGGCATATCGGACTTGGCAAAAGGACCCAGCAGTCCCCCCTCCTTGGCCTCGGGTGAAATCGAGACTTCACGGGCTATACTCTCGAAATTATGGATATTCACGCGAGCCCGGGCCTTTTTTGCTTCGGCTTCAGAGGCCAGCACGATCTGACGTATCCTGACGCGGGTCGGTTCGTGAAACTCACTTTTATGCGTCAGGTAGTATTCTTTCATCTCGGGTTCCATCAGCACGATCTGACCGGCGATGCGCTCTTTCAAATACTGATGCAGGATATCTTTTTCACAGAGCATGGACTTCAGCTGATTGCGAGTTTTCTCATGACCAAACAGATCGCCCTGCTCACGGACCGTGCTGGTCCACTGTTCAAGACAATGCGTGAAACGGCTGGGCTCATTGATGTTGAACTTCTGATCCGAGGCAATGAACTGATAAAGCAGTTTGCGCTCAATCAGGTCCGCCATGATCTTATTATAAAGTTCAAAAACCGGCTTCTCCGGGGCCTTGGCCTGTCCGGTTCCACCTTCCGCGCTGGGAGCCGCATTCAGTTGCTTCAGATAAAAATTATATTCCCACTCAATGTCCTGAGGCGTGATTAAATAATCACCGACATAAACGGTGAAATCCAAATCCTCCAAGGTTCCATCCTCAGCCTGCTTCCCCAGAAACAAGGTGCCGGTATGAAAGATCTTCCATGTGAAATAACCAACCAGGAAACAGGCGACCCAGGCACCCAAAATCACGTAACGTTTCCTGAACATCGAAACTCCTTATGCATCCAGGGTCAAAGGCAGCAGAACTTCAATGAGACGCTGCAGGCTGGCCCCAGGGGGGACCTGTTTAAGGTGAATCATAAGACGGAAGTCAGCGGTCAGGCTGATGGTCCCGGCATGCTTCTGGGTGGCTTCGGTCAAACGACCGATATGATTTTCCTTGAGCTGCGCAAACCGTAGTTCAAAAAGTCCCTCGCGCAACTGCTGCAGCTGCTGAGCCCTGAGTTTTCGCAGGATGACTTTCAGAGCCGCGACCTGGAAGAGGTTTTGCGCATCAGGCGGTGGCACTCCAAAGCGATCCCGTGACTGGTGCACCAGAGCTTCGACTTCCGCCACATCACGGGCACTGAAAAGATTCTTGTACAGCCAGAGGCGCTGTTTCTCTTCGGCGACATAGGTGGCCGGCAGGGACGCAGAAACGGGGAGTTTGATTTCGGGATCAATCTCGGGCTCGACCTCGCGGCCACGCAGCGCATCCATTTCTTTTTCCAGCAATTCCATATACATATCAAAGCCCACATCCGCGATGTGACCGCTCTGCTCACCGCCCAGGAGGTTGCCTGTGCCGCGCAGTTCCATATCGTAGCTGGCAATCTGAAAGCCCACGCCAAGCTCGGTATGGGCCGCAAGAATCTCCAGACGGCGCCGCGCATCATCACGATCCGCCAGAGCCCCTCTGGTCAGAAACCAGGCATAGGATTGCCGACTCGAACGCCCCACCCGGCCCCGCATCTGATACAGCTGAGCCAGGCCGAATTTATCGGCATTATTGATGATAATGGTATTGACGTTGGACATGTCGATCCCGGACTCGATAATGGTCGTGCAGAGCAGGACCTTATATTTCTGCTGAATGAAATCTATTATAACCGATTCCACATTGTTTTCCTGCATCTGGCCATGAGCGATCGCAATACTCACGTGGGGCAGCAGTTTTTGCAGGAAATTTTTGACCTCGACGATATCCTGGACCCGGTTATGGACGAAAAAGACCTGACCCCCGCGGGAAATTTCCTGTTCAATGGCCTTTTGAATCAATTCCTCTTCGAAAGGCGCGACATAGGTCCGGATCGCGAGCCGCTCGGTCGGTGGCGTGGCAATCACGGAAATATCCCGAATCCCCAGCAGCGACATGTGAAGGGAACGGGGAATCGGGGTCGCCGTCAGAGTCAGGACGTCACACGAGGCCTTGATGTTTTTAATGGCTTCCTTATGCCCCACTCCAAAGCGCTGCTCTTCATCCACGACCAGCAGTCCGAGCCGGCTCGGTTTCACATCCTTGGAAAGCAGGCGATGCGTGCCAATCAGAATATCCAGCTTGCCTTCATTGAAAGCCGCCAGCGTTTGCCGCATCTGCCCGGCCGGAACAAATCGATTGGCGACTCCCACTTCAATCCCGTAGTTCTTCACCCGTGCCCGGAAGGTTTCGTAATGCTGATAACTGAGGAGCGTTGTCGGCGCCAGGACCATCACCTGACCGCCGTCTAAAGCCACGCGCATGGCCGCGCGTAACGCGACCTCGGTCTTGCCGAATCCCACATCCCCGCAGACCAGCCGATCCATGGGCTGTTCGGACGAAAGGTCGGCATTGACTTCGTCTATGGCTTTTTGCTGATCGGCTGTTTCCACATAAGTAAAATCAGCTTCGAATTGATAGTAGATATCCGATGGAGGACTGAACGGATCACGCTTCTCCAGTTTTCTTTGCGCATAAATACGCAGGAGGTGATCCGCCATATCCTGGATGGCTTTACGGGCCTTGGCTTT
This sequence comes from Oligoflexus sp., assembly GCF_035638955.1. Taxonomy (GTDB): domain Bacteria; phylum Bdellovibrionota_B; class Oligoflexia; order Oligoflexales; family Oligoflexaceae; genus Oligoflexus. Next base: position 27,914 of record NZ_DASQYZ010000181.1, on the reverse strand, counting down.
GCGTTTTTGCCAGCCCGATGATTGCAGTTTATCGACCGAGGGCTGCAGGTCCTCATCAATCTTGCTCGCATAACGCTGCAGAAGATTCATGCGATGCACAGGCAGATAGAGTCGATCCTGCTCGGCATATTCAAGGATCAGGAAATCGGTTTTGACGCCGGCCACCTCCATGGTGCGCATGCCGATATAACGACCAATGCCATGATCCACATGAACGACCAGACTGCCCGGCTCGATATCATTAAATGACTTAAAAGCATTGGCCGAGGATTTGGGTTTGCGTTTGGCAACCTGATAGCTTTCGCTGAAAATCTGGTGCTCGGGCAGGATCAGGAGGGCTTCCCGCTCCTCCCAAAACATCTGCGGGACGTTGCCGATAGCAATGGCAATCGGCTGTTTCCACCTGTTTCGGCCCTTCAGACTCGCGACACCTTTTTCCGTGAGGATGGAAAAAGCAATATGATGATGCTGCAGGACACTCTTCATGCGGAGGATATGTTCTTCCTGCCGAACCAGGACCAGACACTGCCTCGCGGTATTGGCAAAATCGGCGAGACGCTCCATCCAAAAGTTCACACTGGCCTTTTCCGTGGCCGCCGGCGGTACCAGGTCGGTGGGCAGAAGACTGGCGAGGCGCCATGTTTCAACCCCCTCCCTTTCGATCGGATGACCCCATTCCACGGTGGACGGCGCCGCCTGCAGTTTCGCCTGAAACGAGGCCATGGATAGGAAATGTTCCTGCGGATCGAGCGAAGGTCGTTTCGCCAGGCGATCATCCGCATACTCGGATTGAATCTTCTGCAAAAACTGCTGCAGCCTTTCCTGGCATAGATCGAGCGAGTCGACAAAGACGAGGCGGTCCTGCGATCGCATGAAATCCAGGAGGCAGGCGCCCCTTCGTTCGCGAAAAAGAGGCAAAAAGAGGGGAATATCTCCGATCGCATGCCCGGCCGCGAACGCATCGACCAGCCCTTGGCGATCAGATGTATGCAGATCCTGATCGAGCAAAGCCTCATAGAGCTTTTGCGCATCGGCGGACCGGCGTTCCCGCGGCAAAACCTCCTCCCACACCGGAGCGAGCCAAAATCCGTCACAGTGATCCATCGACAGCTGGGTTTCCGCGGCAAACCGCCGAATGCTGATCAGGGTATCGGCCATAAACTCAAGTCGCATCGGGCCTTCCGCCGCCGGGCTGAAAATATCCAAAAGACCGCCACGAACAGCGTATTGACCCGCTTCCTCCACCTGCGCAACCTGCCGATATCCATGCTCCTGCAGGCGACTGAGGATAAAATCCACGTCGTAGTCCTGGTCCTTTTGCAGATAAAGAAGTGCTTCGACCAGCTGCTCGGGATCGCAGGTTTCCTGAACAAGTCCCGCAAAGGACACCAGGGCCAGGCGCAGGCGTTGATGTTGCGACTGGAGTCCACAGAGGACACGCATGCGTTGGTGGCGAAGATCGCTTTGATTGGCGTGACGCTGCACACCCCAGAGCGAGAGGGCCTGCAGATTGGGAATTTCGTCCTCAAGATTGCAGTTGACCCGCAGGAGCTCCTGCCACTCATGAAGGCGTTTGGGATCGGCCACGACCAGAATGAGACAGCCATCATCCGCTGGTGAAAATTGATAATGATGAGCCAGGGCTGACGCCAACCAACTTTTCTGTCCTTCCTGCAAACCCATGATCTGCAGCTTTTTCCGCAGCTGTTCCGGCGCCAATAGGCTGTCGTAAAGACTTAATATACTCGAATGCACTTGCACTTGACTTCTACCTTGTCGTGCGTCTTTGGAAAAAACCCTGAAGCCCTCAGCTCGGATGCTTGAGACACCTCGGGAAATACTATAAGAGTCTAAACGAGAAATTTCACCCTCCGCGTATCGCACAGAGTGCAATCCCTATGAGGACACGATGGAAACAAAAGGCAAGGTCATAGCGAACAAACGTCTACTGGTTGCCAACCGGGGCGAGATCGCCATCCGTATCTTTCGCGCCGCCACCGAACTCAACATGCGAACCGTGGCCCTTTATAGCCATGAGGATCGCTTTTCCGTCCATCGCTTCAAAGCCGACGAGGCTTATAAAGTCGGGAAAAAAGGGGATCCGCTGGGCGCTTATTTGAATTGGCAGGAAATCATTGATCTCGCTGTTGAAAAAAACATCGACTTCATTCACCCAGGCTATGGATTCTTATCCGAAAATCCTGATTTCGCCAAGGCCTGCGCGGATCATGGCATTCTGTTTTGCGGACCTTCAGCGCACGTTTTGAGTCTGTTCGGTGACAAGCTCGCTGCCAAACAGGTTGCAAGGGAGTCAGGGGTGGCCGTTATTCCGGGAACCGAGCATCCCGTGGAAACGCTCGAGGAGGCACGCCGTTTCTGTGCCGAAATCGGCTATCCGGTGACCCTCAAGGCACTTTCGGGTGGCGGCGGCAAAGGCATTCGCGCCGTGAAAAATGAAGACGAACTGGTCGAAGCCTTCCAAAGGGCACGATCGGAAGCGATGAGTTCCTTTGGTCGTTCGGAAGTTTATTTGGAGAAGAATGTTCAGCAGGCCAAGCATATCGAGGTGCAGATCGCCGGTGACAAAAACGGTCAGGTCATCCATCTCTTCGAACGCGACTGCTCGGTGCAAAGACGCCATCAGAAAGTTGTGGAGATTGCACCGGCCCTGGGTATCACGTCCAAAACCCGCGAAGCCTTGCTGCGCGATGCGGTAAAAATAGGCCAGCACGTGCGCTATCAAGGTGTCGGCACCGTTGAGTTTCTGGTTGCAGCCGACGGCCAGCATTATTTCCTGGAAGTGAACCCGCGTATTCAGGTCGAGCATACCGTGACGGAAATGATCACCGGAGTCGATCTTCTGCAGATGTCGATCATGCTGCCGGCCGGCCGAAGTCTGAGTCACCCGACCATGAGCATCCGTTCCCAGGATGATGTCAAACAACGGGGTGTGGCCATTCAATGCCGCGTGACATCGGAAAACCCTGCCAGGAATTTTGCCCCGGATACGGGCGTGATCCTGGCTTATCGACCGGCGCAGGGCTTTGGTATTCGCCTGGACGAAGGTTTTGGTCAATCAGGCGCGATCGTGACGCCTTATTATGATTCGCTTCTGGTCAAGGTCACGGCGCACAGCGTTGACCTTTATGGTGCCGTGCAGAAGATGATTCGAGCCTTGAATGAGTTCCGTATCCGCGGCGTTAAACACAATATTCCCCTGCTCCTTAACATCGTTTCGCACCCGATGTTTGCCAAGGGCACGATCGATACGAGTTTCCTGGAACAGCATGCCGAAGTCTTCGACATCAAAGAGCCTCGGGATCGGGCGACCAAGATTCTGAAGTACATTGCCAATGTCACCGTTAACAATCCCCATAAGCTCCATTCCAAGGTCAATCCTCGTGAACCGGATTATTACAAACTTGAAACCAAGGGTCTTCCCGATTCCAATCTGGTCACGGCCAAGCAGATCTATGATCAAAAAGGGGTGAAGGGCCTGCAGACCTGGATCAAGGAGCACAAGCAACTCCTGATCACGGACACGACCATGCGTGATGCGCATCAGTCGCTCTTTGCCACGCGTCTCCGGAACCATGACATCTTTCAATCCACAGCTTTCTATGCGAAGGCCACACCCGGATTTTTCTCATTGGAATGCTGGGGTGGCGCCACGTTTGATACCTGTTTGCGCTTTTTGAAAGAGGATCCCTGGGAACGTCTGGCTCATTTGCGCGAGGAGATTCCCAACACCCTTTTGCAGATGCTGCTGCGCGGTGACAATGCAGTGGGTTACACCAACTATCCCGAGTGGGTGATCCGTGACTTCATACGTCTGACCAAGGAAGCCGGGCTCGATCTTTTCCGCATTTTCGATTGCTTGAACAATCCCGAGCAGATGGCCGTGGCCATGGATGAAGTCAAAAAGCGCGGCGGCATTGCTGAAGCCTGCATCTGTTATACGGGCAATATCCTGGACCCGAGCAACGAAAAGTACACGGTTCCTTATTACGTGAATATTGCCAAAAGGCTCGAAAAAATGGGTTCGGATATCCTTTGCATCAAGGATATGGCCGGCCTTCTGCGACCGCGGGCGGCCTCTGTTTTGATTCAGGCCCTGAAGGAAAATATCAGCATTCCCATTCATCTGCATACCCATGCGACGTCCGGCAGTTCAGAAGCCATGCTGCTGGCAGCCGCGGCAGCGGGCTGTGATATTGTCGATGGTGCCGTGAGTTCCATGTCGGGCCTTACCTCCCAGCCCAGCATCAATGCGATCGTTGCCAGCTTGGAAGGCACCGAACGCGCTCCTGACCTTTCCATCAAACATCTGGATGAACTCAGCCGCTTCTGGGAAGCCGTGCGGGCCCAGTATCATGCGTTTGATCCGGGCATCAAGGCGACCTCGACCGATGTTTATGAACATGAAATTCCTGGCGGGCAGTACAGTAACCTTTACGATCAGGCGCAAAAAGTGGGCGTGAAGGCCACAGAATTTTACGAGTTGACGCGCCGCTATCAGGAAGTCAACACGATGTTTGGCAATATCGTCAAGGTCACGCCTTCATCCAAGGTCGTGGGTGATATGGCTTTGCTGCTGCAAAAACATGGGCTATCCGGACCGGAATTCATGGACAAGAAACCGAACCTGGATTACCCGGATTCGGTGATTAGCTTTTTCAAAGGCCACATGGGTGTGCCTTTCGGTGGTTTTCCTGAACAACTGCGGGCCATGATTCTGGGGCCCAATCCATCCGCTCCGGAAAAACCGCCTGTTGCAGAAGACGATAGTTTCGACAAAGCCCGTGAGGAACTGACCCGCCTGCTGGAGATGGCACCGCACGATCGCGATGTTCTTTCCTACCGCCTCTATCCTAAAGTTTTCAAGGAATACGTGACAGAAATCCGGGAATACAGTGATGTGGCTGGTTTGCCCACAGACGTCTTCTTTTACGGATTGCCCATGAATCGTGAGATCGACGTTGAGCTGGAACCTGGCAAAACCCTGATTATCAGTATTTCCGGCGTCACCGAACCCAATCGCGATGGTGTGCGCCGGGTCTTCTTCCAACTCAATGGTTACCCGAGGACTTTGGAGATCCTTGACGAGGCCGTGGCGGCCCCGACGAAAAACCGCCCGAAAGCCGACTCCATGAATCCGCTTCAGATCGGGGCACCGATGCCCGGGAAAATTCTGGAGGTACGCGTGACGCCTGGACAGAAAGTGGAAAAAGCCCAGGTCGTGATCGTCACGGAATCGATGAAGATGGAATATGCCATCAGCGCAAAAACGGGCGGCAGCATCAAGTCAGTGCTGGTCAGCAAGGGCGAGCTTGTGGAAGAAGGGGATCTTTTGATCGAGCTGGAAGGTTAAACCTGATCCTGCTCGCTAACCGGTTGCGTATACCGGATATAAATCATGACGGCGGCCCAGGCCAGGATCACAGCGATGCTGATGACCTGGGCCGGTGACAGTATATCCGACACAAGGTGACCGCGATCATCGCCGCGATAGAATTCCAGAACAAAACGGGTGATCGCATAGCCCACAATCCCAATGGTTCCGATTTCACCCGGTCGACGTTTCAGCAGGGTTCGTTTCGACCAGCCGTAACCGGCAATGGTCCCGCAGACGACCGTTTCAACCAGCTGAACCGGATAACGGTAAAGGTCATCGCCCAGGTTGGGAAACTTCACGGCCCAAAACGGAATGTTCACCTGATCGGCGAGGGGTTTGCCATAATCATCCCCATTTAAAAAACAACCGATGCGGCCAACAGCAATGCCGAGCATCAAGGACGGCAAGGCCAGATCCGCCAGTCGAATGACCGAAAGCTTTTTCCAGTAGGCATACAGAATGGAGGTCAAAGCCGCCAGCAGAATGCCGCCATATAAAGTCATGCTGCCGAGTTGGAAAAAATCGGCAAGCGTCTCCCCTTCCAACAGAATCGACAGCCCGCGCGCCCCCACATAGCCCGAGATATAGGAAATCAAAAAGAGGGAATCCACCGAACGCGCATGACCTTCCGGCCAGGCCAGTTGCCGCCACAGGCTGAGGGTCCACCAGCCCAAAAGAGCCGCCAGCACAAAAAATGCATGCCAGCTCGGAACAATAAAATTTCCCCATTGGAAAAGGATCGGATACATGCGCAAGCTCCGTGGTATCTCAGGATCTATGATTCTGCTGCTTCCAGGTGGCAATACCCAGCTGTTGCGTGGCGGCGGCCAGGATTGCAAGCGCCAGCACCAGCAGCAGGACACCCATGGCCCACCTTTGCTGCATCCAGGCGAGCGCGGTCAAACCGAGGCAAACCAAAACATTCCAAACCATCCAAAGTCGCAACCGAAAAAACCAGCCAGGAACGGCACAAGGTGAATCCCGATCCGTCCATAAAAGCAGATGATCCTCCTGCAGAGTCGACCTTGGCCAGTCCTGATAAACCCAACCCAATCCCAAAAATCCCAGGATGGTCATAATCCAAACCACCGTGGTTTCGGGTCCGTTCATGCCCATGCCTGGATCCATAAATAAAAAATGCAGGAGCGGTGGCAGCACCAGAAGAGTTCCCATATAGCTCAGCGTTCGCTGCACGCTGGCCTGCACGCTGGACACTAAAAAAGCACCCAACCAGCCAAGGACCAGCACGGCCGCAAAAAGCTGTTGATTGAAGGAACTCAGAGCGCCCACGATTGGCGGCATCAGCTGCCAGGCGGCAAAGGCTAAAGCCCAACGCATTTGCAGGGCCCAACGGCGGTGGTCTTCGGGATTGGCGACATCCATCAGGTCGATCATGCCTTGCTGAAAAGGCGGCAAACCCAGCTTTAAACAGAGACCGATCAGAAACAAGAAACCAGCCAAAACCGGCCGTATGCGATCAAGTTCCACCGAGGGCAAAGGATAAAAAAGATTTTCCACGATGGGATGAACGCCTGCAAGAGCCACGGCGGTGCCGATCAGGAGCCAGCTTAAAAATGAACTCAGGCTGATCTTGATCCAGGCTTCCCGCAAGGCTTCACTGGGTTTTTTCCACAGCAGATCGAACAGCAGGATCAGGATCAAAACCTCAACGCCGACCCAGGCTGCCAAAGGCTCATCTAAAAACAGGGCCAGGATCCAAGGTAAAAGAAAAAGTGTGTCCATCAGCATGGTCCAGGTGCTGCGGCGCGAAGAAACCTCGCTTACATGGAGATTGAAACCCGGCACAGCCACCAGCCACACCATCATGATGGGATAAAACCAGTTCGGCAGACTCATCGGTGCGCTCCTGTCCCTTGCATCCAGAAGCCAAGCAGGGCGAGCCCAATGAAAGTCAGCAGGACAATCCGTACCTGCTTGGATGAATCGCCAGTCATCTTGGTGCTCAGAATCGAACCGATAACCTGTAGTGCTTGCAGGATCCCTCTCATATCACCCTTTCAACCGACGCAATCGATCCATTGTCATTTCATCCCAGTCCGGCCATTTCCGAGCGACAGCCGCGGACAGCAGCACCAGCCAGCCAATATTCAAAAGCACCAGGGTCGTTCCCAGCCAGAAATCAGGAGCCTGGGAGAGCCAGACTTCATTCTGCACGATGACCAGGGGCAGGAAACACCAAGGAAGGTATTTGACCTTTTTCAAACGCATGAGCAGAAAAAGGCTCAGGATCAGAAATAAAATCATCAGGTCCACCCAACTGAAGGACAGGGGCCTCAGGCTACACAACTCGCAGCTAAATTACAGCCAAAGAGACCGAAAAACCAGGGGTCTTGCACACGAGGCTGCGCTTGCTTCGCCGGAAGCCCTCCCCTATGATCGAGTTTTGTAGGTTGAATTTAAGGTCTTTTCGACGTGGGGGCATTTTGTCGAATATCTCAACTCCAGCCAAAATCACAGTTCTGGGCTCCGGCAATTTCGGGACCTGCCTTGCGCATCACCTGGCGCAAAAAGGAACGCCGGTCGTGATGTGGGGCCGTTCCCAGGCGCTCGCTGATAGCATCAACACGCAGCATCGCAATCCCAAATATCTGAGCCACATCGATTTATCGCCTCAACTGAGCGCGACCACCGAACTGAGTGATGAGCTTCTCCGCAACACGGAATATCTGCTCCTGGCCATTCCCACACAATCTCTTCGGCGCGTGCTGGAAACCTTGAAGGGCCGTCTCCGCGACGATTGTGTCATTATTTGTGCCGTCAAGGGCATCGAAAACGATACCCTCTGTTTTCCATACAATATCATTCAGCAGGTCTTTGGTGATCAATGCGCCACCCGCACAGCCATACTTTCCGGCCCCAGTTTTGCGATTGAAGTCGCGGAGCAAAGGCCTACGGCTGTTTCCGTCGGCTGCATGGATAAGCAGATTTGCATCAAGGTCCAGGAACTTTTTCATACGGCCTACTTCCGCGTCTATACGCTGGATGATCCGATCGGACTCGAAGTGGCCGGTGCCTTGAAAAACGTGATTGCCGTTGCAGCTGGAGCGGCGGTGGGACTCGGCATGCAGCAGAATGCTCGTGCCGCACTCCTGACCCGTGGCCTGGCTGAAATCACCCGCCTGGGCGCCATGCTCGGGGCTCAGCCTTTAACCTTTATGGGACTTGGCGGTGTCGGTGACCTTTTTCTGACCTGTACGTCGGAAAAAAGCCGGAACTTCACCGTCGGCTACCGTCTGGGTCAGGGCGAAAAACTCGATGATGTTCTGAATACGCTGGGTTCGGTGGCGGAAGGGGTATGGACCGCACGGGCGGCTTACAATCTGAGCCAAAAATTGGGAGCGGATACGCCCATCATCAGCGCTGTTTATGGGGTCCTCTTTCAAGGCAAAACCATTTCCGAAGCGCTGTATGGGCTTTTGCATCGGGACATGAAAGCGGAAGTGCAGTTGCCATCGAAGCCGCACGCCTAGGACGTGCGGCCGCGGATTCAACCCTGATCATCCGGCTGAAGTTTTTCACTCAGCTTGGGTTTGGCGGTAAAGTTTTCGAGCAAAGCATGCGTGGCCTTGTAGAAGCGATCAGCTCCCACTCTCAAGGCCACATGCTCCGGATCACCCTCGATTTTCCAAAGTGAGAAATCAACCGACTTGCCGTCCTTGAAGGAAATCTTCGTGGTGTGCAGGGGGGCGCCCTTCGTCAACGCCGGAGCTTCCTCGCTGGTCAAAACCACGTCAGCCTTGGCAAACTCAAAGTCGATCAGCAGCAGCCGAATGAAGTCAGCCTTGTCACCGCCTTCCTTGGTCTGCCACTCATTGTCCTTTTTCACAAAAAGCTTGCCATCCACGTCGACTTCCGTCGCTTCCGTGGAATTGTAGCTGAAGATGGATTTATCCTGGAAATCCGCCAGCGATTTTTTCAAGCCTTCCTTGATCTTCCGGTCGAGCACAATGATGCCGTCATAGCCAGGTAAGGTCGTGTAAATGTCCTCACCATTTTCCAAAAATGCGTACTGGGTCAGCTGATCATCCGCTCCTGTCAGAACCACAGTGGCCAGACGGGTCGTGCCTGCGCGTTTGCCGGTCAAGGCATCTCGCAGGGCTGGCGCAGGATCATCCATGAATTTCGCCACGCGTTGGCCTTGAAAAAAATTCAGGAAATCCTTGACGCCCGCTGCATCCGCCTTGAATTTTTTAGGCGTCTCGATCATCCAGTCCTTGTCCTGGCGTTTCAGAGTGATGAGACTTTCATTCTGATACTGGTAACCAATCGCTTTCACCTGATCCATGTTCGGCCAACGCAGACTCTTGTCCCGGAAATCAAAAACTTCCTTATTGCTGGCCGTGTACGCATAGTGATTCACGAGATAAACCGTATTCGTCTCATCAACCTTGGCGTAACTACTGTATCCGACTGGACTTTTTGTACCAATACGAATGTTTGTGGTCTTGCCATCCTTGTCCGTCACAGCCAGGGCAATCTTCGGCTGCTCCAGACCAAATTCCTTCAGCTTGTCCGCCGAGGCTTCGAAACTTTTTTCAAAGCGCAGGTCTTCAAAGGTTTTCAAAAGGCGGCCTACACCTTCACTGTCACCGGCGTAGGCGAGCGGCGCCAGCATTTTCCACTGGCTCCCTTCCTTGGCCAATTGCACTTGAACCGTACGGCCTTCATCGACCTTGGTGTAATCCATCTTAACAATGTGATCGGGTTGAAAGGTCAGGAGTTTATTCTTTTGCTCCTTTTCCTTGGTGTCCTTTTTGGTTTGCCACTCATCCCAATACGCGACACTACCGAGTCCCAACAGGACGGCAATGAATATCAGCGGCTTGAAAAAGGTTTTCATCAGGCTCGCCTCCTCCGCATCCAGTGGAAGATACCAGCACCCAGGAAGGTGGTGGGATAAACATAAGCCAGGAACAGCAGCAGGAACTGACTCGAAGCTGTGGTCATCTCCAGCGTGCTGCGATCACTATCCTTGGCCCGGATCGCGATGAAGTCTTCATCCTGGGTCAGATAGTTGATCGCGTTCAGAAAGAGATCGATATTCTCCTGACGCTGCGCTCCGACGTTGCTGGCCAGCTGGGCTGAGCCGCCCACGAACACCCGCAATTCCTTGGCCGCTGCGGCCTGGGCATCGGTCTTGACATCGCTTTGGGCATCCTTGTTGGCTTCATTGGTGGCAACCTTATCACCACCCACTTTACCGCTGGCGACGCCGAAGACATCAAACGTGCCGTCCACCACACGATCTTCAGTCAGCGAACGGAGATCGGTCTCGGTTTTCACACCCTTGATGCGAACAATGATTGGCGAGGTTTTGGCCAGGCCAATCGGCTTCAGCTGCATCGCGTTCTCATTGACGATTTCAATGGAGCGGGTGTTCGGCGTCATCAGTGCGACACCGCCCCGCTTCACAAAATCGGCGGTGACCGGTGAAAAGCTATCGAAGTCGGTGACGATGGCATTGTTTTGCCCCAGCATTTTCGTACGCTCATCACCCGGGCGAATGATCAAAAGATCGTCCTGGAAGCGGAAGCCGACCGATTCGACCAGCTTGTTCAGGTTGGGCACGGGATTGAGAGCATCAACCAGAACCATAAGGGGCCGCGCCGATTTCAGATAATTTTCCAAAAGAGCCAGCTCGGAAGCTTGCAGATCATACTTGGGACCAGCAATCACCAGAAGATCAGCATCGGCTGGCACAGCCCCAGCTTCCAGAAGGTTCAGGTCCTTGACCACGAAACGCTCGGATTCCAGCTCTGCCTTGGCTGCCTGGTAACCCACCGCCTCCTGGCTGTTCAGATCGGGCTCACCATGGCCTTTGGTGAAGTAGATGGTTTTATCCTTCTCCTTCATGACCCGCACCAAAGCATTGCTCATCTTTTCTTCGGTGAAGGCGGTCAGCCGGGATTCCTGTTTGCCAAATTTAAAGAGCACCGTATCCGCGGTTGTTATGTTTTCGGCCATGGCTCGGGTTGGATCCACCTGAGGGTCGATGTATTCCACCTCAAACTGTCCCCCTTCCCTTTCATAAAGAGAAAGGACCTTTCTAAATTGAGCCTTCTTCATCTCGTCCTGGAAAAAAGCCAGAACCTTGACCGGCTCCTTGCGCTCTTTCAGCTGGCTCACGAGCTTTTCGGACTCAACACTCAAGGTGTTGGCACCTTCCCGGGTCACATCAACGCTTTTGTTGAAGCGATCCCGACGACTTAGATAACCAGCACCAATGGCCAGTAAAATAGCAAGGATCACACTCAAGCCCTGGCTCAGGCCGTGACGGGCGCCTTTGCGTTTGACCATGCTGCTGTGCAAACGTTTGCGGTCCAGAGCAATCCAGGCGCCAAAGGCCACAGCGGCCAGGACCCAGAGGATGATACTGACAAGCGGGAATTCCTTATAAGCGCGGCCGGTCGCCAGGGCCAGGACCGCGGTAAAGACCCCAAGAAAAGGCAGAAATAAAAGTCCACTGCGCATTTTCAATTACCTCCAACGCTGCGATTCAACGGCGACGTTTGTGAAATACAGAAAGAGACTGATAAAAGCGACGAAGTAGGTGACGTCCGCGACCGTGATCAAACCATTGAAAAAGTTATCCAGGTGCGTGGTGGCCGCGAGATATTTCACAAACTCTTCCATCATGCCCGTGCTGGAAATGTTGGGAGCGATCCAGGTCAGGATCAGGAGCAGAAACAGACCAAAGACGGTAAACATGAAGGCCAGGAACTGATGGCTGACCATCGACGAGATCCAAAGGCCAAAGGCCACCTGCGAGCACATCAAAAGGAACAGACCCAGATAGGAACTTAAAATGGGGCCCAGCTCGGGGTTGCCATATTTAAAGAGAAAGAGGGGGAAAACAGCCGAGGCCAGGAGGACCATTCCCAAAACACCCGCCGCCGACAGAAACTTGCCGATCACGATCTGCGTGGATGTCACCGGCGCCGTCATCAAAAGACGATGCACCTGGGTCTTCTTTTCCTCAGCAAAGGAAGCCATAGTCACGGCTGGCACGACGAAGAGCAAAATAAAATGCAGGTTTTGAAAGATCGCGGTCAAAAGCTGGCTCAGCTTCGGGGCTTCGCCGCCCATCTGCATGGCCTGACCTTGCAGCTCCAAAAATGTACTACAGAAGGATTGAAAGAACATACCCATGAAAATTAGTAAAAACCAGAACGTCACCGATCCTTTGATCGATGCGAAATAAGCTTTGAGATCGCGTTGAGCAATCGTCAGTACGGCTCCCATGCTGAACCTTCCTCCGGTGAATTAGTGGGTCAGTTGGAAGAACACATCTTCCAGTTTCTTCGACTTCACAGCCAGTTCCTGCAGACCGTGCCCGCCGCTCAAGACTTCCTGAGCAACCCGGTCCAGCACCTGATCCTGATCACTCGTGCGGAAGCTGATGGTCTGCTCATTTTCAGGGTCCAGGGCAAGACTGCTCAAGGCCGGCAGGCTCTTTAGCTTTTCCACCAAAGTCGAAGCGCCCTGGCGAACCCGCAGTTGATACTGACGACCGGATTCCAGACGGGAGACGAGCTGCTGGTGCGTGCCCTGCTCGACCACACGGCCGTGATCGACGATCACGATTTGATCGCAGACGGATTCCACTTCCGAGAGAATATGGGACGAGAACAGAATGGTGTGCTGACCGCGGAGTGATTTGATCAGCTCTCGAATCTGGACGATTTGATTGGGGTCAAGACCTTCGGTGGGTTCATCAAGAATCAAAACATCAGGATCATGAACCAACGCATGAGCCAGTCCCACCCTTTGTTTATAACCCTTGGAAAGGTGTCCGATCAGACGATTCCTCATGTCGGTGATCTCGAGCCTTTCCATCAGCTCATGGACGCGCTGCTTCGATTTTGCTTTGGTGAGGCCATGCAGCTGGCCCACATAAAGCAAAAATTCTTCGACTTTCATTTCTTTGTGAAGCGGCGGCTCGTCCGGAAGGTAGCCGATCCTCTTTTTCACTTCGATCGGGTTTTCCGAGATTTCAAATCCGGCAATCCTGGCTGTACCAGAGTCCGCACCAATGCATCCACACAGAATGTCCATTGTCGTGGTCTTTCCGGCACCGTTAGCCCCTAAAAACCCGACGATCTGACCTTTTTCCACTTTAAAAGTGATGTCAGTCAGAGCTGGAACGTCACCGAAGCTCTTTCGCAAGCTGACGACTTCTATCATCCATACCCTCCTAGACTTATTTGCTAAAAACGGGCGAGCAGAACACAAAACCCCACTGGCCAAGGCGGTTCGGGCTTATGATCTGCGACTTTCCTTAGAAAAGCATTGTTATTCTGAGAAGTCCTTAAGTCAATGGTGCTTCATCAGGACCTCGCCCCAGCGTTTAGCCTTTCCAAATTAAGGTGGAACCGGAACAACCCTGCCGCAGCCCCACACTTTCCCAAAAAAATTTTAGGTATCCGATACTTCCCGAAAACTTTGGAACTTGATAGACTCATCCAATGGAAGGCACTTGGGAAATCTGCGATCCCGTTTTGGCCTAACTCGGAGGTTCGTAATGGCTACTTTGACCAAAGATGTCCTGGTGGAGATGATTCGCGATAAGGTTGGCTTTCCTGTCAAAGAAGCCAAGGAGATCCTCGAGATTATTCTCGAAGAGGTCAAACTCCGGCTGGAAGATGGCAAAGACGTCAAAATATCTGGCTTCGGCAAGTGGACGGTGAAGGAAAAGCGCTCACGTCCTGGCCGTAACCCGCATACCGGCGAGAAGATCGAAATCTCCGCGCGGCGCGTCGTCACTTTCCATCCTTCGGATAAAATGCGTGATCAGGTGAACCGCGAATTCGCGCATCTTACCGGCGACGAGTAAATCAGGCCGCGCTGCAAAAGCCCTGGACAATTTCCCTCGGACTATGCGATCCCATTCGCAATGCTGTCGTGGATAGCGTACAGTATTGCGAAGAGCGCTTGGGAGGGCGGTACGTGAGACTCACGAAAATTTACACCAAGATTGGCGACAAGGGTGGAACCACCCTCGCATCCGGGGAAAAGATTTCCAAAGCAGCGCTCCGACTTGAAGCCTACGGCACTGTGGATGAATTGAATTCCTGGATGGGTCTGCTGCGCGATCAGATCAAATTGCAGCCGGAGTTTCAAACGCACTGGCTGGATCAGAGTCTGGAACGCATCCAGAACGAGCTCTTCGATCTAGGCGGTGAACTCGCGACTCCCACGAAACATTTGAATCTCGATAAGCAGCGCGTGGTTTCCGCGGAAGACGTTGCCTCTTTGGAACAGGAAATCGATACGATCAATGAGAACATGCCCCCACTGGCGAATTTTGTTTTGCCGGGCGGGCATGTTTGCAATTCAACCGCTCATATCGCACGAACTGTGTGTCGTCGTGCGGAACGCGAACTGGTGCGGCTTCGTATTGACGAACCGGACGTTCGCGGGGAAACTCAGATATATCTCAATCGATTGAGTGATTGGCTCTTTGTTATGGGCCGATTGATCAGCCAGCAACTCGGTTGCCCGGAAGTCCTTTGGCAACAGAAGCGGCCAGCGGCGACGCGGAAGTAAGGTTTTTGGCGTGATGGGCGAATCAAATCCACTCTTTTCGGAGCCTGAGCCTCGTACAAGTACGGGGAACTCACCGACCACGGATCAAGGCCTGATTCCTCGTAAACCACGGGTCCGTTGGTGGCTGGCGCCGCTATGGGCCACTGCGCTTTATGTCAGCACGCATCAGGCCGCCAAGGCCGGGATCGCCAGTGCTCTTCTTTTGCAGGATCCGGATTTAACCAGCCTCCTGAGCAAACCCCAAACGATCGCCCTGGATGGACAGCGGTTCATTCAAAGGCATTTTCTATCGTATGGGGTTTATATCCCGCTGGAAGACATTGTCATCCGCGGTGTGACGTCGGTGGAACCGACGATCGTTCCTTTAATGGAACAGTCCTGTGGCGAGGGTCAGGCCTATGTATGGGTTCCCCTCAGATTTCAACTGCCCGTCGTAGGCGAAAAGGTGCTCGAATGGTGTCTGGTCAAAGCGTAGAAATCTCGGTCATTCCTCCGGTTGTCGATGGGAGCGTGGGGGGCGAGTGGCGCAGTCCGCTCGATCAGGAGCGGGAAGATATCATCACTTGGGTGGTGAACCTGCTCGGCGTTGAGGAAGTGGTACGGGCCAAGGAAGAATTCTTTGCACAGACCGGCATGATCTTTCACGACGATGAAAGCTATCACCGCCGGATGAGTTACTTCATCGATTATTTTCTATTTATTAGGCCCCTGGATAAGCTGGATCCTGAGAATCCACCCACACCATTTGCCTTATATCGTGACAAGCATCCTGAGACACCCATCCATAGCTATACGCACTCCCTGTTTAAAGTCATCAAGGTCCAAAGTACGGGCCTGGTGCTGATGGATCTCTGTTCGGATGATAAGATCCGAATTCAGAAGCAATCGGATGAGCTTTTTGATGGGATCGCCAAAAGCGATGTCTTTCAGGGCTTTGTTTTTCACATGGACGACACACCCGTGCTAAGCCATGGCCTCATTTTTCATCCTGCCCGTTCGCATCGACTTTTGGTGAAAGCAGTGAAAGAAGCCAAAAAACAAGGGCGATTTGAGCGCTTAACTTTCCTCGCGATCAGCGCCCGGCTGCAGCTCAAGCACGCTCGCCTCCGGCATGTGGACCCCAAGCTGGTGTATGCGGAATTACGGTCCTGATCCTTCGTAAAGCCTGAGCCCAGAATGCCGATAAACCTGTCGTATGCCTTTCTTAAGACGACGGGAGTCCCATGCTGAGGCAGTTTCATGACATTGCGATCAACCAACTGCGCGTTGATCCCAAGACCATGGCGGAAGCCGAAAACCTCGCCCGCACCAAGAACGTGCTTCTGGTGCATGCGCTGATTCGTCTGAAAGCAGCTGACAACAATAAACTCCTGGCAGCCTGGGCGCATTGCCACAAGCTCCAGATCGCTGATCTTGATGCGATGGACATTCCCAATGATATTATCCAGCTGATCCAGGATCAGGTGGCTCGTCAGGCGCGAGCCATTCCAATTGATCGCGTGGGCAACAACATCATCGTGGCCGTGGAAAACCCGCACGATCTGAACACGATCAACCTTCTCCAGCTGAAAACCGGCTATTCACTCAAGACCGTTCTCTCGTCTGAAGACAAAATCAATAAAGCCCTGGCCCGTTATTATCCCCAGCGCAATCTGGAAATGAATAAGTTCACCAAAACCAACGCGACTCAGACGCGCAGCACCAAGCCCACCGAGCAGCGCCTCGTCATCGATGACAGCTCCAATAATGACGACGGTCCGGTCAATGACCTGATCAATCGCATTATGATGGCCTGTTTGCAACGCGGCGCCTCGGATATTCATGTGGAACCCTATGAAAATTATATGCGCGTCCGCCTTCGCATCGACGGCGCCCTGCAGGAAATAGCCAGGCCGCCAGCCAACATGAAAGCCGCCATGGCTTCACGTTTCAAGGTCATGGCCGGCCTTAAGATTGAGGAAAAGCGACTGCCGCAGGATGGTCAGATCAGTGTGACGATCGAGGGCAAACCCATCGACTTTCGTATCAACACACTTCCGACCTGGCACGGCGAGAAAGTGGTTCTGCGTATTCTTGATAAATCCAGCCTGCAGGTGGACATGACCAAGCTGGGTTTTGAAGCGGATGATCTGCGCCGCTTTAAAGACAGCATTCACAAGCCTTATGGAATGGTTCTGGTGACCGGTCCCACCGGTTCCGGTAAAACCACGACGCTGTATTCGGCGTTGGCCGAACTCAACCAGGTCGCTGACAATATCATGACCGCCGAAGATCCGGTCGAATTCACACTGGATGGCATCAACCAGGTGCACATCCGCGCAGAATTTGGCCTCACCTTTGCCGATGCCTTGAAAGCCTTCTTGCGCCAGGATCCTGACATCATCATGGTCGGTGAGGTGCGCGACAAGGAAACCGGGGAAATCGCCATCAAAGCGGCCCTGACCGGTCACATGGTTTTGTCCACCCTGCACACCAACAGTGCTGCGGATACCATTGTGCGTCTCCAGAACATGGGCCTGGAATCCTTTAACTTGATTTCAGCCTTGCAGTGCGTGGTCGCGCAACGCCTGGCCCGACGTATCTGCAACAACTGCAAGATGCTCGATACATCGATCAAACCCGACTATCTCGTCAGCCTCGGCGTGCCCCGTGATGTCGCGGCCACGGCCAAAGTCCATAAAGGCAAAGGCTGTGAACTCTGCGGCGGCACCGGCATGAAAGGCCGTGTGGCGATTCATGAAGTCATGGTGATTACCGACGACCTCCGCACGGCGATCATGCGGACGGCGCCAGCCATGGAACTCAAAGCCATCGGCATGCGCCAAGGCATGCGCACTTTGCGGCAGAATGGTTTGATCAAAATGCTGCGTGGCGAGATGGACGCTTTGGAAGTTGTCAGCAACACAGCTTCTGACGATGAAAATGAAACTTCGAATCATCACGCTGCCTAGGGGTAATGTATGGACTATTCAATGCAACAGCTGCTGCGGACTCTGGTGCAACAGGGCGCCAGTGATCTTCACATCTCGTCGGGTTCGGCCCCGCGATTGCGAATCGATGGCCATATCGCTCCTTTGAATCTGCCGCCCATGACGCCGCAAAAAACCATGGAACTCTGCTACAGCGTGCTGACCGAAACGCAAAAGAAGATTTTTGAGCAGCGCAAGGAGCTCGACCTCTCCTTTTCCATACCGGGCATCGCTCGGTTTCGAGCCAACATTTTCTATCAGTCCGGTCACATTTCCGGCGCATTCCGCGTTATTCCCCATAAAATCAATACCCTGGATGAGCTCGGCAGCCCGCCCCTCTTGAAAACTCTCTGCAATCTGCCTCGGGGTCTGGTCCTGGTCACTGGTCCCACGGGTTCCGGTAAATCGACCACGTTGGCGGCCATGCTCAACTACATCAATGAATCCCGCTACGATCATATCGTGACCATTGAAGATCCCATCGAATTCGTGCACCAGCACAAAAACTGCATCATCGATCAACGGGAACTTGGCGAGGATACGCAAAGTTTTGCCATGGCTCTTAAATCCGTGCTCCGCCAGGATCCCGATGTGATTCTGATTGGTGAGATGAGGGATCCGGAGACCATTTCTGCAGCCTTGACCATCGCTGAAACGGGTCACCTTGTATTCGGCACGCTGCACACCAACGGCGCCATCTCCAGCATCAACCGCATGGTCGATTCATTTCCGCCGCATCAGCAGTCCCAGGTCCGCACCCAGCTGGCCATGAGTCTGGAGGCCGTGCTCTCGCAGATGCTCTTGCCCAAGGAAGCCGGCGGCCGCGTTATGTCAATGGAAATCATGCGCATCAATAGTGCGATCCGCGCCCTCGTTCAGGAAGGCAAGATTCAGCAGATCTATTCCGCCATGCAAACAGGACAGTCCGGCAGCGGCATGCAAACCATGAATCAATCACTCTATCATCTCGTGAGCCGACGCCTGATCACCAAGGAGCTGGCTCTTCAGAAAAGTCCCATTCCTGACGAACTTCAGGAAATGATGAGTGACAATAAACAAAAAAGCGTTCGCAGATAGGCGATAAAAAGTGCCCAAGTACGCATACAAAGCCAAATCCAGAACCGGTCAGATCAAGTCCGGCGAGGTAAACGCGTCCTCCAAGCACGCAGCCAAAACCATGCTATCCAACCGGGGCCTGCGGATCCTGAAACTCACTGCAACGGCAGCGGACCTGGGTGAGGGCTCCAAAACCAGTGGTTTCGGCCGCTTTATCTATCGCGATAAAAATGGCAGCATTCAATTGAGGCTTGGCGCTCAGCTGCCGACCACCCGTGAGCTCGGCCTATTCACCAAGCAGTTTTCACTGATGATTGAAAACGGTATTCCCATGCTGCAAGCCCTGCAGATGCTCCGGGATCAACAGCGTAAGATCGATTTTGCGGAGACCATTGAAAAGATTATCCGCGCCATCGAACAGGGTTCGAGCCTGACCGATGCCCTGGAACCCTTTCCTGATGTCTTTGATTCCCTTTATATCGCCATGTCCCGGGCCGGAGAGGCCTCGGGTCGCCTGGATGTTATTCTGAAACAGCTCGTTTCCTATATTGAGAAAGCTGCCAAGCTCAAAGCCCAGGTGAAATCGGCCATGGCCTATCCCCTCATCATCGTGGTGGTCGCGATCGCCGTCGTCACGTTGCTGCTGGTTTTTGTGGTGCCAAGCTTCGCCAAGCAGTTTACCGAAAGCGGTCAGGAAATTCCCGCTCTGACCCAGCTTGTGATGGATATGTCCAATGCCCTGGTGAACAATTGGATGGAAATTCTCGGGACTATAGTGGCCGCATTCTTTGGACTCCGATATTATCTGAAGACGGATAACGGCAAAAAGGCCTTTGACCGGGCCATCCTGCGGGCACCTATTATTGGTGAAGTCATGATCAAGATTTCCGTCGGCCGTTTCTGTTCCACCATGTCCACGATGTTGAGCTCGGGCGTCTCCATTCTCGAAGCGCTCACGATCTGCGCCACATCATCGGGCAACAAGTCGGTGGAAAGTTTCGTTTTGAATGTGCGCGAGGAAATCTCCAAAGGCAGCACCTTTGCCGATCCTTTGAGCCAGGACGGATTCTTTCCCAAAATGGTGGTCTCGATGGTGGCGGTCGGTGAATCCACAGGTACGCTGGATGAAACCCTCAGAAAAGTCACTGATATCTATGAAGAGGAAGTCGACAACGCCATCGCTGCGATGATGTCCATGATCGAGCCCCTGATGATTGTGGTCATCGGCGGGATCGTCGGGTTCATCGTCATTGCCATGTATCTGCCGATCTTCGGCATGGCCGGTACGGTGTAAAAGGCCTTAATCGGCCCTCTTGATCCATTTATTGTGGCATTCTGAACAAAAATAATGAAATTGCCTGTCACTGTCGTACTTTGTGGCTTCCGGCCCCGGGTGTTTGCAGCGCGGGCACAGTTCCTTTTGATGATTGTACGAACAGAGTGAGTTCCGGCAACGGTCGTCGCCATTCACATCCTTTGTGGGTCCCTGACAGATGGGGCAACGGTTTCGCGTACGACGCTCAGAAACGCTCATGACTTCCGGGCTCCTTGATGCCTTTTCCACCATTGTATCAGTTTTCGAGCCACGATTGGTAACAGCGCCATGGCAATAAACGAGAGAATCAGCCGCAACGAAAACAGATCCCGCACACTTTCAATCTCACTCAATTCGGTGCCGGTATAGCTATAAAGAACAATCACCGGCAGCATTCCGAGCTGCGTGGCCCATAAAAACGTGCGGGTCGAGATCGGTGTCAGGCCCATCACAAGGTTGATGATGAAATAGGGAATCACAGCAAACAGCCGAAGAGAGAGTAAATAGAAAGCCCCTTCTGCACGAAACCCCCGATTGATCGCTTCCAATCGTCCTGCGTAACGGCGTTGGATACTGGCGCCGACGAGATAGCGAGCGGAAAGAAAAGCTCCCGTCGCGCCCAGAGTCGATGCCACGGATGCCAGCAGCGCACCCAGCCACGGTCCAAATATCGCGCCCGCTGCAAACGTTAACGAAAGGGCGCCCGGCAGGGATAACGAGGATGCAACGATGTAAATGAAAAGATAAACCGCGATCGTCGTCAGCTGGTGGGTTTCGTAATAGTCCAGCAGCTGCTGCTTGGTCTCTTTAAGCTGGGCGATGGTGAAGTAACGGCCCAGATCCAGGTAAAAGAAGAGGGCCAGAACCAGGACGAGAACAAGGACCAAAAGCATTTTCTGCCAGCTGAGCCTCATTCCACCTTCCTTTGTTTGAAATCAGAAGAATTCCCCGTCGTGAGCCGTGACAGTCCGCATATGCTTCCAGAGGGGCAGCAGTTGCCGCAAAAGGAGATCCGCCTGTTTTTGCGAAAGCTGCGTCGCGGCATCGCTTTTGGCCTTACTTGGATCCGTATGCACTTCCAGGAAAAAGCCGTCCAGATAACCCGTGGCCGTGGCCGCCCGGGCCAGGACCGGCGCAAAGCCGCGCAATCCACCCGAGATTTCGCCACTGGAACCGCCAGCAGCCGGCAGCTGGAGACTGTGGGTGATATCAAAAATCACCGGAGCTCCGAGATCGGACATCACTTTCAATCCACGCATATCCACTACCAGATTACCATAACCGAAGGTGGCGCCTCGCTCTGTTAACGCAAAATCCGGAGTCAGCTGATCTTCCTCGGCGGCGGCCAGCACTTTGCTAATGATATGCTGGGCATTTTCCGGCGCCAGAAATTGGCCCTTCTTGACATTCACGGCGCGTCCGGTTTTCACCGCGGCCACGACCAAATCCGTCTGCCGACAGAGAAACGCCGGTATTTGCAGGACATCGATGACTTCCGCCGCCTGGCTCACTTGGGCGGTTTCATGCACATCCGTTAAAACTTTCAAACCTGGGAATTTATCTTTGAGCTGCGAGAACCAGCGGCAGGTCTGCTCCAACCCTGGCCCACGATAGCTATTGATCGAAGTTCGATTGGCCTTATCGAAACTGGCTTTAAACACCAGATCAAAATCAAGTTCCTTCGAAAGCCCGTGCAGCTGGGTACAGACGGTTTCCAGAAGTTCATAGGATTCCGCCATGCACGGCCCGGCAATGACGACGGGTTTGGTGGGCTGGCGTTTGAAGAGTGCAGTATTCATAGCGTCCTTTCACTAGTGCGTCAGGAAAAGAAGGTTACCATTGGCACAGACTCTGTTACTCTAGTCGGGAGAATGAGGCAACTCAAGCTTCCCGCCGGGAATTGGCTTTCCAAGAAGAAAGTCTTGACTGAAAAACGGGACTGCTTTATTTACGAATCTCCCTTTTGGGAAGTGGCTCTTTAGCTCAGTCGGTAGAGCAGTGGATTGAAAATCCACGTGTCCCCAGTTCGATTCTGGGAGGAGCCACCATTATGTTCCTTCGGTGGTAACATGGATATATTGCTTACGGTCGTTCATATCGCTGCTGCTATCTTTATGATTGTTGTGATCATAGTGCAAGGTGGCAATTCTGGCGGTGTTGGCGCAGCTTTCGGTGGTGGTAACTCAACTGGTCTCTTCGGTGCCGCTGGCGCTACAAGTTTCCTGGGCAAGTTGACATACATAATGGCTGGCGTATTCATGATTACGAGTATCGCACTGACGATGGTCAAGGGAAGCTCTGGTAAGACTGGTTTGACCGAACGCCTGGAGCAGGCCGGCACCAAAACAGAACAACCCGCTCCTGCTGCCCAGCCTCAACCCGAAGCAGCTCCTGTTGCTCCGCCAGTTGAAGGTCAAGCACCCCAAGCCGAACCGAACAAACCCTAATTCTATTGCTCAGGTGGTGGAATTGGTAGACACGCATGTTTGAGGGGCATGTGCCGAAAGGCGTGCGGGTTCAAGTCCCGCCCTGAGCACCATTTGTCTACCCGATCAAACCCAGTCGCTGCAAAGCCGCTGGGTTTTTTGCTTTTCAGGGTAATTCTTTCACCCGAACATTTCCCGAACATCTCACAACACCGTCGCGTGGCCATGTGCTTCCAAAGTGCTTTCATGGGATTCCCTAATTGCAGCTTTTTGCACTTGATCATCGCTATAATGACATAATTCGCTGGCAAAATTTTTTTCAGTTTGTGTGCGGATAAGCACGTCGGTTTTGCCTCTGAGATGGCCTGGAGCAAGATGCATATACCTCATTGTTGTTTTTAGATCCGAATGTCCGAGCAGCATCTGAATGTCAAAAACACTTAAGCCAGACATCGCCAACATCGAAGCGAACGTATGGCGCAGATCATGGAATGTGATTCGTTGAACCCCTGCCTTTCCCTGTGTCGGATAAAACCTATCGATACAAAAATTCTGAAATTCTTCTTTGAAAATTCTCTGCTTTGGGTCGTAACCCTGGTATTCAAGGAGCAGATCATAGACATCACTATTCATAGGTACACGTCGAATTTGCTTACTTTTTGTATATTCATTGAGTACCATAGTTTTGTGACAGAAATTTCTCTTAACGACTATTTCGCGTCGATGGAAATCCAAGCAATCTCGAAGCAAGCCTTCAACCTCCCCACGACGCAACCCTGTATTGACGGCAAAACATACAACTCTATAAACCCGATAGTTGTGCATTTTTGCGTAAGCCAGGAACTTATCGCGCTCATCAAACGTCCACCAATTGTAGTCAACGCCAGTTAGCTTTATAGGTTTGACCAGAACCGCTGGATTGGTCTTCAAATAGCCCCAGTAAATACCATCGCTAAAAATCTTATGGCATAGTCCGGTAATGTTATTGATACTTTTAGGCTTAAGTATGCCTCGCTTGTGCAACTTCGATTGAATCTCAACGATGTGCTTGGGCTGGATTTGGGAAAGCTTAATTTTGCCTAGATCAGGGAGTAGATAGTCCCGAAGGATTTGTTTATCGCGAATTATGGCGCTTGGCGATTTGTGAACCAAGGCATAATCATCAAGCCAAATTTGTGCCAGTTCTTCGAAAGTCGTCTTGCTCTCGTCAGGAACAATATCGAGGGTTAGACCGGCTTCAAACTTTTCTGCGTCTATTTTCTTCTTAAATCCCTTTGCCTTTTGCTTTCCATTTAATCGCCATCTAACTTCATACGTTCCAAACTTCGTCTTATGGATACTCATTGCTTTCCTTTCGCATTGAGCCATCCCAAAACTTTTACCCACCTATACCTAACCTGATGGCGAAGCTTCACCATCGAGTCCAACGGCAATACGTTTTCGTAGCGCCATTTCCTTACTGTTTTCACAGCAATGTTGAGCCTTTCAGCCAACTGTTCTGCCGTGAGTAGCTGCTCATTCTCCAGATTGTCAAAGAGCGGGGTAATCTTAGCATCGGATGAATTCGAAAGTGCAGAGGAATTTGCAAGGACTCTCTCGCGGGAAGAATGTCGGGCGCTGGATCTCAAGGGAAGCCCCCATGCGTAGGGTTGGGTTGGTTATTAGCACGCAGCATGAAAACCTCCATCATCACTTTCACGTTGAAAATTGGACATGCCGTCGTCGTTGAACATGGGAACCTGGGCACTCACCGGGCCGTAGGACTTTGGCTTGCAGCGATCGGCCAGATCCTGAATCTCATCGAGAAGGTCAACGAAGCGTTGGCTATACCGATCGCTTTCATGCAGCCCGCGAATAAATGCCTTCAGATTTCCAAGGACAAGGCTGATGCGCTTGTGCTGCAGTCTTGAATGATTTTCAATGTCGTTCATTTCCTTGATGGTCTTTGCTCCCGACACCCATTCCTGCTCGGAGTAGCCATCAGCAGTGGTCTTGATTTGGAGGTAGCCGTATTGATGGTTATACTCTTTTTTGGGAGCTGCCAAAGACTTCTGATCAGGCCAGAACTTTTTGAGGCTCTGAATGATTTCAGCACGTCGATTGAATTCATTGATGAACAGCTCCTGCAACTTCGCTGCCGCTTCACCAGTGAACCCCATGACCACAGCCCAAAACCCATCCTGAGTCAGCTCGTACATGCGGAACCTGCGACCCTGAGGATCCAGGTAATCGATCTCAGCAAAATTGCGGTTACCAAATAATTCCGAATAGTTACGGATTCTATTTTTGATTGCCCGAATGATATCAGAGTGGTTCTTTCCAAAATGCGTGGCAAGCTTCAGAGAGTTGGTGACGGGCGTTTCGGCTTTCACATAGACGAGTTCTTCGGCAACTGGGACAAGGCTTCGCATTTTGTTTTCCTGAGTGTGTTGATTGATCATATTCATTTTCCTTAAGCCACTGTCATGAGACAGGCAGTATTCGGGTCACGACTCACGAGCAGCGGCGCACTTTGAATCATGATGTAGGTGTGGCAAGGATCCTCGGTTTCCCAGGATTTCAGGAAATAATCCATCGCCTTCATATTGGCCTTCCTGTCACGAATCTTGCCATAGTATCGGGCTCCGCCCACTGATTTTGCGGTCAGGAGTGCTTCGCCCGGTTCGAAGAATCTTTTTTCCACGGTTCCGTCCAGGTAGGTCCCATAGTGGACAAAGATTTCAAAATCCCCGAAGCGACCTTTATAGTGGACGGAGTCGGCCTGCTGGGTGGGAGTCATGACAAGAGTGATATCAACACCCCGACGCAAGTCACCGGCAGCTATCACCTCCTTGTTTCGTCGGAAAAGTTCCCAGGCCTTGGACCCCATGTGCAGGTCGGTTGCCTGACTCTTATTCAGTGAAAGCTCAGAGACCTTTCGGCTGCACGATTCAAGAAAATCGGTCATGGGAAATTCCGGATCCGCCCAGTCCTTTTTGTAGCCGGCTTTGATCGCTGCCTGATCGATGGTCAGCGATTTGTCCCGACCGAAATCAACGTACTCCTGGAATCCCTCACCGATCACGGTAAGACCACCTTTTTTAATGATCTCGTGGGCCATGACCTCTTCGCGATTTGTCAGGCGATCCTTCAAGCGGTTGACATCATTCATCACATGGAGGCGCATGCGTTGTTCTGGCGATAATTCACCGCCAATGGCTTCACCGGGCATGCGTTTGATCGGCAGCTCAGGGTCATGGATCACTTTTTCTTTTACGTAGGCGGGCCGAATGAACTTGGTCCGATACCCACGGTGCTTCATGATCTTGCCTTCATGGAGGGGATGAACGAAGGGTGTGATCCCCTCGCTCAGGTCCTCCACATCATAGAGGATCACGTCTTCATCACGGGTCCAGACTTCGGTGAAGTAGCGGTTAAGAAAGTAACGCGGCTGGTCAACGATTCGCTGACCGAGGCGCATCAGATATTCAGTCGAGTAGATTGATCGATTCAAATTTCAGTCCTCAATAAAAATTGACCGTGTTTCCAGGTCGTATTTGATGTCGCCAAAGTCATGGCTTTCGTGAAGGGTCAATCCTTGTTTTAGAAAAGATCCCGTTCGGTAAGCGACTGTTACCTGATCCTTGTCCGAGGCATCGACAGCCTCGCCAAGAATCCTCAGAGGGATTTCACTGCCGTCAGAAATTGCCGCCGCCTGCTCGTTGGTCTTTCGGGAAAGGACAAACTTGCCGGATGCCTTGATCCGGCCAAGCACCGAGCCCCTCTTCAGGTTCTGGCCCTTGGCGAGGGTGATTGCTTCAGTCTTGAGAGGAAAATCCCCCGCGATAAGGTCATGTGGATTGAAGCTATCCAGATCCCCAAACATTGGTCCACCGTACATATTCGTTACCTCGTCCTGATTCCATGAGCAACTGCCAGGCGCAGATCTGCATCGAGTTCATCTTCCGGACTCAGGCTTGTGGTTCCTGAACTGAGTCCCTTGATTTTATCTTCGGCTGCCGCAAATCCTGAGACCAGGGCACATCTTGATTTGCTGATGTCCTGCAGAATTCTGACAGCCGCGCTCTCCACTGATACCCCCTCTGAGATCAGCTGCTGAATCAGTGAAGGATCAACCCCGGCAGTGGTCAGCCGATGGATTCCGGCCACCCTTTCCCTCTCGGCCTGCCGTCCTGATTCCCGGCCAGCCTCCTCAAAGTGAGCCCCGATTTCAGGGTGATGTTTTGTGATGAAATCCACTGTGACCGAATTTTCTCCCAGTGGGTTCTCCTCTGTTTGAATGTCCATAATAACTTCCTCAAAGTTTGAAATAACATCGATCAGGCCTCGCCTTTGAGCCTGCTGGCCGACAAAGACGGATCCCTGACCGTAATGTTCAAGTACCTGCGCGCGGCTGATCCCGCGATAGAGGGCCACCTTTCCAACAAAAATTTCCGCCAGGGAGTCGACAACGCCCTGAACTTCCCTGGCTCCTTCCTCTGTCGCTGGATCAAGGTTTTTGTTGGGAGACTGGCTGGAAATGAAGCGGAGCTGACCATCCTGGGCGCTGGACTGCATGATCGACTGCACACCTATGCTGCCAACGATGGCAGAATCAGCGGCAAAGACCTTTTCGCAGGCGCTCGCAATCCAATAGGCAGCCGAGGCACCGGTTCCTCCCACATAAGCGAAAATTGGTTTCTGTCCACGAGCCGAGAATATGGCATCGGCCAGTTCCGAGCATCCATTCGCCTCGCCACCTGGACTGTCAATATCCAAAAGTATGGATTTAACCTCGGGAGTCAGAAGCATCCGGTGAAGGTCTTTCAGGATTGTCTCGTAGCTTGAGGCCCCGCAATGAGTGGTCATGAGATTGGCGCGTTTAAAAAGTGGGCCTCGGACGGGGATGATGGCCACCCCATTCCGGATGGCTGCTTTCTCTGAGCCCAAAGGCTTTTGACCTTGAACCTTTTCCAAGGCCTGATTTCCGGCATGTCTCTCGACGACAGAAATCATTGATCGTAGAGCTTCATTCGTCATTGACCAGTGGGAACCCAGGATGTAGTTAAGAAGCAAAGACACGTTTAACCCCGCATTTCACAGGGATGAACATAACACTTGTAGAGACAGCTGGGGAGACCCGGGGTGTTTGCCCCTGGAAAACATGCGAGCCTTGACAGATCAGGGTTTGATGCTATGATTCGTTT
>NZ_DASQYZ010000180.1:0-3344 GCF_035638955.1 Oligoflexus sp. | reverse complement strand
CAACATACCCTCCAGCCAAACAAATGTATGAATGCCATAAGCATTTGGCAAGAGGAAAACAAACAATCTCCGATGATGGGAGGTAGCCAGGTCCTCTGACCTCCAGCCAAAGCTTTCTGCTTCCTCGTCGACTCGGGAAAGCTTATGGCCGGAGTACGCCGGACGTTTGATCGATTCGCAATTGGACCTCCAGGTGCAGCTGCTGCCGGAAGGTGATCCCACGCCGGCCGGTCCTGTTTATCCTAGCGGACCCAATCCACGCTGAATTTACGACCTTTGATGCGTCCCTCGCGCAGACGTTCGACGGCAATACGTCCGAGCGATTGCGCGACCGCCACATAGGCAACGCGGTCGTGAATTTCAATCTTGCCGATATCCTTCGCATCCAGACCGCCGGCCTCGCCGGTCAAGGCACCCAGAATATCGCCTGGTCGCAGCTTGTCCTTGCGGCCGCCACCAATCGACAGCGTGGTCATCGCCGCGCCTTGATACAGGGCTTTTTCCTGTTTGGGCAGCTGGATTTTTTCACGTTCGAAGCTCGAACCGGTATACGTTTCGATCGCCTCAATTTTTAAGCGTTCGCGCGGTGTGGCCATCGAGATAGCGATGCCCTCCTTGCCGGCGCGACCCGTACGACCAATGCGATGCACATAGGTGTCCGGCTTCAGGGGCAGATCATAATTGATGACAAGGTCAAGATCCGCAACATCGATCCCGCGGGCCGCAACATCGGTGGCCACCAGCACGCGGATGCTGCGATTGCGAAGTTTCGCCATCACCTTGTCACGATCCATCTGCTCCAGATCACCGTGCAGTCCCGCTGCGCTTACGCCCCACTCACCTAAAGCCTTGGTGATTTCAGCAATCGCGGCTTTATGATTGGAAAACACGATGGCTGTTTCCGGGCGATACTGATCCAGCAGACCGTGCAGCGCCGAAAGTTTATTCTCAGGATTAATTTCCACCACGATCTGCTTCACGCTCGGCGCGGTGACGGCACCCTCATCGATGGTGACCCGTTGCGCCTGCTTCTGATAGCGCGCGCTCATCTCTTCAATGCTGG
Source organism: Oligoflexus sp. (assembly GCF_035638955.1). Classification (GTDB taxonomy): domain Bacteria; phylum Bdellovibrionota_B; class Oligoflexia; order Oligoflexales; family Oligoflexaceae; genus Oligoflexus. Next base: position 2,281 of record NZ_DASQYZ010000180.1, on the reverse strand, counting down.
CTGGAAAGGTGGCTGAAAAGAAAATGGTCTGACGATTCTGTGGCGCTGCCTCCAGGATCTTTTCCATCTCATCCGCAAAGCCCATATCGAGCATGCGATCGGCCTCATCCAGAACAAGATACCGCAGGGTTGTGAGATCGAGGTTCCCGCGATTGATATGATCCAGCGTGCGGCCCGGAGTTCCGACCACAATATGCACACCACTTTCGAGGCTGACGGCCTGAGGGCGGCCCGGTTCCCCACCGGCCAACACCAGAACCTGCAGACCCGGATGGCGGCGTGCGAGCTTACGCATTTCGCGGGCCACCTGACCACAGAGCTCGCGGGTGGGGCAAAGGACCAGGGCTTGAACCTGTCTTGCCGACACGCGAATGCGGTCCAGGATGGGCAGGGTAAAAGCCGCTGTTTTGCCGCTACCGGTCTTGGATTGACCAATCAGGTCATAACCTTGAAGCAAGAGCGGAATACTTTGCGCTTGAATCGGCGTCATCGCGCGAAACCCAAGTTCAGCGACCACTTCCTGCAAGGCAGGGGAAATCGCAAGTTGAGCAAAGGATGATGGGGATTCTGGGACTGGCGAATGCATAATATTTCTCCGGGATCCTGGGACGGGGCACCATAACGCAAGGGATGAAAAAGAGCCAGACAAGACTGTGGACTTGCCTCGGAATTCAGGTAGGCTGGACGCGCAAACCATTGGAGGAGTTCTTATGCTGCGCCATCTTCTTTTTGCGTTATCCGTGAATACTCTTACGGGGGCTGCTCACGCTGACACCAGCTCCCTGCCAGGTGACTGCATTCTGTTCGAACATGCCGACCGCCAAGGGGCCTATTGGAGTGCTGAAGTGGAGGGCAAGGACCCCGCTTCCGCAAACCTGGACAATTGGTGGCAGGATCGTGTATCGAGCGTCTGGGTACGCCCTGGTTTTATTCTGGAGGCCTACCCGGAGCCAGCGTTTAAAGGCACCCGCCTGGACATCAGCCGTGATTTGCTCCTGGCCACCGAGTTCAATGGTGGGGCAAGCGTGAATTTGAAAGCTTTGAATTTCAATGATCAGCTCTCATCCTATCGTTGCCGACGGACGGGTGAAGATAAGGCTTTGGCGCAGGGTTCTGTGTCATGGCACGAAGGTGCAGAGTATGCGTGGCTTTCAGGTGGAAACCATCCTGATCATAAGACCCTGCAGATGAAGACCGAAGGTTCGGATCTGATCATCACAGTCCGCGCTGACAACACGTACGGCACCAACTGTCAGGATTATCGTGTGAATCTCACGACCTCACAGGTGCATGCGGAATTTACAGGGGCGGGTTTTGCCAAAGGCTAGGCTGACTTTGATCTGTTCCTGGCCTCGATGCGTCCGGATTTTAAATTAACTCTGAAGGATCTGATTCAGCATCTGCAGATTCTGGCTCAAGGCTACGCGGCCTATCCACCGAAAGTTGAGCCACCCAAACCAGAACTGCAAAGCCTGATTGCTTATCTCCAGCGTTTCACAACCTGATCAGCGCGGCAGCTGGCAGCCATCGACAGTCAGGTCGAGCTGCCCCTGCTCGTTACGACACGAATAGAGCCAGTAGGTTTGCTGCGCGTAGCTATACCCCTTCTGATAGACGATCGAGCCGTCTTCATTGACCTCACACGGATTATTAACTCCGCATTTACCACCTGATGTGTTGCCAGTATTATTGACCGCCACCACAGTCCGCGTGCCGGTGGCGAGGACGGGAGCTCCGGAGGTGCCGCCGATGGTGTTGCACGTGGAGGTGAAACGAATGGCGTCTTCAAAACTCCACTTGCCTTCCTTCAGCGTATTCGCGATGGCTGCCACGGCACAGGAATAGCCGCGTTTCCAATATCCCGACAGGATCTCGATATCATGCCCGACGTCGGGAGACTTTCGGCTGAGTGTGAGCGCATCGACTTTGTATTTGGTGCGAACATCCAGATAAGTTTCCCGCACCTGATAAAGACTCATGTCCGTTTTGGTCATGGTTGCATAGAGGATTTTTTCCGCACGGACGGTTCCCAGTTTGTTCGCCTGGGCTCCCAGCACATCGAAGCTCCGACTGTTGCTCTGATTCAACACCACCCGGCCTGGATCTATCATACCCGTACAGTGCCCGTTGCTCAGAACCAGCGCTTTATCGGTGTCCTGGCTATCATCAAAGCGCACCAGACTGCCGGAACAATTCGATAAGGCGACGATGCCTTCGAAATCATAATCAGCAGTAAAAGTTTGTGAAAACTCTGGAGATTGGGGTATCGGCAGACCAAATT
>NZ_DASQYZ010000179.1:0-17297 GCF_035638955.1 Oligoflexus sp. | reverse complement strand
CAGTGCGATTATCAGCTCCCTGGATCGCGAGCAGGCCACTGACCTTTCCAAAAAGCTGACTGAATTTGGCATCAATGGGGCCAAGGCCCAGGGCGACCTGATCGCTCACCTGACCAATCAGCTCAAGGAATTCCTGACGGTCAACGATGATAATTTTCTGGCCCGGCATGCCTGGTTCTACAAGCACATCGCGCCCTTGATGAAGCTCTATGAAATTTCACCCGGGGAAACGATTATGCTACGCGCCTATACGCGTAGCGGTTACGTGAAGAGTATTCCGCTGAAAGTTTATGGTGTGTATTCCTTTGCGGGTTTGGAAGATTCCGACCTGGCGGGTCAGACGAGTATCATCGATCTGGTCAGCTTTCGGGAACTTTATGGAAAAATGACCGAAGCCTCGCAAAAGGAATTGGCCGAGATGCGGACTCAGGTTGGCATTAAGGATATTGAAGCGGGCAATGCCGAGGAAGCTTTATTCGGAGAGGCGAGCCAGGCCACGATCGAAACGCGATCCCTGGAAGCCAAACCGAATCAGGTGGAAGCCGTGATCAACGTGAAACCCGCCATTCCCGATCGCTTCGAGCTGGATGAAGTGACCCGCGGCTTGGCTTTGAACGCTGCGTTGAAACTCAAGGATCCCAGCCGTCTGGAGGAAACTCAGGAGGAACTGAGCAAGGCCTTTAAAGATAAAGGGCTTGAGGTTCGCGTGATCGACTGGCAAAAAGCCTCGGGGATCGTGGGGCAGATGGTCAACATCATGCGCCTCGTCCTGATCCTGGCCCTGGGCGTTATTTTTCTCGTAACCCTGGTGATCATCAATAACTCCATTATCGTGGGAACCTTGAATCGCATCCGGGAAATCGGCACCATGCGCGCGATTGGGGCACAAAAGTCCTTTGTCGTGGGCCTGTTCCTGGGTGAAACCTGTGTGACGGGTTTGATCGGTTCCATTTTGGGCGCGATTTTTGGGGCCGTGGTGATCGTGTTCATGGCGAACGTGGGGATTCCGGCGTCGAATGATATCGTCGCGTTTCTGTTTTCAGGGCCCCGACTTTACCCGGCCATTCGTTGGGATATCATCATAGCCACACCGTTTGTCATTACGTTGATCGCCACACTGTCATCCATTTATGCGGCTCGACTGGCCGCGCGCGTTCAGCCTGCTGAAGCCATGCAAGAGAAGGAATGAGATATGCTCACCATGCTCAATATTGCCTTTCGCAATCTGCTGCAGGCCAAGCGGAGAACCCTGCTCCTGGGGCTGGCCGTGGCGATTGTGGCCACTTTGTTTTTATTTCTGCGTGCCGTCTCGTCGTCCATCAGCGAACGCATGATCGAGTCCGCCACCACACTTTCGGCTGGTCATGTGAACGTCGGGGGATTCTTCAAGATTCGGAAAAAGGCTTCGGCGCCGATTCTTTCCGAACGGACTCGCATCCGTGACATCGTGACCAAAGCGGTTCCGGAAGCCTCGGGGGTCATCGATCGGCACCGTGGCTGGGGCCGTATCATTAGCCCGGCTTCGTCCATCAATGCCGGCGTCAATGGCATCAATTATAACGAGGAGGGCCGGTTCTTTAAGAGCCTTCGGCTGGCCAAGGAAAGCGAATACAAGAAAGACGGCACGGATCAAACCTTTGGCAGCTTTGAAGACATGCAAAAACCCAACACGGCGCTGATCTTTGCGGGCCAGGCTAAAAAACTGGAGCTGCGGGTTGGAGATAGTCTGACCCTAGTGACGGAAGCCTCAGGTGGGCAGGATAATACCGTGGATCTCCGCGTGGCCGCCATTGCCTCGGATGTGGGTTTCATGAGTAACTGGTCGATCTTCACCCAGCGGCAGGTGGTTCTCGATTTGTATCGCGTCGGTCCCGATACCACCGGTGTGGTCATGGTTTACCTCGACGAAGCTGACCAAGCCACGGCAGTCATGGAGCGTCTGCGCAAGACGTTTGCCGATAATGGCTTTCTGGTGATGGATCACGATCCCAATCCCTTTTTCATGAAGTTTGAAAAGGTGTCGGGTGAGGATTGGCTCGGGCAAAAATTGGACCTTACTATCTGGAGTGATGAAATTTCGTTTGTGCTCTGGATCACCAATGCTTTGGATTTTATCTCGGCCATTGTCATCACGCTTTTGGCGGTGATTATTATCGGCGGGATTATGAATTCCATGTGGATGAGCGTCCGCGAACGCACCAAGGAAATTGGGACGGTTCGAGCCATCGGGGCTCAACGCGGTTTTATTCTGCAAATGTTCGTTTTTGAAGCCATCATGCTGGGCTTTTTAGCCTCGGGCCTGGGTGTGCTCTTTGGATCGATCGTTATTTTGGCCATCAATGGCATGAATATTCCCATCACCAATGATGGGATGCGGCTCTTTATGATGGCCAATACTTTAAAGTTTAGTCTTCATCCTAGCCAGATCGTAAGCACTCTGATCCTATTTTCGGTCATTACCGGTCTGGCCGCACTCTATCCTGCTCTGAAGGCCGCCCGGCTGCGTCCGGTGGAAGCCTTGATGCAGGGCAAATGATTTGAGAAAGGAATGACTATGTTGCGAATGAAAACAGTCACACTTGGAATGACCCTTTCCGTAGCCTTGCTGTCCGGCAAGGCCCTGGCCGCCTTGGACGAGGCTCAAACCAAAGAGCTGATCAAACTCGTCGATGAACGGCAACGGGCCACGGGTGATTATGCCTCGGTCGTGTTTATCGATCAGAAGGAAAAGGACGGCAGCACCAAGGCCTTTGAAGCCCGTGTCTATCGCCGTGATGCCGACGATAAGTGGATGATCCTCTTTACCAAGCCGAAAGCGGAAGCGGGCAAGGGTTATCTGCGAGTGGAAAAAAACCTCTTCCTCTATGAACCCTCGCTGGGCAAATGGGAACGGCAGACGGAACGGGCCAGCATTGCGGGAACAAACAGCCGACGGGACGACTTCGATGAGTCGCGTCTGGCGATCGAATATGATGCAAAATTCATCGGTGATGAGAAGCTGGGCAAGTTCCCTGTGCATCGGGTGAAGCTGACGGCCAAACCCAATGCGGACGTCGCCAGTCCCATTGTTGAGCTTTGGGTGGATCAGGAGTCGAAGAATATTTTGAAACGCCAGGAATCAGCCCTCTCCGGCAAACTCCTGCGCACCACCTATTATCCAGGCTGGGATAAGATGTTCAGCAAGTCCAAAGGCTCGGACGTTTATGTGCCCAAGGAAATCCGGGTGTTTGATGAAGTGGAAAAGGGCAACAGCACGACGGTTGTGCTGCGCGATGTGAAACTCGATCCTCTGGACGCCAACATGTTTACCAAAGCCTGGTTGGAATCGCAGAGTCGTTGATAGCGGGGATTGCCATGAATAAGCTCGTTCTGCTCTTGGCCGCGGTGGGTTTTTCCGGTTTGGCTCGGGCCCAGGATACGCGCGATGATGATATCTTTGGTGAAGGTGCCAAGCCCAGTCAGCCGCAGGCTGAGGAGAAAAAAGGCGATACACCGGCCCAGCCCAATACTATGGAGCGACAGGCCAAGGCTCTGATGGATACGATGCAAATCGGTGGCCGTCTGGAACTTCTGTCCACCAGCTCGGTGGCTGAAAAACAGCGGTTTCAGGAGGGCTCATTTGTGCCCTCCAAGACCGCTGATATTTATTTTGATACAAGGCCCAGTGAGGAAATTCGTGTGTTTCTGCGCACGCGTATTGCCGAACTTGAAACCATGATCCCGACCACGACGGGCGGAACTGAGCGGATTACCACGGTCAGGCAGGATATTGATGAGCTCTGGTTTAAATGGGATTTGGCCCGCTCGGTCTTCATCACTTATGGCAAGCAGCATGTGAAATGGGGTAGCGGGCAGATTTGGAATCCCACCGATTTCACAGCGCGTGAGGTTCGGGATCCGTTTGCTCTATTCGATCGGCGTCTGGGTCAAAACTTGATCAAGATTCACATTCCCAATGAAAAGCTTGGCTTTAATTACTACGCGGTCCTGCAGTTCGATGATGCAGAACGAAACGATGATATCGGTCTTGCCCTACGTGGGGAGTTTGCGTTTCTGGGATCTGGCGAGCTGGCTGTAACCGCGCAATCCCGCCGAGGCAGTCCGCTGCGTTTGGGTGTGGATGTCTCCAGCGCTTTGGGTCCCATTGATGTGAATGCCGAAGCCGCCTTCACCAAACGTCAGAATCGAACGTTCTATCGCGATGGCATTCTGGAAGACGACGCGATTGTCCTCCCGACGCCTTATCAGGATGAGGATAAAGCATTCAAGCAGATCGTCGGTGGCGTGCGTTATGGTGTGAAATACAATGATGAAGACACCATTTATTTTGGGGCCGAGTACTTCTATAATGAACTCGGTTATGAGGATCGTTTCGAGGAACTTTACTCCCTTTTTCTCCGTCAATCGCAAAACCTTTATGCCGGTCGCCGTTATGCGAGCGGTTATGTCCGCCTGCCAACACCGGGGGATTGGAACAAAACCTCGTTTTACCTGACAGGCCTGGGCAACTTGAGCGATAAAACTTCGATCGCGAGGCTCACGGGAACCTGGCTGGTGGCGAATTATGCGACCTTTGAAGCTTATGTGAGCCAGTGCTTTGGGAAGTATGGAGAACTTTGTTTGAAGATCCCGGAAAACCTTAAGGCTTTTGGCAGCACCGTTCCAGAACTGCAGCAGGCGCTGGCCTTTGTGCCAACGGAAAAAACGTATCTGACCGCAGGCGTCGGCCTGAGTATTAATTTTTGAAAGGTCGGCATGCGACCATTGTTTTCTTTTATCTTGAGTTTCCTGCCGGCAATGGTTGCGACCATTGCCGCAGCGAAGCCATCCCAAACGGAATGTCTCGGGCCGACTCAGGCCAAGGGCTATGTTATTTACCTGCATGGCTTTACCCCACCTGAGCAGAAAACCAACGAAGAGGGTGATAATCTCGAAGTCCTGGAACGTCTGGCGAAGGATCTTTCGCTGCGTATTGCGTTGCCACGCGGGCCTCTCTGCCCGTCGGGTAAACTCTGTTGGCCTGCTGGTGATAAGAATGAGCTTCTGCAATCCTTTGCCAAGGCGCGTACCGAGACTCAGGCCTGCTGGGCGGGGACACCGGAATATACGCTACTGGGTTTTTCCAATGGCGGTTATTTTGCTTTGAAACTCTATAAAGCCCATAGCGATCCGCAGCTGACGCGTATCATTGCGTCGGGCAGTGCCGGGACCTGGGATGAGAAAGTCGATAGACCTCATCCTACGTCGAGTTTTGCCATGATGATCGGTCAGCAGGATATCACGATGAAAAAGGCCTCGCAATTGGCCAACCAGCTGCGCAAGATCATTCCCGGATTCCGTTTTGAAAAATTCCCCGGGGCGCATCGACTGGACTATAAGACGTTGAGTCGTTTACTGCAGCCTGCTAAGCCCTGACGCCAGGACTTTGCCTCAGTCGGCACGTCCTGCCTGGACCATTCCCGCGTTATGATACCTGGCTCCAAGCAATAGTCAGCGTTTGGAACGCTGTCTTTATCTTGCATGCCTGCACTTTTGCATCAAAAGTCAAACGGATGTTTTCCTGATGACTTGGAATCTTTCTTAAAAATGCGATGTCATTGACTGCTACGTTCAACCCACCTGGATGTCGCACGCTGGGGTAAAGTATCGAGGTACAGGTGTTGGCTTTTACGAACGCATGAGAAGCCGAGTAATCAGTCTTGTGCATGATTTCTGCAAGCTGTGGATGGTGTTTGATGTCCGTGATACTAGGATTATCAAAATCTACCGTAAAAAGCGTTCTTGGTTCCGCTTTCTTACTCAGTTTTTTAAGATGCAGTCTTTGCCTGAGCCAATGATAGACGTATTCATGAAGCGACGTCTTCGACTCAATCGAACCATGAAAGACGTTGTTCCCGTGGAACGGGGGTTTAAAACGGGCTTGGTATTGGGAGGGTACGGGTGGCGGATACCTGAACTGGCTATAGATCAAATAGTGGTATCCCATCTGTATGAAACCACGCTCAAGGGTCTTTTCAGGTTTGGTTTCAGCTACAAGCTTTTCCAGGAAATCGATTTCGTCTTCATCTGCCTCAACGTTATTTTGTAGCGACGAAGTTGCCTGCTCTTCTGCTATGCGCCAGAGTTCTGCTTTCAAGCTCCCCTTCCCCTTACATAGTCAAGATAAGCGCGAACGTGCAAAAGCCCTTGGAAGCTTTCTGTCATCATGTCAAGAGGAGAACCGTGCAGGTCGGGATGTGGAGTTTTTAGCCAAAGGGCTCTATCGCCTTTGTCACTGAACATCGCTGCAAGGCTGCGGAAGATCGCGATAAAATTGGATATAGCCTCGCGCAGATGCTTATCCTTCAATGGGATAAGTTTGTCCTTGTTCCAACGTTTTAAGGTAGCGGTGTCCTTTGACAAAATTTTGCTGAGGTCTTCATATGTTAATCGCGCGTCGTCTTTAAAAGTGAAAATGGCTTTGTATACCGCCTTGGCTTCTCTTTCAGGTGAAAAATCGGTTTTGGATTTGACCAGCTCAGCACCCATATTGGGCCCTCCATGACTGCCTAATATCTTAGCAGCGTATCGGAAAAATGCGACCAAAATTACAGTTCACTACCCACTTATGGAAAAATACGTAATATTTTCATGGTAATGGCCAGGGTATCATTTGCCACGAAATGCTTAATATGTTTGGAAGCAAGTCCAATGCCATTACTCTTATTCATTTGGTTTTACTGTTTCGAAGGGCCTTGGAAATGATTGCAAGAGAATGCCGCTTACCAGAGCAATGGCCAGAGCCACCATAATCAGAGCCGTAGCGACACCGAACGTCATCCGCATTCCAGAAGCCACAGCCTCAGGATGTGCTGTTGTGATATCAGAGGTCGCGGTTGCAGCTGCAAACACAGCTCCCATGACGGATGCTCCAGTGATGAGCCCAAGATTGCGAGACAAGCTAAGCATTCCGGCAATAACGCCTCGCTGCTCAGGGCGAATACCAGTCATGATTACAGTGTTATTGGCAGCCTGGAATAAGGCATAGCTGGCAGTGACGACAACCATAGGTGAAATGTAGCCAACTATCCCAAATTTCGCTGGAAACATGGAAATAGCCAAAGCACCGCTTGCCATTCCCATGAGTCCGATAGTGGTCATGCGCCGAGCCCCAAAACGATCCACGATACGGCCCGCTGGGACGCCTGTCAGCGCGGCAACAAAGGGACCGGCCGATAAAACAATACCAACCCAGGCGGCTTGGAGTCCGAGCGTAAGGGAAAGATAAAATGGTCCCACCACCAAAGTCGCCATCATCACTGTCGAGACAAGCATGCTCATGGCGAGGCTCGCACTTAACATAAGATCACGGAACATCGTTATGCGGATCAAAGGCGATGTCGTTTTCGATTCGACGAGCACGAAGACGACACAGCCAGTTAAAGCTCCTAACAGCAATGCAATGTTGATCCGACCGAACTGGCCACGGCCCATAGTCATGGCGAGGGCATAGGCCCCAAGTGTCAGAGCGAGCAGCAATGTACCCAGCAAGTCAAAGCCCACGCGTTCGGCCGTCTTTTTACGATAAACTGGCAGGTGACGACGCACGAGAATAAAATTTAGAATACCGAGTGGCACATTGATGAGGAAGATGGTTCGCCAATGAATTCCTGTGATCAAGAGACCGCCGAGCGAGGGCCCGAGAGTTGTGCCAACGGCGGACATGGTTCCCAGCAGACCCATGGCGCTGCCCGTCCGTTCCTTCGGTATCGTTTCACCTACAAAGGCCAGAGTGAGGGCCATCATGATAGCTGCGCCGAGCCCTTGGGCGGCCCTTGCTGCAATCAGGAACCCAAGCGAAGGCGCCAGGCCGCAAAGCAGCGATGCCGCCGTGAAGAGTAGAATTCCTCCGAGAAAAAGCCTGCGGCGGCCGATGATGTCACCCAGTCGTCCCACGCTGACAATCAATGTTGTGATGACGAGCAGATAAGCAAGAACGATCCATTGGACGTCCTGGAAGTTGGCTTGGAAAGCCTGAGCCAGAGTCGGTAGGCCGGCGTTGGCAATGCTGGTTTCGAGAGAAGGCATCAGCATGGATAGCGAAAGGCTTACCAGGACCCATCGCGTCGAAGATGTAAGCTGCATATTCATGATGAACCTCGCTGGCAATTCCCGGAATGGAAGCTATGGGAAGTATGCTCCCTTAGCCGAACCTTGCGGAAGGCGCATGGGTTGCATTATATTCGTGCGTCTGACGCCTGCATTCTCCCACCCACTCTGCCAGGACCTATGGATGTCAAAGCCCGATCTCAACCTTCTTGTAACTCTGGATGTCCTGCTCGCCGAGGGCAACGTGGCCCGCGCGGCTCAACGTTTAAAGCTCAGCCCGTCTGCCATGAGCCGGGCTCTGCAGAGATTGCGAGAGACAACCGGTGATCCCCTTTTAGTCAGAGCCGGACGCGGTCTTGTCCCCACACCTCGGGCGCTTGAGCTTCGCGAACGCGTCAGTCAACTGGTGCTGGACACCGAGACGGTGCTGCGCCCGGCTGAAAAACTCAATCTCAAGCAGCTGATTCGAACATTTACGCTGCGAACCAGTGATGGCTTTGTTGAGAATTTTGGGCCTGACCTTATCGCGCGCGTCAGTGAGGAGGCTCCCGGGGTAAGGCTCTGCTTTGTGCTTAAGCCTGACAAGGAAAGCACTCCGTTGCGCGATGGAACCGTGGATCTGGAAACAGGAGTTGTAGGAAAAACGACCGGTCCGGAAGTGCATGCACAAGCCTTATTCCGGGACTCTTTTATTGGTGTCGTGCGAAGAGGTCATCCGCTCAGCAAGGGGGAGATGACAGCCTTGCGCTATGCCTCCGGCCGACACATCCGTGTTTCAAAGCAGGGATCAGTCAAGGGCCGGATCGATGAAGTTCTAAAAACACTTGGTTTGGAGCGCGACATCGTAACCATCGTCAGTGGATTTTCAGCTGCTTTGGCGCTTGCCCGCCATTCGGATCTAATCGCCAGCGTTCCTGAGCGGCATACGGGAAATCTAAGGGCCGGCATGCATAGCTTCCCGCTGCCGATTTCGGTGCCAGAGATTACTGTGTCCATGCTCTGGCACCCTCGACTGCATTCTGATCCGGCTCATCGATGGCTGCGCGGATGTTTACGAGATATTTGCGCAAGGCAAAGTCACGATACGTCAGGACGCTAAGGGAATGCATTATTCCCTGCACCCCTTCCGCTGTATACCCGCCGATTGCAAACCTAGCCTAATTGTGTGGGGCCCTGAAAGCTTGTGTCCGCCTAACGATCATGTTATTCGTGAAGGTTCGACCGGGGTTGAAACCGGCGTGCATTCTATATTTTGGCCGAGGTGATCCATGAAAATAAGCGTTCTCTATGCTCCATTCATTATAGCTTTTTTGTTATTTACCAGGGCCCACGGCGCGTTAGCCGCCGAAACCGACACTGATAAAATTTTGAAGGCTCTGGATGGTATCTGTGGCGACAGCTGGTGCGAAGGTGCCTTTGACTTTCACTTTCAGCAGGTTGTGATGAAACCCAATAAAAATGAAACTCAGATCATGTTTCGCATGACTCAGCAATATCCTGTACGACTGGATTGGGTTGTCGGCCAGTCGTTCCTGGCTCAGATCAATCAGAGATTTTATGATGTTAGCTGCATCCTGCCAGGTTACTCCACCTATGACAGCATTATGCAGTCCGAATACAGACTCCATAAGGAAGTTTACACAGCCCTGACCCAATGTATTGATTCGCTTGAAGGCCGATTGATGCTGGTAGCCAAGCCATAAATGCACAGTATTTGTTTCTGCGAAAGGCGGGCAGTCGCATGGCCCGCTCGTTCAAAAGATTCTTATCCTTACGTCCCGTAGGAATTATAAACCTCTATTATCCCTGCCTTTAATCAATATAATCCGGACCAACTATAAGTGATTTAAGAAAGATTGCATCCCACCGATTTCATGCATTGATTCTAAATTCAGGTGATCCGCCTGTGAAGGAGTTGATCCATGAGGTGCATCCTCACTCTATTTGCTGCCACAGGTCTTTGCATGATCGGCTTCTCGAGCCAAGGCAAGGCCCAGTCCGCAGGTGTTTCCGATCATGAAATTACCATAGGTATGACCACAGTTTTATCGGGACCATCGCATAATTTGGGCGATGAAATGAAACGCGGTGTTGAAGCTTATTTTGCAACCGTCAATGAACAAGGCGGTATCCACGGCCGCAAATTACGCCTGGATGCTCTTGATGATGGTTATGAGCCGGCTCGCGCTGCTCCCAATATGCGGCAGCTCATCGACGATAAGCAAGTTTTTGCCATTCTTGGCAATGTCGGAACACCGACAGCCGTCGTGTCCGTTCCGATCGCCATGGAAAAGAAAGTGCCTTTCTTCGGAGCCCTGACCGGTGCCGGAATCCTCCGAAAAAATCCACCTGATCGCTACGTGATCAATTTCCGCGCCAGCTACGCGGAAGAAACCGCGGCGATGGTGAAGGGTTTGGTCCATGATCTGGGCATCAAACCGGAACATATCGCTTTCTTCACGCAGAATGATGCGTATGGTGATGCTGGATATCAGGCTTCCGTCAAAGCTCTCCATGACATTGGTTTTACCCGAACGGCGGCCATGGTTCATGGGCGCTATCAGCGCAACACTGTGAATGTCGAAGACGGTCTGACTCGGATTCTGGACGCCAAACGTCAACCCAAGGCCATCATCATGGTCGGCACCTATAAAGCCTGTGCGAAGTTTATCAAACTCGCAAAAAGTGAAGGCTTGAACGCTTTGTTTCTGAATGTCTCGTTCGTCGGCAGTGAATCCTTGATGGCCGAGCTCGGACCCCAGGGTCAAGGCGTGATCGTCACTCAGGTCGTACCACCCCTGGACAGTAACATGGCGGTGATCGAAGAGTACAAAAAAGCCATCAAACCAGCCAAACCCTCGTTCATTTCCCTGGAAGGATATCTCGCTGCCCGATCCTTTGCGGAAGGGTTGAGACGCGCAGGCCGGGATCTCACGCGGGAAAAATTTATCGATGTTCTGGAAGCCAGTACGGATATCGATATTGGTTTGGGTGAAAAGCACAGTCTGAGTCCGACGCAGCACCAGATCAGTCATGCCGTATGGCCCACCATGATCACCGGCAACCAGTTCCGATCCTTCCGGTGGTCTGACATCAGAAAGCCAGGGAGCTGAGACCATGAAAAAGGAAAGCAGCATCGAGCGCAACCTTCTGTTTCTGTCGGCCGGCGCGCTGACGATATTCACCGTTTTTCTAGGTTCCTTCTTCTGGGTGCAGTCCAATCTTGCCGACAATCAAACCCATAATAAGGGTGTGGTGTCGCCTGTGCATCACTCCACTGAAATTTTGAACAGCTCTTTCAACGAGCTTTTCAACCGGCAGAACAAGATCGCGACGACCGAAACTTCAGTCGGCATTAGCGGTCTTGGTGATCGGCAGCGGGTGGAGACTCAAATCCAGGACGCGAAAAAAGGCCTGACAGAAGTCCTGCCGATGATCACCAGCATGGACCCGAAGCGCGGTGACGAGGCACAAAAAATTCTCCAGGAACTGGATCAGGATCTGGCTTCCTTCCTGGACAGCGATCAACGCTATTATCAGGCCAACCTCAAGCGCCGCCTTCAGGAAGAAAACCTGGCTGCAGCGAACAAGAAAATAGAAAGCCGCCTGAAAGCTTTTCTGGAAACCACCCAGGGGCTCTCCGGTAAAATCCGCTTCACGCATGGCAGTTCGGTGCGTCGCGCGCATAGGCTGGTCCAAAGCTCTGGCTTTAATGACGAGGCGAAGAGTTTGATTCAAGCACGAATTTTAGGTTCATCGAATCTTAAACTCAGTCTGGTCAATGAGGTTTTGGAAGCAGCTGGTGAACTGAATCGTTTAGCAGCCAGGATTGCACCTGCAAGCAGTGAAGACCAGATCAACACCCTGATTGCCAATGAACTGGTCCAACAGCGTGAAAAAGCCATGGTGAACATCCAGGACCTGCGGGATGAAGTGCGCCGCGATCCCGAGCTGGAAAAAATCGCGAGCGAATTGCAAACATCCCTCGTGGCCTTGACCCAGGATATGATGGACAACAGGAATCCCGAAAGTCTCGTCAATTTGAAGTTCAAAGTCTTTGCGGCCATCAAGGAAGCCGCTGCCATCCGGGGTGAGTTGGAGAGGATCAATGCCACGATCTCCACCAGCCTGGGTCAGCTGGTGCAAACCAGTGAAGGGCTGAGCCGTGAGCTGGATGAGGGGCTGTCCGGAGTGGTGGCCAGGACCCGTCTTATCCTCGCTTTTGTTTTAATCCTGGCCCTGGTTGCCGGTGCGTTCGGTGGGATTGCCGTCGTCCGCAGCGTCAAAGCCTTGCGAAAAAATAACACGGATCTGTCGCGTCTCAAGGAAGAACTGATTGAAGTCAACGGTAACCTTGAAAAGATCGTCGATGAGCGCACCAAAACGATCCGCACCATCCTGGATCATGTGCAGTTCGGCTTTTTACTTTGCGATAAAAATCTTACGATCCTCGAAGGCTCGACGCAATCCTGCGAAACCCTGCTGGTGAAAAGCCAACTTACGGGGATGGACCTGCCGTCGGCTCTTGATATGACGCCCGCGCAGAGCGAAAACTTTGCCATGCAGCTGAGCCAGCTCTTTGAAGACGTGTTGCCCGAATCGGTAGTCTTCTCACAGGTCCCATCCCGGTTTACAGTCGGCGGTCGGACCCTTCGACTGCAAGGCAGCGCTGTGCGGGATGAATCCGGACAGATCGTGCAAGTGCTCTACTGTCTGATCGATATATCCGACCTGGAAAGCGCCGAGAAGACCAATCGCGAGAACCGCGTTCTCTTGAATATCCTGCGCAACCCCGATCAGTTCCGCAGGTTTATTGCGGACACCTATCGCAGCCTCGCGCTTGCAAAAAATGCTGCTGTGCAAGGGGATGTGATTTCATTGCGTCGGGAGCTCCATACCATCAAGGGCAATATGGGCGTTTATGAACTGCATGCCATTGCTCGTGAGATTCACCAGCTCGAGGACCAATCCGAGATCTCGGTTGCGGCCATCGATCAGATCGAAAAAACAGTGGCGGCCTTTCTGGGCGCGAACTTTGACATTCTTGGCATCTCGTACGAGGAAAAACCCGCCGATTCCTACCGCATCAGCGACAGGACCCTGCTGGCTATTGAAGAATGTCTCGCCAACTTCCAGAATCCGCGATCGATGCATGAGAACCTGACGCGACTTGTGGCTGAAATCAAGACCAAACCGGCCAAAGATCTTATGGGTCCTTTGGACGAACTCACCAGGTCTCTGGCGCAACGCTTTGGCAAGGCCCTTGCCTTTCAAGTGGACGGTGGCGCGATCAAAATGGATCCGGAACGGGTTCTGCCCATCTTCAATATCCTGCCGCATTTGATCCGGAACAGTATCGACCATGGGATCGAGTTCCCTTGGGAACGCAACGGGAAGCCGGATGAGGCGACGCTTCGGGTGAGCTTCCGTGAAGATCGCAGCAACTGGACCATGGTGATTCAGGACGACGGTCGTGGCATCAATACGGAAAAACTTCAGCAGAAAGCCCTCGCGGCCGGAATTCTGCGTCCTCAGGATCGGCCCACGCAGGCCGAGCTCTGCCGTATGATTCTTTCGTCCAATCTTTCCACGACGGATACCGTGTCGGACATCTCAGGTCGCGGTATCGGAATGGGAGCTGTGGCAGCTGTGGTCAGCGGGATGGGCTGTACCATCGATGTCTCGTCCGAAGCCGGCAAGGGGACCCGATTTGAAATCATCATTCCGAAAAGCCCTGGCGCCGTCGTAAGACCGCTTCTGGCTCGCGTCAGCTCCTAATCCGAACATTCGGCTCGAAAGCCTTACCCCAGGACAGAATTCGATTACGGATTCTGTCATCATCTTGAAAACCTTCCCTTAAAAAAAAACGGCGCAGCCTTGAACAAATTTCAAGGCGCGGTGTTTCTCCATTAAGAGGTTGATGCAGCACGCAAACAAGTGACGCCACCTCCGCCTCAGAAACTCGCTCAGGAGTAACATTATGAACGTCATCCTTCTTGCCTTCGTATTCCAGATCCTTGGTCTTTATGCGATGATTCTGCTGTCGGATTATGTGATCGGCATGGTTTCGGAATACCGCGCCATGCGCCGTCTGAAGAAAAACCCCCTGCGGATCCGCCGGTAATCATGACCGGCAGTTTCCTTTGCCAAGTTCCTAATTTTGCTGGATAATAAAGTTTACCCGAAAATTTTTCATGATCCAGTGAACATTAGTCCCTCTCTGGTGTTTCTCCAATAGAGGCCTTAGGAAAGGGTTGGCATGGAATCCGATGAGCAGCTCTATCTCGAAGTACGCAATGGGTCAAAAGCGGCCTTCGAGAAGCTGTACGCACGTTATGAAGGACCGATTTACGGCTATATCTATCGTCGCCTGCAAAGCAAGCAGGATGCCGAGGAAGTCTTCCATGAAGCCATGCTCGCCATTTTTAAAGGCGAGGCCCTGGAGTTTGCCGCAGGCGGCTTTGGCGGCTGGCTGTTCAAAGTCTCCCTGAATCTTTCTTTGAATCGCTTGCGATCAAAGAAGCGGGAAGGCCGGGCGCTTGCGGCGGTGGCGAACGATTCCACGTCCGTCAGGAGTTTGGATAACTGGCCGGATCCTGAGGATCTGTCGGCCATGCAAACCGCGGCGGCCCATCTCAGCGAACCCCTGCGGCAGGTTTATGCCTTGCGCCGCGAGGGCCGAAGTTACGAAGAAATGTCGGATATCCTCGGGATTCCCCTAGGGACAGTGAAATCCCGGGTTCACCTGATGGTGACGCAGCTAAGAAAGGAAATGAGCAAATGGACTGCACAGTAAACCAGGACAAGCTGATCGATTTCCAATTTGGAAATCTGGATCTGGACACCAGAACGCAGCTCGAAGCTCACCTGATGGGATGTCCTGCGTGTCTGGAGGAGTTCTTCCTTTTGAAGCGTGATGTGGAATCAGCTCAGGCTGAACCGCTGCGGCCGTCCAGCCAGGTGAGGGCGCGCATTCACCGGGAATTCCTTGCCTTTGCTTACGGCCGTGTTCGTCAGCATCCCAGGACCTTTATTATCGGCGGCCTTATGGCAGCGGCGGCGCTCCTCATGGTGCTCTTCTCGGGACAGTTCCACAAATTGAACGATAAACCCAATGTCCACAAAGCCCCTCAAACGGAAACGGTTCGCAGTCTGGATGAATCTGTGGATTCAGGCGGAAGCAATCCGGGGCATATCAATATCATATAAGAGCGGAAAGGGCTGAACATGATACCGACTCGAAAACATCTGCTCATGGGAATTTGTACAGTGGTGCTGGCATCGGGCAGCATGCTGGCCCTGGCGAAAAAGGAAGATGCGGATTTTGCGGCCTGGCGCAATAAACCCGAAGAACCCTTTGGCAACGGCGCCGCGACTTTTGAAACGGTCAAGCAGGCTCTACTCAAGAATTATATCGATAAGGGTTTGACCGAGGACGATCTCTACCGTGCCGCCGTCGAAGGCATGCTGAGCAATATTGATCCGAACATGGCGATGTGGAATAAACTGATGACGCCCACCGAATACCGCGAACTGGTGGGTGACATGCAGGGCCGCATCGTCGGGATTGGAATTGAAGTCGGCTTCAATGAAGCCAACGGTTACGCCGATGTGGTCGGGGTCATTCCCGGGACTCCAGCTGAGAAAGCGGGCATCGCCCGCGGTGATCAGATCCTGCGGATTGATGGACAGAGTTTCAAGGGCAAACAGCTGCGCGATTTGGTTTACGCCATCCGCGGCAAGGATGGCAGTGAGGTGAAGCTCACCGTACTGCATGACGATTCGGTTAAAGTTTTGAAGATCAAGCGCCAGGGTCTGGTCTGGGATTCCGTCAGCACGCAGATGATCAATAAGGATGTCGCTGTTCTCTTTATCCGTAACTTCACGGAAGCCACGCCCGACCTTCTGAAAAAGAATCTGGCGGAACTGAAAAACAAAGGCGTGAAGGGTCTGATTATCGACCTGCGTGGCAACCAGGGCGGAGCCTTTGAGAAAACCATCGAAAGCATCCAGCACCTGATTCCGAAAAATAAATTGATTGTGAAGGTGAACAAGCGCGGAGCGGAGAAAGAGGATCTGGTGAACAAGACGGATCCGGTTCTCACCAACGTTCCTTTGGTTGTGCTGATCAACGGTCACACGAAATCCGGCGCGGAAATCATGGCGGGCGCCTTGAAAATGAGCGCGGGAGCCACCACGGTGGGAACTCACACTTACGGCAAGTGGAGCGCGCAGAGTGTGGATGAATTGCCGAACAAATACGCCATCAAATATACCACGGCCACCTTCCTCTCCCCTGATGGCCAGGATCTGACGGGCAAAGGCTTGCACCCCGATATCGTGGTCGAGTTTCCTGAAGATGAAGCCGGCAAGCTGCAATCGCAGCGTAATATTGAGCAGAGGGTTCAGGCGGATGTGCAGTTACAAACGGCCATCAATGTCCTGAAGCTGAAAAGCTAAGACATGCGGGTCGGCCCTGTCTCATGAGACGGGGCCGAACTTTTTTCTGCCCTATCAGTCCTGGACCAATCGGGTTCGGTCTTGCGGGGGGATCAATGCGCAGCTCCCTACCCGTCCAAACCACCGGATGCGAACCCTGGCAAAGCGATCATAGAAAAAATTCTGCAAGCTGATGGGCAGCAGATAGGATGGGAGTGCCAGCACACGCCAGATGCCGCCCATATGTTGGGCTATGGCTCGGACCGCTTCCACCCTGATGAAAGCCCGCTGGCCATTCCAAAAGACGACGGAGTCCACCGTGTGGATCTCGGGCGGCAGAGGGAGAGACCGCCATGTGGCACCGCCCAAGGGCGCCAGATAAAGGTCACTGTGCTGCAGAAGAAAGCGGGCGAAGCGATTGCAGACGAGGCACTCCGCATCAAAGAACACGAATTTTTTGTTCATGGACCCGAGCCTCCCATTCCATTCGCAGGAGCGTACCAGTTCCCTGATCATTGTCCAGGAGAGAAACCTGGCCTCCCGGCAGCTGACGGATCACCTGCTGGATGAAGCTCAAACCTACGCCGCGTCCCGAACTCTGGCTGACGGACTCAGCTGTACTCAATCCATGTGACATCCTCTCGGGAATAAATTCCCGAGCATCCTGTAGTTAAGATGCGATGAGTCCTGGAAGATCCTTCCAGGACTCTTGAAGTTGGCAGGAGAATGGCCCGAGGGCCAACCGTCTGCTACGACCCGAGTATAACTCG
>NZ_DASQYZ010000178.1:0-2110 GCF_035638955.1 Oligoflexus sp. | reverse complement strand
GAGATCAAGGATCAAGGCAAGTACCGCGAAGCCGTTGAGATTGACGTGCACCCATCAAGGTTCGTCAAGCGAACGGTCAACTTGCACAAGGGCTCCTGCAGCTGCGGCTCGACGACTCTTAGAATGCCAGCTCCGATCAGAACCGCCGAGGGCTCCAAATTTAGCCCGCGGTTTGTATCACGACTCGCTGTTGATAAGTTTGATATGTCTCTGCCGCTCTATAGGCAACGAAGGATGATGAGCTATGAGGGACTTGATCTTGACAGATCGACTCTGAATCGCGCCCTCGAAAGATACAGCGTCCTTTTGGGTTCACTTGCAGAAAGAATTCACGAACTGAACCTGAAAGAGGATTATCTAAACTTCGATGAGTCTCCGCTCAGACATTTTGAAGGTGGTCAGCGCAAAACTTCGTTTCTATTTTCGTTTGTTTCGGCCAAAGCTGTCAGCTACCAGGTCCAGGATGGCCGCAATCGTAAAATTGTGGCAGACCTGATTGGAAGCGGTCCCGGTGTGCTGCAAACGGATGGACTCAACATCTACGACAATAAGCTTTTATATAAAGATCATGCCGGATGCCTTGCGCACCTGCGCCGCTATTTTTTTCATTCTCTCCTCTCGTTTCCAAAGCAGTCGCTTGAGGTGATCAAGCTCATATCTGATCTCTATGGAATCGAACATCAGGCAAGAGCGAAGGGGGTTAGCGGCGATCAACTGCTGCGCGTTCGAGACTGCGAGTCGCGGCCTATTATGGACAGGATCAAAGAGCGGGCCAATTCTTTCGATCCACCCCCAAGGTCAACCCTTGGCAAGGCCATTGGCTATTTGAACCGCCATTGGGAGAAGCTTTGCTATTTTTTAAAAGATCCGAAAGTCTGGCCCGACAACAATCGGGTGGAGAGGGCTCTCAGGCTTCCAAAGCTCTGCCAGAAAAATCACCTATTTACGCAGGCCCGCTCCGGCAGTCTAGCCCTCGAAGTCTATTACACAATCATCGCGACTTGCAGACTGTACATGATCTGTCCTGAGGACTATCTGACCGATATCACGATCAGACTCAATGAAGGTCACCCAATATCCCGCCTCGATAGCCTTTTGCCTTGGAATTGGCAGGCGGACCCGCCCAATGAGATTGATCGCATCAAAAAATACGTCAGATATGACAAAACTCTATCGGCCTAGACAAGAGTTTTATGGAATCAATTGCTCTTTGAAAACTGCATATGTAAAGCCTAAGAATATGCGAAGTCTTTGAATCGCTGAAAATGTCAGTGCCAATATTTTTCCCGGACAAATAATTCTTCCAGGGTTATGGCAAAGACATCCTATGCGGAATATAAAAGACATGAGCCAGAGCAAACCATACTCTATAAGGTTCTGGAGGAGCATACTCAAACTTTTTTTGATGCAATCGCCAGGGATTCCGATCGAAAGGCGTTACCGGATTATATAAGGCGCGAGTTTGACAAATTTTTAGCCTGCGACATTTTATCTGAGGGATTTGTCAGACTCAAATGTGACGATTGCATCCACTCAATTATTGTGCCATTTAGCTGCAAATGCCGAGGTTTTTGTCCGTCCTGTGCTGGTCGCCGGATGTCGGGGCGTTCCATTTTCCTCGCGGATAATGTGATCCCATTTGTTCCAACGAGGCACTGGGTTTTATCAGTCCCCTTCGAACTTCGCTATTGGATGGCCTCAGATGATAAGCTTTTGAAGGCGGTGAACAAGATCCTCTGTTATGAGATCAATAATTATCTTCGAAAGAAGGCCAGAAAACTTGGTATTAAAGGCGGTGAGACCGGCATAGTATCTCACCTTCAGCGGGCCGGCTCTGCGCTCAACCTTAATCTTCATTTCCATCTTTTGGTCATTGATGGCATCTATAAGGTGGACGACGAGGGTCATTCTGTTTTTCATAGAATCCCTGGAATCCATGATCACGAGGTAGCACGCGTGGTGGATGGCGTGTCGCGGCGAGTTATAAAATATTTGCGAAAGTCGGGGAGGCTTTCATCTCAAAGCGAGGAAGTCTGTATTGCTGATCAATCGAGTGCTGAAGATTTGACGCTATCTCATTTGAAAAGAGCTTCCATCTCAAGCCGGGTAG
>NZ_DASQYZ010000177.1:0-40025 GCF_035638955.1 Oligoflexus sp. | reverse complement strand
CAGGACTGGTACGAGTATCAAGAGGGTTGCCGTTGTAGAGAATTTCAAACTTCGTGGCCGTTCCTCCCCATTCAATAGTCAGTTCGTTCATGTTGCCCACGCAGCGCCCGGATACGCCGAGAGTAGTGATCAACTCACTTGCAGCAAAGGCAGACACTTCAAGATTCTGCGCTAGTAGGTGCGGCTGACGAAGGACGTAAACTGGAGGATGTTTTCATCAATAACCTCATGATGGGTGGCGATGAACGGCAGCAGATTATTTCTGCGCTTCAGACCTGTATGGACGAGGATATCTTAAATTATGAAATGAACAGCTATCATCTTCCTCAGGAGGTCAGGATCCACAGCAGTGTCGGCCTACGCGATCTGGTGGTGGACTGGGTTCCCATGACGGGGACGAACCGCCACGTTGAAAGAATTCTCGTATCGTTTCGCGATGTCACGGAATTGAATCAGCTGAATCGTGATCAGGAGAAGCAGACTCTCATGCTCGGGCGGCTGCAACAGCTCCTCAATGCGGATCTCAGGAATCTACGTTCTTTTTTCAAACGATCTTTGTCCTTGTTAGACGAACAATGTCGAATCAGCAAAATCGAAGGCATTCAGGCCGGAGAGATTAGAAAGTTATTTATAGCTATCCATACACTCAAGGGCGAATCCCGCTCGTTCGGCTTGCGTGACATCTCGGACGCATGCCACAGGGTGGAGGATGTTCTTGAAAAGGCAAGAGTGGCGACGGAACACTGGCATCCGGATCACCTCTGTCAGGAGCTCATCGATCTTCAGCAGATAGCCACTGAATACCATGAGCTTTACCAGGAAAAAATCGGTCGTCTATTTTCTGATTCCGAACTTATCATTGATGAAGCCACCCTAAGAAGGTGGGAAAGTCAGATCAAGCTCCTTCATAAGAAGCAAGTGGATCCATCTCTGGTTTTAGGCCCGATCCTGCATGATATTTATAAGCTTGTCCATGTTGAGCTTAAAACCTATCAGCAAAAGATTCAGCGTTGGGCCAAACGGATTGCTATTGAAGCTAACTATGCCGAGCCTTTTATTGAATTCAGAAGTTTTTTGAAATACCTCAGCAAGGATACCGTCGATCTTATGGATCGGTGTTTGGTGCACTGCATCCAGAATGCCCTGGCGCATGGCTTTGAGAGCAGCGAAGAACGGGTGAGGCTTGGCAAGCCTACTCACGGCAGCATCATTCTTGGCTTTCAGAAAAGCCTGGATAGGGTTCTGATAAGCATTCATGATGATGGCCGAGGCTTGAATCTGAGAGCTATCGAGACCATCGCACGGGAACGAGGGTTGTTGCGTCCTGGGGAACGTATAACCCCTGCATTGATTGAAACCTGCTTATTCACTTCGGGCTTTAGCTCGGCCAGAGAAGTTAGTAAAGTCGCTGGACGCGGTGTTGGCCTTGATGCCGTTAAGAAATTCCTATTGGAAGCTGATGGACACATTTCCCTTGAGCTAGGACAGGAGTCTCAAGATTTCTGTCCGTTTACCCTGGTTCTTAACCTTCCTGGCGAATTATTCCCAGACGTTGAATCCTATGAAAAGATGGTTGCCTAAGCAAGGGGCCGATGGGCTGCAGAGCAAGGTCATGTACAAGGCCTGGCGGGCTCGCTCCAGGTTCTGGCAAGTTCTTTGCACGATGCCAAGCAAAAACGAGGGAGCGCTCCTGGTCCATGAGCGTCGACCATTTTCGGGAGAGCTTATTATGGCGTCCATGAGCGCGTTGTGGAATCTAGCCTTCCGGCCATTTTTCCTTTTAGCCAGTGGAGCCGCTGCGATCTTCGTCTGCCTCTGGCTGGCAGTATGGTCTGGCGCGATGCCAGCGCCTCGGTATTTCACAACTCCGGTCTTGTGGCACGCGCATGAAATGCTGTTTGCGTTCGCGTCCGTGGTCGTCGTTGGATTCCTGATGACCGCATCACAGAACTGGACTGGCAAGCGCGGAGTTCATGGATGGCGCCTTCAGGTTCTCGTAGCCCTTTGGTTGGCCGCTCGCATCATGCCATGGCTCGTCTCGCCCCCGAGCCTATTGTATGCCGTGCTGGACCTTTCCTTTCTCCTTCTCGCTGTGGCCTTTCTAGCGCCTTATCTTCTTCAAGCCAGTCAACGGCGCAATATGGGACTGCTGGGCGTCCTGGCCGTGCTTGCTAGCGCCAATGCGCTTGTTCACTGGGAAGCGGCAGGCCTGGGCTTGGGGATGGCAGCTCGCGGACAGGCTCTTGCCATCGGCACGATTGCCGTTGTGATCTCTGTGATCGGCGGCCGTATCATCCCTGTTTTTACGCGTAACGCTGAGAAGACGGCGAGGGTTCGATCGTGGCGTCCCCTCGATCTGTCCGCAGTCACTCTAACAGTCGCCTATGCGCTGACCGACACGCTCGTCCCAGGTTCCACAATATTTGGGTTTATCGCACTCCTGGCTGCTCTAGCTCACGCAGCGCGTCTGCTCTTATGGGACCCTTGGGCCACCAGACATCAGCCCATCCTTTGGATTATGCTCACAGGTTATTTCTGGCTCATTGCGGGATTGTTTCTGCGTGGTTTTGGGGTCTGGCTCTCCATTCCCGCGAGCCTGGGTATCCATGCAATTACGGTAGGCGCGATTGGAGTTCTTATTTACGGAATCATGCCACGCGTTTCGCTAGGTCACACCGGTCGGCCCATCAAACCCCAACGCGCGCTTGTTGCAGGTTTTGCGTTGATCAACGGCGCTGCCATCGTAAGGGTCGCCATCGCTGGATTCGCTACCAATCATTATGCTGATGCTGTGATCGTCTCCGGAATCCTTTGGACGATCGCATTTGGAATTTTTTGCGTTCTTTTCGCTCCCATATTAACGGCACCGCGCTTGGATGGTCGGCCTGGTTGAGAAGAAAGGGCAGCTTTTTCAGTAGGGCGTAGCCGTAACTTCCAGAAGAAGTTCCTGCGCTTTCCTCAGAATGGCCTTGATTTCGGGTCGATCCATTTCACTGATGGAGCAACGATGCCAGCCATCGGGAAAATCGAACCCGAGGGACGCGAGTTCCCGAAGAAGCGCTTTGAAACGAATCCGGTACTCGATATCCCAGACATGCATCTTCTGCTGATGCAGATCCTCCACAGCCAGAGCAATCCTCTGGCACAGATGTCGCCTTTCACAGCTCTTGCAGTGGGATTTCAAATCACCAGACGCACTTGTGACCAGAGCATGTTCCAAAACGCGTGCTGTCATGGGACCCCCTCTATAATCATTCATGATATCCATTTGGAAAGTCTTGCAAAGACGCGGCCAAAGCGGTAGGGGCAGCAATTATCAGGGCTTGCCGGCAATTTCGAGTCAAGGATGTGGGGTATCAAGCGGTCCGCGCGAAAGTTCACGCTTACAGGCTTTGGGCGAGGGGCAGCTCCACCCAGGATGGCCTATAATAGGACTGCTCTCAATCGCTTCAACTCAGGAGGGGTCAAAGAGTGAAGTTTGATGAAAATCAAAAAGCCATATTCCAAGAGACAGGAATTCTCTGCTTACGAGGTCTCATTCCAAAGAGCATGACCCTTGCGGCCAAGGACGGGATACTTGAGGATCTTTCCCGATTGCGCTTGCGCGAGAACGGCAAATGGCAGACGAAAAAGTTCGATAAGGTTCCTCCTTTCCAGGTTACAGCGAAGACCGCGCAGGGGCTTCGACATCATCCCGCATACGATGAGGTCATCCCCAGGGAACTGATCCACGCCTTAAACCTTCTGGCAGGCTACGAGCTGCGCGCTGGCCAGGCTCACCCTCAGATTCTTGTCACGCCACCGCAGAAAGAAACGTGGTCCATTCCGGAGATGGGCTGGCATGTGGATGTCGCGACCCGGGATGTGATCCCGGGCATTCAAATCTTCGTGCTTTTGGACCATGTGGGTCCGCAGGGTGGAGCTACGCTGGCCATCCAAGGTTCGCATCGAGCGCGTGATCTGGCTCCGACAGGAGAGCGGGTCCTGGAGATGAATGGTCGTGCTGGGGATGTCTATCTCATGGATATGCGTGTTGTGCATGCACCTTCGATCAATGCCACGAAAAACGCGAGAATGATGCTCACCGGGCGCTATCTCAATGTGAACGCGTAGTCGGCGAATATTTGGATTGGCTCATACTGTGGATTTTTTAAGCTGCCTTTGGATACGCCTCGTGAAGGGCCCTGTCAGCAGGCAGTCGAAGGGTCAAAAGAGTTCCATGGTGTGGCGCGTCGTCTAAAGTTACCGTGCCGCCCCATTCCTTGCAGATCGATTGCACAGCGCTGAGCCCTATGCCGGGACCACTGGTTGCAAGCGTGCCATCGGCTGTGCTGACGCCTTCGCGAAATAAAAGCTCCTTGGGTTTGCCCTCAGCACTGGTCGGCAATCCAAGCTGCTGGGCCTTCGCACGCAGAGTGGCCCAATCGATCCCAGCGCCATTGTCCAGGGCGTGGATCACGACTTCATGGCCCAGAAGCAAAGCCTCGATGCGAATCCATGCAGGTATTTTCCAGCCCGGACGGATGAATCCGTGGTCGAGCGCATTGGAAAGCGCATGCTGCAGAACTTCATGGATGGCTTGAAGGGCCTCAGGTCGCCAGCATCGAACACCATCTTGAATAGCAAGACCCTGAAAGCCCATCCCATGGGTACGCAGGCGGCTCTCGAACTCACTGGTATAAAGGGCGGCAAAGTCGAAAAGGTTCTGCGGCTGATGGCTCCGTGTGCCTTCCGTGAAATTGCCCATAAGGCTTTCATAGTCCTGAAATGCGATCTTCAATGACAGCCACACGTTATGGGTTTGATCTCTGTCCTTCAAACTTTGCGTGGACAGATCGAGACAGGATTCCAAAGCATGGACATGAGACGCCAGCTGCATGAGGCCCACTGTGCGCGCTGCACCTTTCCAGCCGTGCAAGCGCTGAAACGCCTGCGAAATATGCGAGTTTTGAAAAAGCATGGCTTCCATCATAACCCATTCTTCGTGGATCTTCCCCAGCAGATTGCGAATGGCAGCGACATCATGAGCCAGGATTTCCCCAAGCTTCTGCTGCAGTAAATGGAGCCGTTCATTTTGCTCTTTCAAAGCATTTTCTGTGGCTCGCTGCTCGGTGATATCACGGATCGAAACCAAAAAGCTGTGAATGACGTTCTGACGATTTGTCAAGTCCTGCCAATGCAATTGTAGGAGCCGATCTCCTCGCCGGATTTCTGTGGGAAGATGACTGGCATTCAGCTCCCAATTGATCGCATCTTCACCCATACACGCCTGCAGAGCTGCTGCCATCATCACGCATTCGCTGGCATCGACGTCGGAGTAGAGGAGGCGGTGAATGGGCCAACCCTCCAGCGTGGAGCCCAATCCGGAAAAAATTCGATCCAAATAGGGTGAATAGCCGCTTAAAACCTTCAGGTCGCGATCGAGGGTCAGAATGCCTTCATCGATATTGTCGAGGACCTCTTTCATCTTTTTACGGCTGACCTGAATCTCGCGTGCCTGGCGCCGCACGATATAAAGCACGACTAAAACAACGAGGCTGAGCGAAAGGGTCACCATGGAGACCAAACGGAATTTCTGCAGCAGTTGGATCTGATCCGACTGCAGTTCATTGCGCTTGGCCAGCGCCGCGTTACGTTCGGCCTCAATCTGCAAACCCAATTGGACCGCAGCCCGATTGTACTCCTTTTTTTCCTGTTCGAGGGCAATGTCCTTAAAGACTTCAACATGCTGCTGCAAATACATGAGGGCTTTTGCAGTGTCACCCAACCCCAGGTGGGCCTGGTACTGAATATAGTCGATCGATTTTTTGAATTTCTTGTCATTAAGCATTTTGTCGCTTTGCGCCGGAGGCACGTGAGCCAAGGCCTCGGCATAACGACCAGCAGCGACTTCTGTCTCGGCCAGCTGCTTATCCAGCGCGTAGACCCAGTCTTCGAATTTTTGTTCCTTGAAAAGAGCGCGGGATTTCTGGGCGAAGACTCGGGCCTCGTCCGGCTTTTTTTCCCGCAGTTTGATCTTGCTCAATCCATAAAGGCTCATGCCCATGAAATTCCTGGTGTCGACTTCAGTCGCGAGGCGGAGCGATTCCGTAAAATATTTCTCAGCGCTGGTGCCGTTCTGTTCGGCCTCTTTGTTGAAGATGGTCAGCCCCATGTTGTAAAGATATAAGGCGCGCGTGTGACGAATGCCGTGTTTCTGATAAATTTCCACAGCATTCTGGTGGATTTGGAGGGCTGCATCCAGCTGACCTTGATAGGAAAGAGCCAGGCTCATAATATTTTTGACCAAGTCAAAAACCAAAAGCGAAGGATGCTGCTGCTGGTTGAGGAGATCCTGGGCCTCCTTCAGAAGACTCATGGTCGGGTCCAGACGACGGTAAGACACCAAATAACTTGCATAGCCGGCCAAGGCATAGGCCAGAGCCTGGCTATTGCCAAGGGCCCGGGCGTCCTCAACGAGCTTAACATAGCCTGCAATTGTCTTATCGTAGGCCCCCTGCTGATCACTCCCGATTCGAAGAATGCCGACCCGGATTTCGACCCATTCCACGTAAAGCCCCAGCTTCAACGCCAATTCAAGAGCTTCCTGCATGTCCTGCGGTGGATTGAAATCGCCAAACCCATGAATCCATGCATAAACGAACACGCCTCGAACCCAGGTTTTGGGATTTTTTCTTCGATCGATCTCAGGAAGATTCTTTTTGATCCAATCTTCTAAACGAGCGGGGTGATCCAGGAGTTGAATTTCAAGCTTGTCAAAATCATCCAGGTCAATGGTCTCCTGGGAAGTGGCCTGGAGGCTCGTCCCAAACAGCATGATGACGCCGAGAATCAGCCTTGCAAGGGTTCGACACATTGCGTTAAGAGCCTGGATCATGACGACAGATTTCCTTCGCCGGAGCGGTGGAGTCAGACATTCCCAGGGACTTTTCGCAATTATTCGAGTTGGCTTGAACGAAATTACGGCATTGGTTGAATTTCGCCGAATTGATCCGGGAGAACACGAGCTTGAGACTCATACTATCAAGGAAGCATGCCAGGTTCCCTGCCGATAGACTCCCTATCTCTGCACAAAGAGACCGTCGTACCTCGCCAGATCAGCTTTATCCAATTGCCAAAGCTGAAGGGCTGCTTCCGCGCCTTCCTCCTGAACGGATCCGCGTAAGACCTGGCTCATCCAGTAATCGCCACAGTTCTTCTTGAGAATGCGATCAGCCAATCCCAGCAGGAGCGGATTTAAGAGAATGGAGTGGACAAAGGTGGGGCTTTTGCTCGCCAGCCCTTGCAGGCGTCGATGTGATAGCCGAACCGGGTCGTTCTATAGCCACCGCTTGGTCCACGTTGTTCACCATGATTCAGGGCAGGCGCATCGAGCAGGAGCGGGACGGATCCCCAGCCGCTCGAAAATTTCTCTATTACCTCAATGATGGAGTCTATGGCTCCTTCAATTCCATCATGTTCGATCACGCCAAACCCCAACCCTTGCCAGTGAGCCGGCTGCTGCTTGAGCACCTTGTGCTTGAAAAGCCTATGGGTTTCACCGGCCTTGATACGGATGCAAGGCTTTTTCCTGCGACTTTTTTCGGCCTGACCTGTGATTCCATGGATGTCATCGTCGAAGATTTTGAGCTGGAAGAGCTTAACGTCGGGCAATGGGTTGCATTCAAGGATATGGGCGCTTACACCGCAGCCGCCGCATCCACCTTCAACGGCATGCCGAAAGCGATGGTGTACTATGCAAGGTCGCCTGAGGTGGATCACCGAAATCATACACGGCATGTTGACGAGAAAATCCCTTCCTACGCATGAGGGGCACGACTGTTCCCATCTGACCATTATCCATCATGCAAGCCCCCCATCTTTGGCCTAAGATTTGCAAATACATTTGTATGGCAAATTGCGTCAATTCTGCCTTTTTATAGATAAAAATAGAGGGTCTCAAAATGGAAAATAAGCAGATAGCTTCCGATGCTCCCAATGTGCTGGGCAGTCCTGAGCGCGATCCTAATCAGTGGGTGACGGGTGATGAGCCCATGACCGGGCCACAAGCATCGTACCTCAAAACTTTAAGTGAAGAAGCTGGGGAGGCATTCGATGCGGCGCTTAATAAAGCTGAGGCATCCAAACGCATCGAGGAATTGCAGAAAAAAACGGGCCGTGGTTTGGAAAACTAATTCCTGACACCCACTCAAAAAAATTTTGCGCTCCAACACGGGCGCAAAATTCATGGCCCACATCGACCTTCCAGACGTCACCTGTGACTCTTTGTGGACGACTTTCTGACCTCGCCTCCCTTCCCGTTACCGCCCGCAAGCCAACACAAAACTAGCACGAAAATTGCTTCGAACCATGGGTTGAAGCGAGTGACGTAAGCTCGTCCTTTGGAAACACATCCACCTGGACCCTACCAGCTGAGGATAACGGCTATGAAGACCACCCTTTCCTTCCTTTGCATTACGGCTCTGTTATTTTCCTGCGGCAAATCCCAAGATTCAAAACGCCCGCAGCTCTTGCTCGTATCGGATGAAGAGATGAACCAGATGGGTGCGGACGCCTATCACCAAATTCTGGCCGAAGGTCAGGTGTCCAATGACCCACGATTGAAGCGTGAGGTTCTTGACGTAGGGTTCGCCCTGGCAGAGGTCAGTGGCAAGGATTATGACTGGGAGTTTACTGTTCTGCGCGATGACCAGGCCAATGCCTTCTGTCTTCCTGGGGGCAAGGTGGCCGTCTACACAGGTCTACTGCCTTACGCTCAAAATAATGCGGGTCTCGCGGCTGTTCTGGGCCATGAAGTGGCTCATGCCCTGCTTCGCCATTCGGCCGAGCGTATGAGCCAGCAGTTGCTGCAGCAGGGTGCCCTTTCACTTGTGGGTCTGAGCTTTCAAAATTCCCAGTATCGGGATTTGATTGCTGCGGCGCTTGGCATTGGCTCGCAGTTTGGTATCAGTTTACCCTTTAGTCGGCTGCAGGAAACAGAAGCCGATCGACTCGGTCTGGAGCTCATGGCCAAAGCTGGTTATGACCCTCGGGAAGCTGTGAATCTGTGGAATCGCATGGGCGAAAATGGAGGCCGGGCCCCCGAGATCCTCTCCACGCATCCCGATCCTAAAAGCCGCGTGGAAGAGTTGCAGAAGCAGGTACCTGCCGTCATTGAATTCTATAACCAGTCCAATCGTAAACCGACAGTGCCGCTGTAATCGGCGATGTCTATTGTTTTCGAGATCAAAAAGGCACCACGAGAGATGATGGTGCCAGTTCAGAGTCCTGGCTCTGCCTAGCCAAACACCCCCTGGGATTTTGCCAATATTCGTCATTATCCCCTGCGCTGCAGCCGCCTTCGGGCACATCCATAAACCACGCCGTCGATTTCTGCCTTAATCTTCCGTATTTTTCGCCGAATTTTACCTTTGACAGGCCGTCCAAGTAGGACAGGATTGAGGAAAGAATCGTGCAAAGACTCGCGTTTATGATCTGGCTGCTGACGTTCTCGACCTTGTCTCTCGCGCAAACGGTCCAGAATGGTGTTTTGGATCTGCGCACCTGGGATTTCCAGACCACACCAGTTGTCGCGATCGAAGGCAAAGCCCAATTTCATTGGCAGCGGTTTCTCTCGGAAGATGGCCCGGCCCCAGAGCCTGCCTATCTTTCCGTCCCGGCGCCGTGGAATTCCCACAAAGCCTATACACCGCATGGTTATGGAACCTATGAGTTTGAGATTCTCCTGCCATCCGATATGCCGGTCAGCTTCCTTTTCCAATCCGTCTGGTTCAGTGCGCGCTACTTTGTGAATGGCATGAAAATCCGCGAAACTGGCAGTCTGAGCCGGACGCCGGTTTCGTCGCGGGAATCACTAGCGTCACCCTGGGTTCATGAGGTTCGTCACCATCAGGGCCGCCTCCACCTGCGCATCGAAGTCAGTAACTTTGATCGCCATGCCGGGGGGCTGATTGAAACGCATATGATCGGCACACCGATCGCAGTTCAGGAAAAAATGCAGTTCATGCTGCTGAAAAGCGCCTTTCTGCTTGGTGCGCTTTTTTTCATGGGTCTTTATCATCTCGTGCTTTATGCGCTTCGCACCGAAGATCGTTCCACTTTGTACTTTGCTCTGAATTGCCTCTGCATGACCTTATTCTGTTCCTTTGCAGAAAGCTCACGACCTATTAACTTGTTGCACATTTTTCCGATCCAGACGTCAGTCGTAATCTATAGCTTCGCATGGTACACGATCACAGCTTGCTTCGCTCTCTATCTGCGGGCTCTTTTCCCAGCCGAAGCCAGTCGCAAAATTGCCGGCTTTGTCGTAGGCAGCGCCATCGTTTCCATTATGCCTGTCTTTTTCCTCAGCATCATTCAGTTTGAGACATGGAATGCTGGCTTTCTCAGCATTACGGCCTTTCACATGCTGTATTCGATTTGGGTCGCGGGCAAGGCTATCAAGGCTCGACGTGCGGGCTCTCGAGTCTTTATGTCCGCACTCGTGATCTTCGGCTTTACCGTGTTCCATGACGCACTCCATTACCGCAACATCATTCACTCGGTCCCTCTCCTGTCCTTGGGCCTGTTTATTTTCACCTTCGGTCAGTCGATCCTGCTTTCGATGCGCTTTTCCCGAGCCTTCAAGGATAATGAACTGTACGCGGTTGAACTGGCTGAACGTGATCGCTCACGAACAGCTTTCTTCCACAATACGTCTCATGAACTGCGGACTCCACTGAACGGCATGATTGGATTTTTGGAACTGATCCAGAAAAATCACTTTGGCAACCTGCCAGACCGCGTCCATCTGCAGATCGATAAGTCGTTGCGCCTGGCCCATTCACTCAAAAACCAGGTCAATACAATTCTTGATTTAGCCCGAGCCAAACGGGGAGAGCTTGGCCTAAAAAATAGTGCAATGGATCTGAACGAAATGAAGAAAGAGTTCGACAACCTTGCCGAAGGCCTTCAACTGAGGCACG
Organism: Oligoflexus sp.; assembly: GCF_035638955.1. Classification (GTDB taxonomy): domain Bacteria; phylum Bdellovibrionota_B; class Oligoflexia; order Oligoflexales; family Oligoflexaceae; genus Oligoflexus. The sequence goes on along the minus strand of NZ_DASQYZ010000177.1, from coordinate 29,061 downwards.
CGGAGTCGCATTATACCTCGGAAATCATCGGCGACGATGGGCCCCGCAGCTTCATCAATGACCGTGAAAAAATCTATACCATTGGACGAAATCTTCTAGGCAACGCCTTTAAATTCGTCCGGCCAGGCACGCCCAACCACGTTGTATTGCGCCTGATCAGGACGAAAGAGGGGCTGACGCTTGAGGTTCGGGATCAGGGCATTGGCATTGCCGAAAACTTCAAGGACAGGATCTTTGACGAGTTTGTTCAGGTGGACGATAATTCGCGCCGGGCTTATGAAGGCACAGGACTTGGCTTGGCCATGGTGCGCGATATTGTAAAATTGATGGAAGGCCGCATCGAAGTGGAATCCGAGCCGGGCCGAGGCTCCTGTTTTCGCATCAGGATACCCGAACAGAAAACCGTGGACATGCGCTATGCCGATGACAAAATCGCGCTGGCTCCTGTGATGTCTCTTGTGCCCTTGGCAGCCCGCGACCACGCGCTTCCGATCGAAGCCGCAACGGCCAGCTCAGGCTACAAGTTGCTGGTCGTGGATGACAATGAAATCAACTGCGACGTGATGCAGGAGATCCTTACTGCAAAGGGCCACCAGGTGACCTCAGCCTTGGGTGGACGGGCCGCGCTCGATTACCTTCGAAACGAGCGGCCTGATCTGGTTTTTCTCGACCTTATGATGCCGGAGGTTTCGGGCGAGGACGTGCTCAAGACCATGCGCCAGGACCCTAGCCTGCGTGACATTCCCACGATTCTCATTACGGCCCGCGCCAGCGAAGAGGATCGGCTCCTGGGGCTCGCTCTTGGTGCCGACGATTACATTGCCAAGCCTATTATCAGTGAAGAAGTCGTCCTGCGCGTTCGCAATACGTTATCCCGAATCGCGTTGGCTCGGGAAACATCGACGCGTATGACCATTGAATCCACTCTGGCCCAGGCTCAGGAAATTTATAAAGCGCTGGGATATGCCGCAGGACCGATTCCTGATATTGAAATGGACTACCACTACCAACCCGCCGAGCTCACCAGCGGCGATTGGTTCGGAGCCACATTCCACGCAACCTCAGGTCACCTTTTCGTCCTGATGGGGGATGTCACAGGTCATGGCGTACCGGCGGCTCTGGTCACGATTGCCGTCGCAGGAGCCATCAAAGGTGCTCTCTCTGTGATGAACAAAAGCGGGCATGAGTGGTCGATGGAATCCGCTTTGAAAGAACTTCATCAAGCGGCTCATGAGGCCATTCTGGAAGCCAGCGATAAAATGGACCGCGGTATGACGATGCTGTTCGGCTGCCTCGATGTCGGGAGGGGTCTATTCACGTATCTCAACGCTGGCCATCCCCCGCCTTACTTACTGGGTCGCCATCGGACCCTCAACCTTGTCCAACCGGGACCTGTTTTAGGCGCTGCCCGTGAGGTGACCGTTACGGTCACAGAGGTTGCCATGGAAGCAGGTGATACACTTATTCTGTATACGGATGGGTTGATTGAAAATCAAGGCCCTGACGGGCATTCCATGGGTCATCGCACTCTGAAGCAGTGCCTGGACCGTGAGAAAAGTCCAACGGAATTGAAGCGTGCGATTCTTGCAAGGAGTCTTACGATCTGCAAAGATCATCCTGCCGAGGATGATTGCACGTTTCTGGTCTTACGGTGGAAAGGCGCCGAGGTTGCTAACGTTGTGAAGCAGCGGGTCTCAGGCGACTGAACAGAACTTATTGAAGGAAGAAAAGAAACCCGCCTCATATCAGCAAGGCGGGCCTTGGGTCACCATCCGCCCGATTTCGCGGGTTCGCCGTAGAGGAAATCATCAACAGCGACCGCGTCTTTGCCATGACCTTCAGCCACATAGTTGCCAAGTTGAACGTTGCCGTTAGTGATGCGGACTTTGGCAATCCGACGACCGTCTGTGAATTTCACACCGACAAAGGACAGGCTTTCATTGGCATGAGCCACGGCATCAACAGGAACGGTCAGAATGTTTTTGCCTTTTTGATCGTAGTACTCAATCTTGGAACCATTCTTAAGATCAACATCAGTAAACACGGCACCGAAGCTGGTAACCGTTGCGCGGTCAAGGCTGCCTGGCACGGTAAAGGTCATTTCCAGAATATTGCTGCCTAAAGGAGCAAAGAGTTTTTCAGGGCTGAACGTACCGAACAGTTTCGGCAGCAGGCGGTTGAGATTGCCGAATTCCACATCGGATTCACCGATCTTGGCGCTGACCTGCAGCTGGTTGCAAGGAGCGCTGATCAGAATGCCGCGCGCTTTGAAAAAATCACCAGGGAAAAGATTGGGGGCCGATTGCGCTGCAGGAACGCCATCCCAATTGATTTCGCGGTGGCCTTGAGCTTGTGTGCCGACGGCTCCGACGTTGTTCACGCCGCCCAAATCCTGACGATAAAGATCCACAGTATCTTGAATATCGGCAGCGGCCGCACCAGCATCCTTACGAATCACCACTCCATTGGCTTGCCAGGAGGCGTCCAAATCAGAGGTCTGGGTTCCGTCGCCGCATGCCGCTGAAAGAGCCAAGGGGAGTGCCATCAAGAAGAGTTTGCTCGAAGATTTTTTCATAACGTCCATCCTTTTTACCTGCTGTACTGTTGTCTGACAAAACCGTTATAGACCCTCTTCATTTTTTTAGCTGTTCAGCCGGGCTTGGAATTTATGATGCGATCTGTTGTGATTCGCGAATGCAGCCACAATAGCCTCGTTGGACCGGTTTTCCTTGATTTTGCTGCTTAAACTCCCTAATTTGGGGGCCTTCATGCACCAAGGAGGACCGTTTCATGTCATTTGGAAGAGTCATTTTGTTTCTGATACTGGGCTCACAACCCTTGTTGGCGCAGGAATCCAGCCCGTCTCCTTGGACTTACGAAGAACCAACCTTGACGCGCGATAATCCAAAACCTTTCGGTCTTAAGATAGAGTATGGACAGAACCACTCGGCTGGAAAATCGTCCTATCTGTCGCGGGTGGGTAAACTCGGGGCCAAATATGAGAATGGCCTCGATGAGGTCCGTTTGAATGCCGACGGCAGTTCCCTGCGCACGCTCGGGCAAACCGTGGATGATCGGCGACATTATTTTCTCGGCTACGATCGGTACATCGGTTCGCGGCTTTGGCTCTTTCTTTTGCATGATTGGGAAAGCAATGAAGTGGTCGGTCTGAATTATACGCAGCTGAGCGGAGCTGGGGTGAAGGTCGACCTGATGCGGAATAAGGTTTACACGTTGAACGTTGGCGTGGCTTATCTGAAACGGGCCAAGCAGACAGAATATAACGCTGCGCTCGTGGATGCGAACAATCAACCTTATACGGAGAGTCGCGTCTCAACCAAAGATGACAAAGTGATTTCGGCCCGTCTGAAATTCGATTATGAAACCGACCTGGTCCGCCTGTCCTTGATCAGTTTTTATCAACCCGTGACACAAAAAAACATCAACCCGGTTTCAGGCGAGAAAAAAGACGACTACAGCTGGTCAGTGGAATCTTCGATCGCGTATCACCTGACCAAACAGGTTTATCTCAGATACGCCTATCTTTATCGATTCGAGGCGTTACAAACGGCGCCGGGTGCCGCCCGCAAAGATGAAAAAACCACTCTGCAGGTCGGATATGAATTCTAAGAGCGGGCTCAGAAAGCTGCCTACCGGTTAAAATAGGCCCCCGGCGCTGGACTGCGCCTTGAACAGTGAGTGTCCCTGCGGCATAAGACTTCATCTCAAAGACCCGGCTCCTAACTCTTTCAACCATGAGGTGAACGGATGAGCAAGTCTCATGGCATATTGATTCTGATCGCGACATTCCTGGGAATGTCCGGTTGATCGAAACGTGTTCACTACTGCACAGGCAGCTCAGAAAAGCAGGAGATCCAGCGGCGCTTGCCCTTTGCTGAAAGCGGAATCCCATACGATCAGCTCAGCGAAGCCTGCCGAAAGGCGCTTCCGTTTATGAAACAGCCTGGAAAGCCTGAATTGAAGCCATCCTTCGAGGAGAAACTCTGGCCCGTACGGCGACTTGTAAATCTCGAAACAGTGGGGTATTTCATTCGTCACTAAGTGGTAAAAAAATAGAGGAAATCGTATCATACTATCTCGCTCTCATAAGGTTTGGACATGGAGCATGGTTCTGGGCCTTCAATTCAGCTGTCGTCGGAATCGAGTGCGCGCGCCGATGAGCTCACCTTTCCGGATCATCAGCTTCTCCACCAGTGCATTCCAGGAATAGGGACATTTCCAATTAAGCTCAACCTAAGTGGTCACATAAGCGGAGGTTTGCCAGAAGTAAGTAGTCTTGGTTTTGTTATCAATGGTGTGTCAAATGAAATTCGCGTTGACTCCACGATAATCGAAGTGAGCAACATGGGGCTGTAAGATGGCGAGTGGATCGCCATAAATTTTCAGAAAAGCATGATCAGCAAACCTGTTGAAATTCGCATTGCATATCCAGAACAGTATACCAATCCCTGACTATACTCTGGGCACATCGAAGACTTTCCGGGAATTGAACGCGACACCACTGTCAGCGGCAGTGGTTTCCAATATGTTCCGCTCTATGGGGCTGATGCCTATCTCACGAGCCTGAACACACAGCTGTAGTTTTCGTGACTAATACCGAAGAATGGCGAGATTTCTACGCTGCTGTGAACAATCATAAGATCGCCTGCATCAATGGGACGTAACTGAAAAGATGCGCTGGTGCAATTCCCTGCGCTCAATCCACCTGCCTCGAATTTGACGGCGAGACTATCATTTGTCCACTTCGCGACAATATCCTTGGAAACGTCAGCCTGGTCACTGCTCAACAATGTAACAGCTTTAGGTGTTCCGAGATGATTTTGCTGACAGCCTCGGCAATGGCAATGGTCCTTCAGACCCATAAGAAAAGATGGAGCATGAAACCGATCCACTTTCGAATGCATACGTTCCAGATAGATTTGGGCATCCAACCTCGGAAGAAACCACCGTCAACGTTTTTCAATTTGACCAACGATGGTATTTCCTGAATCGGCAATTAACTTCCATAAGGGAGGTCATAGTCCAAAAAACTTTAGATGAAAGTTTGATCACTAGCATTTTTTCTTTACCACTGTGTGAAAACACATCGCTCACTGTGCAATTGAATGAGTTTGGATACATTAATTTTCAAGTGACATCATCACGAGCAATTCTGTTTGGGCGTCTTCATCATATTTGAATAATAATTCGCTGGTGAGCATGGGATTTTGCGTAAAGACCTTGCTCGAATCTTTCTTCCGGATTAAGAAACATGAATCGAACAATCCCATAGGAGAAAGCAATGCTCAAAAAAGCAACCGCTCTGCTTCTTGCTGCTCTTGCGAGTGGCTGTGGAGATAGAAAAGAGAATGCCAAAGATGAAAGTGTGACCTTGGGTGAGACTCCTCGAGATCAGCCTACCGGTGTTAATGATGACAAAGCGAGCATCGGTGCTTACAGTGACTCTGAAATGGAACAAAAGATCGCATCAGGCCTTGCCATCTGGCGCCAGCAGCGTAAAGACATCAATGGCGTTGATAAAGGGGCATGCGCCAACTGCCATTCATCCGACGGCCTTGAACTGGGCCTATACGATATTAGTGACGAAACCATCCTGCGGCGTGCCCACAACGATGGTGTCAATGACGTCGATGCGCAGGCACTCGTCGAATATTTCGCTGCGTTGCGACAGAAGTATAAGATCACATCCCTCAAGAGTGTTCTTAACGATCGCCCCCTGCAGCCTCAGGGCGAGGTGCTTGCGGGAGCGACCAAAGCGGAGCGGGACCTGGCTTTTGCCGTCACTTCTCTCCGTAGCGTTGCGCCGACTCTGTTCGATACCCAGATAACGACGGTCGATCAGGCTCTCAAAGCCAAGGCTGAGCTGACCGCGAGCAAGCCATTGACTATGAAAATTGGGATACCATTCCCCCGCATTTCGGAAGACTGCTTCCGCGGTGAGGAGCACTGCACAGCCAACGACTGGATTTCCGATCTCCCGCGCCGGCCCAAGCCCGAGATGGAAGCCGAGTGGTTTAAGATCAATGATCGTTACCGGGCTGACCCCACCGATAGCAACCTCCGTGAAGTCCTTAAAGCGGTGGAGTCGATGACGGTTGCCTGGAAGAACCCTGGTGAAACCAATCAGGGCCCTGCAGGAAGCCTCGGCACCACCAAGTTCAAGGCTTTGCAGATCACGCAGCACCTTCTGCGCCGCCAGCAATTGGGATTGTTCGACACTGCGAAACATGAAAATCCCATTCTGGCCCTGGAAGGACCAGGTCAGTCGCAACCCAATGCGGCTTTCTTTGTCGCCGATTTTGCTTTTGACAAGACCAATACTGTGTGGACCCGCGCTGACCAGATGCCTGCCTTTGTCCGGCAAAGTTTCGGCGAAACAGCTGAGCGGCCATTCACCAATGCGGGTGTTCAGGATCAAAAGAATCAGATCGTACAGCCCTGGTGGTACTTCGGCTTTAATGGGGATAGCAGCCTCTCCAGTGGAACCAGAACCGAGTATTTCTTCGGTTCCCTGGGCCGGGAGCCAACTGGTGGTTATCCGCTTCATCGCTTTTATTTGATTGGCAAACGCGCTACGACGGGTTACGACAGAACCAGTGATCCGTCAAAGATGGAAGCGAACAATATCGCCCTGTCTAAAACCGGGTGGAAAGACGTCGGTGATGAGGATCTCCCGAGGCTCTATGCCAGTGTCGAGGCCAGACAGCTTTACCGCAAACTGGAAGTCAACTGGACCGCGATGTGGATGCTCCTGATGAAAGAGCAAATTGAAAAGAGTGGTCTATCCAGCCTCGACAAGAACTTTGATATTAACGTGCATCTGTGTGCACCTAATGGCTTCAACAGTCTGAGGTCGTGGGTGACCAGCGCATCAGCGTTCGATGGCCAGCGGGCGGCGTTTTTGTTTAACCTCTATAACAAGCTCAACGAGCTGGCCGGTTGCGGATTGGAGCCATTGGCCGCGACCTATGCTGCAGGCGAAGGGACAGGTCTGACCATTGATTGGTACAGCGGCACAGGCGATGAATGGAATGGCAAATCAGCTTCTCTCCTGAACAGCAAAAAAGTTGCAACCCGTGTCGAACCTATTGTCTATTTCCCAGGACGTGAGGACGGAAACGGATATTTCTCAGCGTGGGCGAAGTCTGCTGGCATTGATATCAATGGAGCCTTTTCATCCCGCGGAACAGGGACGATTCTCGCACCGGTCACGGGTGACTATTCGTTCCTTTTAAACGATCGAGGCGGAGGTGGGGGTAAAATAATTGTGGCTGGCAAGGAAGTTTACAATCGTTTCCGTTACAACGATAGCAGCCCACTGAAGGTTACCGTTTCCCTACAGGCTGGCCAAACCTATCCCATCATATTTGAGCGTCACGGCTATGCCGCAGGTGGAATCCAAATTGAATGGCAGAGCGTCAATGGCAAGCTGCCTCGTCAGAAGATTCCCACTTCGCAGCTTTATCCATAAAACGTAGATTGAGAGGCCTTGCTCCCGCTCTTGCGCGGAGCAAAGCCTTGACACAACGATTCCTCGTCTCGAAAAACACAGACATGACCTGCTCACTAACTCTGGACTTAAGCTCTCGACCAGATTTTCTGCACGATTCTATCCACTGTGAGTACCGTGAAAAGCTCATGGCGTTCAGATTTTTGAGCCCATCGTTTCGTTCGAGTCATCCACATACCAAATCATTCAGCCCACTCGCTGTAATCTTTGTCTGACGACTGTCGAGTTTTCGCGCATGCCAGCGAGAAATTCCGACTGGATTTATTAAGAAACTTCATCTGCCGAGACTGGTCTGATTTCTGCTGAGTGGCGCTTGCCCGACTACGGGGAAAGTCTCTTCTGTCCTTGAATACCTGATTTCATATGCAGACCGTTGATGTGTGCAGTCGAGAATCATGATGGATAGAAAAAAGGAGAAATAGATTTTTTACTCGGCTATGAACCTGAATATACAGGACGCGCACCTGTGGTCGGCGCCCCCGACGCTGGCGCCTATGAATATGGTTCAAACATAGTCGTCTATGCCGCTGGGCAAGCTGTCGATGGTGTCTATCCTACCATGCGCCTTCTGGTGGATAACGTGCCGGTTGCCACCTGGACTGATGTCAAGGGCGATGCAGCCTCGCGAAAATTTGTGGCCTTCAGCTACAATCATCCGAAAACTGCGGCTATCGGTAGCATCCAGGTTGAATTCGTCAACGACGGCGGTCGAGACGGTGGACGTAATCTTCAGGTGGATATGATCAAGCTCGACGGCAAGTCTTATCAGACGGAAGCCGACAGCACGTACTCCACTTCCTGTACACCAGGATATCAGAGGTCCGAATGGCTCTATTGCAATGGTGCCGTTGCTTTTGAAAAGTGAAAGCCTCGGTGGACTCGGAGGCGGCAAGAACCTTGCCGCTTCCCCAGTCGATTTCTTGTTCTTGAATAGCCTATGCCGCAGTTTCCCTCACGCCTCTCCCCGCTAGCCGTGTCGACCCCAAGCATATTTTGTCCATGAGATGGGCCGGGTTGAAATTTTCCCTTTCACAGAATAGCAGCGCTCAACCTGGAATTCCGTCATGAGCATTAGTTTATTTCACGGTAACCTTTCCCAATCTGCTTCGTGCAACTGACTGGACGGCTAGCCAACTTCCGTGCGATGCAAGGAGCACGTTGTCTCTGGGCCCGCGCCACTTCTGGGCTCAGGAGTAAATGTCTGCCACGATGTTCAGACTAGAGGGAGAAAAAAGATGAAGTCCTATCAGCGATTGGTTTCTGTTGGTTGGCCCCTTTTGGCACTCGGTTGCGGTGCCAGTGAGAGTTCGAAACAGTCAGGTTATGCTTCCAGCAAGGATGATCGTTGGAGATCCAGGAGTATCAGTGTCTGCTTTACTCAAGTTTCCCCTGCCATTGAAACGGCAAAAGATATCATTACTGAAGGCATAAATACCGAGTTCGGTAAAGTTGGTTTAAGCTTTAATGTCAGCCGAGACTGCAGCGAAGGTGCCGCGATAAGTGTACGCTTTGTGAATAGCGGCAGCTCAGCGGTGGATAAGATTGGATCCAGTGCACAAACTGTTTCGCTTGGTGTCGGGCATAGCTGCGCCGATTCAGCCGGCAACCCCGTTAGTTTTCTGACATCAAACTGTCTGCGGAACGTAGCCGTTCACGAATTCGGCCACATCGTTGGTCTTCATCACGAGATGAACCGTCGGGATAATGATCAAAATTGCACTCTGGATCAAACGTCGGGGTTGGGTGAGCCGGGAACAATTCAGCTGGGCGATTATGATTCCTCGTCAATCATGAATTACTGCCACCTTTTTAGGAAAAAATGCTCGCAATGAAGTGATGCCGCTTAGCCAGGGTGATACGAATACCTTGAACACGATCTATAAGAGTGTTGTGGCAACAGTTTCCACAGTACCGGCTGCGCGTGTTTCGAATTTTAACGGCGTTAACTTCAATGTCACTGGAAAGGGCGTAACCGAATATCAAATTAAACTTGGCCGAGCGGAGAGCGTAAATTGTAAATCAGGAGCCGGTTATTCTGACTTCCGACCTGTGTCTCAGGGCGTGACGGGCATGAAACTTGCTGAAGATTTTCTAGCCACGACGTCGCCCGTGTCAGGCGATTATCGGATATGCTTAATTGGGCGGAATGGAAGTGTGACCCAACCCTACGTGAGTTACTCCTCCATTGATCTCACGGTCCGCTGATCCTGTGCTGGATCCTGTGTACGGTAGCTAATGGATGATCGTCGTGACGATCATCCAATTTCTTGTTCCAGAGATTAACGCTGAAGACAGCGCGGATCATTATAAGTCAGCGGAAGTTTTAATCCTTTTGCGGTCAACATTGCTGGTTTCGGGCGCATCGTCAGGGCCCCGGAAAGAATGATTATAAAATAAGCTGAAGTTAAAATCATTGGGAAATTTCAAAATCGCCTCTCACGTGAAAGCCTTTGCAATCAAGGTCTGTTGAAATCGTAGGCATTCTTTCCGGGGCCCTGCTTTCATGCATCTATACGGACTGCCGCTAGCTTTGCTAGCTGACTCTGAAAGCAGCTGGCAGCAGTCTGCATCGAGACTAAAAAGCCAGGCAATTTGTGGTTTTTTTAACTCATCTTGTACACCCATAGCTAAAAGATTTTCGGCAAGGTTCCGAAAGAGACATCGAAAGCTTGAGCCGCTACTACTAGGGGCTCCCCCAGACCGACATGCTGATAGTTGGAGAGTTCCTCAATATGATAAAAATGCTGGTGTCTCTATGGATTCTCATATTTTGTTCAGGCCTGAGCGAAGCGACGGCACTGAATCCTATCCTGCTGGATGCCAGTAAAGAAGATATCGTGATCGGACCCTCGAGTTTTGTTTATGAAGATGCCAGTAAAGAACTCGATTTAGCTGCCGCGCAAAAACTATGGAACGACCACGGCTTTCGTCAAGAAACTGCCAAAGACCCAAATTTTGGATTTACCGGACATGCTTATTGGTATCGATTCTCTGCAAGAAACCAAGCTGATCACCGCGTGGAGTGGTACTTCGGGCTCGAATATCCCTTGATCAAAGACGTCGACCTGTATGTTTCAAATCCAGACGGAACCTACTCCCATCAGGAAACGGGCAACAGCCACGATTTCGGGAAGCGAGATCTGAAAAATCGATTCATGTATCTCAAGGTGCCCTTTGCTGCAGGCGAGCAGAAAGACTTCTATCTGCGTCTGCAAACGAATGGTGCTTCAGAGTTCAGAATGCGCTTCCGCGACTTGGCAGGTATCTACCTGGCCGACCACGATATTCAGTTCTATATGGGTGGCGTCAACCTTCTCATGCTGGTTCTTGCTACCTATTACCTTCTGCTGAGCTTAAATAGTCGAGAGAAAGATGTGCTGTGGATGGGGCTGTTTCTTGCTTCACAATTTTTATTTAGAATGACTGTCAATGGCTTTTCTTTCGAATATATGTTTGCCCATTCACCGGCATTGAATCAGTATGCGGTGGGGCTGACAGTGCCTTTGGTCTTCGGGACTGCTATGGCGAATGCCCACTACTTTTTGCCAATGCATCAATACCGCCGATTGAGCTACGTGACGCGGAGTTTTATAGGCCTTAACTTTTTGTTTGTCTGCCTATCGTTCTTTTTGCCCTATCGATTCATAAAGGTTTACACACTGGTTGGTTTGCTGACGGCCTTTGCCATTATCCTTATCAGCTTTTACAGCAGAACCAAAGGCTTCCGACCGGCACGGTATTTTGTGTACTCTTGGACCCTGGTTCTTATCGGTTCAATCGCCTTTGGTTTGCAAAAGTTAGGCGTTATTCCCGTCAGTTTCTTCACCATTTATGGAGTTGAGATCAGCCTCGTTATTCAAGCTGTGCTGATGTCGCTGGGCGTCAGCGACAAGATCAATGACACGAACAAAAAAATGCAGCGAGCTCAGGAAGACGCTCTGAAGGCACAAGTTGAGACCAACCGCCTGCAGGAAGTGATGAATACCCAGCTCGAGCAGCAAGTTCGCGAGCGAACCGAAGAGCTCTGGAACCAAACCAAAGGTATGACAGTTATCCTGGAAAACTTGAATCAGGGTATTTGTAAGATCGATGGCAGCTATTCCATTCATTCGCAATATTCACCGTTCCTTGAAAAAATCCTTGAGCATGAGGAATTGGGCGATAAATCATTGAGCACGTTGCTGTTCAGTCACGCCGAGATGAACCATGAAACCCATTCCCTGATGGATACTACCGTTGCATCGGCGGTCGGTGAGCCAAGCTTTCAATTCGAAGCCAACAGCCATCTCCTACCTAGGAATATTATCTATAAAACTAAGCATTTGGCGAAGCATCTTGAAATCGATTGGGCTGCTATTGAAGACAAGGAAGGGGCTGTGGATCGCCTTCTGGTCGCCATTCGTGATGTGAGTGAGATGAAGAAAATCGAACAGGAAGCCGAAGAAAAACGCGAAGTGCTGGAGGCTATCGGCAAAATTCTTGACCTATCGGCTTCAAAATTTCGTCGCTTTATCAAATCATCTTCGCTGCTCATCGAAGAGTCACGACAGAAAGTTGACGAGGACCTGTCGGCGGAGTCCTGGCGAGTGTTGCTGCGCAATGTCCACACTATCAAGGGCAATGCCAGGACCTATAAACTCGATGATTTATCCGCCCTGGTGCATGAAGTTGAGAATGATCTCTTTGCAGTCGATGCGAACAAGCTCAAGTCTGAACACCTTAAGCTTTGCTTTGATTCTCTGGCTAAAATTGAAACGAAAATTGGCTTCTATCAGAATATCCATGATGATAAGCTTAAGCGTGGGGCTGTGGCTGAAACCGAGAATCTGATAGTCCAGGCTTCGAAGATGATGAGCGACGTCTGGTCGGGCCTGAACCCAAAGAAGAAACATCAGTACTACCCCATGCTACAGAAATTCGACGCCTTGAATACCAATAGCTTGAAAAAGGCCATTATTCCTCTTATCGATTCCTTGCCAAGTCTCGCCAAACAACTTAACAAATCGGCACCGGAAGTGAAGATTCAGGGGGGTGACTTTTTTGTCGATCCTGATCACCTCAATCTGTTTGAGGATATATTTGTTCACATGTTTCGCAACAGTTTGGATCACGGCTTTATGCTCGGCGATGAAGGACGCATTCGGATCGATATTCGATTTCAACCTGAACAGACTGAAATCGTCTACTTTGACAATGGCCGTGGCTTGAATTTAGCGGTTCTGCGCAAGAAGGCTTTGGAGCGAGGACTTGTGACTGAAGCAGCCAGTGATCACGATGTCGCAGTAACCATCTTCATGGCCGGCGTGTCCAGTGCCAAAACTGTGACCGAAATTTCTGGACGCGGAGTAGGCATGGATGCTGTTCGAGGTTGTATCGAAAGGTTGCGTGGTACGATTGCGGTGCGCCTTTTAGGTGAGGGTTCTTTGCCTCATCACCAGCGCTTTGAATTCGTCATTATACTGCCGCCCCAGGTTCCCATGTTACAGACCTTGGACTTTCAACAAGCGGCCTAAGCAGCTTTTTCAGACTCTGCTTGGATGGACAAAATGCCAGGGCCCCGCTGCCTGATCTTCTTTCTGACCGTCGCTTCGCAGATCTTGGTCGCCCGCGATATCGTGGCGCTCGATGATCAAAGGCCATTAAATAACGGCCGCCAGCAAAGACAGGGCATCCATCTGTACCAGGCGATCTCGACAAATCCTTGGCACAGTCACGGACATCCACTTTTTCTTCCTAACCATCACTGTTTAAGTTGCTTGGGCAAATCAAACGTGACGGTCTTGGACTGCCCGGGAAAGGGCTGGTGATTCGCATCCACCAGGACAACCTTGACCTTGTGCTGTCCTACCGGGAGCCCGGCAATGTCTATGGTGTTGTTGTCGCTCGCTTCAACCCACCAGAAGGGTACGTCATCGACGTGAACATGAAGATGCCCGATGCGCGGCAAAACATTTTTGGCTGCCTCCCCAAACACCGGCAGGATCCGCACGTTTTCAACCCTGTACTGAATCCAAACGAGTCCTTGCTGCAAACCTTCAGGAAGCGGCTGATCCAGGGTGAGTGTGGGAAGAGGCTCATTCACGGCGACATACGGTGATGCCTCCTTGATCTGCTTATCTTCTGCAGAGAACGCTCCCGGGATGACAAGGATGGCGGCAGCGAATGCCGTTATCCCACGAAACATGGAATGTCGATCAAAGACCCCTGTCAAATTTTTTCCGTGCTGGTGTCCATGGTTGTGTTTCATATTTTGTCCTTTCTGGGCATTTTCCTACAACCCAAACAATGTGGGATGATTTCCGCAGAGATCTTCACTTACGCGTCATCTGCCGTATATGAACTCCTGCTGACTCAAACAACAGAATACTCGCACCAGAAAATTCCGGTATACCTAGGAACAATCAGCAGGTTTGACAAATATACAGTGGAGTAGTCTGCAGCAATGCTTTAGCTACGATGGCAGCGATGATCGACCCACAGCACGACGCCGACCAGCAGCGAAACACACAGGTGCTTTTGAGCCAAAGACTTACGTAAAGTCCTACAAGTGTCTTCTCTATGAGTGTCCCGGTTGTTCGAGGCAAATGACCTGCCTGCATAAGGACAATGAGCTGGCGTTTTCCGTTCCTGCCGTCCCTGTAAAAAGTTCCGACAGAGGCTTGACTTTTTGAGGAGAAATAATCGGAGGTCTTTTGCCCCTGAACCACATTTTTAGGAAAACCAGCTGGATTCGTGACACGAACTCGTTCTTACCCGGCAGGATATTTGACCTCGGCTTTCCCCGGTTCATCTCTTATAATGAACTCGTCAAAAAAACAGACGAGGTCACCTTATGCGGTCCATGCCAGGCACGTTCCTCTGCCTTTTGCTGCTCATGAGCTGTGGTGGCAACACCACCCAGCGCAACACCATCGTCAACAGCGCCGATGCCACACAAAAAGGTATCATAGTCGGTCAGCTTCAGATCGATGACGGGGCTCCCGCCACGACCGTGGCCGGGGCAACGGTCACCGTCCAGGATCATCCGGAATTGGTGACCAAGACCAAAAGCGATGGCAGTTTTCAGATTGAAAGCGCTCCGGCTGGAACCTTGAACGTGCTTGTGACCTCGGCGAGCGGCACCGGCCTTGCGGCTGCCGAATACGGCGTGAAGATTGATGAGATCAAAGTCAAACCGCTGGAAACAACCGATCTTGGCGAACAGAAACTTAAGAAAACCGGGCGGCTCACGGGCCTTATTACCTTTTTCGATAACCCCAATAACCTGGAACTGGCTGGCTCCGATGTTTATGTGCCCGGCACTGATTTCATTGCCAAGACGGATAGTCAGGGCAGCTTTTTATTGGAAGGCCTGCCTGAAGGCACGTACACTCTGAAAATGCAGCATACCGGTTTTGCCACCACCACGCTCGAAGTCATTACCGTCACCTCAAATCAACTGACAGACCTTGGCAGCGTGCCCCTGTCCTTGGCGCTGGGGCCCGAGGGCGGTATCAGTTTGCAGCATGATCTCACCACGGCGATAGGCGGCAAGGATCGGAAGATCAGAACATCGCGAACGGTCGAAGTGAGCCTCAACTATGATGGGGACGCGGCTCTGATGAAGGTATCGGCCGATCCGACCTTTCTGAATACGACGTGGAAGCCCGTCGAAAAAAAGATTTCATGGACCTTTGACTCCGATGGCGAAAAAAATCTTTATGTGACGTTTGCGGATTTGAATGGTCTCGAAAGCTCTCCCTTCTCTGACACCGTGATTGTCGACACCGAAGTACCACTGATCTCGGAAGTCAAAATCATGGAAGGCTGGGCTCAGACAGCCACCTCCGCGGTTTATTTGGATGTGACGGGAACCGATACGGGGGCCGGCATTCAACAGATCATGCTCAGTAATGATGCGAATTTTACCGGAGCGAGCTGGCAAAGCTTCAGCAGTCGCACAAGTTGGGCCGTCAGCAGCGGCAACGGTTCAAAAACAGTGTATGCAAAAATCAAGGACTATGCTGGTTACGAATCCACAGTCTCGTCCGATGCGATTAACAAGGGCGCTTACACCCTGATTCACAATACAACCTATGCAAGCAAGGTCACTCTTTACAAAGAGCAATCACCTTATCTGATCACGGATGACATCACCTTCAGCAGTGACGTGGAAATCAGGAGTGGCGTCAGCCTCTATATTGAGGCTGACAAAACAGTCACTGTAAAGGGTGTGTTTACGTCCAAGGGAACGTCCACAGAGGAGGTGCTGATCAGTCGCAAGGATCCTGTCGCCAGCTCATGCAACACCTTTGGGATCACGAGCTTTACCATGGATCTCAGCAAAACCCTCCCAGGCGTCAGTACCTCAAACGTAATCCAGTACACGCGCTTTCAATTGGCGGGCTATCTCAATTTCAACGGAGGGACCGTCACCAACAATACTTTTGATAGTAGCCTTTGCACCACCGAAGGCATTGGATCCATCGCCAAGTATGGTCTGGATAATCTGGTGGTCAGCAACAATACTTTCACCGAATGGAAAACCGCACTGGCGGTGCAGACCGGGATTGGCAACACGACCTTTTCCAACAATTCCGGCTCCATCATGGCTGGATTTTATCAGTATGGTGAAGCCACCGGTACCATTATTAAGAACAATACGATTCAATGGACAGGTACGTCCCACGCGATCTATGCGCCAGGGTCGGGAACCTTTGCCTTGGAAAACAACAGCTATACGGGAACGCCTTATTACGGCTGGTATATCTATACAACTGGCAACTACACCATCAACAATGTCGACTTTACCAATGCTCTAACACCCTTTAAGATCGGCAGTTCAGGTTCGGTCACGATCAACGGTGGGACAATCACCAGCTGCACCACCCTTTTCAGTGTTGAAAACAACCCTCAAATCACGGCCACCAACCTCACTGTCAGCGGTTGCAGCCGCATTATCGACCAAAACTACAGCACAGGCCAGACTACGATCAGTTCAAGCAACCTGACCGTCAGCAATCAACTGGTTAATGTGTCAGCGAGCGCCTCGCCCACAACAACATTCAGCAACAATACAATAACGTGCAGCACGGGCAGCGGGAAGTGTGATCTGTATTACAAGCTACCCATGGACGGGGACACGGATACGCTGACCATGACCAACAACACGATCAACTGTGCTCTGGCCAACAATTGCCGAGGCTTTACCTTCAACAAAGGCTATTCCCAGGATCGTGCCCAGAACTTTAACCTCACGCTGTCCGGCAATACCTTTGTCGGCAAAGCTCTAAACAGCAATTTAAGTGCCAATAAATTTGAGTCCACGAACGATACGCAGAACGATACTGAGGTCAAGATCTTCCTCTTCTCATCGGACGGTGGATCCGATATCACGCTGGGTGGAACAATCTCGCAGTAAACGAAGTTCTGATGCAGGGCTGCGCACCTTGAAAAGGGGCGCAGCCCTTTTTCCTGCTTGCCAACGGATTACAGCGGCAAGCCAGCCGTGATCCGAATCCATTCCAGGTAAGCATCGACCCGTGCAGCGTAGGCTTCGATCCGGCAGGTTTTGGCCGCAGCGCCTTCGGTGCTTCCCGAAACAATACCGATCAACTCCAGTCCACCTGACCTCGTGGCAAACACAGGACCACCGGAATCACCACGACAGACTTGGCTGGTGGTTGCATCAGTGGGTTTGGGAAAGAAAAGTTTCTTCGCGTCCACCGTTCCCACTTTGTTCGTTCCCATGCGTTTGGTGCCATCAAACGTATCCTTGGCCAAAGAATCCGTATAACCATAGCCCACAAAAAGCACGGGCTCGCCCTTAATCGGTGCGGATGCGGCGAGTTTCATGCTGGGCAGACCCGGTTTTTCAGCCAATTTCAAGAGCGCAAAATCGCTCGTCACACGACCAAACCAATCCGAGTACTGCGGATGAACGATGACTTCGCTTACCTGCGTGCGAATGGCCCCTTGATTGAAATCGATAAAGAGTGAAGCTGGCGTTTCACTTTTGCCCTCAAAACAATGGCCTGCCGACAGCGCGAGCTGCGGTGCAATAAGTGTGGCGGAACACCAAAGTTTGCCGTCACGAATCAAAAGGCCGACGGATTCATGATCCTTGGTGATCGTGCCCTGATAGATGGACGTCGAGGCATCCGGGCTGGGAAGCGAGCCGCAACCTAAAGACAGGCTGCAGACGAACAGACAGGGGGCAAGGTGTCGTGCAAAAGGCATGACGTGACTCCGGGATGGAATGTCTGATTGTGTGAAATACGGCCCCACCTTAACCAGAATGCCCGGCAAGATCCAGCAGGATGTTGGTGTTTCGAAAAACTGAATTCAGGATGCATCACCCAAACGCGCCTCAGGCCATGCCTTTTGAAACTCATTCCAAATGTTGATGTCATGGATCTGCGAGCCGCGATAAGATGCGGCTGACACCAAAACGCCCTGCAGGTTTTGACTCGACTTAATCTTTTTGCCAACGGCATGGATCTCGACACTGCGATCCAAAATACCGCGGACGACCAGGGTCGCATTCTGATTCCATTGCATCTGTTTTTCCAGGAGATCACGGCGGCGTTCGATGTGTTGCAGTATCCTTTCCGCTTTTTGCAGACGGCTTTGCAGAGCCTGCCGCTGCGCATCAATCTCAGCGGCCTTGCGACCTTGACCACTGGGCAGATCCTTGAGCTGCCGCGTCAGGACCTGTCCATATTCCTGCACAGCTTGCGCGCGTCGGGTCATGCGCTGCCAGCGAATTTCGCTGATATAGTGGGTTCCAATGCGGCAAACGGTGATTTGGCCTTGAGCCAAACCGAGATGCCGCACAGCAATAGCCTGCCAGCAGCTGACGTGCCCGCCGCTGATAAGGCCACGAACAGGATCGCGCACCACCAGAGGACCCCCGCAGATGACTTCACTATTGAGGATGGATTTTTGAACGATCAACGAACCTTTCACATGCAGTCGCGAATTTTCCACAAACTGCGCCTGGCAGGATCCGCCCACAACAACCAAACCCTCTCTCGAGGTTATAAGGCCGCCCATGACTTCAAGGTCGCCTCCAACCTTAACGATCGCATGGCCGATCACGCCCTCCACCAGCAGGGTCCCCTTGACTTCCACGGTGGCTCCGGCTTCGATATCCCCCTTCACCACCACGGCACCATCAAAGGCGAGGTTTCCTGAACTCAGATTCACCGAACCTTGATGCACATAAGTTTGCACAATCTGCAGAGTGTGCCCATCCCACTCAATCAATCCATCACGCGTGGCCACAAATGAGCCCGGTCCCTGCATCTGCACGGATTCGCCGGCACTGATCCGGGCCTCCAACGCCGAACCTACCGCATGAATATCCTCCCCGAACACATTGCGCCCGGGAATACCATCATCGTACCGGACTTCCGCAATCATCTGCCCCGCCCGAGCCAGACGCGTGTTCTGCCGATCCCTCACGTGGTCGGTCTGCCCTTCGCGTAAGACAGGGGCATCCCGATAGCATTCATGCAAATAGGGTTTCAGTCCAGGCTTGGCGGGTTGTCCTTCGGCCACGCACATGCCAATTGGATTTTTGCCGGTTTGCAGGGCCTCAACCACGATGTCGAGGTAGTTTTCATAACCGAAAACAATCGCCTGCTTGTGACATTCATGCAGCAGCCAGTCAGCATTGATTTGATCCTTCACCTTTTCCAAGGCCTTGGGATGAATCTGCTTGACCACGGCCTTCATCCGCGACTCATCCACACCCAGCTCGATGTAGTCACTCTTTTGCCGGCGCATCAAAGCTCCCACGCGCATTTTCCAACGCGGGAGTTCCTCGCCACCTGCGTCCTTGACCGACGGCTTATCCTCATGAACGTCTCCGGTATCAAGTCGATACTGGCTGTCATAGGCAATCAGCAGACTGTACGGGAGTGCAAAGCCAAGAGATTGAACCTTGTTATTCAAAGAGCGAAGTTTTTCCAACGTATGATCTTTGAGCCAGGTCAAGGAACTGGTATCGGCCTTCAAGGAATTGAAGGCATGCTGATAGATTTTATCGCATTTGGACACGTCCTGGAGCAGCCGCGCGTCGAAGATATGCAGCGACACAAAATGATGCAGCGGGTCCAGCTCCACCAGGAGTTTCTGCTTGGGATACATCTCGGCATGCGGTGCCGCTTTCAGGGGCCAAAATTCAATCTGCTGGCCGGCCTTCATGAGGAGATAAGCAAAACGCAGCTGGGCTCCATCCACTTTCTCATGGATGCCGAGTTCCTGAAGCTGGCGTACGATATGGAAAACAAAGGCACTGAAGAAGAGACTTTTCGCCCGGCGCTCGGAAAATCGACAGCTAAGCAGCGCCAGCTGGGATGGATCGCGTGACTTTTGCACCAGCAATTCGCTATAGGCCCGCGCCCCCTGCGCTAACGTAAAGCGAACTTCCTTACCTTGCGGCAGTTGATCGGCATGGGTACGCACATGCTGCCAAAGGGCCTGAAACTTTTTATCGAAGACCTCAAAATATTCAATATGCCCCTCTTCCAGCTCCTCTTCGAGCTTCTCCCGAGCCTTATCCAGGGCATCGGTCGGTGGGCGGCGCGCTTTCAGACACTCTCCGACCTGAAACTGCGCCCGGGCCCGTTTGAGGCGAACATTGTAAGTCACCGATACTTTTGGATTGAAGAACATAAGGTCCCCCGGCGATGGTGCCTTCCTATCATAACAAGAGGGACCCGGGTTTGACAAAATTCCAAGTGGTCTTACATTGAGAAAGCAGCCGATTTCTTAGAAAGGATCTGACCATGGCACTCCCTGAATCTGAACTCCCCCAATGGCCTCGCCCCCGCCCTGCCCCTGCCCTGCGGCCGCGCATTCTGCATCCTGATTTTGGTGAAGAACGTGAGGACGATAAGATCCAGCAACCGGACTTGCGCCAGCATCCCCTGGGTCAAAGACCTCAGGCCACGAGTTTAAGACCGGCTTTGCTACTCCTCGTGCTCTTTTCCATCGGATCCTACTGGTCCTGGATGCATCCTGATGTCAACCATCTCGCCGCCACCCAACGTGCCGTTTTTGAAGAAGGTCAGATATGGCGTCTCATGAGCACGCTGTGGGTTCACGCCGACATCGCTCATCTTTTAGCCAACAGCGGACTCTTTCTTATTTTCGGACTTTTTCTGCGCAATTATTTTGGTCTGTGGGCTTTTCCAGGTCTTTCTGTGCTGGGTGGAATGCTTACAGGTGCACTGGCCTTGCTCACCTATGGCCCCGAGACCCGCTTGATTGGGGCCTCTGGCATGGTTTATTTCATGGCAGCCCTGTGGCTTTTTCTCTTTCTTCGCCACGCGGATTACCTCAGCTGGACCCATCGCGTCATGCGCGCTATTGCATTTTCTCTGGTCGTCCTGGTCCCGACGCAGTTCGAACCCCAGGTCAGTTATCGTACCCACGCCATAGGTTTTGCTCTTGGCTTGTTTTTTGGTTGGCTCAGTGCGCCTTGGATGAAACCTGTCACAGCGCCTCCGTCGTACGCCTCCATTCATCACGAGGACGTCGAATATCAGCTCTCGCCGACCGATGTGGAAGAAGATCTTTTGCCTTAAAGGGATCATGGGGAATATCATTCAAGACGCAATGTAAACAGTGATACGAGAGTATTCGTCTATGAAATCTTATGGTACAAGGCTTCGACTGCTGTTTCCTAACGGACGGGAATATGAGCGCGAAGCTGGCGAATTATCTGCAAAAAGACGAGTTTGAACGCATCCGCGAACTGCAGTATGCCGTGGATCAGTTCGCTCTGATTGGCCTGATCCAGCCTCATGGCGCCCTCGCCCATGCCAATGAAAAATTCCTTCGGGTCTCTGGTTTTGCCCACGAAGAAATCTGCAAACAGCCCTTTCATAATTTATTGTGCGATGAGTCGCGGAAGTTATTTGTCGAGCACGTCATGCCCATCCTGAGTCGTGGCATCACGTGGAAGGGCGAGCTCTGTCACGTCGCCCGCAATCATATGCACTTTTGGACAGAAGCCACTATCGTGCCAATTCTGAATGCAGATCACAGCCTGAGACACTATCACTTCATCGCCTTCGAAGTGACCGAACGCAAGGCTGTGGAACAATCGCTGACCAATAATTCCATCTTCTTTACCAAACTGATGGAATTGGCACCGATTGGATTCTTTCTGGCCGATATTGACGGCCGCTGTACCTACATTAACAAAATATGGAGTGAGACGAGCGGGTGCCGTCTGCGTCAGGCCCTTGGTGTCGGCTGGTTGCAGGCTGTATTTCGCGACGACCGCCCGATGGTGGAGGAAGCGTGGAATCAATTCATCCAAAACGATCGGGCCTTCAACTGCGAGTATCGCTATCAGCATGGGTCGGACCGCATCGTGTGGGTGGTCGCCACGGCAGAACGCGTGGATTTCGCCCTGAATACGCGGACTCGCTTTATCCGCGTGGAAAAGGATCTCACCGAGCGCAGGGAAAACGAGCAGCTGATCAATGAACAGCGCGCTCAAATCGTAGCAGCTTCCAAAATGTCAGCACTTGGTGAAATGGCCGGCGGCATTGCGCACGAAATCAACAATCCCCTGGCCATACTTCAGCTCAGGGCCCGGCAGATCATCCAGCTGGTGCGGCCCGATATGCCATCCATCGAGCGGCTGATTCAGGCGGCGGAGAATATCCGGCAAACCACGGATCGTATCGCCGCCATTGTTCGGTCCCTGCGGGCCATTGCCCGTGAGGGTCACGGGGACCCGTTCCTGCGCACCCCGATTCGAGCGCTCGTGGATGACACACTGGAACTTTGTGCGGCTCGCTTTAAATCTCACGATATCATGCTTAGGATCACCCCTTTCTCGCCTCACCTTGAGGTCTCGTGCCGATCTGTTGAACTGCTCCAGCTGCTGCTGAACCTTTTGAATAATGCCTTCTATGCTGTGGAGCATCTCCAGGAGAGGTGGGTTGAAGTGGGCGTGCACGATCGCGGTGACGACGTGGAAATATGGATCACTGATAGCGGAGCGGGCATACCTCCCGAACTGCAGGACAAGATTTTTCAGCCCTTCTATACGACCAAACCCATCGGCAATGGAACCGGTCTAGGACTCAGTATTTCAAGGGCCGTCGCTCTGGATCATCACGGTGATCTTTGGCTCGACCGCGAGTGCCCCCACACCCGATTTGTTTTGAAAATCCCCAAGCACCCGGTGGAGTCTGCATGAATATCATCGATCGCAATAATGTTACCGTTCGCGGCCAGGGCAGTCAGCCCATCCTGTTTTCGCATGGCTATGGCTGTGATCAGACGATCTGGCGATTGGTCACGCCGGCCTTCGAACAGGATTATGAAGTCATTCTGTTCGATCACGTCGGCGCTGGGAAGTCGGATACATCGAAATACAATCGAAGCAAATACAGCACGCTGCAAGGTTATGCCGATGACGTGATTGAAATTGGCGAAAGACTGGAAATCACCGACGGGATATTCGTCGGACATTCCGTCAGCTCGATCATCGGAATTCTGGCTGCCATCAAAAAGCCCCGGCTTTTTTCCAAGCTCATTCTGGTCGGTCCGTCGCCCTGTTATTTCAACGAGAACGATTACATCGGTGGCTTCACATATGAAGCCATCAGCGACATGCTGCGCCTTGTGGAAAGCAACTATGAAACCTGGGCCAAATCCATGGCACCACTCATCATGGGCAACCCCGATCATCCTGAACTTGCGGAAGAGCTGATCGAAAATTTTTGCAGCACGAAACCCGAGATTGCCAAACACTTGGCTCACGTGACATTTCTTTCGGACAACCGATCGGATATGCCCCAACTTCAAGTGCCCTCGCTGATTTTACAATGTTCGAAGGACGTCATCGCTCCTGAAACAGTGGGGCGTTATTTGCACAAGGTCCTGAAGGAATCCGAGCTCCATATCATGCAAGCGACCGGTCATTGTCCGCACCTCAGCGCTCCTCACGAAACCATCGAGGCTATCCACCACTACTTAAAGCAGGCATGAGCCTTACTGCGGGTAGGGCTTGAAGCCGTTGCGGCCCGCCGCCATGCCTCGAATATGACCCCCGTTTCCGGATGTTTCATTAACTTGCGATTCGCTCCGGGGTTTTGACCAGATCGTACTATCATTGTGTCGAACTGCTGCTTCGCCAAAGGACTCGTTTAAACTATCCAAGCTTTGGGGCAAAAGTGAATTTTAATGCAATGTACCAAAAGATAATTATCGATTGGGTTGTCTTCTATTTAACCCCACCAATTAAACCAAAGATGTGACGTGTCGATAAAGGAATCTGCGGAAATCAATCACAAACTTCATGGCGGATACATGTTTAACCTAGGGTCCCTCTTAAGGCTTTTTCTCCTAGGTGTCGCCTTGCAAACCTTGTCATCTCCGGCGTCAGCGGAAACAATAATTATCAAGGATCAAAACAGCGAATATAGCCTCAGCAGACTGAAGATGTTTGCCTTTCCAGGCAGCGAAAACCAGAAAGTAACCATAGATAACTTTATTTCAGTGGAAGGTGGTACCCACGTCTCTCTTGAGAAATTTCCGCAAGATCAAAGCAACAGAACCTTATGGACTGAATTCAATATTGCAAATGAGTCTGATGAAAAAAGCTTTACTATTGAACTCGATAATCCACATTTTAGACATATGAATGTTTGGGTCATACAAGATGGAAGCATTCGGCATCATCATCTAGGTGAAATGGACGACGGCAGCTATGAAAAACCCCTGACGCACATTCGACCCGTCCTGCCCATCTCAATCGAGAAATCCAGGCAGGCAAAAATCATCGTATATGTGGAAACTTACACGGACATCGTTTTTACCATGAAGCTCAAATCAGAAAAGAAATTTTCTGAGGATTATTGGCTTGAAGCAACCATACTAGCCATGTATTTTGGTGCAGTGTTCATCATCTGCATTTACAACGCTTTCGTATACTTTTCCACAAGAAACAACCACTATCTTTTGTACGTTGCTTATTCATCGACCGCAGGCATATTTTTCTTTTGGCTGGAAGGATATTTCTACAGATTTTTCGCAACCATTAATACTGATTTTGTGTTGAATTTAGGTCCTGCCCTCTATGCCGTCGCAATTTATTTTTTGGGTCAGTTCTCACGAAAATTTTTGCGATTGAAAGAAACCCCAAGAATTGATCGCATTGTGAAATGGCTCACATATACATTTCTGTTTCTGTCCGTTTGCGCATTTGCTACCTATGATGCAGTAAGAATCAGTAGGCTGGTCATGGCTTTCATGTTTCCACTCCTCATTTTTGCTGCCATTTACAGAGTATGGAATGGCGCTAAAGACGCCAGATACTATTTGCTTGCCTTCATGTTTTTTCTAGTTGGATCTGTCATACAGCTGCTAAGGAATTATGGGCTTTTCATTGGCTCTGAATACGACGAGATGTTGCGTTATTCAATGCATGTCGGCACCCTTTCAGAGATCAGTTTATTTTCGTTCGCCCTGGCCAGCAAGATAAAAATACTTCAGGACCAGAAGGAAGTTCTTTTTGACAAGATAAAATCGATGAATGAAAATCTGGAGAAAGAGGTTGGCAGAAAAACCAAAGAGGTCCGATCGCTGCTGGATAGCATTCACCAGGGAATTATCAAAATCAGCGAAGGCTCTATTATTTGCAACGAACATTCCAAAGAAGCCACCACCATTATCGGCGAAGACAAGATTTCAGGCAGAAACTTTGAAGAACTTTATCTTGAAAAATTTGATCTAGGCTACGATGATAAAGCAAAAATCAGGTCTTGCCTGGAAGCAGCGTTGGGCGAGTCGGAATTCAATTTTGAAGTCAATCAAGACCACTTGCCCCGGGAGGTGAAGTATCATACGAGCGAAAAAAGCAGTATATGGCTTGCACTTGATTGGGGCTATGAACTCAATGACGACAAAACAGTTGATAGCATTGTGTTGTCTTATAGGGACGTTACGGAGCTTATCAAATTAAGACATATGAGTCAGAAGGCAGAACGAGAGAATAACATTATCCTGGATATCATTGCACATAGCAAAGAAGACTTTTTTAGATTCATGAATAAAGCAGAAAGTTTCATTGCAGAAAACATCAAGCTTATCAAGAATTCTCAGGTATACAGTGAAGCTTCAATAAAAGTTATGTTTATCAATATCCATACGCTCAAGGGGCACGCCAGGTATCTGGGATTGTCACTTATAAAAGATGGGACGCACCTTATCGAGCAAGAATACTCCAACCTCATTAACGATAGATCCGCTTGGAACCAAAGAAAACTTCTGGGCGACATGGAAAATATCGCCGGCATTATTACTGAATACAAATCGATCGCAGAAAACAAGCTTTCATGGAAGAACGAAACCAGTCCAGAAACATGTTGCTTCGATAGGGGAACGGTAAAAGACCTCATCCACGGAACCAACAGAATTCTCCAGAAATCAAAGGATGAAGTCTACGAAATCGGACTTAAATTATATGAGACTTTAACATCACGATACTATCACAGCCTTGAGCTATGCCTGAAAGAATCGCTTCTCGACATCGAAAGACTTGCTAAAGACTTGAACAAGCCCCATCCTCAATTGCACTTAAGTGGCGTCGAGTTCCGGATAACTCCAGAAGGTGAAAACATTCTGCATGATGTCATGGTGCATATCCTAAGAAACATTATGGATCATGGCATAGAAAGCCCAGACATAAGGCGAGCAAAAGGCAAAGATGAAATAGGCAATATCCATGTATCAGCGTGCATTCGCGGCACTGATCTTATTATTGAAATCTATGATGATGGACAAGGCATTGCCATAGACCGTGTGATTAAAAAAGCAATAGCATTTGGCTTGATCAAGAACGGATTCAACATTTCGGACGTGGAAGCGGCCAAGCTTATTTTTCATGAAGGCATATCGACAGCAAGCTCGGTGACAGAGATCTCCGGTAGAGGGGTCGGAATGGGCGCTGTTAAGAAATTCCTGGAGACTAATAAAGGGGGATTTGACCTTGTTCTTCAAAAACCCTATAGCCATAATGGAGAAAAGTTCATTCCGATCAGACTGCAGATCAAGCTCAATAAAACTTATATTGAAGAATCTGTGGGATTTGTCGCTTGAGAGACGGGCTAGTAGCGAAAACCGGCCTTTTTAGGCTAAGCTTGTTTCCACTTCAGGAGTTCCAGATGATTGAGAAAATGCATCACCTGCACCCGCTCCATATCCTGATGGCTTAAAGGCCCGAAAAAGAAATGAGGTTTCACCTCGCCAGCCGCTTGCAAGGTTCGAAAGGATACCTCCAAACGGGCCAATGCTTTCTGCACATCACCTTCGGCTTCCGCAGCCGGCATGCCAGGAATCGGCGCCGTGCGATCATGCTTCATGGTATCCATGATCGAAAAAGCATGGAAAGCGGCCTGGCCTATGGAACGCTGAAACCAGCTGGCCTTCATTTCCGGATAACCGACGAGGGCGCAGTCCACGCTCTGCACGCAATGCATAATGATCTGATAAGGCGTTTGAGTCCCCACGCTGCGCAGATGAGGGCTTGCTTTAAGTTTGTCGATCAGGTTCAAGGCATGGGCCGTGCTCAGGTCCTGCGCTGTGCAAGCGGTCATCACCGGCGCCAGACAAAGGGCACTGGCGCCTGCCAAGCTGTTCTTGAGAAACTCTCTGCGCTTCATGCATCCTCCTCTTGTATTCCTGATTTCTTATCGGAAAAAACAGACTTTTCATTAAGAAATAAATGACTCTACACGAAATCCCATCGCACTTCTCTTCTAATACGAAAAAGTAGCAAGAAAACAAAGTCGACAAACAAGCTACAAAAATTTAGCAATCGTAAATTGTTTTGACCAGCCAATCAAAAGACTCTGTCGTTGCATAAGCAGGTCTATTTTTAAATTCGTTAGGAGAAGAAGATGCTAACAGGATATTGCAAGCTATTGTTTACGTGCCTTCCGCTCATGGCTTCCCCGGCCTTTGGTGATTTTCTCCCACCCAATGATTTGCATCTCGAAGACAATTTACTGCGCGATGCGAATGTAACGGAAGAAGACTTCAATAATGTCATCGACCAGGTGGAAGCCATCTATGCCCCAATTATCTAGGAAGTCCACGGGGGGAAGCTTAAGATTGCGCGACTCTGGACCAACAACACCGTCAACGCCAGTGCCATGCAGTTTTTCGGGACTTGGAGCGTGAACATGTACGGTGGCCTTGCCCGCCGACCCGAGGTCACGCTGGATGCGTTCACCCTCGTCCTTTGCCATGAACTCGGACATCACGTCGCCGGATATCCATTTGCCAGTGCCTGGGCCTCGAACGAAGGGCAGTCGGATTATTTTGCGACCCAAAGCTGCGGCAAAGTCCTTTGGGGCAGCCAACGTTCGAAAAATGCCGAAGCCCGTGCCCTCATCCCTGCTTTGCCCAAAGCTCAATGCGATCGATCCTGGAACGACACGGACGATCAAAATCTTTGCTATCGTCTGATGCTGGCCAGCAAATCCCTGGCGGACCTGGCTGGATCGAAAGGATCCAGCAAAGTGGATTGGGCGACGCCTGACAGTTCCATCGTGAGCAAAATGTACAACGGTCACCCGGATGGCCAATGCCGCTTGGATACGATGATGGCGGGTTCGCTGTGCTCCGCGGACTTTGACAGCAATTTAATTCCCGGCAAAGACCTCGGCAGCAAACGCAATAGCGCAGAAGCCGAAATGATTTCAGCGAAGCACACCTGCACGCGTTATATGAAGTATGAATTGGGCAATCGCCCCGGCTGTTGGTTTAAATCGGCTTTGTGACATCCTCTCCCTCCAAGCGGAGTACCGCTATGGAGGGAGCTTCCCTTGCTTCAGGCAATATGCCCAAGGCTCAGCGTCTCATGTCCGAGACGGAGAATGTTTCTTGCAGCGTTGACATCGCGATCGTGAACCGCTCCGCAAGTGCATGACCACTCTCTTATACCAAGGCCACTGAGTCCACTCGGACCTGTCTTTAAAAGACAGACCGAGCAAGTGACCGTGGAATTTCGCTCATTGATTTCGAGCATTCTTCCTCCCCGCCTCAGGGACTTGTATGAGAGGAAGGTTTTTATCTGATGCCAGCCGGCATCGTAGACGCCTTTGGCCATTCGGGTTCTGGCAAACTTTCCAGACGAAGCATTGCCAAAAAATATCGTCTGATATTGCTTCGACAGCTCAAAGGATTTTTTGTGATTCCAATCCTGCCTCGAGTTTTTTATTCTCGCGTTGATTTTTTTGGCATGACGCTTCTTTCGATGCCTTTGCGCTTTCGCAAGCTGCTGGGCATATCGCTGGGTAATGTTTTTCCGGCTATAGGACGTGCCATCAGATGTCGTCAGGATGGTTTTCATCCCCGGATCGATGCCAGCCTCTGAACCAAAGGGCGCAGGTTCCTGAAACCAGTTCTCATCAGGAATTTCACAGGTAATATTAACATACCATCGACCGCGCGAATCTTCGGAAAATGATCCTGTTTTGATCTGAAAGCCTTGCGGTATCTTTCTGTGTTCCCAA
>NZ_DASQYZ010000176.1:0-5740 GCF_035638955.1 Oligoflexus sp. | reverse complement strand
CCACGAGCGTCAACTCTTCAAGCTTTTTATAAAGCAAAGTTTCGTTGATCAAGTCCCGGTTCCAGCTCGATCGATTGTACTCGATGCCCAAGCGTTTTTTGCTAAAACCAATTTCAGCGCGGAGCTGGTCATCGATTTTATAATCCACCGTGCTATCGCGTAGTCTGACCTCGCGCGTCTCGGTTTTTCCCTGTACCTCAATCACTGCGCGAAAACCGTCGCGACGCTGCGATGCAAACTCAAGCGTGCTTTCAGCGTAGGAGTGAGCTCCATTTTTGCGCTTTTCATACTCAATCCCTGTCCTGACATCGCCATCGACTTCGATATCAATTGCAACTTCGGCCCTGGCCTTGGGAAACAAGACCACCCATACGATAACGAAGGTTTGAGGCAGCTTCATGAATGCTACTACCTTCGACAACATATGAGCACGAACCATTCTGTTCATTTAGGATTCCCATTTCTTGTCTCGGACATGATTTTTCGACAACCAGTGAAAAGCAAATTCAGCGGCCGAGGGCGTATCGCCTATAGCTCAAACACCACGGGCCAAGTTTTGTGTCCAAAACCAATGAAGTAACCTAACCACGCTGTACTTCGAAAGAACGCACACTGACTTTTGACCTAGCAACTCCCAGTTTCAATGGATGGTTGGGCGCCAAGCCGCAACCGCTTGGGCTGACAAAGGCGTAAATTGCCACTCCACAAATATCGAATCCTCTAATTTCCTGGAATGGCCAGCTCGGTAATTCAAAACTAATCTAACTGCCGCAGATTCCGAGACCTACCGCCTTACTGCCATATTGCACAAAATGAACCTACTCTGAGCAGAAATAAAATGCTTAAAACTCAGCAGGATATATATTTCCAAATAACGCATGACATGCGCAGGTGACCAATACTAAAACCAATTATTCACCATGCAACCTTAGAATAATCAACATGCAAATTCCATATCCGGTGAAACGCGGTCCCAAGAATTAGAGATCGGTTGTGGAAAGTATGGGTTCCCCGTCCCACTCGACCTGACCTTTGTTTTCGGCTGACTTCACGGAGTACTAACAAAGGACATGGGATCCAGGCCCAGGCGATAGACCATTTCAGTCCCAATGTCATCTGCTTCCTGTTCCATGGTGTACCAGCCCAGAGCTTTTTCCTGCGCTTCCTGAACCGCCAGAGCTTTTGCGCTCTCGATCCCACCCACCTTTTCTCTAATAATCGAATCAACGTCTTGAATCAGTTCCAGAGCGTTTTCACTGTTTCGGAGTGCCGGGGGCGCAATCGGTTGCTCAAAGATCAAATAACTAAGATCGGACCTGATGCTGGACTCGAAGGGAGACGCATTAAGAAGCGGGGGTCAGGTCCTGATACCGGCCTCATAGCTCATGCTGTGTACGACGTTGCAAAGAGCTGAGTGAAACTCCTGGCCCTCAGGCTGAATCAATACAAAATACTCTTGTTCAACGTGGATAGTTGGGAAATCGTCCACCGACCAGCATCGAAACTATTGAATGGCTGGAGGCGACTGCAGTAGGAACCGCGATCCGACTCCATTTGTTTGGGGAGGAAAAAGATCGCTCAGACGAAAAAGAAGACGCCTTCGCTAGCATGCCCTCGGAAAATCAGGAGCCTGCACGAGAATGGCGGTAAAAAAGCGGTGTGGGGACATGAGCGAAGTGAATGACCCGTTAGGCCGGCGCACAGTGCTCCCTGCCCCTGAAGGTCAGAGCGTCTACTGGGCGATCGTCAGCTTAAATTTTATCGTTTCCTTGTGAGTTCCACTGACTTTTAAGCACGCATTTTGACCTATTTTTCCTGATGTGGCGGTGCCGCCCATACCATCCTGGGCTCCACCTTGGCCTTTGCCCCCAGCGCCTGCAGTAAATTTTCCAAACTGCAATAACGCAGAGGCGCACGCAAAGTCATAGATTTCTCCAGAAAGGTTAAAGTCTCCCGCCGTAAGCGGCTGAATGGAGACCACATAATTAGCGAGCATGACCTTATAGAAAGCACTTTTGCCCGCCTCAAGTGTAAGTTCTAAAGTTTGAAATTTTTGAATGGTCGTTGGATTGGAGGCGGCGGTGGGAGCAGGAACGTTCGCATCGTTCGCATCGTTCGCATCGTTCGCATCGTTCGGATCTTTTGCGACTGCAGCTTCGGGTTTGGCAGCTGCACTTTCTGCGTTGTTGGCGTCCTTGCTCGTTGAGTTCAGCTCACTTGCCACCTCATTCTTCGACTTGCCATCTACCTGAACCTGCTCTCCTCTCTTATCCTTCTGAGACTCATTGCTGCATGAAATTGCGAGAGTAAATAGAATGCAGGTGAATGCCTTCGGATAAGTGCGAATCATAATCTCTCCTTGTCTCGATGTTAACTTTTGTAAAGCAAGCCCTGGTCCAGACTCGGGTCGCTGCAATGGACATGCTCTGCTTCCCAGTTAAGACGCAGAAGTCCCTCGCAATTCTTTTGTCAAGCCTGCAATCTCAATGCTTCGCCCAGAAGGGATCCTGTGAATCGTGATGACCCCTGTATTCTATTAATAGTGTAATATTTCAAAGGGTGTACGATCGTCCTGGGTCATTGTTTTTTGAAAATTCACTATATATTTTAGACAGTGCTCAGTACATGGCCGTAATTAAGGTTCTGTTGCGGCTGAATAAGCCCTTGGTATTGCCGGAGAAACCTGCGGAGGCCGGCTCATACTTTTTGACACCAAAGAACATTGTTTCAAGAGGCAGATCATCATGCCCCATGTCCGCTGGTCTCTTTCCTATAAGTTGAGCTACCGGGATCTCGAAGAGATGGCTGCAGAGCACGGGCTTGAGATTGATCATAACACCATTTACCGCTGGGTCATGAAATGTAAGCCACGGCTGGAAAAGGCCGTGCGCCGACTTAAGAGGCCTGCGGGTAAAAGCTGGCGATTGGACGCGACGTATATCAAGGTCAGAGGTCAGCGGAAATACCTCTACCGGGCAGTGGATAAGGAAGGCGATACAGTGGACTATTTGCTAGCAGCAAAGCGCGATAGAAAAGCCGAAAAACGCTTTCTTTCGAAGGCTATCAAGTTAAATGATGAAGCGGTAAAAATCACTATCGACAAAAGCGAAGCCAATACTGCTGGCATCGAAACCTATAATAACGACGAAGGCACCGAGCCGCGGCACCTAGGGTTTTGTGCCTGCTAACAGCAGCTTCAATAACCATCTTTTCCACTTCGCTAGGTTCATATCATCAGCGATCGCGCGATCGATCTGCCGATGAATATCCGCTACTGAACCGTTTTTCCCAGTCTCGCCCCGCCTGATTACATCGTCCTCTTGTGCCGTCGGAGGCAACAGAAAGTCTTCACCTTTGCAAAATATATGCGAAAAAATCTGGGCTTCTGGAGAACATGTTGAATGCGTTGATAGTAAATTTTTTTCAAATTAGGCGAGAGGGAGCGATGACGGGGTGAGCCGCCGGAAGGACCCAAAATCATGTATGATCTGGTGTATGTGGCTTCCAAAGACAATACCGTGGAGTAATCTCCTTACGTCTTCGGAAGCTGGGGATTCTCTCGCTTTCGCACCCGGTAATCTGTTAGTAAAGCCTACCCTCCTTGCATTCCAAAACATCACATAGCTGCTATCCAGCCAAATCCAGCTTCCACACTGCAGTAGAAGGCAAATAATGATGAAGGAAAATGAGGGAAGAGAATTTTCCCGCCCTTGCTATAATATTCGCTGACCTCAAACAGCCAGCTGAGGTCCAGATGCTGCTACACACACAGGCAGGCATACGCTTGCTCTTGTCCTATTGTAAGTTTTCATGCTTGGGATGAAGCAGCCTGATTCGCTTGAGGGCCTACCGACGCTCGAGGAATTTGAGTGGCAATTGGAAGATGAGGTGATGACCTTTGCGGGCAGCAAGGAACAGCCGAAAAAAGCGCCTAAGGCGGTACCCGGAACCTGAAGTTCAGCTCAAAGGACCGTCGGTCTGGGCAGAAAGCTGTGCTCCACAGCATCGACTTGCGGTATTCAAGTCCTGTCGGGGGCCGACATCCCCCGACATAAGCATGGCGCTGCGACAAGAGATCAGAATCAGACTTGGTCGCACATGCTCTTCTGCAGAAAACGTTCCTCAATCCATTTGTCTACACATCCAGCGAATTCAGGAATATGGATGAATTCGAACCATCGCGACTTGCTACAGTTGACAACGTTTTTAACAATTTGTTCGCCATGTAATTTGTGTTTTCCCCGGTGACTTGGGGCAATCGTCGCACCGACCTTGCGTGGCACTCGGACTTGGCCATACCCAAGCGAAGGCTTGAGTTCAAGGCTATTGGCCATCCACGTGATGCACTCGGGAGTCATCCTATCGCATTTTGCATGAGACCTCGTCCTTGACTCCTGGCGTCAGCTCGTCATTTTTTTTGTGCCTCCAGCGGCTTTAGTGCGATTGATACTCTGACATTTGATTGCGGCATCCCCCACCTTTGGACCGGGTTTTACAACCAGTTTTACCGATATACCGAAACCCGGTGGAGGTTTGATAGTGAAAGTTTGGATAAAAATACCTCTCAAATCCTTCAAGTCACCGTCCATACATGGAAATCGCCCAAAGCATCATGACCTCCGCAATGACTGCATCGCCCTACGCGATGCACCGAACGCAGATGGGTTTGAAAAAATATCACATGAACTTTCAAGGACATACAAAACAACAGATGAACTTTGCTCGCAGGATGCG
Source organism: Oligoflexus sp. (assembly GCF_035638955.1). Lineage (GTDB taxonomy): Bacteria > Bdellovibrionota_B > Oligoflexia > Oligoflexales > Oligoflexaceae > Oligoflexus. Next base: position 1,006 of record NZ_DASQYZ010000176.1, on the reverse strand, counting down.
TCCCTGGATCGGAGCTTGCTCTACAGAAGGCAATTGATTCATCCCAGCAGGAGAACAGAATGAAATTCGTAACGGTACTCGCGTTCCTTGCCATCGCCTCATCAATCGGCTGCCGTAGTGAAACCGAAGGTGCAGGTGAGGACAGCAGTCTCAACTCGCTGTTCGTGGAAACCTCCATCGCGTCCCTATCGTTTGCGCTGGATGGAAATAAGCTTTACCTCGCTGAAGGCAAAAAAGTCCTGACCTGGGGGCACGATGCGCCGACGGTGGACGGTCAACAAATCAAGTACAAAGGCCTCATTATTGGCAGGTTGGACACAGGCTTTCTCTGCAACGGCAAGTTCGAGACTGTTTGCGACGTCAACGCCTATAAAAACAAGCCTTCCGTTATCGCCATAAAGTATACGGATCCATCCAAAGCGTCCACCAAGGCCCCGGCTGCAGGTGCACAGATTACATATGTAACGGCCAATACCGCAGCCCTCAGCAACGTTAAAATCGGAACCGCGATCCAGGGTATCGCCAAAGGAAGCTGCACCGTGAGCACGACTGCGGGTCAGAAAGTGCTGAACATCACGGCTGTTGCGAAGAAAACCAAAGACGCAGCCGGCAAGGAAATTCAAATGGTCGAGGTTTCAACCCCGGTTTATCAGTACAGCAATCAGGGCGAGTTGCAAATCGTGGAAATGAAACAGTTGCAGAATGTGTTCACCAATGGAAGTGTGCAGACCATTGCTGCAAGCGCCAAGGGTAAAAATGAAGGAAACGCTTTCCTGGCATTCTTCAGGTGATTCAGATAAGGAGGCTCTTTGAAAGACCTCCTTTTATTCCAGACGCGCACAGGCCCTCAGAGATTCTGAGGGAGTTTTATACCGGCAGAGAGATGTGATCATGAGGCTGAGGAGTGCATAAGGGCAGTCTTCAGCCTTTCTAACGTCCCAGTGTACGGCGCTCATTGTCCGAGGCGGGACACGGTATTTCCATGAAAACAGATAAAAATAAACAC
>NZ_DASQYZ010000175.1:0-59008 GCF_035638955.1 Oligoflexus sp. | reverse complement strand
TACTGCGCTCGTCGTGCGAGAATGATTCTACCGCATTTTTTGTGAGTCTTGTGCGCTCGGGGGCAGGCGAGGTGGAAACCATTGTCAATTGAAGAAAGATTCCAAGTTGGTCGCAAAACGCTTGGAATCTTTGATGCCCGTGTTCAGGATTTGCCAGGAGCGAGTAAACTTGCAGAATGCCTAGGCAAACCTTCTCCACGCATCGAAGTCATGGCCAGCAGCTATTACTCTCCGCATGCCACGGAAGATCTGCTGTTGGATTGCTTTGGGCACCTTCTTCGCAATGGGGCGACGGTGGTCTGTAAATCAGTGAGCGTACTTCGCATCGTCCAGAACCGGTTCCTCAGCAAGAACCCCAAGGTGTGGAATGATAACGATTTCGATACGACGATTCCTTTGCCGGGAAGCGTCGTCGATGTTCGGACCCTTGGGGTGATGCTCACCATAGGAAGCGGCACTCAACTGGCTTGCTGGAACGCCTGTTTTAATAAGGATGTCGACCACGGCCATGGCGCGTCCATGACCAAGATGCCAGTTCGAGGCGTATCGACCGCCACGTATGGGATTATTATCCGTATGACCTTCGATCTGCAGGCGTTTATCATTCAGGGACTGCAGGATCCTGCCAAGTTCCATAAATGTATCCTGGCCGCGCTCGGATATCTGCGCTGAACCAGACGCAAACAGGATATCGGACGGAAGTGACAACACAAGTTTGCCATCCACCAGCGAGACGGTGAGATCCTCAGATTCAATAAGCTTCTTTAATTTATTGCGATACGCTTCAAACATCTTTTTCTGTTCATCCTTGGACCGCGCGGCAAGGCCCAGGGCTTTATCTTTCTCATCCAGTGATTCCGACAATTCCCGATTGGCCGCCTTGGCTCGTTCCAGTTCGAGTCGGGCTGCTTTTTGTTTATTATCCAGGGAATGAAGTTCACTGTTCAGTTCACCCACCTGAACGTTATAGGTATCAACATGTTTACGCAGACGATCGCGCTCGTTCTGCAGGCGGTCGAGTTCATTTCGTGTTTGCATGAGTCGTGTTTCACTTGCAGCCAGGCGGCGCTCAAGGAGCGTGTGCTCACTGGCGCTGACACAGCCAAAACCAAGGGCGAACAGAAGAAAAAAGGCCGAAGGCAACTGCAACTTCAGATGCTTCATAAAACCCACCTCACAATATCGGCATAGCTCCTTTCGTATCGGTTATTTATGGCTCTTTCTTCAATTTGGTCTGATTGCGTATTGATTCAAGTTATTTATAGGCCAGAAATTTGGCTTCATCAGTATTCTATTCATTGTCCTCCTGGATCGTCGGCGCAGCGAAGGCTGGTGCAGAAATAAGGCAATAAGCTGGGAGCGATGACGGCTGGCAATAATGGGGCGCATCATAGAACCAGGAAATGGCTCTCAGACCAGCATGCCGAGGTCTTAACTGAAGCGATGATCGGCCCGGCGGCGGCCAATCCTTTTTATCGCGAGGTTCTAGCGGTCAGCCCTACCCACTACTTTGGCTTGCGCGTGCCTTTGCTGAAGGATGGAGCCATCGAGTCGATCTTCGAGCCTGTGCCAGTTCAAAAGCCTGATGCCATTGTCAGCAGGGCTTTGGCGATGCCCGAAATCCGTGGCTTCGTCAATTGGATGCGCTTTCCAATTTACGAGGTTCAAGCGCGACCTCACCACCTTTGGAGCAGGCGCCTTCTGAGCTGATCCTCATACAAAGACGGTGGATCAAGATTCTCCCCCGCTCCTATGCCTTCTTTCCAGTCGACTGGTTCGGTTTTTCTGCCCCCTGGTGTGGTCACCTCGTGGGCCGGTCCCTGGGTTCCAATGATGAAACCAGGACCCCACTGCTGGGAATGGACGATAGTCGATTGCCCTGTCCTATAGCGAAGTCCATGAGTATTCCAAAATACAGATTGGGTGCTTGTTTGCCCATGCTTCATCGTTCCATAGTCACGATATCTCGCTTCGAGTTGGTCGCCATCCACACGCATGGAATCAAAGAGAACGGCCTGGGAGAGATGCATGTGAAAGTCGGTCGTCATATACCCCTCACGCGCTTCGCAACGCAGGAAAACGATCCCACTTGAACCCATGGACTTCACATCAAAGTTATGACGCCCGCCGGTTGCCTTCGAGTTTTTGACCAGAACCTCCTGGGCATTCTGCAATTCAAAAAGGTATCCATTGCCACCGGCTCCCTTATACTGCGGGTAGGAAAGCTCACTCCCATCAACGGTTATAAAGCGAACTTGATGCAGGGCTATCCCACCGGACAAAAGATGCACCGGGCTTTTATTTTCAGGCAATTGAAAGCTGCTGATGCCATGGATCCAGCTATGCTGCACATGATTGAAGCGGAGCAGGAATGCCCGGTGAGACTGATAGCCAGCTGTACCCTGCTGGCTGAAATCATTCTCACCCAAGCCTGGAATGGTTTGCTCCGCCATGCCAAACGCCAAATTCTCAATACCAATTTCCAGCAGAGGTGCTTGAACCTTGTGAACGCGAGCCATATCTCGAACTTTAAGTGGGAAACGCAGGGGAACATCGACCAGGACGCGTCCTGTCATCGGATCAATATCGACAATCTCACGATAAAAGTGAGGGCCTTCAAGTCGTTGGTCCCACAATCCTTCCATTCCAAGTTCTTTGGCAAAATCCAACGTCACATCACTGCGGATGATGATGGCATCACCTTTCTGAAGACCAGTATGAGTTTTCAGATCAATGAAACGTGAGCGTTCGGCGCTGTCACGGACTAAAAAATGCGGAGGTTCCTGGCTCGACTGTTTCCACGAAGCGACAGGAGGAGCGACACGAATCAGGCTATTATCGCGCATCTTCGTCTCTCTCGTGAAAAGCTGGGTCGCAGCGCCTTCACCCCGCAGAATGATGCCAGAACTTTGTATTTTCAAGGCAGTTTTCTGACCCGGCGGCACCTCAAGTTTAAAGCGACCCGCGGGAATCAACACGACACCTCCTCCCGCTGCCGCTGCATCATTGATCGCCTTTTGAATGGCAGGGGCTGCATTGGATTGCCCTGTTGCATCCGCAAAATAAGGCGCATCGGTCACCCGACGGATGGATGCTTGGCTTTGATCGGCGGTTCTCACCTCGCTACGTTGGTAACCGGCAAAGGAAAAGTCATGCAGGAAGTTGCCTTTGGGATCCGTCCACTCAGGGGTCCAATCATTGGGATACAGAGCACTTCGCCAGTGGGATGCGGGGGGCCCGGTTTCACCATGCATCGGATAAAAAGGACAAGTCACAGCCAAAATCATGCCAATTAAAGTTTTGCGCACTTTCACCTCTCCATTCTTTGCGTCGTATATGACATGAAAGGCTGGCGCGAAGCACGAAAAAAATTGAAATGCTTGGCTGAAAAAACCGAGAAGAATCGTCTCTATTTGCGAACATGCAAGTTCAATATCAGGTCAGACTTTCTGCTGTTGTCAAAAAGAAATGGACGGGACTCCTGCGCGAAGCCTTCCCGGATGGACAGTTTTTCGATCGAAATCCACGCCCCCAATAGCGTATAATGACCAAAATCCTTCGCGTTAACGTGAGTCGCTGCAATCGTGAGCTGATCAGGACGCAAAACAGGGAGTTGGGATGGGAAAGTTGCGCTTGAGTCTTGGTTGCATAATCCTAAGTATTATTGGTATTTTGCCCCTCCATGCGCAGACCGTGACGGACCCCTGGGATTTCTATTGGCAGCGATTCATCGAACCTGAAGCCCTGACTGAGGCACCTGACTACAAAATCAGCGGCAGCAGTGGCTGGAATAAGCTCCTGGATAAAACCAGCGGCAAGCCTCTCGGTCCGGAAGGTTACGGGACCTATCGTTTGGAACTGACCCAGCTGAGCCCTCGCAAGGACGGCTATGAGCTGCATTTCCCATTTCTATCAGCTCATGATCGCCCTGCTGTCCATGTTCGCGTTGGTTGTGATGGTGCGGGCCATCCGCATGCAGATGGAAGGCGCGAAGCTGGCGCTTGGCAGTGCGCTCGTTCTCGTGGTAACGATAGCCTATGATATCCTCGTCTCGTACAATGTGTTTCCTCAGCCTTATATCATGCAGTATGGCATTGACGTCTTTGTCTTCCTGCAGAGTCAGGTCGTAGCTCGACGCTTTGCGACCGCGTTTCGAACTGCTGAACGCTTGCAGAATGAACTCCAGATCGAAGTGGATCGCCAGACACAGGATATTCGTTCCCTCATGGAGCATGTGCCTCAGGTGATTTTCCTGGTGCTCGATGATATGACTATCCAGCCGCATTATTCCCGGTATCTCGAAGATATTTTGGGTCAAAAGGAATTGAGTGGGCTGTCGGTCACCGAACTCCTCTTTCAGGGTCATTGCATCACCCCGGAACAAAGATCCATCATTGAGACAATTATGCTCAGCGCCTTTGGTTCCGACTTGTACGCCTGGGACGTGAACTCCTGGCAGTTGCCGCGCGAGTTGAATTTCACCCGAGGCGACGGACAGCAGCGCATCCTGGAGATCGACTGGAACGCCGTGGTCAGTAAATCTCAGGAAGTGGAACGGCTTCTCATCACCATCCGCGACGTGACCAGCATGCGGGCGTTACAGGTGGAAAAGCAGCATCGACAGGCGGAACTCGACTGTCTGATCGAGCTCCTTGGCGCGGAGCTCGGGACCCTGCCGCGCTTCTTCGAGCTGGCGAATATTCATCTGGAAAAAAGCCGCAACAAGCTGAATTCCACGGAGGCGACTGATCAAATCAAGCGCCTTGTGTTCATTGAGTTGCATAGCTTGAAGGGTCTGGCCCGATCCCAGGGACTCAGGCGCCTGACCAGCGCCGTGCATGATGCCGAGCAGCATTACGGCCCCAATGAAAAGTTCCAACGCGAAAAATTGCAGTCGGACCTGACTGAGCTCGCGGCACGCCTGCAGGAATATCAGCTGATCTATCAGCAGAAAATCAGCCGCGAAGCCAACAGTGGCGCCGAACTGCCTCTGGAAAAGCACCACCTCGTTCTCTTGGAATCGAAGCTGCACCCGCTACAAGATAACCTCCCGCTCGATGCGCCTTCGCGGGAACTGATGCATGCGGTGCAGGACTTTCTGAGTGTCTACCTCTATCGGTCGGCCCAGCATGTCTTCGATGGGATGTTGAAGGAAGTCGATCGACTGGCTGTGGATCTTGGCAAGGAAAAACCCCGCGTGAGTCTCATCGGCCTGGAAAGTCTCATGCTTCGGCCCCGAACCGAAAACATGGTGCAGTCCTCCTTTTTGCATGTTGTGCGCAATTCCCTGGATCATGGGATCGAGAATGCCCAGGAACGTCTGGATCAAGGCAAGGCCCCCCAAGGTCACATCATGCTGGTGGTGCGTGAAGTCGATGGCCGTTTTGAAATCACCTACGAAGACGATGGCCGCGGCGTGCAAATCTCCAGGATCGAAAAGAAAGCCCGCGACCAGGGCCTCTGGAAATTGACCCGGCCCATGACCGTTAGCGAGGCCACAGAAATGCTCTTCCATCCGGGTTTTTCGACCAAAGATACGGTCAGTGAAATCTCCGGGCGCGGGGTGGGACTGGATGCCGTGCGGATGCAGTATCGGGAACTTGGCGGCGACGTCATCTTCAATCTGGACGGCGTGGATATTGAAAACGCCAGCAGCCTTCCTTTTCGTCTCTGGGCCTATCTGCCGTCTCATGTGGCGGCACGGGTGTCCTGATGCACCCGATGTCCCTCAGCAGGTGCATGCTTTCATATAATCCTGGGTGGGCAACTTCCTATTTCAGGGCTTCAAACAGACCCGCGCTTCAGAAAACTCCAGACCGGGTCGGCAGACATATCCAGTTCCGCAATCACTGTCCGCTTCACAAAAGCAATCATGGCTTCGGGCACAGGCTGGATAGCGGAGACTGACGTCCTTGCCTTTCAAACTGCGGAAGAAATCATTCTCGAACAAGCCTTGGGGATCCAGGTTCTTTTGGACCTTCAAGAAATTGTGCCAATCCGGATAACGCTCACCCACTCCAGTAAAGACCGGCCGGCTGTTTTTTCCCCAGTGCGGGCGACCCTGGTATTTATGCAGGCTTAACTGCAAAATTTCATCATAGACTTGGACGGACTGTTCAAAAATATCCTGCTTGTCCACGGTTGGGATATGGATTTCAAACATCACAGTGTCCTCGCCGCGCGCCATGGACATCCAGGATTCCGCAGCTGGACTGAAGCGCAGGTAAAGACCAAGCACAGGGAAACAACCGTGATCCTTGGCGAGCACCTGCCGAACATCTTGCATCCAATTTTTCAGCTGCGACAGAGGAATTGCCACTTCAATGCTTCGATTTTTAGCACCGTAATCCCAAGGACACTTGCCAGCAGCACAAGCTGATCCCAGCATTTTATAGGCAAAACCCACAGGTCTTTTCCAATCGTCGGAACCTACATTCTTCACAGGAGCCAGCCAGACTCGTGAACGTATAGCCTCACCGGTGCATTGCAAAATGCGGGGGCCAGCGTTGATGAGGGTATATGGCAGATCTCCAACCCAACGGAAGGCTCCGGCGGTGCTGCTCCAAAGATTATTTTCTGAATCACCGTACTTGCTGACCGGAACCTTATCAAAGTATTCCAGGACATAGCGTCCCGCACCGGCAAACCAGGATACCCGACCATAACTGTGCTGGCGGACAAGCGTTTCAATCGTGTGTTCCAGGCTTTCATCGCTTTCGGCTTCATAGCCATACTGCAGTTTGAATTCCGGCTCCACGCGCAGAGTGATTTGCGTTACCACGCCCAGGACACCCAAATGGGTTGCATAGCGCCGGGCTTCTGCTCCTGTGTAACGATGCAGTTCACCTTGGGCATCAACCAATTCGAGAGCTTCAACATATTCGCTCATGCTCACCGGCAAAGTCAGAGAGGAATGGTGGGCGGCAGTGGCAATTCCGCCGGCAATGGTAATACCGGTGTAATCCGCAGTCGTGGCAAAACTCAAACCTTGGAGATGCAGGGCCTGGCCTAATGCTTCCACTGTCACACCGGGCTCTACAGTCACAGTCAGAGCCTTCGGATCCACGGCCAGAATCCGGTTCAAATGTTTGACATTGATCAGCAGGCCGCCTTTTTCCGGACAAAGAATTTCACTGTAGCTGTTGGGTTTATCAATGGAGACGACTTTAATCTTCAGCTGACGCTCTGCAGCCAGGCGCACTGCGGCCTGAACAGCTTCCAGATTTTCTGGTTCAACTATGCTTTGGGGATAGCATTGAATCGATCCCGAGTAGTTGGCAAAAATCTTTTGGCCCAGAGCTTGAGGATCCACTTCCCCTGCTTCGTTTAAATAGCCCGTGATATAAAAAATACCTCGGCTTAAAAGTTCCGCGAATTTCGGGTCCAGCTGCGTGTTATCATCGTGGCCCAGAGTGGTGGCGAAGATTTTGGCTTTGCCGGCCTGATGCAACCAGGCAACAGTATGATTACCCGATTTCAACAAGGGTATGACATTCTCCTGCAATTTCAAAGTCTGGTAACGCTCATCCCGCGCCAAAGTCCAATGTTCAGGCAAATTTCGAATGATCGGATGTGATCCCACTTTATCGACGGTAAAAGGACCGATCAAATCGTGATTAACAGTATCCATCCCAGTCAGCTGCCAGAATGCAGGAAATTCTTCCTGAGGCCAGGCCTTTGACCAGGATTTCTTCAAACGCTTGGTTTTGCCCAATCCGTGGACGCCAGGATCCGTTGAGCTCCAACGGAAATTGTGCATCGCGCAGTGCAGGAATACGGTTGGGACCCCGCTACTGCGAATTTCCTGATTCAAATTTCTCAGCAGAGCCAGATCGGTGTTATCGGCAAAACAGGCATTATAAATGAACAGCTGATAGCCTTGCAAAAAACCCGGCTTTTTCAATAAGTCCAGACTGTCCTTGCTTTTCCGCCCCACCACGGTAAGGTCGAGGTTGATGTTTTGGTAAAGAATTTTTTGCAGATTTTTTTGAGTTTGATTGTAGTTGTGATAGCGATTGTTAAAATCGGTCACATACAGCGTGCGCAATCCTGCGTCCGCAAAAGCCAGCCCTGCACTCAAAAAGCAGCAACTCATAACCAGATATCGAAAAAGGTATGACATCATACTAGGGGTCCCTCAGCGTTGTGGGGGGCATTATTAATGGAGTCCGAGGAAGGCGTCAAGGCCGCATCGTCCGTTTGGATAGGAATTCAGGGTCAACCTGGAGCCAGGATGGAGAAGTTTTGTAAAAAGCCTCCGAAACTTTGAGTGCTTACAGGACAAAGATGGAGTTGGCATCGTAAGTATCGTCTGGAAGCATGGCATTCATTGGCCATACAGATGGTCATGGGAGGCGAGCCCCCACTTTAAAAATTATTGTAGCTGGAATGGATAGAGTCCGACCATGAGCCTCACATCCGCATTCTTCGGCCAGGGCGTTCCACGCGGGATAATCTGCTCGATCACGCGATGGTCACCGGCGCCCGAATGCACAGTCGGCCCCCGCATGAAACTTATCGTCCGGCTTTGGGTCCGATCCGTCACCAGAAAATCGAAATCCTGGTCAATCCCTCCGCGCACTTCGGCCGTCAACAATCCATCCTGAAAAAGGTTCGGAGCGCGGATTTTTAACGAAAGAAGCGCAAAATCCTGCGGCTTTGGCACCGATGGAGAGTCTGCGGTCAGAAACGTGCCTGCCATCGGCATGCGCAGATCCTTGTTGAGAAGCCCTAAGCCGGCAATGGCTGGGACATAGGTCCAGTCACTGCCAGCTGCCGGATTGGCAAAGAAGCTCGCCATCGAACCCGATCCCTGATCGGCCTGGAGCTGCCCCCGGAATTCGAGGGACTTCAATTTCACCTTGATCCCTTTTCCACCAGGCTGACCAGCCAGTAATAGCTATCAAAACCGATCTGATTCAAACTCGGCATCATGGAGGGCTGATTGACCGAGAGGCGGCGCACTTCAAGAACGTCCGCGAATGCAGCTGGCGAAGACCAGGGCAGCGCCTTCAAATGCTGATCTGTGACCTTCACCTGCAAGGTATCGGTGAATGCCGTGAATCGGCTGCCACCGATTTCCAAGGCTCCAACCTTCAGCCCATGGCTCATCCATTGGCTATCGATCGACACCTCATACGTCTGCCCCGGCGTCCAGAAATCCCGCGGTCTGATGAAGATCGTGTCCGCATCGGCCGAGACCTGCCATTCGAAGGGAATCTCCGGATTCAGTTTGATTTTGGTGCGACCGAGCCAGGCATTGACACCACCTGGCTGCCTCTTGCCATCCTTGTTTCGTTCCAGTTTCAAAGCCATGATCGAGGCAGCGCCGATGGCCGAGGATTCGCCTCGTGGAACAATGCGCGACCCTGGAGTCAGGACGTGCGCGACGATCCCATCCGGAGACTCGGGCAGATTCACGAGACTTCGAGGATCCTCCGGATGCAGGAGGGGGTAATCATACGGCACCGACCAGATCGTCCCATGTTCCCCACCTATGATCACCGCAGTATCGGAAAGAGTCGGCGATGCATTCAAATCATTGCGATCCGCCAGCTCAGAACTCCTGGAATTGGTGTCAAAGGCCCAGCGCAGCCTGCCATCGGCATTGACCGCGTAGAGCAGGCCGTTACCACCGCCGAAATAGATCACATCCTCTCCATCCGGCCCTTGATTGACCACCGGCGATGAACGAACCACATCATGACTGTCAAAGGACCAGAGCTGTTTTCCAGTGAAATCCAAAGCGTAGAGCCGACCATCCGTGCTCGTCGCATAGATCCGCGAACCCGTTACCGCGACCGAACTGTAGATGTGGTCTTCTGAGTTGAAAGTCCAAAGAATATGGCCGCTATTCCGATTGAGTGCATAGACCTTGTGATCGAACGAAGTGCCGATCACCATATCTTCAAACAGAGCGAGTGAGCCGGAATTGAAACCCAGGCTGCGCTGCTCCCACATCACCTTGCCGTCCGATATCCGCAGCTTGCGAAAGTGAAAATCCAGGGAAGCAATATAGAGATAGCCTTCCTGGTCGAATGCGGCCGCTGACCAGTTCATATTTCTCGCCGGAAAGGACCAACGCAAGGATCCGTCAGCACCGACCGAATAGAAATTCCAGTTGGTGTTGCCCGCGTAGAGATTACCATCAGGCCCGATCGCCACATTGCCTTCGAACCAGTTGTAGCCCTTGCCATTGGGATGCGGGTGAGCGGCGGCATCAAAGGTCCAGAGCTCCTCAGGCTGCGAGCGGCTGTCTTCCTGAAGTTGAAGCTGATGCAGATACCCGTCACCTGAGGGCACGGTCAGATAGCGACCGTTCGCGTCGCGACTGAGGGCTGCGGACGAATCGATGATTTCACCAGTCTTATAGCGCCAATTCAAGGAACCATCGGCAGCTATCGAATAGAACCAGGTGTCAGCTGATCCTACAAAAATGGATCCCTGATCATCGATGACCGCGCTGCTGAAGATGCCTTTACCAGTTTGATAGGACCAAGTCTGGCGCATCGCGTCGGATTGGAAACGATGATTTTGGTGGCCATTGTTCCTTGGATCCCCACGAAACAAAGGCCACTGCCCATGCGGAGTCAGGCCCGCAGCGGACAGCTCGGTGCAGAAGCTTAGAATTATTCCTGCCTGGAATAAGCGCAACATGGATTCTCCTTTGCAGTTGAACTGTGGGAAGGTATCTCATCCTGCCATTGAAATCCTGAACAAAGTAGGGAACGATCCGAGAAAATATGTTTTCCTCGCTTTGGAATATTTGCTGGACCCAAAATGAAACATTGTCTTTACATCGCCAGGTGTATAGGACGATGAATTATCAGTCGACGCTGACAGCAGGTGCAGCTGAAGCAGGTTGGTCGACCGCGCCCTGCCTTGGAATTCTGATTTTGTTCAAGACCGATTCCACTTGCGTCGAATCATGGACCAGGCCTCCCGTGATCACTACCGAAAGTGGGACACCATTCTTATCGCATGCAAGGTGGATCTTCGTTCCGAATCCACCGCGGGACATTCCTAGCGCATGACCAGAGGGTTCGCTCTCAGGACTTTTTTTTGCTCCGGCGGCGGATCGACTTGATCGGATTATGGTGGAATCGATAAACGCTTCCGATATATCAATGTATCCATTCTCGTCCAGTTTTAGATGAAATCGAGACAGCATTTTTTCAATGGTTCCATCTCGACCCCACCGACGAAATCGGTCGTATACTGTCTTCCACGGACCATAGCGTTCAGGCATCTCACGCCATTGAGCTCCGCTGTATAGAACCCAAAACATCCCGTTTAAAAGCTCGCGGTGATTTTTCCACTGGCCACCTCTGTTGCCATTCATAGGAAGCAGATCTTCAATCAACTCATACTGCTCTTTACTAAGCTCATGCCGCCGCACCATCGCCTCCTTGCGAGATCGCGGCAATGTATCACAAAATTAGGCAATCGTCAGACACAGCCTGGAATGACGAAATCTTCATCATAAATAGGGTAAAGGTTTTAACCCATTGGACGATGGAGGCAAGCATATCGAAGGGGGTCGCTGATGCGGATTTTGTCCCGTTTTCGCAACCTGCCCATGCAAGCCAAGACCTTTTGGTCCCTTGGTATCATCGGCGGATTGAGTTTATCCGGCATGGGTTTGGGGTTTTTATGCTCCCGGATCGTGGCCGCGGACTATGCTCATATGGTGAATTCCAACAGCCGCCTGGAAGTACTATCGATTCGCATCGCCGATCATATCCATCGTGTGTCCCGTGACGAGTTCGCCTATATCATGAAACGTGATCAAGCTATGATCGAGCGGCGCAAGGAATCCTTGTCTCATGTTTTTGAGGATATATCTGAGGTGAAAGCTTTGGACCAGGATGTGATTCCACGGACCCAGGTTGAATCCTTCGAAAGCGAGATCAAATCCTATCAGACCTATTTCGATGTCATCAGTCAGCGTTTGGTTGAAGAAGGCGATGCTTCCTCGGGGTACCTGGGCGAATTGCGTGTTGTCGCACATAGCATGGAAAAAATTCTGAAGGAAAATAAATCACCGGACCAACCGCGGGTCATGGTGTCCTATCTGACGATTCGTCGCCATGAAAAAGATTATCTTGCCAGACGGGAGCGATCCTATATTGATAAGATGGATCAGGAGATAACCTTTCTCGAAAAATTTCTGAAAAATAATTCTCATTTCAAACCAGAAGAACGTGCCGGCATCCTTTCCGGTGCTGCCGCGTACAAGGAAAAGCTGGGTTTGATCAATAACGGTTATACGGATTTGATGGCACAAAGGCAAAAGCAGGAAGGCGCGCTCCAGAACATTGAAAACTTTATTATCAAGGTCAATGAGCAGGTCCGGATTTATAACAACGCGCATATGAATTCTCTCCAGACGCTTGTCAGTACCGTGAACTTCATTTTCCTGGGCGCGGCAATCCTGACCGTCCTTGTCATTATTTTGTCCACCCGCGAGTTTTCTGCTTTGACCCGCAGCTTAATCGATCTATCGCACATCATCCGCAGTTCCGGCGAAAAAAATCTGAAGGCTTCAGTGTCTTTGCAAAGCACATCGGAAAAAACTTCAACTGCGGTCAGTGAACAGGCGTCTGCCATCCAGGAAACAGTATCGACCATCAACGAGATATCCGCGATGGTGGACAAGAGTGTCGAGAGCGCGAATATGTCGGCGCAAAAAGCCGAGATGAGTCTTCACATTTCCACGGAAGGCAAGGCTTCTGTGGCCAATATGCGGGAAGCGATGGAGGCGATTCAAGGCGCCATGTCGGGGATGATAGACCAGAATCAGGCGGGGAACCAGCGTATGGTGGCCATGCTGAGCATCATTGAAAAGATAGCCGAGCGGACTCAGGTCATTAACGAGATCGTTTTTCAGACCAAGCTCTTGTCTTTCAATGCTTCGGTTGAGGCAGCGCGAGCAGGCGAGAACGGTAGAGGCTTTTCCATAGTCGCAGAGGAGGTCGGGACCCTGGCCCGTATGAGTGGTGAATCGGCCCGCGCTATCACAGAGCTCCTGCGGACCAGCCGTGCGGAAGTTGCTGCCATCATCGAGGAGTCACGCGGTCAAACGGAAAGGCTTTCCCAGGCAGGTGCTGATAAGGTAGCGGTTGGCATGCGCATTGCCAATCGTTGCGAAGAAATCCTATCGGAAGTCGTTGAACACGTAAGTTCCGTAAAAGCGCTGATGGGCGAAATTTCATCGGCAGCTCGTGAAGAGGCTGATGGCATTCATAATATCACGACTGCGATGAATGAACTCGATGAGACCACGGCCATCAATTCCAACATGGCCCATGAAACGATGACGTTGTCCAGCATGCTCAATCGGGAAGCCCAAACCCTCAACCGGGCCGTACTCAATCTCAGCGGGATCGTCCTGGGCCAAAATCATTCCGTGGCAGCCCAGCCGGATGATCGCGAAGCTCCAGCCGATTTTGATGAAGATGATCATGATGAAGAAAGTCCGAAGCCGCTGCACCTGGCGTCCTGACCAAATTTCGATCTGGATTCAAGCTCCCGATGCACGAATCAGGAAGAGGGTTTGCACCGGGGCCTGAGCACTTTATAAAGAGCCATGACAATCAAAACTAGGCCACTACCGAACAGCACAATATTCGCGGCTGTATCCCAAAAACGCTTCAACAGCATCGATGCATGAGCCGCGAAAATCAGCAGGACAAACAGCAGCTGCAGGCTATCATTGCGCGAACGATGCGCGATGGAGGCTCCCAATTGAGTGCCCCCAATGACATCCGCCATGAGCAGCAGGGCAATGGGAATATTCGATAGGCCAGCTCCATAGGTGATGGCGGCCATTGGCACTCGTTAAAAATACAGTCGCGAGGCTGGTGCCCACGGCTTCCTTGATGCTGCAGCCGCCTAATAAAACAAAGGCCGGAATATAGAAAAATCCACCACAAAGACCGGTCAGAGCCGAAAGAATGCCGACCAGAAACCCCACTATATCAGGGGCCACCAAAGGAATCGCATGAGGATGCCCGCTCGAGCTTATTGTCGAATTTTACTCGAAATAAGTTGTTGGTATTATTTGGTTTCTTTTGGAGAAATCTCGAAGAAGCTCGATAGCAAAGAAAGACCCCAAATGGCGGAAGCTGTTTGGGGCTTTTTTTAAGGAAATGTTCTATCCAACCATTCGATGTTCGTCGCGGCTCATAGGAAACGCAGTTGACCACCAACTGTCTGGTATAAGTTTTTGCTAAGAAATCCATGATTGCAGGTCTTGAGGCTCAGATTCACCATTGTGAACTCTTATAGAGCCTTACGATTTTCATTCCGGTCGAGAAGCGACAGTCCTTTTGTGGCCAGGGGATTTGCTGGGACGAGGTCAGATGGGGTTCGTTGATGACGGGTTTGTATTTCCCTACAGCCTTATATTATTTTGCGGATCGGGGATTTGATCAGTATCGAAATCAACTTCAAAAATTTGTTGAACTCGACCGGTTTGTCTATGAAAAAAACATTTTCATAGACCTTTGCCGAATCCTGGATGATTGGCACGAAGGCCGATAGAAAAATGACAGGAACAGACTGATTCGGTATTTGCAGGTTGCGCAGGATACTGAGGAATTCCATCCCGTTGATCACGGGCATCTCGTAATCCGTGACGATCAGATCGAACGTGTGTTTCATGCAGGCCAGCAGAGCTTCAGCACCATGATTGCTGACGATGACCTCCTGCACCTGAAACGACTCGCTTATAATATTCTCAAGCAAATCCGATATATCCTTGTTATCATCGACAATTAAGATTTTCACAGTCAACCCCTCAAATATTTACCATAAATCCATCATTTCATTTTAGCTGAAAGTTGATTTTCGGGAAGTGCATCAAGAAAAAATAATTCCAGGCGGGTCCTGGACAAACCGCCTTTGGACTGATTCAGTTTATGGTTTCGAATTTCCGGCAAGAAGTACCCCCAGCAAAGACCAATGAATTATTGAAGGGCCGTTTCCACAATGGATGTTGCTGTCCGATACATGGCGGAGGATAATGGACTGCTGACGCTGGAGCCTATCGGGTGTGCACTGCCATTCCAGGTTCCTGCGGTTAAGCCAAGGGCACCTGTCGAGAAATCACAGGAGTTGCCGCCAGCGGACACGAGATAGCCCGACAGTGGAATGGCTGCGGCGCTGCTCGGATCAGCCGAGGCGGTCTGCAAGGCTGCACAGTGAGGAGCACTTTGAGAGGAATACATGCCGTCAATAGTCGCGCCGAGGAGAAAACTGAACGTCCCCCCGGACGCGTTGGCTGCAGTATTGCACGCCCGTAACAGGGATTCCGCACCTGAAATTCTGGGGGCAGTTTGATCCGTGTCAACGCCTGGTAATTCCCGAACCAAATAGTAGGGGGCGGCGAGTACCCGGTAGGTTCTAATAGTGAGGTTTTGGATATTGAGGCCGGTCAAGTACCAGCTGTCCTGATAGGTAATCCACATCTTGTCGTCATCACCGCTGGCATCCCCTGAAGTTGAGACCTGGCTTACAACCGGACCTTTGAATGCAGTGCCCAACTCGATAGCACCAAGAATGTAAGTTCCCTGGTTCACGTCGGTTCCGTCCGATGATTTCACAAAACAAGCCATCTTTGCTTTTGTGGCGAAGTCCACATTCTCCACATAACGAATCCTTGTATAGAGTTCCGTAGCCACACGGGAAGGGAAGTTGGTCCACGGTCCATCTTGAATCTGAGACACATCAAAATCTGAATTCGAGTACGTTGTGCCAGCACTCGTGATAACCGCTTCGTTGATACGTGTATGATAGCGGGGGAAAAGGCTGGTCAAAAGCCCATCCGTTGCAGTCAGGGTATACTGGTCAATGCCCGTCGAGTTGGGCCGAAAAATTGTAGTGCCGGGTTGGTTGTTGACAAAACCCGAATAGAGATTGCCTTCCGCATCAGCTTTAAGACCAGAAATATTTTGGTAGCGACTCTTCTCTTCGCCGCTGAGGGTCGCCCAAATTTCAACTTCATACATATCGACCAAGGTCACAACACCCGGTCCATCCCCGTTGGGAGCAGACAGCCAGACACGTATGCGATTGAGAGTCATATCCTGTCCTTCGATGGCTTTTTCAGGGTAAGCATCCATGACAAGGATGGCATTGCCTTCCTTTTCTTCCTCATCCTTCTGACAAGACGTAAGACTTGATGAAAGAACTAAAGCAGCGATGGCGCTCACGAAGCACTTTCCAGACATCATTTGATTTGACTCCGTTGATTCATGAAAGCCTTTTCGGCTTTCCTTCTGGCAACCCACGAAGAACCCGCTAAATAGCTAATTTTGGTCAAAGAGCATCCTGCCGACGGGATTCGACTCTGAATTTTGCCGTAATTGAGTGCCTTTATAATAGTTCATGTGGATTGGAATCAGGCCGGGTGCGGATGTGAGCGCATGGAGGAGCTTACCGTGGCTCAGGTTTCAACGGAATGCATTACATTGATAATATACTGCCTGGTAATGTTGATATTGTCGTAACAGGAGCGAAGTTTACTTGAATTATTCGGAATTCATCCTTAAAATTGGCATGATTTCGAGAATAATTCATTCAATTTCTGAATCTGGTTGGGGTGAAAATGCGAAAAGGAATTCTATGTGCAGAACTCTTTCTGGTCTGTTTTATCTTTTTGCCAGTTTCCTGCAAAACCAATAGCTCTGTCCTTCAGCATGACAGCGGCCAATTTACAAACCAAGCTTCACCCTGGCAATGGCTGGCTCGCGATCGTCAACAATTTCTGGCTATGAATCAATTCCGACTCGATTTCCTCGGAAAAACGCCAGTTGAATTCTCTGATCCTCGGCAGGCCAAGGTGCAGATCATGCTCGATCGCATCCACCAGCAGCTCAGTCAGCACCATCCTGCAATCAAGGACATTCCCAAGCCCCAAGCTATTGTACTCGTCAATTCGGTTGGTGATCCCGACGCCAGCCTGAATGCAGCGGCTTGGGATGGTGGTCACTGCTACAATCTCGCGATCGAAACCAAAGTCACAGGCGCAGAAGGCGGTTCCACTGGAACATACCCGCTTCGATTAAATACCGCCGGAGGAAGTTTGGATAGACAATGGACACCCTGTGATCAGGCTCTGTCTGTCAGGCAGGAGAGTCTTGCTTCTCTGCAAAGTTGGTTGCAGTTCCATTTGCCATCCTGCCTTATAGAAGTTCGTAAACCTGGACTTATTTTCCGGGACCAGGACCAGCAAAAATGTCCTATGGCTATGTCGGCAAAGCAGCTTCAGCTTCCGCATATGCTGAACTGGATCAGTGTTGACGCCGGTCTCTTGAAAAATTTTTCAGAGGCCGAGATTTATGCGGTGTTGGCTCATGAGGTTTCTCACTACTATCGCGCTCATACTGTCCAACCCCTGGGCGCATATTCCTATTTTTTCGCCAATGATCGCAATCGAGTGGGAAAACCGCTCCGCGACCCTCAAATGGATGAGAAAGGCCGGAAAATTTTAGAAGCCGTTAAACAACTCCGTATTGATCGAAAGGTGGAAGGCTCCGTGTATCCACCGCTTCTGCTTGCCATAGCGGGTGAAGCCTATATAGGTCTCAATTTTTCCAAAAAAGGCTATTGCAGCCAACGCTGGTATAGAGAGGTTGCATGCACAAACCCTTGCAACGCACTGCATCAGTTGGCAGAAAATAGGGACTATTTCACAATGCTCGACCTTATTGCTGCGTTTGACGGCGATATCAATCCAGTTGCCTATCTTAACGCTGAAAAAGTGGCCGTAGATTGCTTTCACTCCTTGACGTTTAAGAACCCTGGCATCGCCAAAGGCTTTATCGATGCTTTAAATCTCCAACAGAAGTTGCTGAAATTGCCCCCCTTGAGCGAACAAAATTTTACCAGCCTCCATGAGTATGGAATTGCGCTCAACGTTGAAATGCCCAGGATTGTTCAAGAGCACAATGCTCCTGCTGTGGCTTTCCTGCAGGATGCTGCGATAGATCAGGATCTGGGATTCTATAGCAAGGAAGTCGAAGCTGACGAACTGGGGCTGGAAATCTACCTGCGAATGGGGTTTGATCCGAAGGTCATGATTGAAACTTTCGTGAAACTCGCTGAAGATGAGACCAACCTTGGTGTGCCTTTGGCATTTGGCGAAGTCGGGGGAAAAGAATGTCGGAAGCTCATGGATTTGGACTGGTCCAAGCGTCCACCCATAGCGCGCATGACAGACGAACATCTCTCGCCTTGCTACAGAGCTTTCAATATAGCGGAAGAGCTGCGCAGGCATCGTGAATACTACCAAGGATTCTCTCAACCTTAATCGATGACCTTTACATCCGACTGCCAACGACCTGAACGTAAGGCCAGGAAATACTTTTACCTCGGAGGATGGTCCGTTTGTGGTCAGGAAGGTGGCGCGTCATCTGCCTGGCATGCCCCGCCGTGAGCCTCCGCTTTTGCGTGCGGATTCGGGGTTTTGCAACAACGCAATGTTCAAGGCCAGCAAGGAGATCGACTTGGTTCTTTGATGGCCATGCAGGAGAATATTTACAGCCCGCTTCTGCGCCGGCGCATCCCCTGGCGGGCGGCCCGGAGGGATTTGTCACCCTGAAATGTGACAATTGCGTTTACTCGTCCCATCTTGCGCGTGCCGCAGAAAACAACTGGGCCAGGGCCTCATCCTTGAATTTTTGCATGCGGTCGGTCAAGGATCTTGAGAGCATACGGTTGTTGAAGGAAACCGATGGATTCTCGCTCGCGGTCTGCTTGCGAATGCTTTCGAAACCAAACACATTACACTTGTTAGCGCCCCACTTGTTGGCCTTGAAAATTACAGTCTTTTGGCGAGGGATAATCCAGGCCTCATCCGCAGACACCGCTGAGCGGGATCCCGAAAGTTGACCGTATATTGCCTCCTTCTGTTTCGTAGCCTGGAGCCCCGTTTTCGCAGCCCGACACAGGGCTTGCTACGGCTCGGGCGACGCTTTTTCAAAGCCATCAGGACCAGCACTCGCCACGCCTTGTCCAAAGGTCTCATGAACTTTAATCGCCGTGCTCCTGACAAGGCACGAAACCGCGAAGGGCTGTTTAGGTGATATAATGGTAGGAACATCGAAGTCGATAGGAAGTCATCCCCATGCAGCGAGTCGCAGCTCGAATTGAAAGCCTGCTCAAATGGGCCTACAACGTTACCGAGGAGCGTTTTCCGGATCTGGTCCACAGGACCGAAGTCGTCGGGGCCATCTGGTTCGCATTGATTGCCGTCATCACTTACATAGTCTACATTCCAGTTTTCCTTTTCGTGTTCCCTAACTTGCAAGCGGCGGCATCACTCGTCCTGGTTGGTCTCTCCAGTACCGCCCTGAGCCTCTGGATCATGCGCCGGTACAAAAGCCTGTACCATGCGAACCTGATAGGGTGCATCGGCGGGGCGCTCAATATGATAGCCATCTCCTGGGTATCGGGAGGCGCATGGAGCACGGCGTTTGCATGGATTGCGCTGTCGGTGATTTCAATCTTTCTCATAACGACCACGAAAACCGGCGTCTACTTCACAATAGTCTTCGCTTCTCTTGCCGGTGCTGTGGCGGTTTCGATTCATCCGCGAGAGTCAGGGGATTGGGGCTTTCAATTTCCACTCTTCAGTCAGCGTCACGTCTACTTCAATGCCATCATCCAATTCGGTTCCATCCTTTGGGTGGGGTACTTCGCCTATATCTTCAAGTCAAAGCAAACGGCGGCCCTCCTCGAGTCGGAAGTCGCGAAAAAAAGAGTGAGGACACTGCTTGACCATATTCCACAAGGCGTGCTTTCCATCGAGGCGGACGGCCGGATATCGAACGATTTCTCGGCCCACCTGGCCGACGTCCTCAACACGACCCCGGCCGCCGGAATGAGCTTTAAAGACCTCGTGCTGGATCGCTGCACGATGGGATCGGACGAAAAGGATCAAGCGTGGCAGGCCATCCTCAGCTCCGCAGGCGAGATTTCCCTTAACTTCGACATCAATGTGAGCAAGTTGCCGACCGAGTTTGTGTTCGTCGGAGGCGGGTCCCCCAGGTACCTGAAGGCCACCTGGAACGCTGTGATGGACGGCGGCTTCACGACTCAGATCTTGGTCACCTTGCTCGATGTCACCGAGGAGAAGGCACTGGAAAGGGAAACGCAGGTCCAAAGGAGCGTCCTCGAACTGATCCAGGAGCTCCTCATCGTGCCCGCAGGGAAGATGTCGCAATTCTTCTCGACCACTATCCCGCTCCTCAGCGAAAATCGAAGGATCGTGGAGAACGTTGAAGTTCCGCTGACGGATTCGTCCGTGCGCATGCTCTTTGTCAATGCGCATACGGTGAAAGGAGCGGCAAGGACCCTGCAGCTCAAAGCTCTAGCCCGTACGATTCACGACATGGAGGAACGTTATGCCGACATTATCAAGCGGGGTTTGCCAATCGATCGCAAGCGTTTGAAGGACGACGTCGATGAAGCCTTTCGCGTCCTCAATGCCTACGTTTCCGTGAATCGGGATAAGCTGAACCGGACGGACAGCTATAGCAAGGTCATCATCGAGCGGGATTTTTTGGAAAGCCACTGCCATGTGATGAAAGATATGATCAAAGGGCCCTTTGTTGATGTCGAGAAGATCGTGCTCTGGCTCAGGGACCAATGCGATGCGCTTACGAGCATGATCTTTGAACAGCTTCCGGGCATTTTCGATGGATACAAGGAGCAGGCTATCAAGATCGCTCGCGATATAGGCAAGGCCGATCCGATATTTGATTTCCAGATCGACCCAGTCTCGATCGGACCTGAGCAAAGGATAGCCATCGACAACTGCATGATCCACATCCTGCGCAACTCACTTGACCACGGAATCGAGATGCCAGCCGAGAGATTGGCGGCAGGCAAACCACAGAGCGGTTTCCTGTCCATAGCAGCGCAAGCCGGGGAGATTGCGGTCAGGATTACGATTCGTGACGACGGGCGGGGATTGGCACTTGGTAAACTCCGTGAAAGAGGTTTGCAGAGTGGCATGCTCAATAGCTCCAGCTCCGATCTGGAAGTGGCCCAGACCATCTTCGCTCCAGGCACGTCGACGGCCACCGCAGTTTCAGATATTTCCGGCCGGGGGATCGGGATGAGCGCGGTCCGAAGTTTTATCGAAAAGGTCGGGGGGACCATCACGATACAACTCAGAGAGAGGAAAGACCCCGCAGGGAATTTCTGCGATTTCGCGTTCGAAATCACGCTGCCCCTGGGTCATGGCGCTCACTAAAAGCGCGTTAAGCAAGGATTACAGTCTGCCGCCCGGCTGTTTTACGATGCAACCGCAGGCAAGTCATCAATTTCCGCAACTGATACCCGGGGCCGCTGGTTGTCCAGACATGGTCAGTGTCTGATCGAAAAGTTCCAAGGCAGAAGAGCCTTGATGTCATCGGCGGAAGTGGCCCTGGTATACCTACCCCGTCCTCGCCTTCTTGAGCACCTACAAATACGCATGGGGTCGACCTCTGACAGCGTAATTTCAGAACATCCAACTCAAAGATATCCTGACAGCTGTGAAAGACGACAACAGTCGAGGTCTATTCAAGCTAAAAGGAGTTGAGAGCGAAATTCCACTTTTTGCATTTAAGTATGATATTGAAGTCACAAAGAAGATACATAGGTTGGATTCTGCTATGGGTGCGAATGGAGCTGCCCCCCTGGCCGATGGATCGCATGATTCTATGGCATCGCCAAGGAAGGTTGAAGTGAAAGCACAGAAACGAATGACCTATGCTGACTTTCTAGTAAAAAAGCGTGCATTGAGCTCTCAATTGAAACGCAAATTCGCAGACATGGCGGCCGGGGGAGGATCGATGCTTGCCATCGTGGCTCTTGGGGGAGGAGATCTGATCCTGACCAGCGTGAGCGCTGACGTTAACGGCCATGATCGAATTCATATTGCGAATGGGATTGCCACAATTTTGTACTTACTGCTCATTCTAGCCTGGTACATATGCGAGTATATTTCCATGCGAAGACGCATGATTCTTCGATTCTGCCTGGTCGTGTTTTTCTTTGCGTTCATACACGAAAGCATGATTTTGCTGGGTCCCTTGCTGTCGATGAGGATCATTTATGAATTCCTTTGTTGGAAAGCGATCGTGAAAAACGTTGATTCGCCAACTTGAAGCCTTTGCGCACCCCTACAGTCATCCATTCCAGTTAATGCACGACGAGGAGCGCAAAAAAATAGATTCCCGCCACTCTCCAACAAGAGACGTCCGCTCGAACTGCAGTCTCGGAAACTGCTAGCCAAACCCCATCACGATCCTTATATTGAGTTTCAATTTCATTTACACACACAGATGGAGTATCAAATGATCGTCCATAACTGGAAACTGGGTGTTCTCCTCATCGGAGCGTTGGCAGGTTGGAAGGCGGAAGCAGCTCAGTTGCGTGACATCGGTGTTATAGGGCTTATGTCTCATGATATATTTTCGTGGGATAACAAGAAAAATGAGAACACCGAAAACGGCCGCTTGGATCTGAGTACTATTTTTGATTATGGCACGGGCAAGAGCTGGGAAGCGGGCGGCAATCCAAAAAATTGCGAGAACGCCCCTGTCTGCACGATCACAATGAGCCTCGTGGGCCACTATCAAGAGAAGCTGAAGACAGAAACCGCTGATGAGGCCCGACGCAGCACAGTGGTGCTCTTTCAAACGTGGGTAAAAGAAAGCTATGTGCGCTTGAGTGGACTGGACCTGCCGACGGAAGCCCGGGATGAGCCCGCGAACAATGTGGAGCAGGCTGCCCTGCGCGCCATGCACGATATTCTGCCGGGCAAAGTCCAACTCTTTAACCGGCCCTTGCTCAAGGATCTGGATCTGACGAACGTCTTATTCGCCAAACTCCAGCTCAACGAAGACGAGCTCAATCAGGAGATCGCTCCATTTGATGGTGATTATGATCTGGAATATAAAGCCATCAAGATTCCTTTCAGCAACGTGGTGGTGAACCTGAAGGAAGTCGACCGCAAGTTCATCGAAACCTACAGCACCTATAAGCAGGCCGATATGCTGGCAGAACTCCGAAGTGCAGGCTTAGGAGAAATCAAAGTCCAGGACGTGTTTTTCATGCACCATATTTCGGATTTGGTCGCCAAAGCCTTCTGCTCCAAGGACAATGCCTGGATGCCTAGCGACCTTCCCTGCCTTTGACAAAATGGTGTTATCGCGGCATTCCCACGCCGCGCGAGCATCGTGCAGCCACTGCACGCGATTGCGATCGGCTGCCGCGCGAACTTTTCGTGATGGAGTATTAGGAAGCGGATTCCTTACGCTTGTGAGCGTGGAATTTCAGCATCAGAACGGTGGAGTCATCCTGCTGCTTGCCTTGCCAGTCCGGATGGTCCGTGTACTGCAGAATATCCTTCTTCAATCCATGGAGCCCCTTGCCGGCTGCAATGAGCCGCTCCAGGCTTTTGGGGTTCAGGCTGTGTGACGAGCGGCTCCCGTTTTCCACCAGACCATCGCTGTAAAGAATGATCATGTCGTCTGCCTGCAGGGGGACATGGATGGTTTGAAAGCTCGGTTGGGTGGTAAAGCCCAGAACACTGCCCCGACGCAGATGAGCTTGCACAGTGGGGCCTGATTTCACGAAGATATTCACATGCCCGGCATTCAAATACGCGCAGGTGAGGGTCACCAGATCAATCACAAGAAGCGTGCAGGTCATCATCGCATTTTGTCTCGCGCCCACCCGCAGGATGGTGTCGTTGAGTTGCCTGGCGAGTGATTGCAAGGCGGCTTCCATGCTGAGGTCATGGGCGAGGCCCATCACCGCGGTTTGAAAGCTGCCGGCGGCGGAGCCGGTGATCAGCGATGTGGCGATCCCGTGACCCGTGACATCACCGAGGCAAACATAGAGCCTTTGCTGATCATCCCTTTCCATGGAGGCGAACCAATCGCCGCCCAATGCGTCCGAGGGACGATAGACGAAATCCAGTTCCACCTGAGTTGTGCGGAAGTCGGCCAGGAGAAAAGATTCCTGCACGACCCGCGCCACTTCCAAACCATGCTGCAGATCCTTGCGTTCCTGCGTGAGCTGCCGCATGCGATCACCGAGAGCCACCGAGAGCATGATCACTTCCAGGGCGATGCCCACGTGCAGGATGTAGATGTTCGTGCCATTGGCCGTGATAAAACCAAAAATGATGGCCAGGTAGTAGAAGGCAGCGAGGGTTGGAAAACTCCAGGAGGCTAGGTAATAGCGGGCCGGGCGGAAACCACGGCGAAACACCATCAGCGCCACGGGTGGAACGCACAGGCAGAAAAAGATCGTGCAGAGTCAAGCCAAGAGCAGCATGGACGTGTAGGGAAGAATCAAGGCCGCAACGGTCAGGAGCAGCTGCGAGACCAGCCAAACATTGATCATGCGGTTGACGCGGGGCAGCATTTCATAGGTGCGCAGGAACTCTTTGGCAAAGAGAGTGCCCCAAAGCGTGCTCATGATGATGGCCAGAACATAGGCACGGTTGGTCCACCAATCGCTTTCGGGCCACAGCCAGGCAAAGGCGTAACCGTCGAGCGTAAAGAAGAGAGAAAACCAGGCGAGCAGGTTGATCGAATAGATCAGATAGGCCAGGTCTCGGGAGAAGATAAAGACGATCAGGTTGAAGATGAACATGACCCCGATCAAACAAAAGAGCACGCCGGCCCAATATTCCTTCAGGCGTTCATGCTCATAGTGAGCTTCCTCAGCTCGCAGGAAGAGCGGCATGATGAAGGCGTCCGCAGTCTTGACCCGCAGATAAAACACCTGTTCGTCCTGCGGCGGCATAGGAATGAGGAAGGTCGGAAGTATGGAGTGAATGGATCGACTCTTGAAGGGTAGTAGATCACCGAGCTCTTCGCGTGACCATTGGCCAGGACCTGTCGGCCGATACAGAGTTACAGAATCGAGCCAGGCGCAGCCCAATTGCAAAAAGAGTTCTCTTTCCTGGGCCTCTGGATTGCGAAGGACAAAGCGGAACCAGTAGCTTGAGTCTGTGAAGCTATAGAGTGGTATCTCATTGCCCAGGGATTGAAAGTCGGCCGCGTCCATCTCTTCGATCGTCTGAGTGCCATCCTTGTCCTCAAAGACGTCCAGATATGGACCCAAGCTCTGACTGCGAAACCCACCATCCAGTGTAAGTACGCGCGACACGGCCCAGGTCTCAGGAACCAGTCCCAGCAGAATAGAAATGATGATGACCAGGGTCCGCAAGATTCAGGGCCTCCAGAGACTCTCAGTTTTGTGAGATCTTCGGTCATCCCAGTATTTTCTTGAGAGATTCCGCGGACCTGAAGTTATTATCTAGGAGTTTTGAGGGATAACGTCGCACCCTGCTCCTTGGAATTGCCGTAGCGATCGTGGCCACGCTCCGCGGGTCACGGGAACGTCGGTGGATTCTTCAAGATCCGGAAAAAAGCCTCCGCTCCGATTCTGGCAGGACGCACGAAGCTCCGCGAGATCTTAACGATGACAGTACACAAGGATAAGCAATACGACCCAGTAATTTTCAAATGCGCGCTTTTGTCGATGCAGTCATTTTAACATAAATCGATGATTTCACTAACGTATTTAAAAATATCGGAGGCCTGCAGCGACTGCAATATCCTCTCGGCGGCAGTGTCCGTTGCCTATGTGGTCGTACCTTGCGGCCAAAAACCTAATTGTTAGAGGCAACTATGGCCCGTCTTGCGATTTCAACGTGCTTACTTTTTATTGGTCTAGTATCCAGCAGCGCCTTTGGGGAGAATTTCGAAAGGATTCTTGTCATTCAACAAGCTGCGGTTAAAAATCTGGAGCGGAAAGTTGAAGCCCAGGAAAAGCTGATTGGCAGCCTGATGTCGCAGCTGGCAGCCAGCAAAGATGCAGCTGACAGAAAATTCGTGGTTCAGGAGCAATCTATTGAGAAACTCAATTCTGAGTTGGCCTCGTCTGTTGCACGCGTTCAGAACCTCGAAGCTTTCGATGCTTCTCTCAGCAACGGAAGTCGCAGCCTCTGGCTTCAGAACGTGAAAGTTGTCAACGACATCACCGGCCATCATCTCTACATTGATGATGGTAGCTTTAGGATCAACTCACCTGCCAAAACTATTTCAGGCGCGTCCAAAATCGAGACCTGGGACTTACAAGCGGGTCATGTCTACGGCACTATGCACCCGAAATGATAAACCGCGGGATAGTCCGGGCACAATAACCTAATGTTTCAAAAAGATGCTGCTTCCGCCTGAAGGCTCGAAGAAGCTCAATAGAAAAGCGTATAAAAAGACCCCGAATGGCGAGAGCTGTTTGGGATTTTTTTTAAGGTTTTGCCCCTCGGGCTAGCTTGCCACAGGCGCAGGCATCGTGAATACTACCAAAGATTCGCTCAACCTTAGCCGGTAACGTTTGCATCGGCTGGAGTTCACCTGGACATCGCCAACGTTGCCGATTGATCCTGAGGACCTGAAGTTTCCACTCAAGGTAAAAAAAAACAGCTGACGAACTACAGCACCAAACCCAGTTCAAGATAAACTCGTCGCTGTCGGTGGAATTCGTCACGTGCATCGACTTTGAGCCGGTTCGAGACATCGAAATCGTTCCCGTAGGTTTCCACCGTTCTTGTAGATAGTCCGTAGTGATATGTTGCACGGAGGGCGGTGGAGACTCGCCAGAACTGAAGCGACAGGCCAAAGGACATGAAGGCGCCATCGGTTTCATGGGCATCAAAGTAGTATGAATCCATGTAGGCTCGACCAGAATCACCCATTCGCGGATACTGGCCTTCGAATTGTCGGTGTCGGGCTTTGAAAAGACCTATCTCCCCGAAAAGGACTTCATAATAATGTCGGTAGCCGATTTCATAGGTCTTGAAATCGATGTCGCTATTGGGACTCAGATGCCAGGTGTAGCGTCCCAACAACAAACTGTTGTCGCTCAAGAATACGCCCGCGGCATAGCTGCTTCCGTAAGAACCCGTAATGCCACCCTCCACCAGTCCGTACCTGGATTTACGGCTGTCGGAATAATCGTCGCCATTCCTGATCACATGAGCAACTGAGGAAATCGTAAGATAAGCCAGACCATAGGCCGCCGCTGCGAGAGCCAGATAAGCGAGAGTTTCATTCGGGTTTGCCTGATAGATTCTGGATTGAGCGTGGACCTTGGGCTGAACAAGCATGGACATCACGATTATGACAGAAATAATACCGCCCATGGGAGCTTGGTTCCTTCTCCGTTAAGAAATGCAAACGTTGATTTTCTTATCGGAAAAGGACGTTTATGGAATTAAAAGTCAGGCTTTACTTGATGATACATAGAAGGTGGGCTGGCAGCATTACATGATGTCCTCATCTTTCCCCATACCATGCGTAATAGATCTCACAAAACAATTCTGGACTTTTCTTTCGCTCCCCACATATAAAACGTGAACCATCAACAAACGCAAAAGGACGTGTCATGAAACTGGGAATTTTCTTGTTGGCTGCTTTTTTTTCATGGGTTGATATTCCTTATGTTTTTGCAGATAAAGTTGAAACACAGCGTGAAGCTTTAGGTCAAAGCCCCCTGCAAGATTTAGAAAGCACCGAAGCCGTGAGCTATTATCAGAACATAAAGCCGATTATAGACGCGCATTGCGTCGGGTGTCATCATGTCAACGGTCAGGCACCCTTTGCTCTGGACACCTATGCTGCGGTGAAATCCCGGAGCTCTTGGATTGCCGGTGTCACGGCAGCTAAAATCATGCCGCCTTGGGGCGCCAATCCCATCGCGGGCCATGAGCTGAGTTATGACACTTCCTTAAGCGATGCAAAGATCCAGCTCATCCAGGACTGGGTGCAAGCCGGAAGTCCTGCTGGAGATCCGTCACGACCTGGTCCTGCCTTGCTGCTGCCTACGCCTCAACTGACGGGAACTGACATGACCTTTCAAATGAAGGAAGCCTGGACAACAGTTGCCGGCGAAGAGGATGAATATCGCTGCTTTCCCGTTGTTGTTGATGCACAGGACGAGTTTTATGTCACGGGCTATAAGCTGGAGCATGATAACGCAAGCCTTGTGCATCATGCCTTTGTCTACTCGTTTGATCCTGAGTACGCACCTCAGGTCGAAGCCATGGAGAACTCGGATGACCGTTATGGATATCCCTGCATGGTGGCGCCGACCACCGACGAATATGCAGGCATTCCACCGCATACCCTGGCGGTCAGTGGCCTTCAGGGATATGAATTCACATTTCCAAAAGGCAAGGGCGTTTTGGTAAAACCGGGTACAACCCTGATTTTTCAGCTGCACTACAGCAAGCGCTTGATGCACGTCGGACACAATGATGCTACCCATGATACCAGTCGGACCCGGATACACTTCAGTACAGAAAAGAAAGTCGAGAAACCCATTGAACTTGCGTATTTTGTGGATCTCAAATGGATGGAGCCTGATAGTATGAAGATACCGGCTGGAGAGAAGGACGTGTCTTATTCCTATAAGGAATACGCGACCCAATCGATGGCCTTCATGATGACCAAGGGTAACCTCAACGTCGATAGCGGCTTTTTTATCAACGGTATTTTTCCGCGTCAGCATCTCTTGGCTCGTGGCATGAAGGTTTGGGTGGAGCGCAGCAGCGGCGTCAGTGAAATCATCTTTGATAGCATCGACCGCTACAATTTTCACTTTCAGTCGATTTTCCAGTACGAAAAACCCATCTTTGTCGCCAAAGACGATCAGCTCAAACTTACCTGCACCTGGGATAATTCTGCAGAAAATCAGCCGATTGTAGATGGAGTGGCATTGGCACCCATCGACGTTTACTGGGGCGAGGAAACCAAGGATGAAATGTGTGTGGCCACACTTATGATTTTTGAGCCCTAGTCGCCACGAATGGTGCAAGGACCACCGGAGCCGAGTGAGAGAAGCCTGATGTTTCACATCAGATGATAGCAATGGGGATTGACTGGCATAAGTCATGTATGTTGTTCAACATCCGACTCAAGCCAGGAAAATAAATTGTTCTCGAGCGGCCGCTTCCGCAGAAACACCGAAAAATTTTCCCCAAAACGCCGAATAGCAGTTCAGGAGAATGCCATGACCCTGCTGCTGCTAAAAAGGTTGTTCTTCCTGCTCCTCTTCGGGGGCGGATGGTGGGACGAGGCTTGGGCGGAACGCCGGGTGAAAAGTTTTCGCCCGGATCTGACTCATGAAGAATTCTTCTTATTGGGTCTCGATGATCCTACGGGCCTATTGGTTCAATCCCGTGCGGAACTGCAGAAAAGGGCAGGGGCAACGCGGGATATCGTGTGGGCCCGCCTCCTGGCCGCGCAATTGCACACCGAGTGGGAACTCAGTGAGATCGACAATGACTACTTTCAAGCGCCTCTGATCGAGGAAGCACGAGCGATTGCCCTGAAGTCCGGCGACAAATGGCTCGAGCTTCGCCTCGCTCATCTGCAGGAAGGCCTTTTATTAAAGCAGGTGCACATCCGTCCGGTCGATGTCGAGGCCGCTCTGGTCATTGCTGAGGCACGCGCGCAACGTATGGGGGGTGGCCTCTTTTTGGTTGATACCTGGCGGGAATACGCAAATTTTTTCAGCTTCGCCCAATCACACAAGAGAGCCCTGGAACTCGATCATAAAGCCTTGGAATTGATTCGGCGCGAAGGGAATCAAGACGACGACCTGAGGGCGTTGATCCACAATGATACCGGCATTGTCCTCGCGGAATTGCAGCAGCATGTGCAAGCCCGTGAGATGTACAAGGAAGTTCTGGCTTTTTGCCGACGCATGAAACTCCGGCACCTGGGTGCAGTCGTCAGCCATAACCTGGCCCGTATTTACGTCAAGAGCAGTGACAGCACGGAATGGGACCTCGCGGCCGAATTATTCCAGGAGTCTATTCGAACGTCCGCTGCGGTGGGAGAAAAACTGGTTCTGGGTTATTCGACATTCGGTCTCGCCGACCTGCGCGTTGTGCAGAAAAGATGGAACGAAGCGCTTGAGCAGTATCAACAG
The DNA here is from genome assembly GCF_035638955.1 of Oligoflexus sp. Classification (GTDB taxonomy): domain Bacteria; phylum Bdellovibrionota_B; class Oligoflexia; order Oligoflexales; family Oligoflexaceae; genus Oligoflexus. The sequence goes on along the minus strand of NZ_DASQYZ010000175.1, from coordinate 28,999 downwards.
TCGGAACAGGCCTTTGAATCGATACAGGGCGATGACCTGGCAACCCATACGCTACGTGCTGATGTGAATGAGGCCCGCGCGAGGATTTTTCTGGAGTTGGATCGATGGGACGAGGCTCTGGTTCAGATCAATCGGGCGATTCAGCTTTATCCCGGCACCATGGTCGGTGAACAGGCTGCAGCTTACCGGACGCTGGCTCGAATTCAGAACAAGCGTCGTGACCATGAAGCTGCTTATAACGCACTCCATCGATTTACCGTCATGTTCGAAAGGATTCAGGAGGAAAAAAAGCAGCAGTCGCTGGATAAACTTCAGGTCAGCCTGGGGCTTCAGGTCGAGGAACAGCGTAACAATCTTCTGAGCAAGGAGAATGAGCTACAGGCGCAAAAACTGCGGTCGGTTGAAATGCAGAAGCGTGTGGGGATGAGCCTGCTGCTCTTCAGTATTCTGGTCATCGGGTTTCTCGCAAGCTTCTTGCGTCAGGCCCGGCTGATCAAGAAAACGAGACGGGAAATGCAGCGTGTGCTCGACAATATCGAGGAAGGGATCCTGACGATTGGACGCGACCTGCAGGTTGATACCAATTTTTCACCCTATCTGGCTAACCTTCTGCAATTGTCCGCGAACGACTTGCATCGCCGGGATCTTTTTCTGCTCCTTTTGCAGCGGTCAGATTTAACCCCTGATCAGCAGGCCACGATCAAGAGCTCATTGGAAGCGTCGATCGGCGAGGCGCCCTTGACCTGGGAGCTGAATGTGGGCCAGTTGCCCCATGAACTCGTGGTGGATCAGCGGGTCATCGCCTTGCATTGGCAGCCGTTGCTCGATCGGCATGAGGTGATAGTCCAGATTCTGGTCAGCCTGCGAGACCACACAGCGCGGCGGCAATTGGAAATCCAGTTGCATCAAAAATCTGAACGTTCTCATCACCTGGTGAGTCAGCTCCGCGACATCCTGCAAGCCGACGTCAGGCGTGTCAAGCAACTGATGCAGGAAATGGAAGGAGCCCTGCCGATCCTGGCCGTTGAACTGCGGCAGAGCCTTTGGATTCGCAAAAATTTCCGCATACTGCATACCTGGAAAGGGGTGGCGCGTACATTGGGGCTGAAACCATTGGCTGCTGCCATCCATAGCGTCGAAGAAGTCCTGGATGCCATGCATGATCGCGTTCGTGATTCTGAGGTCCTCGATATTTCGTTGACTCAGCTCACGAACGAGGTTGGGATGTACTCCGAGCTGATCCTGCAGATGAGCCAGCTGGGAGGCGCCGCTATTCTTCCGGAACGCGTGATGAATCTGCATGAAATCGTCGGTGAAATCAAGACCCATGTCCAGAAGCAGTTGCAGGTTGTAGGATTGAGCCTGGACGAAGTTCAGGTAATCGATGGGATCAGTACCTGGACATCAGCCCTTTCCAGGTCCGTACAGGAGGTTCTGAGTCACGGGCTCAGCAACAGCATTGATCATGGCTTTATTCGTCCCCTGCAGGAAGGGCGAACAGTGCGACCGATTCGGCTCTTTATCAGTGCGCATGCTACGAATAATCGTCTGCAGTTGCGCATCCGCGACAACGGAGTGGGGTTGGACAGGGCCAGGCTTGAAGAACTGGCGCGAAGGCATGCCTTTCATCCGAAGTCAGAAGCCGAACTTTCTGATATCCTCTTTCTCGATGGCGTGACGACGGCGGATGTTGCGACGCAAAGCAGTGGCCGTGGCGTCGGACTTTCTGCAATTCGATCCCTATGCACAGAATTACAAGGCGAAGCCCACATTCACCCGACTTCCGACGTAGGGACGGAATTGGAAGTCGAGTGGCCGCTCACAGGATGATGGGCTTGCTTGTTGGAGGTTTTCCCCGGGAGGGCTGATTTTCCATTCTCCTTTTACTATCAGAAATATCAAAACCAACCAACCGATAGAGAATATTGGCATCAAGCCTCCGATGTTGGCAAATTTTAGGTTATCAGGTATGAATATTTCACCGGGAATTTTAACTCCTTGATTTGCTCATTATTGGTGATAACGATTAGGGGGATTGCGTTCACACCGGCCTTAAGGTGAATGCAACAGTTCGCTACTATTGAAAACTATCAAGTCCCTCCTTCCGTTGTCGCGGTGTCGGGGGCGTGCATCAGAAAGGAAGATTTTCATGAAGCTTCAATGGCTGCTCCTTCCCCTATTACTTGTAGCGTGTCGCTCGAGTGATCCGACCGTCTCCCAGCTTTCCCATGAAGTCAAGACTCCCGTCCTGGATGCCAATCCCTTTCAGTGGGTGCGCATTTCTCAGAGCGAATATGCGTCGGTTCTTATGTATGATCACGAAACTGAGTTTAACCTCGTCAAATCCGGGATTGCATCGATCCATCATCCGGCGCGGCAGCGTCTGCAGTATTGGGTGGATGTGTTTGAAGCTGCAATCCGAAGTAAACAAGCCGATGCGATGTCGGGCGTGCCCAAGCCTAAGGCTCAGCTGATTCTGACTGCGGAATCCAATGCGTATGTCTACCCGATCAGCGTCTGCCTCGATCGAAAGGGCAGCATGACCTCGCAGAAAGCTGGTAGGGCGAGGTTCTGGCAGTTTGAGCCCACTGACCAAAGCTTTGTTCCGGATCAGGATCCCCAAAAACTTGTGCTCTGTCTTCACCGGAAGTTTACGGCCAATGAGGTCAAGGATCTTCTGAACTGGTCGCTTGCGGGATCATTTTTTATTCTTCGGGACGATACGATAGAATTTACCTCCGGCAGTGAAAAGTTTTTTCCTGCGTCCGCCCCCGGTGCAGCTGACAATATAGCGATTCAGCAGATTCCCGATGTGATCAGCTTTTACGCGGGTTTATTTCTGGACGCGGATGAAACATCACTGGCCTTTTTCGTTGCTCATGAGCTGGGGAACTACTATCGAGCGCACGGACTTCTGCCGAATGGCACGTTTGGAATTTACTATGATTTGAAGCAGAAAAATCCTCTAAAAAGACCCGTGCAGTCAGCTGACTCTGCCGACTTTGGTCGGCGTATGGAAGCGCTGCGTAAACTGATGCCGACTGGCGACCTTGCGACTTTGAACGCCAGCCAGAAAAAGGAATGGACAGCTTTAAATCGACAGGCGTTTGAGCAGAAGATCGGACAGTATACGAGCGAGCAGGAGGCGGACGAGCTTGCTCACGAATGGATGCTCGACCTGGGATTTAGTAGTGACGATTCCATAAAGGCCCTGCTGTCTCAGCTCAAAAATATACCGGAAAAGAATTGGGACTACAAACGTTGTCAAACGGCTTATGACAATGATTGGAAGGAAGAAGATGAACTTCCCGTATTCGTGCCCGTGGGCGATTATCTGGACGAGCATCATTCCAATTGCTATCGCGCCTTCAATCTCCATCGGGAAACGACGGCCCATCGCTATCCCTCCCGGCGTCGTGTGGCTCTTCCGTCTTTGCTTACGACGGAGGCATGGTCGAGTCTTGTGAGTCGTGTGCGGACAGACGTTGTGGCTATCGCGCGCTAGTCTAAGTGATCCAGAGTACCTTCTCGATGCAACATTTCGATGGCCTCGACACTGGATTTTCCAAGACTTTGGCCTGAAGCATTTTAGCGCTATCACTTTACGCTTGCAATCTTTCAGCAGGGTGACGCGGTACACTTCGCCCAAATGACCAATGCCGAGGGGATCGATAATTTCGATCTCTCCGTTGTCCTGCAATTGGCCTGATTTAAGCAGTCCTGTCATTAAATTTACCAAATTTGTAAAAAATCTATGAGTGCAAGCCGCTGAAAGCGCGAGATCCAGAGTCAATACATCGCTGAAAAAATTTGAAGAATGCCTGTGATACCAGACTATTTTTTTAGAGGGACATGGTAAAATTTTCTTAACAGCATTGAATTCTCTTGCAGAGATACATACCCATGTCTGTTTTCTTAAAAAGTCTGACAATGCTTCCCTTGCATTGGACGTCTGTGATTTTTGCTGCGGAAGCCATTCCCATTAAAATTGCTACTGGAGACAAATATTGGCATATGGTCGATGCCGCCCTTCCGGAAGGGGGGCCTTTGACACAAAATATTCGGGCTATCTTGAAGGGTATGGGCTATGCCCCAGTTGTGGAGCATATTCTCTGGAAAAGAGCGTATTCTGACTCCGCTCAAAATATTTATCAGGCGACTTTTCCCTGGTTCAAGGATGCTGAACGGGACAAGGACTTTTATTTTTCCGATCCCATACTGAAGATGTCTGTTCTGGCTTTGGTGCGCAAAGACTCCAAGCTCAAGGATCTGACGTTGGAAAATATTCGCGGACTTTCCTCCTGTGATTTGCTGGGCAGTCAAGCTTATGAAAAGATATTTGTCTCTTCGCAGCTGAAGATGATTTATGTCAAAGACTTTATCCAATGCATGACCATGCTGAAAAACAAGAGAATTGATTTTATTCTGAGCACTCCAGAAGTTGCCAAGGAAGCTGACAAGTTTGACTCCAAAGTCATTCCCAATAACTTTGATTTGACCTTAAGCCTTTATCTGATGGTGTCCCGAACGAACCCGGATGCTAAAAAAATTCTAAAACAATTCAATGCCTCACAATCAAAGCTCCAAAGCCAAAAACTGCTGCTCGAGATCAATCCCTGACACAATCTTGCCAACGGCTCTTTCTGCGAGGGCTCGCAAATCATACCTCGCAAATAGTCTGCATGGATGAGTGATATTCCTGGGAATTTGGTTTTTCTGCTGCCTTTTTTTCGGCCTGCGTCAAAAGAGTTTGCGTAAACCGCAAGCGCATCAAGGGTTCTCAGGAACTGCACGGAGTCGATCACTTTTTCGCCGAAAGAAGATCGAACACTGGGATGTGCAGGTAAGAATGATGAATTATTGGTTTGTAACAGCTCTATGCCTTATCGCTTCTGCTTTGCAGGCGGCCCCCGTCCGTTCCCCTCCGCTTGACCTCGAGGATCGCCATGGGCTGGAATGGGCCCTCAACGATGACCCCGTTGCAACCCTTCCTTGGGCTAAAAAGCAATTCGAACAATTGGATAAAGACAAGGACCCCAAGCGCTGGGTGCGGGCCCTCTGGTTTTACGCGGCCCTGGTGGAGGAGTGGAAGGAAATTCCAGGCATCAGGGCGCTGGTGGAAGAGGGCGCAATCATTGCCGAACGGGAGCAGATGCACGAAGAATTTCTGGCTTTCCGTGGATTTCTGCCCGGTATCATCACTGAGGAAACGCAGGGCATCAATGCCAAATCGGAAGATTCAGGTCAGACCGAAGCGGGCTATCAATCCATGATTGCCGAAGCGAAACGTTTGGGCGTTCAACGTGTGGAAGCGGATGCGATGGCTTCCTATGCTTTCTATCTCCGTGACCTTGGTGAAACCAATCGCAGCCTTCAGTTGCTGCTCGATGCGAATAAGCTGCTCGCCGACGATCTGAAGGCCACGGATCTCAACCGCATGAGTATGAAAAACAATCTTGCCCTGGCCTTTTCCTATCAAGTCCAGAAAGACAAAGCGCTGGCTTTGTACCAGGAAATCGATGGTTATTGTTCGCGGGTTCGTCTGCGTTCGTTCTGTGTGACCAACGACTACAACCTCGGCAAGCTGCTCCTGGACGATGATGATTTGAAAACGGTGGCGAAATCCGAGGCCTATTTCCTGAAGTCCTTGAAAAGCGCCGAGCAGATCAAGGAACGCTGGTCGGTGGCGACCGCCCACTCCGGGCTGATCACGTTTCACACCAAGTTCAAGAATTATGATAAAGCCGTACGTGAAGCCGAGCATGCGATCCAATTATTTACGGACATCAGAAATGATGTTTGGCTGGCAGACTCCTACAAAAAAGGCGCGAAAGCTTTGATCGGAGCACGACGTTTCCAGGAAGCCCTCGAATTCATCAAACTCGCCCGTGAAACATTTCCTCCCGACTTTCGTCCGGACTTTGATGATTTGGAAGATCTCAGCTACCAGGCATGGCGTGGGTTGGGCGACACGGGTCGCGCTCTCGAGCATCTGGAAAAGCACAACACGGAATTCAAAAAGATAGCGAAAGGTCGGGAGAAATCCGACTATTCGAAACTTATGGTAGGCATGGGACTGCAGATTGAAGAAGAAAAGAACAAAGTCCTGAGCATCGACAATGAACTGAAGAATCAAAAACTTCGGGAAACGGAACGCCTGCGCCTGTTCATGCTGGTCATGCTGGGTCTCTCCCTTCTGGTGATGGGTTCCATGGTGCTGGCCGTCATGCGTTCCCGCGAAGTCAAAGTCAGCCGCATGAAGATGCAGCGGATTTTGGACAATATCGAGGAAGGCATCCTGACCATCAACAGCCAGCTGCAGGTCGAGAGTGAATACTCCCGTTACCTCCAGGTCCTGCTGGGAAGTCAGGAGAACATGACAGGACGGGAGGCTCTCCCGCTGCTTTTGGAAAAAACCACTCTGAACGTTGAAGATCGCAGCATGATCCATGAAACACTGCGGGCCTCATTAGGCGAGGACGAGCTCCAATGGTTTGCCAATGAGCAGCATCTTCCCTCGGAGCTTATTTATCCCGAAGCCCGCGGAACGCGTATCGTGGCCGTGCATTGGCAACCGCTTTTCGATAAGAATCAGCGGGTGCAGAGTATTCTGATCGGCCTGATGGATGTCACGGCCCGACGGCATTTGGAAGCTGAGATCGCTTTGGAAAGACAACGCTCGGATCGACAGGGGCAAAGGATTCGTGACCTGGCGCAAGCGGATGCGCAGCGGGTTGACGATCTTCTGCATCAGGCCCAGACCCTTGGCACCCGTCTGCCTCTGGCCCTTGAGAGCGACACGCAACGAATGTCCGTCCTGCGGGAGTTGCACACCATCAAAGGTATCGCCCGCACCTTGGGTCTGAAGGAGCTGAGCGCTGAATCCCATGAACTCGAGGAGCAGCTGCAAAGATATTCGGCGGCCACCCTGGGTCTGATCGAGGAGCACAGCGCACGCTTTAAAGATACAGTGGAAGGGTGCCTCGGCATCACCACGCAGATTTTTGGCCGACGGACGCAGAGGCAGGTGGCCACCCATCGCCACCTGGCTGAGGTCGTCGATCGAATCCTTCCGGACTTGATGGAACGTTTGCAGGAAGCTGGTATGCAATTGCGTGGGCTGGAAATTGTGGACCAGGTGCTTCCCTGGTCGCCCGAACTTCTGCAGGCGTCGGAACAGATCCTGCTGCATGCTTTGACCAACGCCGCCGACCATGGGTTTATCCTGCCGAGGCAGCAGGGACTGCCAACGGAAGCCCCCCGCTTTCACATTGAAGCTCATCGTCGACGGCACACCATTGAATTCATTGTCAGAGATAATGGTGCAGGGCTGGATTTGAAAAAGCTGCAGGCGCTTGCTGATAAACTGGGATTTATCCCTGATCCCGGCCGATCCGTTGCTGATGTTGTTTTTCTGGATGGCTCCACAACTGCCAACCAAATCAGCCGCACCAGTGGTCGAGGCATAGGCATGGCCGCCATCCGAGGGATCTGCCAGCAATGGGGCGGTGAGGTGCATATGGGAACGAATCCTGATGGCCATGGCGCCCAGCTGCTGGTGACACTGCCGGCCTCCATGCTGAAAGCTTCAGCATGAAGCGCCTTGAGCCCTAGCTTGTGCGGGTCGACGGATGTCGGAGCGCATTCTCAGACCCGCGTCTATATCAATCGTGAGCACGAATTCCGGTCACTACGATGTATTCCGACGGAACTTGAGTGGTGCCGTTCGCTGCAACATTGTTACGCTGCCAGAGATCGATCAAATCTTTACGAAATTGGTCTCGGCCTTGTTCGTTGAGTTGGGCATAGGCGCGATTCGTGGGGCCGTAGTATTCAATAAAGAAGTCGACGACCGTCTCTGGGGGGAAAGGAAAGTCCAGCGGATACGAATGACGAGAAATCTGCAGGTCGCTCAGAAATGATCCAAGGCGCTGACGACAAGTCTGCTCGTTACCCCACAGGAGAGGTGAAGGCATAAGGCTGGGAGGTGGGACATGCTTTCCTACAATCTTGAACATCTGGCCTACATGTCCCTCTGGAGTCCAATTCCCCATGACGATTTTTCCGCCCGATCGACACACGCGAGCCATTTCCTTGGCGACTAATTCCGGACGCGGTGCAAACATGACACCAATTAAGCTCATGACGACGTCGAAGGATGAGTCAGGGTAGGGAAGATCCTCAGCATCCCCTTCATCGACTTGAATCTGCAGTCCTTCGGCCTTTGCCCGGCTTCTTGCTTGCTCAACTAGATTTGCAGCAAGGTCCAGACCTGTTACTTCTATTCCTTTTCGTGCCGCAGGGATGGTGAGTTGTCCTGCGCCACAGGCTAGATCGAGCAAGCGATTGCCTGGAGCAATATTAAGTCGATCAAAGAACTCAAGCGCACCTTTCTCAAGATGCTTGGCGAATATTCCGTAGTCGCCTGCTTCCCATGTTGCCTTGAGCCGAGCTTTTAGATTGGAAATTTCGGGACTGGGAGTTGGTGTGGGGTCCATGGTGATCTCGCCTTCCAAAATTGAATGATGTTTCTCGTTTAATTCAAAGTCCTATTATTTACAAGATCGGCCGTAAGGAACATTTTTGAATAAAGGGCGTGGATAAAAGATTGGCCAGAGCCGTTCCACCATTTTAGCTCTATGTCCGTTCGGCTACGCATTCCACTCTTAGATCTTGCGCAAACCAGCGAAACCGTTCACTATCGCGCATAAAAGACGATGATCAGAATGGATGGCACTGGTATGACGATAAATGAAGCCGAAAAGGTCTCGAATTTCCCGAACGAGAAAATTCTAGTCTTCATTCCTGTGTACAATTGCCAACAGCAGATCCCACGCGTGCTGGCGCAATTCAAGTCGCTGACCAACACCTTCTACGGCATTTTGATAGTCGATAATCGCAGCACAGATGCCTCTTTGGAAGTTGCGAAAACTGCAGCGCAGAACCTGGCTTTGCCAGTGACTATCCTGCTCAACCGTGAAAATCTGGGTCTCGGTGGATCTCATAAAGTCGCTTTCCAGTATGCGATTGACCATGGTTACGATTACTGTGCCGTGCTTCATGGCGACGACCAGGGCAATATACATGACTTGGTCGCAGCGTTGGATGCCGGCTGGCATCGGACCCATGATTGTCTCCTCGGCGCTCGATTCATGCGGGGTTCACAGTTGCAAGGCTATTCCCGGCTGCGTACTTTGGGAAACCGAATCTTCAACTGGATTTTTTCTGCGGTATCGGGTCGCCGTCTGTATGATTTGGGATCCGGACTCAACCTTTATAGGGTCAGCCGTCTGCAGAAGTCCCGATTCGCTGGTTTCGCCAACAACCTGACCTTCAATTACTATCTGATTCTGGCCAGCGTCCAGTGGCAGTGGAATATCAAGTTTTTTCCCATCTCCTGGCGCGAAGATGACCAGATTTCGAATGTGCGGCTGTTTCGGCAAACCCGGCAAATCTGTGCCATCCTGTTTGACTTCTGTTGTCGCAGGAACCACTTTCTGCACAGCAATAATTCGGGGCGGGCCTATGATAGTTATCAGTCCGACACTGTATACTCGGTGCCGATGCGCGCCGCAATCCAATGAATGAAGGCCCTTTTGTATTGCGACCTTTAACTGGCACATAGAGGCGAAGAATGCACATGGATTTTGGCCGAAAGCTCTCTTATTGGGCTTTCCTAGGATCGTTTCTGGTCCTTTTGGGAGGCTTCATCCTGTTCCAAGGGAAATTCCTGGCCGCCCGTCCGTGGCTTGATATCAGCAGCCTCCTTCTGCCCTTCGGAATTTATGTGATGGCTCATATGCTGCGTGCGGTACGCCTCAGTCTCCTGCTCGGCGGACCCCGATTCCGCACATTGCTGGTCCTCTATTTTTATGTTTCCGCCTGCTCGGCACTGATTCCTTTCAAATTAGGTGAATTGGTGCGTATCAGTGAGATCGTCGGCTGGTTGAACGATTTCTGGCGGGGGCTTCTGATCGTTTGGATCGAACGTCTGTTTGATTCCGTTGCCCAGGGAATCATGATCCTGTTGCAGATTGCCTTCTTCGGCCAGGACCCGCTCGCGGTTCGTCAACTTATCGTCGTGATCGGCGCTTTTGCCTTTATCTCCATCCTGTTCTTCCTGGTTCTACCGGAACAGCTTTACAATTTGAATCTGCATATCATCCGCAGCTACAAAGGCCGAAAAGCCATTCGCTTGCTCCGCATCGTGGACTCGATTTACGAAGTCTCGCAACGGATGCGACCGCTGCTGGCCGGTAAGCTGGTGAGTCTGACCCTGCTGACCGGATCTATCTGGCTGCTGGAGTTGCTGGCCTTGGCCAGCCTGTTCAACTCTGATCCGGGGCAGCAGGCTCTCCTGAGTCTGACCGGTCAATTCACGGCCTTGATGAGTTCAGCCCCATCTGTGACTTTTCCAGCATCTTCTTTAACCTTGGCGTTTGATGCCATGAAAATGGAAGCTCTTGGCGGTGTTGGTTTACTTTTGGGTTTGACTCTCTACCGGCGACTGCGGTTGAGGGGGCTCGCTGAGCGTCCGTTCGCCTCCGGGAAACCCTTTTGGAGTGTCTCCTCTCAGCATCGAAGGATGGAATGAATCGATTTCTCTTCTATGACAACGGATCAGTCCCTTCCGATGAAATTCGCCAGCTGCTCGGCGTCCAGCGCTTTGCCGACGTCCGCTATCGCAGGCGTACCCTGGCGCAGAGGATCGCCGATATAAGTCAGAAGGCTGAGCTGAAGCTCCTGCCGCTCGAAGGGCAAAGGGACCGCTTGGCCCTGGAAAAAAATCTCGACGCGAGTATCACTGTTCTATGGGTGAGTTCCGCGACTGCTTTTGGTTGCAGTGACGAGGACGCGGCGCTGTTTTTGAAAAAACTAAGCATGAGCCGCACCTCGCTTCTGGTCGACTCGAACGGCCATCGCCAGATCGCGGTGCTGGTCGGCGATTTGGCCCGGCAGTATCTGCGATCCGTCGATGGGCCGGAAGGCTCACAGGATTTTTTACAGGAGATCGGTCAAGAGTTCAATCGCGTGCCTAGTGATGTCACGCTCTTTGATCTTCGCGATCAACGGCAATTTACGGATTATCTGACCAGCAATTTCGATGTGAGATTTTTCAATGCCGTCGACCCGGTGAATGACTTCGTGGTCGAAAAAAAGTCCAGTGACCATGATAAACTAAGGAATGAGTTCACCTATTACGGACTTTTGCCGGACGAGATGAAAGCTTTCTTCGTTCAGCCCTACGATTTCCAAACCACAGGTACGAACTCTCGTTACAAAATGGAAAGGCTTTATATCCCCGACATGGCTATCCAATGGATCCATGGCGCTTTTGATGAGATGGGGTTCGAGCGTTTCCTAACCAAGGTCTTTTATTTTCTTTCGATAAGGCGTCAACAGAAGGTGACGGCTGAACAAGCCAGGGAAGTTCATCTCGATACATACAGATCCAAAGTTCAGCGCCGCCTGCAGCAGATGCGGAGTGATCCGAACTATCCTGCGATCGATGCCTATGCAAGGGCGGGTCTGCGTCCTATCGATGGCATCCTGTCGCGCTACCTGAGCTTGCTCGATCAGCAAGCGGCGGCTCCGGTGTCGGCGCAGCTTTGCATTGGCCACGGGGATCTTTGTTTCTCCAATATCATCTATGAAAAATCAACGGGACTCATGCGTTTCATCGACCCCAAAGGGGCAGCGACCGAGAAAGAGCTCTATCTCGCGCCGAGCTATGATGTAGCTAAGCTTGCCCATTCCATTCTGGGCAGCTATGATTTCATCAATTACGGGCTGTTCCGCATTGAAATCAATGCAGATTTGAAGCTTGAATTGATCCTTGATACGGCTCCGCATCCGTGGGCGGCGGCCCTGTTCAACCGGAAGCTTGTGGAATATGGCTATCAGCCCAGGATCATTCGCTTGTTTGAGGTATCCCTGTTCCTGAGCATGTTGCCCATGCATACCGATCAACCCAAAAAAGTTTTGGCCTTTTTGATGAGGGCCGACCAAATTCTTGATGAAATAGAGTCGCAAAAATGATTTGTAAGGAACGATGCATAGTCATGGATGTCGATGGCACCCTCTGCCCGATCAAAAAAGAGCACGAAAGCTACGCGGATCTTCCGCCCATACCTGAGGTGCTGGCTCGACTGAAATTTTATAAGGAACAGGGATTTTATGTGATCTTGCATTCTTCGCGTAACATGCGCACCTATGAAGGTAATATCGGTCAGATATATGCACGGACCGGCAAGACTTTGCTGGAGTGGTTGGAACGGTTTCAGGTGCCCTACGACGAGATCCATCTCGGCAAGCCCTGGCCGGGAAAGGGCGGATTTTACGTCGATGACAAGGCCATAAGACCCGATGAATTCCTATCCAAGTCTTATGATCAAATTCTGGGGCTGATCGGGGATCGGCAGGAGAAAGCAGACCAGTGACCAACATCGTTATCACCATGGCGGGATTTGGACAGCGTTTCCGCGACGCCGGCTACGATAGGCCCAAATACTGTATCGAAGTTCACGGCAAGTCCCTTTTCCACTGGTCTTTGGCAAGCCTGCGGAGCTTTTACGAAGTGGGTAGCTTTTACTTCATTGTGCGAGCGGAGGACGCAAGCTCGGATTTCATCAGACGCGAATGCCAGATCCTTGGGATCCGCACTCCGCATGTCATCGAAATCAACAAACCCACAGATGGACAGGCGACCACGGCTTTGCTCGCCGGCGAGTTTCTGCAGGATCCCAAGCAGCCTTTTTTGGTCTATAACATCGACACCTTTGTGCAACCTTCGGAGTTGCCAAAAGCCGCTGTGCGTGGCGAAGGATGGATTCCCTGTTTTCCTGGCAAAGGAGAGGGCTGGAGCTTTGCCAGGATTTCAGATAATGGCCGGGTCGAAGAATTGCGAGAGAAAGTTCGCATTTCTTCGCACGCAACTCTGGGCCTCTACTGGTTCGCATCATTCGCGATTTATCGGGCAGCCTATGATGCTTACTACAGTGATCCTGCCCGAATGGAAAAAGGGGAAAAATACATAGCCCCGCTCTACAACCATATGATAGCGGACGCTCAGCCTGTATTTATCCACGAGGTTCGCTGGGAATCCGTCATCCCGCTCGGGACTCCTGCTGAAGTCGAGGCTTTTGCTCGACAAACGGCCGTGGAAATCCACTGACAACTGCGGAGTCGAACTTGAAGCTGAAAGTCCTCAACTCTGCGGGGCTCATTCTTATTTTGAGCAGCCTTATCGCGATTATTTATCAGGCCATGCAACCCGTGCAGGGCTATGATCTGCTCAGTTTGAAGGTGCCGCCCTCTTCATACTGGGATGGCCCCACCATCACGAGTTTGCAGCAAGCGTATGGGCCGGGTGTCATGGTTCTCGCTTTGTTCATCCCCTGCTATCTTCTGGGGGTACGCTTGCTGCGCAGCTTTTCTCCGGTTGCTGATTGGGATCTTATTAGGCATGTAGGCGCTTTGGTGCCGGGCTATTTTATTTGCATCGCTCTGAACCGACTGATCACTTTTCTCCTCCCGAATGAATATGCCTGGCCTGCGATTATCATGCTTTATGCCGGCGTAATTATTTATTCCTTGTACTCCAAAGATTTGCAGGTACGCTGGCGGCCCAAGTTTGTCGTCAGTGCCTTGATTATTGTGATCGTGGCTCTTGTGTATCAGGTTCAGTATGGAACAGCACACGTCGTCGGTGATGGCAACTCCTACTCCTTCAAACTCCTTGAACCCAAAGGAGGGGAAGGATCACTGTTCCAGAGTGGTGTTCGCTTCCCTGTCTTCGGCCAGCACTATGACGAGCTCATGTTCCTTTATCCCGCGCTCTACGCGGCGCGGCATGTTTTCGAAGATTCAAACTATTTTGCTGAACTTTTGCCTTTCTGGTGGAGCTTCAATGCTATCATGCGCCTCGCGGTTTTCGCCTTTCTGCTGGCTGCTTTGCGCAGTTTCCGTGAAATCGGGTTTTGGGCGGCTCTGATCCTGACCCTTTTCGTCCACTTTGGTCCTTTGATGATCCATCCTACGCAGCGCGCTTTGATTTTCGACAGCGGCAATCCTTTGGCCTATTGCCTGCACATTGGACGAAGTTTGGGAGCGGTACTGCCCGTCATGGCGCTATCCCGATACCTGGATTTTTCTCAGACGCGCTCCTTTCGACCCGTCGACAGCCGTGTGTTGCCATTTCTGTTCGGCATCGGGCTCGCAGCGACGACGATCAGCAATCAGTCCTTCACGATCGCTCTGCTGGCTCTGCCTTTTCTGGGCCATATTCGCAACAGTTCCCATCCGCTCCGCTTTGCTGGTGCCCTGTCGTGCATGAGTGCAGGATTGATGATAGCTCTGTTCGGTGCCCAAGGAAGCAGCGAGTTTTATCAAAGTCATGGATTGAGAGTTTATCTCTTGGGGTTCATCCTCTTTCTGATCGGTTTTTTTCTCAGTGTTGATCTATCCAAGGCCTCGTTTGTCACCCTGTGGAAGATCAAACGCCGGATTTCACCTGCGGTTTTGAGTTTTCTCATCGGTAACTTCCTGGCTCTCTTCCTTCTCGGCAATATAGCCCTGGAAAAAATCCTGCAATTGTTGCCTCTATGGGGACGCATTGCCCCGACCCTCAAGGTCCGGGAATTGGTCGCTGTAGCTTCGAATCAAGCTGCCTTTGGTCCTTCGCCTTATTGCCCATTGGTCATAGCGGAGCAAAGCACGTGTCGCAGCTGGGCTGAATTTTCGGTCAAATTCGGTTTGCCAGTCGCGATCTTTCTCATTGTTCTTCTCAGCTGGTATTTCTTTCGTAGATCAAGAGTATCGGAGCGCGAACCTGACCCCGAAGGGATTTATCGAGAAGTCTGTTTCTGCGCTGTCGCGCTGCTTCTGACATATTTCATCTTCGACTTCATGAACGGTTCCGCCAGTGCGTGGCTTGGGATTTGGGTCAAGACCAGGCTGTTTGAACCCTGGTACTACAGCTTGCTTATCATGGGCTTGATAGCGCTACTGAAGAAGTCGCGGGCACTGGACCTCGCGCTTGCAAGCTGGATGGTGCTGTGGCTGGTGATTTTTCAATACAAGAACGACTTTGTCGTCTTTCGGCAGCTGCTCGTGAATGTCCAATACCTCGCGGGACTCTTGTGATCTTTGATATTCGGCGTTCAACTTTGCTTTGTGCAGGTACAGCACTATATCTGGGATCTTGCGGACTCATGCGGATTACACTTCATGAAATACGCTCGAAGTATCGCTCCGGAGCAGTTCGCAAGAGCACGCTATGGCTCATTCCGCTTGTATGCGCACCTGTGGGCGAAAAGGCAGGGTCCATTCCATCAAACTTGGTGAAATAGGGTGGGTTCAGTTCAGGTGAAGTTCTGCAGTCGGGTGTTGCAGTTTTAGCTGTCAGCACCGAGACAGGAGATTTTTTCTTGCACATTGATGCAGTGGGCTTTTAACGTTTAAGTTGAAATACAGGAGTTCGCTCAGGGATTCTGAATAGTTGGATTCCAGCAGCTTAAATCTGCGCCTCATGGCGGATATGGAGATCGCGCTGCGGAAAAGGTATCTGGATCTTATGTTTACGAAAAGCTGCATCGATGGCAAAGCGCAGGTCACTGGCCACGACTGGCGCAGGTCCTGGATCCGGTAACCAGGCAGCCAGCTCGAAGGCCAGAGCGCTTTCCGCAAAGTCCCTAAAGAACACTTGCGGAAGAGGCGTCTTGAGAACAGGAGGGTGGGAGAGAGCCACCTCCATAAGCACGTCCCTTACGAGCGTAACATCTGAGCCATAGGCGACGTTAACGGCTACCTGAACCCGATAAGTGCCCATTGGGGCCGTTAGATTGATGACTGTTTCCGAAATCAACTTACTGTTGGGCACGATCAAAGCAACATTGTCGCGGGTGAGAATGCGCGTGGCACGCATGGAAATAGCATCGATCAAGCCTATGGTACCATCAATTTTGATGTAATCTCCCTTTTGCACAGGCCGCTCGATCAGCACAATAATCCCGCTGATAAAATTCTGGGCGATATTCTGCAATCCAAAGCCAATTCCAACCGTTAATATAGCTCCCAGGGCAGCGAGGGCTGTAAGCGAAATACCGATGTTATCAAGGGCGATCAGGATGCCGGCTATGGTGACTGCATACTGCGTTATATTCCCTAGAGAATAAGCCAAACCGCGCTGGGCCTCGGTTCCCTTCTGCAAGGTTATTCGAAAAACGAATGTGCGGGCCAGCCGACCGAGAACGACGGAAGCGATGCAGATCATCAGAAATATTATCAAGGAAATGATGGTTACCTTGGTGTCAGAAATAGTAAAAAGCGGGTGAGAAAAATACGAGATGATCCCCGAAAATGACTTCAAAATCGAATCCATAGAATCTTCGACTCCCAGATAAATGCCCATTGACCGACCGAGTTCTCTGTCCTGATCCCTTAAGGCAGAGCTTCTTTCTCTTGCAATTTTCAGACAGGACCTTGCCTGCAATGCCAATCGCGACGGAATCTATCGCAGGCATCGGTTCAGACTTTTCTTCAAGTCAGGAAGGAATTGATAGATTAGGCCATTTTCCTGTGGTGCTGGCAAGCTTTTCCACCCTCGTTGGTCTCGAAATGTGTTCGTCCATCCCAATAGCAAGACATAGTTCGCGGTCATTGCTATGACAGAAATCGAAAAATTTTGCATGCTCTTGCTGTTCCGAATCATAAAACGTGCCTCGTACCCTTTCATCTCCGGCACTGAGGGTATCAAGCTGAGTCCTTCAGAATTGATAGCAAAATTGATTGATCTGATGCCTCCTCAATTGAGTCCCTGGTCCGATAGAGAGGTGTTTTTGCACCAAACTTCAAGCGCCGTGATGAGATTATTTTATGTCCCGGAGTTCGTAAGCGGAAGCTGTCAACGGGGTTCGGGTGTTTGGAGAAGAAGAGTCATCTCGAAAGGCAGGAGAGAGAGTTGGCCCCGTCCGCTGAAACGAGTGTCTACAGTGGATGTACCGCATTGCACAAGTTGCGGCAAAGACCTGATCATAACCTCCGCGGTACGGTGGGTTCATCGAGGCCATTGGGCTCTTTAAGGACGTGCCCTGACTCGACAACTTCGACAGTGGGTTTGCGGAGTTCAGGGGGGCGACCGATTATTTTCATGTTACCCTTTAAAAGTTAAAGGCAGGTGACATGAAATGGGCGGAGCTTAGAGTGCTTTCACTTTGCTGGCCGTATCGATATTGAAATAGAGCGTCGAACCCTCCCAGGTCACGCCTACAGAGTTATTCCCACCCTCGGACTTCAGCCGACTGCAGAGATCTGCGCTACTGGCGGAATCCGCGGATGCAGCACGGGTCGCGGTGCCAGCAGTCGTGGCAGAGGTGGCTGTATTTGCAGAGCCAGCGCTCGTTGCATAGTCGGCAATCACTTTTCCTTCTGCGTTCTTGAGTACGATGGTTTTATCGTTGATCAGAGCCTGAAGAGCATCGTGGTGGGTTTTAAGCTGTGCTTCTAGTTTTTTGATATGAGCCTGCTGAATTGCGACCATGCGCGTTAGTTCTGCCTCGTCAGCAAAAGCGGATGGGGCGAAAAGTGCGAAGCCAGTGAAAATTAAGGTTCCAATCATGCGCATGGGATGCAGGCCTTTCTTAGGTGCAGGGTGATTGGAGGATAGAGAGTGGGGTTGAATATTGCAGTCGCCGCGGAAATATTATCAAAATACGTCTAAATGACATATAATCCAAGCAACGGGAGAAGATTGCCGGTCTGCCCGAATCGATATTTGAAGCAGAGTTGAACTTGGTCTCGGCAGAAGGTGAATCTTGGACCAGAACGCAGAGATGAGGATTAATTTCAGATTGATGGACACAGCGTCTCGAAATGCCTCCTACTGTTGCTTCCAAGGGAAAAGTTCAAGCGACATTTGATAGAGGACGATCTACAGCACCAAACCCAATTGAAGATAAACTCTTCGCTGGCGGTGGAATTCGTCGCGTGCATCCACTTTGAGCCTGTTTGAGGCTGCGAAAACGTTCTCGTAACTCTCCACCGCTCGCGTGGATAATCCGTAGTGGTAGGTTCCACGGAGGGCAGCAGAGATTCGCCAGAGCTGAAGCGACAGTCCGAGGGACATGAAGGTCCCGTCGGTTTCATACCCATCAAAGTAGTACGAATCCATGTAGCCCTTGTCAACATCTGCTCTTCGTGGGTACTGGCTTTCGTATTGTCGGCGACGGGCTTTGAAAAGACCTACCTCTCCGAAGAGGACTTCATAATAATGTCGGTAGCCGATTTCATAGGTTTTGAAATCGATGTCCCTGTTTGGACTCAGATGCTGGGTGTAGCGTCCCAACAGCACGCTGTTGTCGCTTAAGAAAGTGCCCGCGGTATAGCTGCTTCCATAGGAACCCGCAATGCCACCTTCCACCAGGCCGTACCTGGACTTACGGCTGTCTGAATACTTGTCGCCATTCCTGATCACATAAGCCACCGATGAAATCGTAAGATACGCCAGGCCATAGGCAGCCGCAGCCATAGCCATATATGCGAGAGCTTCATTGGGGTTTGCCTGATGGAGTCTGGGTTGGGCGTGGACCTTGGGCTGGGCAAGAATAGACGTCACTGGGAAGAACGCCCAAATTTAAAGGTCCGAACTGAGTTGATAGAAACATTGATGGCCCTGCAACGTGGGGCTGACTGGACGGTCAGCTAACGGACCTTAAAAAACAGGTATTTTCAGTGGAATTCTCCATGATATCTCGACCGTCCGCCCACCTTGATGAACCAGCTTAGCGCTCATTCACCAGATGAAAACCAATTTTCAATAAACGCTTCCTCTACCCCTATAACGCATGTATATAGCGTCCTCGGTGAGTTTGCACACAACCACGCTTTGAAGGATAACTATGTTACGCACGACTGTACTCAGCATCTGTCTTCTTGTTAGCGCCAGCGCCCTGGCCAGCTCGCCAGTCAAAAGATGTCAGCAAGTTCGGGAAGCTGGTCAGGTTAAATTAGTCTGTGAAGTGTTCGTCGATAAAGAGGCCGTGTTGCAAGATGTTTCCGTTAGTCCAGCCAACGGCGGCATCAATCCAGATTTTTCCGCTTATACTATCAGCGGCATGGCTGTCATTGGCAGCAACAAGTGTGAAGCACAAGGCCTCAAGGCTGCCTTTGTTAAGAAGAAAGTCAACGGCAAGAACCTGTTGGTTGCTCGCGTGACCGGCTGGCGCCCAGAAGGCCGCTTCTGCACCCGTGAATACCAGCCAGCTTTGGTTCCGGTCAATACCACTGTTCGCGGCAACAGCCATCTCATCTCCAATACCTTCATTAAGAATGTTGATGAGCGCGATACGGAAGTGGCCGTGGATTCCACCTGCTTCGAGCCCACGATGTGCACCATGGAATACCAGCCCTATGTTTGTAGTGCTGAAAACGCCGACCGCCAGTTCGAAGGCAGCAATGAGTGCATTGCTCGTGATCAGGCGAGCCGAAGCGCTTGTTTCCGCAATGTCGAGCTCGTTAACCTGAGCTGCGAGGCCGTTCCAGCCGAATTCATTTCTCCCATCGAGATCCTCGAGTAACCCTTAGGTTATACCCTTGGACTGCTGGTCAAGAGCCGGCAGTCCGTGCCAGCTCCAGCCTCCTTCCGATCATCTTCTCCCAAATTTACCCTGCCTTTCGCCATCACCTACTCAATCAGAATTAGTTCAACACGCCGGTTAAGGGTTCGACCCTGCGGAGTCTTGTTATCTGCGACGGCGTGTGAAGACCCGTAGCCCTTACCACGCAGGCGTACAGGTGCGATTCCTTTGTCTGTCAGCCATTTGACGACCGCTTCAGCTCGCTTTGTGGAGAGCGCCTGATTGTGCGCCTGCGTGCTGGTCGAATCCGTATGACCTTGAACTTCCAAACGCAGAGTATTCTGATTCTTGAGTACGGCCAGAACCTCATTCAATGAATCTTCGGACTCTGGCAGGGGAACATGGGAATCAGATGCGAAACGGATTCCATAAAGCACCGCGCGCTTTGCGCTCTTCAGGGACGTCGCTACAGGATTGTCAGATGGAGGACGGCACTTGGGACCTTCATTGGGTTTCAACTTTGGGCCGTCCCATCTTCCACCAAAGCTGCCGTCAGTCGTATACCATTCGCCTCCCAGACTCTGCCCTCCATTCCCCAGAACAACGAGGGCTGTTCCGCTGCTTTTGTTTTCCTCCTGCCGCCATTGAAGCGTGGCGACAGAACCTTTGACCCGACCTGTGAGCTGCCCTTGCTGATAGTCATAGCAGCCTAGGATCGCATCTCCCTTTTGCTGGAATCGGATAGGCCCATCAGCTGTTCCAAATATGCCTGTGAAATCGACTTTCGGCACTGGCCCCATCGGAACTCCTTGGATTGCCGTTTCCATTAATTGGGTGTAGTGGGGATTGCCCCAGTTGGATAGCACGGTAATCTTGAGCCAACGGGCCGTAGTTTTTTCAGGAAGTTTCACGGATTTGCTGTCACCTCCCTTGGCTAATTCAATGGTCGTCACAGGCTTAAAGCCCTTGTTCCTGCTTTCCATTGATACGGATAACTGCATTTTGCGGGCAGCTATTCCAGGATAAGTATCTTCTTGGACAGCTTTGGAATCCACCATCCATTCTGATAAGGCGTACGGCTGAGCCAGCTCAAACACAAACTCATGGGGAAAAGCGGCACCTTTGGCGCTACCCCATCCCCTGTCTTTCGCGTCATCGAAGACGGAGCGAGCAGGCCAGGAGGCAGGATCGTCCTCACTGGTCCCAGGCAGCAACAAAGTCCCGAGCGAGAGGTCAAGTATGTCGACCGCCGCCGACGGAGCAGCCTTGGGTTCCGCAGCCAGGAGGGTTGAGCCAAGGGTCAACATCAGAGCACATAGAAACCGCAAGACATGATTCCTAGCGCTATAGCTTCTTTTATAGGTGATCAGCATAGGCTTTCCTTATTCCATGGGTCCATTCACTTTCGCCCAATGGCGTTCTGATTTTTATACGGGAAATCTGCAATGAGTGACAGGCGTCAATCTCAATGGATCCGCTATTTGGAATTAATATCATTGGTTTATCCAGCCTAAATTGATTACAATTGAAACGTGCCATCCACAGCGAAAAAGGTCCTGCGACAATGATGAAATGGATCATCTCCCTTCTGCTGTTCTCCAGTCTGATCACGCGCAGCAGTCAGGCTGAAACCCTTGAGGTTGACCTCGAAAATTTTCCTGCCCTTCAAATGCTTTATCTGGACGATCCCCGCCACGCGTTTGAGATGATCAAGAAGCGAGCCTCTCGGCTCGATCCAGACAAAGAGCCTGTGCCATGGATCCGAACCCTCTGGTTTGCTGCTAGACGTGGTGAGCTCCCAACCCTGGCCAGCCCGCAGCAGATCGAGGAAGGGATACAAGGCGCCTACCAGCGCGGCATGTTCATCGAATGGACAGACTTCAGGATTATAAAAATAGAAGACGAGACTTATGAAGGCGACTCCTTTGAACCCAAGAAGGGACGCTACGAGGCTCTGATCAAAGACCTGCAGCAAACTGGTGATCATCACGCCTTGGCTCTCGGACTCGCAAGTTATGCTGATTTTCTTCTGGTGAACCTGAATTTGGATCAGGCAATGCTTATCATTGATCAGATGAACCGTCTTCTTCCCGATGATAGCCAGACACCACTGATCGTCTATGATATGGCGAAGTATGTCTTTGCCCTGGCCCTGCGTTATCAGGGCCAGCTTGATGCCTCCTTGGCCATCCAATTGGCTATGGAAAAACGCTACTTACAACTGAATCTACGCAGCGCCCGTGCGTTCAACCTATATGATCTCTCTCTGGCGTTCACGGATCAACCTATCGATCAGGTTCAAAAGAACCAACGAATGATCGCCGGCTACCTTCTTGAAGCGATTCGATTGGGATTGGAAATCGGCGACCGTAAGCTCGTCGCTATGAATCAATATGGGCTGAGCTTTTTGCGATCCAAGCTAGGTCAGTACGATGATGCTGTGAACTCCGCTCGGAAAGCTGCCACGTATTTTGATACCGCGACGGATGAGGACTGGCAGTCGCGGGCGCACACCCGTCTGGCCAGTGCGCTCATAGACACGGGGAGTCATGAGGAAAGTTTCAAGCATCTTGATAGAGCCGAAAAATTCACCTCCCGATCGAACAACACGCGTTTAGCGGACATCGAGGAATTTCGGTACAAAGCCCACCGCAAACTGGGGCATACCAAGGAAGCGCTCGAGAGTCTGGAAAAATACATGACTTTGTACAAGCAATACACCAAGGAGCGCACGAACAAGAATTTCAATCAAACGGCCGTGAAGCTCGGACTTCAGTATCAGGAGGAACGCAACAAGGCTCTGGCGAGGCAGAATGAACTGCAGGCGGAACAGATCAATCTCCTCAAAAAATTTCGTCTCGTTTCGATCATTGCGGCGACCCTCTTCCTGATTGTTTGTGGGGCCCTGTTCATCGTCTGGCGTCAGGCGTCTGCTATCAGATTCAGCCGCCTGCAGATGAAGGAGGTCCTGGATCATGTCGAAGAAGGCATCGTGATCCTTGACCGCCAGTTGCTGGTCCGTAGCGGCTACTCCTCTTATCTCGACACATTATTCGCTCGGTCCGCCAATAGCCTCCAGGAAGCTTCACTTTTGGAATTCCTCTTTCCCATCGGGTCACCGGATCATGATAAAGGTGTGATGGTACGGGATATCCTTTCCACCTGCATCGGCGAGGAGGCTCTGAATTGGGAGCTCAATCACGCGCATCTTCCTCATGAAGTGAGCCTTCGGGATTTGATACTGCAGCTGCACTGGCAGCCTCTCTACAATTCCCAGAAGCAAATCGCGAATTACCTGGTTTCCATTCGCGACATCACGTCACTGCGAGCGATAGAACGCAAGATGAAAGAGGAATCGCAGCGTGTGGAACTTCTGCAGGAAGAGCTTGAGGAGGTCCTGAAAGGAAACACTAGCCTGATTCGCAACCTGCTTCATGACCTCGAAAAGGCCTGGCCAGATCTGACGACACAGGTTTTTGCGCCTGATCAGCAGGCCGCAGCTCTTCGCCGTCTGCATACATGGAAGGGCGCGGCCCGCACGCTGGGCTTGAAGCATTTGGCCACAGCCATCCATCACATGGAAAGCGGCCTCGTGAATTCTGCAGATGCACCTTCCATACTCGAAGGTCAATGGCATTCCTTGACCAAGTCCTTTCAGGATTATCAGCATCTTCTGAATGCGGTCCTGATCAGTGCTCGGGCTGGTGATGAAGGCGCAACGGACCTTTATGCTTATGCGCCTCTCTATGCCCGGGAGATGAATGAGCGACTCGATGGGGTAGGGTGCCCGCGCGAGGGCGTTATGGTGCTTGATAATGTGCAAGGCTGGAATCGGGAAATCCTGGCTCGCATTCATGAGATGCTGCTGCATGCCGTTTCCAATGCTCTGGATCATGGATTTATTCGACCTTTGCAGAAAAGCCCAAGATCTGCACCAGCTCTGATTCAAATCAGGGCCAGCCATGCTGGTGAAGGCATTGAGTTGATGGTTAAGGATAACGGGGCAGGTATCGACTGGAAACAATTGCAGCGAAAAGCCGAAGAAAAAGGTTTCCGGCCTCAACCTGGTCAATCACTGACCGATCTTTTATTCATGGACGGCGTGACCACAGCGGAATCCACTACGGAGACCAGCGGACGGGGAGTGGGTCTGAGCGCTATCCGCAGTATCTGCTCAGAATTGGGTGGACAGATTACGCTGGGAAATGCGGAAGAAGGCGGGACCGCGCTGCGCATCACCCTGCCGCTGTAGTTGTGTCAAGGTCCTATTCCGATCCATCGAATTCCGTTATTTAAGGATCGAGAATACCATCGATCAGGAGTCCTGTTGAAATCTCGCGGGCGCCAGTGAGTAGATCATGGTTCTCCAGCATGCCGAGACCACTGCTGCTCATCATATAGAGACGTTTGGCCTCGATGTCGATGGCCAGTCCAGCGATGGAGGAATCCTGAAACGTGAAAATACGTTCTTCACCTTGAGGAAGCTCCTGCACGATGTATTGGACTTTATCTTGGAGTAAAAGCGCAAGGGGCAACTGACCGGGATCATGAGTCTGCATAGGTACGAGGCACGCAATCAAAAGATGCGTGGCGTCAAGTGAGAGAGCACCCATTGGAAGTTGGCAGGAGGTGGGCGTGCTCGCCATGATGCTCCAGGTTTTACTGTCGATTCGGGTGATGAGCCCGGGCTGACTCACCAGGAGCTGTTGGCTCTTATCCTCCTGTATATCGAGAATCGCGTAGGAGTTGGGCAGCGTGATCTCGGGAAGCAGGTCCTGTCCTGCACAGCCGTCTTCTGGTGTCAGCTGGTGGATGCGGCCCTGCTGATTGCCAAGATAGATTTTGGATTCATCCTGGGCCCAGCGCACGGCTCGTAAGTTTTCATTTTGGGCTAGTGCGGCGAAGGCAGGGCAGCCTTCCAGGACAGGCTTCATACGTCCTGTGGTATCTTCCTTGTGGATATCAAACGCATTTCCATTGAGATCAATCGCGAGCAGTTGGCGACCGCTGGGACTGAAACTCGTGACCAGCTCAGGCTGTTCGTTCATGTCACCCAGCGCCCAGCTCGGCTGAAAGGTCTCGTTCTGCCAGCTATGATCGGTGAGAAGTTTGATGATTCTTAAAGAGTCGCCCGTGCTGCTGACAAACGTAAAGGCCAGGCTGCTGCTTGCCGCTTGCGCATAGCGCGTGAACCCGGAGATATCGAAGCTCTGGGCAGCGGTTTGTTCCGTGATATAAAGGCTTTTCTCACTCCACAAGGCCGCGCCCGCAACCTGAGGCAGTGTGAAAAATTCCTGATAACCAGGAAGGTTTTGTCCCCAGACTTCCCGCCCTCCCTCAGGAGCGATGACACTCAAACGTCCTGACGTGCGACCATAGCTGACAAAGCGCTTTTCCGAACTCAAAAAGCTGCGGGCAAGACCGATTTTAAAAAGCAGTTTGTCGCTGAGTGTTCCACTCGCGTTGGGATCTCGCGCCACGGTCCCTCTGCTGCAGGCGAGAAGAAACGTGCTGATGAGCAAAAGAAGATTCAGATACTTCATTGAACTCTCCTGGCTTTACCACCGAAATGCCAGCCCATGCCAAGACCAGTTTCCCAGCGCCGGCCACTGAGCTTTCCGATACGACCATAGTCCCAGGAGCTATCCGAAAATCGCTGCCAGACGCTCCAGGCCAGGCTCCCCTGCGGACGCCAGGTCAGTCGCAGGTCAGCGCTGAGTAACAGGCTGCTCTCATCAAAAGGCATGGATTGACCAAACTCATCCTGAAATGTGATAGCCATATCCTGTTGTCCGACCCCGAGGCCAGATTCAAGAGCAAAGGCATTTGAAAGTTTGAAAGTATACGCTCCCGTCAATTGCGTTAGCTCAGTTTTCATTCTGCTTTTTAGCCCCGGGCGTAGTGTGCCCGTGGCCTCGATTGGGGGCTGATGCATAAGACCCAGGCTCCAGTTCCTGTAATGCCAATAGGCTCCCGCTGTCCAGGCCAGAGTCGAGGTCTGTCCGGCAAGCTTGGGAAAAATAGGATCCTGCCAACTGCCTGAGCCAAGATCGAGTCGCACTTCGAAAGGATCAGGCTGCAGGATAGTTTCCAGATCAATAGCTTCGCCTGGTACGGCATCGACCTCGTAGACAGCCATAGCTTCCTCTGAATCAGGGCTAAAGATCTTGATGATGTTCTTCTTTGGTTTTAAAGGAAAGGCCATCGGCAGACGGCCTTTGACACCGTCATTGATCCGAAGGGAAAAATCCTTGAAATGATCAAGGTAGGCTTTCAAAACAGGCAGCCCAGGGCGTTGGCTCTGACCCTTCAAGGGAATGTCGGCCTTGCCAATGGATTTGGCTTCAAATGTTGCGCGCTGTCGTCCCTGCGAATAAGACCAGGCTTTCTCCTGCGCGTAGTCATGAGCTTCCAAGGCAGTTACGAGTCCATCCTGATTGCGATCATAGGTTTCCAACGCTTCGATAAGAAAATGAGTATAGACGTCTCCCTGGAGGGAAGGTGATTCGTGAGCGGCTTCGCCCTCTGCTGCTGCAGAGAGGATGAGAATTCCCTCGGACACCTCTGCCAGAGATATCGTGGGCCCTTTGCGTTGAGCCAGTAGAGCGCTGATTTCCGGTGAAAGACGGGACTTTCCCACACCTGAATGACAGCTGGCAAAGATCATGAGATTGCGTGAAGACGAAAGGCTGTCCGCCCAGTTTTTCAGGAAAGCGTGACTGAGACCCGTCGTGCCGAGCTGCTCGTGCCGCGTGTCATGCGTTACAACATACTTGCCCAGCAACCCCTCCTGGTTCATGCTGAGAGTGCCATGTGACGAGATATAAAGGATGACCGTGTCCTGTTTGCGAACCTCTTGGCTGACTTCGATGAGCTTCCTTTTAATGTTGTCCAGGCTCGCGTCAGCATCAACCAGGATGCGCCTGTCCATGATGTATCCTGTGCCCTGACCCAGCTTGTCGATGACCTTGCGAGCATCTACCTGCGCCCATTTTAAGGGGGTCCAGAAGGAATCCTTGTACTGATTGATTCCAATCGAAATGACGAAATAGCGGGGGGGGCTCCTGCTTGACCTTTTCCAAGGGAAGCAACTTTCCAGCAGCCATGGTCAGGCCGTTGCCGAGTAGGAGCCAAAGGCAGACAATGCCGTTTATTGTACGGAAAGCGTTTGGCAAAGCTTTGCTCCTATCCGAGGCCAATGCTGCATGAGGTTGTCCATCCTTTGTTGCAAATCGTCACGATTTCTGGTGGCAAGCAGACAGAATTTCAAAGTCTGTCCTGGCTGATCCAGCTGGTAGACAAAAGCCTGTTCTTGCTCGGCCAGGATTTGATCCTGACCTGTCACAGGACTGTGCAGCTGGAATTGCACTTCCGGAATTCCTCCATCGATCTGCAAAGCCAGGGCCAGATATGATGCTGTCGGACTGCTGACTTTAAACAGCAGGGTCTGACCTACATGTCCCTGTTCGACTTTCTGAGGACGCCCATCCACATTCAAAAGCTGGATTTCCAGCCGCGCGTCAGTCTCAGAGGTCATTCCTTTGATTCCAAGTTCATCCTGATTGTCCAGAATCTTCACCAAGGGTGCAAGACCAAGGACCACAGCAGCCACAAGCAACCAGCCGCGATGGAATTTTGTTCTCTTCGTCGGAAGTTGTCTTTTAATCCCTGACCAGATCCTTTGTTTCTCGAGCTCATCCACCGGGGTCTGGGAATTCTTATACTCCGCTTCCATCAAACGGAGAATATCTGCGTCATCCAACAAGGTCTGTGAAGTCTCATCCCTAGGATTATTGTCCATGGCTTCCTCCCTTTTCCAAACGCTCGAGGCGCTGCTCAAAAACATGCCGGAACTTCTGCCTCAAGCGCCCAAGGCGGGTGGTTATGGTGCTCACGGCTTCACCGCGTAACTCGGCAATTTCACGAGCCTTGAGCCCATCGATGTAGAAGAGTTTGAGCGTATCATCCTGTTCCTGGGAACAGACTTCCTGAATCAGATGACCTACGAGTCTAATCTCAAGCTCGTGATTATGCTGGGCCTGGGTCTCATCGGCTCGCTGCGATACCGCATGGTTGGCATCGGGATCGGATAGGGAGATGAACTTTTTTCTCCTTTGATAATCCACTGCCAAATGTCGGGCACAACTGACCAGCCATGGTTTGATAGCCGCAGCGTCTTTGATTTCGTGCGCTTTGGTGTGGAGCTTGAGAAAGGTTTCCTGGATCAGATCCCTCTTCTCCTCATGATCGACACCACAACGCTGTATGATGTATTGGATCAGGCCATAGTAGGCCTCATAAACCTTTTGAAAGCTGGGCTCGTGGCCCTTTTGTAGGAGCTGAAACTCCTGTTCGGATAGAAGCTGATCATTCGCCATCAAGACGTCCCGATAATGCCGCTTAGGCCGCAGCATGAAGGATTGATAGCCTTCTATCTTAACAGAGCTTCCGCTCGTCTTCACCATATTCTCTCAGGGCGGCCCCTTCCAAGGTAGAATGCTGAGAAGTTCGAGCCGTCCCTGCTCATTCCGATACTGCCAGATTCCACTGTCTGTCGTTGCAATCAGGAGTCCCTGGTGCGGAATAAGATCGTTGCAGTTTTGTCCGAGCAGGGTGTCGGTAAGCTTCAGATCCAAAGGATCTGCCACATCGAAAACCTTCAGGCCGGCTGCCCCGTCACAGACAAAGAGTTGTTGACCATCGATAGCCAAACCTGTTGGCGCAAACATGGGCACTTTGGAAATACGGCGGGGACGCTCGCGCTCCGAAACATCGACCACCTCGAGGACATTCTCGCTGCCACCGCAGCGGTTTCCTGCTTTCAAAGTGACAAAGGCATTGTTCCCTTGCACCACGACGGGATCGCAAGCCCGCTGATGCGTATGCTGGCCAAGCAAGGTTGGCACATCCGGATCATTCAAATCATAGATATACATGCCCGTACTAGCGCCGAGATAAAGAGAGCGATCATAGGGAAACATGGTTTCCACATCCCATGCAACCTGCATTTGATTCAAAGCAACTGGCTCTTCTGGTTTTTCCAGAGAGAAAGTGATCAGTTGAGATCCAGCCAGCGTATAGAGTCGATCCTCGACGATGGCAAAGCGCGCTGTCGAGCCGCCTTTGCCAGCGATGCCAGCGTTGGCACCAACCGGATTCCCTCCCGCTGGAGCTTGACCGCAGGCATGAAGTAGAACGACAAAGACAAGGTGAATTAATTTTTTCATGGCTTAGTTCTCCCGACTTGAGGACGCGGTATTTGATTCAAGACCTACAATTACGCCCTTGCGTGGATCGGCGTCGGACACATACTGTCCTGGATACCAGACCTCAGGCTGCCAGGGGAAAATATTCTCGACGCGTTGCAAGAGCTTGGGCGTTGCTGGATCTTCAATGTCAATCACCAGAAAATCCACGAAGCTATC
>NZ_DASQYZ010000174.1:0-5370 GCF_035638955.1 Oligoflexus sp. | reverse complement strand
GCACATACAGCTCAAATGCGATAAGTCACTGGAAGATCTCTCAAAGATGTTCAATCCTATATTACGGGGATGGAATACCTACTACGGTAGGTTCTATAAAACTGAACTCAAACGCGTCTGGCTCAGCTTCAATGCTTACCTTGGTAGGTGGGTTCAAAGAAAGTACAAAAGATTTGCCTAGCACAAAACCAAAGCAGCGGAGTTCTTGCAGAAAATTGCAAAGAAACGACCAAATCTCTTTGCACATTGGCAACAAGGAATGTGGCACGGGTATCAGTAAAAGATTGGATCGGTGGAAGCCGGATGAGCCGAGAGGTTCCCGTCCGGTTTTAAGAGGGGCTCTGGATGAAACGCCAGGGTCTACTCACCCGTATATCAAGGTCAAAGGCCAGTGGAAATACCTTTACCGGGCAGTGGATAAGGAAGGCAATACCGTCGACTATTTGCTGACGGCAATGCGCGACCGGAAAGCCGCACAACGCTTTCTTTCGAGGGCTTTCAAGTTAAATGACCAACCGATAAAAATCACAATCGACAAAAGCGGAGCCAACGTCGCCGGCATTCAGGCCCATAATGAGGGCGAAGGCACCGATATCGAAATTCGTCAGAATAAATATTTGAACAACATTATCGAGCAGGACCATAGGCCCATCAAACAGCTATGCAGAGCCACCTTGGGCTTTGGGAGCTTTCGAATGGCAAGGATTACAATTGGTGGCTTTGAGTCGATGAGGATCATTCGAAAGCGGCAGATAGAAGCAGAGGGTGATACCTCCGCTGAAATCTTTTATTCCATTGCAGCGTGATGACTCGTCGAGTCGCACCCTCTCTCGTTCATTGTCTGGATACGCAACAGAACCGGATTCGGTGCAGGATGAACTGGAGCTGCACAATATCTATCTTGAACAGGGTGAGGACTGACCGCCATGCTACCCATCTACAGCACATACTATCTGAATCGCCTCGTCATGCTCCTTGTCCCAAAGACCAGGTATTTTCGTGACACCTTCTTCCCGCTGGAGGTCCGATCCGAGAAGGAGGAGGTCTACTTCGACAGAACACCGAAAACAGGATTGGGGCGGCTCCCTTCGTTCATCCGCTGCTCGAAGCACCGATGTTTCGTGACCAGGGATATCCGACCTAATCCTTCAAACCGGCTTTTATCAAGGAAAAGACCAGCATTACAGGCCAGGATGGTCAGGACCAACTGCCGGGTGAGGATTTTGGCGGCGAGCTGACAACCATGCAGCGCGCAGAGCTTCGGTTGATTCAAAAGACAACCCGGCTCTTTGAGAGGCTGCGCGTCCGTGAAGAGCTGATGGCGCTCGAAATTGTCAAAACAGGAAAGCTGACCATTCGCGCCGAAGGCTTTGATTCGACAATTGACTTCAAGCGGGATCCAGCCCTTACCGTGAAGCTGACCGGCACCAACACCTGGGCCAATCCCGATTTCCCCATGACCGACTTTGTCGAAAACTTTCAGCGGGAGATGGCCTCAAAAAATTTGAACCAGGCGCGCCCAAGGAAGATGATCCTCGGCATTGATGCCTGGGACTTATTCCGTGCGAACAAGGAAGTCCAAAAGGTTGTATGCGCCTTGCCGCAAGCCTCAGCCTCAAGCTGACTCCCGAAGATATGGCCCCTTAAGGCACGAATTGCTGACTCGTCTCGTTCGCACACACGGCCAACACAATCTTGGTGTTGGCTAAGCTGCCCGCATTCTGGGCGCTCATGCACAGGGCAAACGAGTCCTGCCTGAGAGAGAATAAAGTATCAGCTGCTACCTTGGTAAAATACTGGGTCTCGTCCTGAGTGCAGGGATCAGCAGATATTATATAGTCGGCAAACGCACCACCAGCCGATGAGAGGCAAAACTGCGTTTTCTCGTTCAAATACTGAATACGTCTATCGGAAGCAACTACTTCCTTGAATTTCTGAAGCTCTTCTGTCTGAAGACAGGGTTGCAAACTGACAGACCCCAACAACGTAACCTGAAGACAAAGAGTGTTGGCATGCGATAACCTGAGCACAGCAGCAGGCGATGGACTAACTGTGCCGTTAGGCGCCGGGTATGACGTTTCAAGCAAGTCGCGTATAGGCGCTTTCTTCTCCACGCTTTTTTCCGGCCCATATTTTACGTGCACCTGCATGATGCTGAGAGCATCCAGTACGATGGCGCTTGTCGATCCTGAGATGGAGATGTGAAACTCCAAGCCTACCACTTTCTGGACAACAGTCACCTCTGGCAATGGATTCTCAACCACCCAGAGCACATCTGTTCCGAGATCGATCGGATTGCCACTTTCATTAGTATGGAAACACTTGATGTTAGCCGTTGTGGGCTCTCTGGGAACGTCCTGCCATCGGCAAACCAATGGATATCCTGGCAGCCCTGCAGGTTCCTCGGAAAGCTTATCGGGCCTGCCTTTGACATCTTCACCGCGAACCGAATTCGCCCTATCAGCTCTGGAATTGAGTCGGTCGGAAAAGTTTCCTTTGCATTTTATAAGCATGGGCAAGCAACACAGCAAAATAATGACCCGTGTGAGTCGTCTCATTCGTTGTAGCTCCTAGGTAAACGCAAGTCTGCCAAATATCCAGGCTTTGCTTGGCGGTATTTGCTGAAACAATACGCAAGATTCATTCCGATTGCCGGGATGACGGGAATTTCCTCAGCAAGGCACTTCGAAAGCTCTTCTTTTTGTCGAGGTGAGAATAAACCTATGGTTCTGAGAGCTTTCCGAGCTTTTGTAAGAAATAATCCCGCGCACTGGCCTGCCCGATGTTCGAAAAAATTTAGATAAGACTCACTTGGATTTCCAGAGCCTGCTTTTGATAGCTTCCTTTACAGCAGGTGGTGAACCTCTGGGCACGGCCGAATTGGGTGCATTACCCGTTATTTGACATGGTAAGGATTTAAAAATATTGCCAGGATCAATGGCGGGCTTTCGGCCGAACCTCAAGGCGCTCGGAACTTTTCCGCATCCCGGAATCCCTCATCTCATGACTGCAGCTTCCCCGGGCGCAGTTATCCCGCTAGGGGCAGCCGCCTTTGGAGAGTCTTTAAGCCGATTTCAGTTCCAAGGATTCGAGTGCCAAACCCTGCATTCGTTTGATATGCAAAGCAGGGATGAGCATGGTAAACTGGAAGGGGGCGTAGCCGCTGCTCACGGCATCGGTGAATTCGATCTGGAGGCTACCGCCTAGCCTGGCAATGAATTCCCTGACAGCACCCATCCCGACGCCTCGGCCTGAGATTTCTGTGACGCTGGAGGCGGTGGAAAAGCCTTCGCTGAAGATGAGTTCGGCGATTTCGGAAGCCTCATAGGTCCTGTCAACGGCAATCAGACCTTTGGCTATTCCAATGGACTTTATTTTCTCGAGTGCCAACCCACGACCGTCGTCAGACATGCTGATGACACAATCACCGGCCGAGGTCATCTGGGCTTTGAAAAGGAAAGTACCAACGCCGGGCTTTCCACAGTGAAGACGCTCCGCTTCGGTTTCAAGGCCATGGTCCATACTATTGCGAACCAGATGTAAAAATGCATCTGCCAGCATTGCATGAGCTTCGTGATCCAGGAAAATATCATCCAGCCCAAGTTTTTTCACCAGTGGCACGGGCTTCCCTAGATCTTTCGCCAGACGTGGGAAATTCGATTGGGCCTCGTCAACAAGCTGGTCAAGGGGAGTATAGGTCGATTTCAAAAGAGGCAGAATTTCCGAAACAGCCGGGAGGATTCCAGTCAAAAGACGATCGAGAAGCCTTTTCACGAAGGATTCTTCCAGATTGACTTTGCTG
Source organism: Oligoflexus sp. (assembly GCF_035638955.1). GTDB lineage: Bacteria > Bdellovibrionota_B > Oligoflexia > Oligoflexales > Oligoflexaceae > Oligoflexus. The sequence goes on along the minus strand of NZ_DASQYZ010000174.1, from coordinate 1,568 downwards.
GCAGCCTTATCATCGCGATTGAGTTTTTTCTCGGCTATCGCCACATATTCATCGATCAGCCTCATGATTTTGGTTCCATTCTCCAAAAGAATATTCCTATCGAAGCCTTGCGTCATCATCGTGGTCAAGAGATCCTCAGCCGCATGGATGGAAGACGAGATCTCCTGGAGGTCAAGCGTTCGGGCAGCCCCTTTGATCGTGTGTAGATTGATGAAAACCATTCTAAGACTCCTTTTGAGTCCAAGATTGTCCTGCTCGGACGAGGCCTCCAGGATCTGACGATTTTCTTCGAGAGCTCTTTTTACGGCACCGACAAAGCGAAGAAAACGAAGATGAGGCACGGCGATCAGCTGCTGAATCATCCCCAACTCTCTCTGCTGGGCTTCGGAGGACTTTTGCGAATCCCTGAGTTCCGTTACGTCTCGACAACTCACCAGGATTCGAAGCACAGTCGTGTTATCAGTCCCGAGGATGGTGCTCCAGTCGAGTTCAATGGTCCGGGTCTTTCCTCTGACGTCAACGGCAAGTTCCTTGGGCAGATGCTCGGCGTTGATTTCGAAGGAAAGGACATTCTCGCCAATGGAACCCGACAGGCTGGCCCGGATTATGTCGATGCGGTCGGGACTGAGCCTGGACTTTTCAAAGAGCAAGGTATCCAAGGTATAGGCTAGCTTTGGGTCGGCATTGAGCACCAGCTCAAGCCCCTTGGATCGCCGTCGATCTATCGTGAGCCGGATGGGGTCCGAGATGCTGAAAATGCCCGTTTTGATATTGTCCAGCAACGCGTTTATTTCACGGCGGCTGCGTTCAATCATCCCATTCTTTTTTCGGAGCAAAAGGAGAAGGCTGATCGAGCCAATCGCAACGACGCCGGCACTCAAAGCAGCCCAGGTTCGGAGCCTTTGGGCCAATTCGGCCTCATGAAGACGGCTGGCCTGCAGTTCATTTTCCTTTTGAAGTACTTTGCTCTTTTCCTCTTCAACCTGAAGCCCGAGCTCGGCAGTCTGCCGAGAGAAGCTATCATTTTGCGATTCCAAAACAAACTTTCTTTCCATCTCCAGCTGCCGGGTGCGAGCCTTGTATGCGTCCTTCCAGGCGCTCTGCCTTTCATAAATATCAGCCAGGATACCGCTGACGCTGAGTTGAGAATATTGATCACTCTCAGGTATTTCCGGATTGAGACTTTTTAAGATCTCCAGAGACGCTGCCAGATCATTCATGTTGAATGCCGCTTGTGCACTTTCCCTGCTCGCTTCAATATATTGGGGAAAATCCTTGCCCTTGAATCAAGATCAAAGGCGAATGGAAATACCTCTACCGGGCGGTCGACAAGGAAGGCAATACTGTCGACTACTTGCTGACGGCAAAGCGTGACCGAAAAGCCGCGCAACGCTTTCTCTTGAGGGCTATCAAAACAAATGACGAACCGATAAAAATCACTATCGACAAAAGCGGAGCCAACACATCTGCGATCAATGACTATAACGACGACGAAGGCACCGATATCGAGATTCGTCAGAACAAATATTTGAACAACATTATCGAGCAGGACCATAGGCCCATCAAGC
>NZ_DASQYZ010000173.1:0-6556 GCF_035638955.1 Oligoflexus sp. | reverse complement strand
CTCGCACGTAGCCCGAGCACCCAGGCAAAGGGCCATGGCATCAGCAGCCGGTGCCGACGCCAGGACATGCACCGCATTATCCTCGGGTCCAGCATCCAGCAGTGCCAGGTGAAGATCAGGGGCAGCCGGTTCGAGGGCAAGGGGTTGATCCTCGCAGGGCTCCGCTGCCGTCAGGCCATGCCGCGCAAACACCGCATTGATCAGGCAGTGATTAGGGCCGGGTGTGGCTGGGTTACTGTCATTATCATCCACCCGCAGGACGGCGGCATAGCTCTCCAGATAGGAGTCGACAGCCAGCAGATGCCGAAAGAAGAGCCGGCCCGCGACGTGCGCTCCACGATGCGGTCCATAACGTTCGATCAAAAGCTGCCGAAGTTCCCAAAACGTACTGGAAATGATGCCGCCCTCATAATGCATGGGGCCGATATCATCCGGATAGACCCGCGCCTCGGTAAGGGTGCGAATGGGCCTCGGATCATCAAAGACAAAATAAGGCGCTATCGCCGGATCATCGTTGTAAAACGCGGCCACGACATCCGCCATGCCTTCTGAAAACGCAGGATCGCGTATTCCAGGATTGCGACCCACATGATCATCGAGGGCGTGACCCCATTCGTGGTAAATCACATCATTGAGGAGGGCCATATTCGCACAACCCTTGCCTTCCTTGTAAAGCAGCAGTTTCTGCTGTTTTGGGGAATAGAAGGCGTTGCACGATTGTTCCGCGAGATTCACATTCACAACCAGGGAGTGATTCAAAAAGGCCGCATCATCACCATTCAAGAATTGACGCGCGAAGCGATTGATTCTTTGCACGGCAACGAAGGCATTGACGGCCGCCAGTCGGGAATCGTTATCAGGTAAAAAATAACTGGCTTCCTGCTCCTGAAGACCGGCGAGCGTGAGGGAATCAGGAGATAAGTTATCAAAAATCATGGCCCTGGGTCCTGTCAAACCAATGGTCGACGGCGCTAGATTCTGCGGCAGCCAAGCTTCCGCTCCCAAAGCGAAATTCCCTGCAGGGCCGTTCACAGCACTAAATGACAAGGGATATTCTCGGGGACCATCTTCGGCATAGGATCGTTTCAAGGCGCGCGTCAGCACAGGCTTGGCATGAACCGCCAGCGGCCACGCATCCAGCCACACACCGGCTTCGGGCAGAAGGGTCGCTTGATAGTGCTCTCCGTCCATGCTCCACTCAAAAACGATCGCCTTCTGCCAATGGAAGTGACCTTCTTCAAGAAAGGGAATCCATTCCGCGCCACGGCGTTCCACCACCAGATCCGTGCGACCTGTAAGGTCTTCCAACCAACCCAGGGCATCGTCCTGGGTTATGCCTTCACGCGGCGTGTCAGCACTTGGAGCAGGACCCGTAATATTACTTTGAATCTCACTCAACCGATAAACACCGGCCACTCTCTCCACAAACACCAGCTGCAAAACATTATCACGCACCGGCAGACCCTGAACCTTCCGCCAGTAATTCAAAAACACCCGGCCTTCATCCCGTCTCATAAAACGCTCAGCTGGCAACCATTCCTCGACGCGCAGACTGCTGAGCATCGCGCCGTACTGCTCCGCCACCACTTTCAGTTCCAGCTCCAACTCAAACGCGGCCACATCCGGCATCAATCGCACATCAAACTGCATCCACGAGGCATAAGGGCTATCACCAAGCTGCTGGATGCTATGGATTTCAGGAGCATGACCTGTCAAAGCCAAAGACTCCGAAGCCTGCCTCGGCATAAAACGATGCAGACGCCCACGCTCCATAAGCTCGTCAAGCGCCGATTCAGGTGCTCCCGGGTGGGTATCAACCCGGCCGCAGGCACCCAACATCGCGAGGAGAATGATCCATGCAATCTTCAAGGCAAGCATCCTTATCAATCCACGGGCACAACATCGAACCCACTGCTCCCGACAAACGTCCGGCCGGACCAACGATCCAGTCTTTGCCCCGGAATCATCAGCACACCGCTGGGATCCACGGACGGCTCCAACGAGGCCGCATACTCCAGTCGTACCGCGCGTCGCGGGGTTTCGGTGTTCTTACGTTTTTCATTGGTTTGGGAAGGCCGCAATGAGGAACCACAGGCGCTGGAAATTATTACAATCAGGAAATAAGTTAAGCAGTGATGTGATTTCATTTCCTTTACCCTCTCCACGTGTCTTCCAAGGGAGTTGTCGGAGGGCTGGGGAAAACCTTTAAAATTTCATTACGAACTGTACGATTTCCCTAACTTATTCGGCTTGGAACATTCCAAAATTCTGACCTGCCAACTCTTTCATCACATCTGCCGCTTAAGTCAGCATCCTAGGGCCCGATGGATGGCTATTCGGAACAGTTGAGGAGGAACATACATGATGTTTCAAGCTTTGCAGCGGATGGTTGGTCTCTTCGTGGTGGCTTGGGTCGGGATCGCAAATTCAGCCGCGGCGCAAACTCAGATAGCCACGCCTTTGCCGGTCATCAAGCAGACCGACATCGCACGCGCCGATCGGCGTCCCGCGAAAAGCAGTGGCAAAGCGGAAAGTTTCACCAGCGAAAAGAAGAAGTCGAAAAACTTCTCCTATAGCTACCTTCTGCCGTTCGGCGTAGGCCAGTTCGAACGGGGTAAAACCATCCTGGGCACGACTCTGGCGACCACGCAGGCCGGCTTTCTTCTCATGTTCTTTGAACGCTCCAATGCAGTACGTTCATCCAATGCCGACGCTGCCGATGTGATGCGCGGCGTGGACCTCAGCACGGTCGGCAATGATCCCGCAATGGTGGCCTTTCTCGATCAGAACGAGCAATTCACGCTGAAGGCTCAGCAGCAGCAGAACCTCGCGATCGCGGGTTTCTTTGCTCTCTATACCTTGGGTGTGGTGGAAGCGGTCTTCGATCCCTTTGCCAAATTCGGCTTGACGGGCAATAGCGGCAGCAGTAGCAAAAAGAAAAGAAAAACAGCCGGAGATGCCCCAACCAGTGAAGGCACCTCACGCCTGGTGCAGGATTTAAAGGAAGAGCAGCAGGAAACCAAAGTCGGCCTGTTCTATCAGCCCGACGGATCCGGCGGAGCTGTGGGTCTTTCCTTGCACAAGCCGCTCTGATTAAGGCAGATGTTCCCGAGTCAGATTGCGAACACCCTGCTCATGCACATGAATGTTATCCTCAATCCTGATGCCGCCACAGGGCATGAGGCGATCGATCAGGGCCCAGTTGAGATTCCGGCAGTTCGGTCCCTGACGAATGGGCTCGAGCAGCATTTTGATAAAATAAACCCCAGGCTCAACCGTTACGACCGTTCCCGGCTGCAGAGGACGCGTGGTCCGCAGCTTGGGGAAGCGTGGATCCGGAGCCGAAGCGGCACCGGCACGATCCAGCTGTTTACCCGCCACATCATGCACCAAAAGCCCCAGCATATGCCCCAGACCGTGTGGGAAAAAGGCCATGGTAAAACCAAGGTCGATGGCTTTCGCCACGTCGCAATCCAAAATAATCTTATGCCGTATCAGAAGTTCGGCAATACGCTGATGCGCGAACACATGCAAATCACCCATCATCATGTTGGGTGTGATCGCATTCACCAGCCCCGCTTGGAGCGTGCCCATATCCGTCAGCAGAGCCTGAAATTCTTCAGGGGCATCTTCGGTTGCATAGGTGCGGGTGATATCGGAGCCGTAACCACGCGTGCTGGCACCGGCATCGATCAAAAGCACCTTGCCGTTGTGCACTTCATCACGTTTGGCCCCATAATGGAGATAGGCCGCCTTTTCATTCAGAGCGATGATATTTTCATAGGGCAGATCCTGCTCCTGACTCCGGGCCGCCTGCATAAAGGCAAAGTGAATATCGAGTTCACTCCCGCCTTGACGGAAACTGCGTTCCGCTGCCTTGTGTCCCGCTGCAGCTTTGCGTGTGGCATCCACCAGGCAATGAATTTCATAAGGTGACTTCACCAACCGTTGCCAGTTGAGACGGGACAATAAACCTTCCGCTTCGACTTCAAGTCCTGCCTTGCGAGCCTTTTCGGTTTCCGGCCCGTGATAGGCGACGCGCTTGCCATCGGCCAGGTTTGCCCAAAGTTTCTCTTCGTCGGTGACGATCTGCACCGAATAGGAATCACCCCAGAAGTCCGGCTCAAAAGGTTTTGACTCATGCCAGAAATCGGCCGGTTGATAGAGGCGCAACTGAAGTTTTTGGCCAGGAATGAACAGCAGGATATGCTGCGATCCCTCCATCGGACACCAGTGACGAAAGTGATGATTACTGCGAAAGGGTGGATTCTGATCATCTTCAAAATACCAGCCTGGAATCCCTGCGCTTAAAACGAGGCCATCCAGATTCAGTTCAGCCAGCGTCCTGGCTGTTTCTGACTGCAAAGTTTGCAGATGGTTTTGAAAGAGTTCTCGTAAACCCATGGCGCACATACTCCTGATTAATGAACAGCAGCTCGAACCGGCGCAGATAGCATCGCCGTGGTTTCTATATCAAGCAGATACTGTAAACGATCATATACTTTTTGCTCGGAAAAATAATGGCGAGCCAATCTAAGAAAGACTCGGAAATGACCAGCTTCTTCGCGTGCCAGCCGTTGATAGAAGGGAGCAAGCTCAGAGTCCTGCAGACCTTCCGCCACGATCGTAAAACGCTCGCAGCTCCGGGCTTCTATCAGACAGCCCACGAGCAGACGGTCCAGGAAATATTCCTCCCTGCTATGTCTCACTGGCTTAAGCAGGGCCGTGACATAAGGATCTTTTACATCCACACCGAGCGGAATGCCGCGTTTATGCAGGATGCGATAGACCTCATGAAAGTGAGCCAATTCCTCCTTGGCGAGGCAGATCATGGGCTCAATCAGAGCTTCAAACTCCGGAAACTTATTGACGAGCGACAGCGCATTGGCTGACGCCTTGCGTTCGCAGGAGGCATGGTCCTGCATAAAACTTGGAAAATCATTCATAACCACCTCCAGCCAGCCGGTCGGAGTTGGCTCGCGAAGAGGCATTTTGTCCAGAACAAGGCTCATCGAAATCCCTTGGTTACGCTCCGTTTCTAGCTATACATCGAGCTTCGTCGAAGATCCATTTTTAAAAATATTCCAACATTTCAATACGTTATGGCGGATACCTGCAGCGGAACTCAATGAATATTGCGAATTACCGAAAAACGTGAAGAGCCAAGCCGTCAACCCGAGGCCACGATGAACGCGAATCCATTGAAAACGTGCAATACCTGTGGTCGCAAATATATGTCGCCCGAAGACTTTCTGAATAACACCACACGCTGGCGGGTGTGTGAATCGGGACATCTTTGGTTCAATTGCGCGTGCAATTCGACCAACATGATCATCAAAGGCAAATACGATTGGTATAATCCGAACAAACAATTAAGCGGGACCGCGCAGTCGGTCTTCAATCAGATTCCCAACATGAAGGATCTGCCGCGCATTCCCAGTTACGTCATGGAAATACAAACGCTCATTCAGGATGAAAATACCTCGGCCACCAAGCTTGCGGCCGTCGCCAAACGCGATCCACTCCTGGCCACTCAGGTGCTGAAAATCGCCAATAACCTCGTGAGCGCGCGCGGCACTAAAATCGAGTCCCTGGCCCACGCCATCACCTTTATTGGCATCAATGCTTTGAAAGATATCGTGCTGGTCGCCGCCCTGAAAACCTTCAAACTCAACAGCAAGGTTTTTGATGCGGATCACTTTTGGGAACATAGTTTTCTGGTGGGACGGGCCGCGGAATTTTTGGGCAAGCGCTTTAAATTGGATCTTCTTCCTGACGAGATTTATATCGCGGGCAGCGTCTGTAATATTGGCAAGATCGTGCTCGCCATGTGTCTGCCGGATGTCGCCGATCGTTACGCGACTGAGCTGAATGATTTGGCGAAGCTGGGCACCTGGATGGACGCGGAAACACGCAATGGCGGCTTTCAGCACACGGTGCTGGGTGAAATCGGAGCCATGTTTTGGGGTTTACCGGAGCACGTGACCGAAGCGATTGCCTACCATCACAAGATCCCTGTGATGAATGATGCGATGCCGATTACGCTGGCTGAGGTGGTGGGTCTGGCCAATCAGATTGGCCATTGGATCCAGTTGGAGCCCAATAAAATGGATGAAAAACTTTACAAAGCTTTCTGCGCCCGCTTCCGACTCAGTCAGCAGGCAGCGGAAAAGCTGGTCGATGAAATGATGGTCCTGAGGTCCGCCGCCTGACTCAAAAGCGAGGTTTGGGCTTCTTCGCTGCCGCCGGATTCATACCCGGCACCAATCCCTGGGCAATCATCCGATCGCCCGCTGCCTTCAAATTTCGACTCGTGATAAAGAGGTCGAACAGCTGATCGGTGATCTGCTGCAGGGCCTCATGCGACATCACATACCCAAACTTCGACTCCTGCACAGCATCCACAATGATCTCGTTGATTGCCGAACGGGTCGCAACTTCAAAGGCTCCGGCCATGGACCTGCCCCTCCACACTGGTTTCCACTCATTATCTCATGAATATTACGGCAAAAATTTCCTCACGAAAAAGTCATAAATCGTTTGGCTCGAATTTAAA
>NZ_DASQYZ010000172.1:0-2327 GCF_035638955.1 Oligoflexus sp. | reverse complement strand
CCTCGTGGAGAGCTTATAGCTGAGATACCAGCGGATGCAGGTCAGAATAATGGACTTTTCAAAATGCCGTCCTTTGAAGCTCAGCGCCATAACCACTCCCTGGATACGGTGAACTGGTGAATATGACCAATCCCGTGTCAGAATGCTAGAGATTTTTTGCAACAAAGCCAGTCAAGGACAGGGCCCCGGAAAGAATGACTACAAAATAAGCAGTCAGTTAAAATTATTGGGAAATTTCAGAATTACGGCTTTCGTGAAAGCCTTGATAATCAAGGGTCTGCTGAAATTCCAGGCATTCTTTCCGGGGCCCTGAGTCAAGGAGCCTTCCAAGGTTATGCACATAGGCGGCACGGGTATTATCGTTTCTCAGGCGGGCGGCGAGGAAATTAAGAAAACTTTCCTGAAAGCGCCCACGTTTTTCAGGCACGATCAGCGTAATCGAACGAGGTGAGGCCATCCATGGCGTTGTCCCTTGAGTGGTTCTGTTCGGTGGAATGTACCACATAAAAGGTCTTATGTTGCATATCAGGTCAGGACGGCTTGATTCAGATGTCGGCTGCCAACGTCCCCTTCGGAGGCATTTCAAAGTCTGCGTTAAATGTCATTATGGCTTATATACTCCTCAGGGACAGATACTTCGAATCGCCGGCTTTCCATTTGCGGCAACCTCTTGATGGAGTTGTCAGCCACTGACGCTTCCCTTGACCAGGTTCCAGTCTTCATCCATAAAATCTCTGAAGTTCTGAAAGCCCTTTAAAAGAAGGATGCCAGTTTGATGCATGTCGACGTTCAGATACTGTATGGCTTGGAGAAAGTCCCATCAGAATGGCGTTTTCCACCATTCAGGGAAAAGCCCACGGAGATAAGTTATGCTGAAGTAAAAGGTGATTTGGGCTCGAATCATTCTTTTGAAGATGGATCCGGGATCTGGTGCCGAGCTGCCAACAGCCTTGCTGAGGCGATAACCATCGGGCGGGTTGAGAACGAAGACTTGCCTGGAAAGAAAATTTATCAGATCCTGCATCAGGACGCCAATGGCACAATAGAAGTCTGGGAATATGAGCACGAGGTCATCCATGTTCTCAAGAAGCAGCGAAAGACTGAGTTGCGAAAGGAGGTTTGCCACCTATGCGACAAAGAATGCGTTGTCTGGGATTCATGGCAACGAACCACCTACTGCAAAACTTGCATTTCACAGTCATCAATCCAACATATCCAATGCGCGGCATGCGTCAATGGTTTGGGTATGGGTGATAAGGAAGAGGATCACTACAATGACTAACGTCAGTGAATTGCCAAAGTCCTCTTCAGTCGTAAGGTTGAAAGCCGCGGTTGCTGCTTCCATTTTCGACTTGTTTGAATCCATTCAGCGGTTTGTTTCACGACCTCGCTTTGAATTTTTGCCACGAGGCCCAGAATAAACGTCCCTTGTCATGAGCGGCAAAGTCGGCTTGAATCCCTTTCCCGTGCCTCATTTTTGACCGCAGAAAAAGCACCAATTCATTCAAGCCCAAGGCGTTCATCTACTTGCATGGCAAAGATAAAAACCAGGTTTTTTTTGCGCCCCCCACCCACCGTGTTGGAAGCCAGCAAACCCGCGTGATGGCGATGACGAAAAGCATGACAAAATCAAAGTGTCAACGCCCTGTTTTTTCGCTCAGTGTGCAACTGAACGATCTCCATCGACCGATTTCTATCGCATGGGAATAGGCAGCCATGAAAAATAAATAGGGCCTATAAACCCATGCTGTTAACAAAAGAGCTTAAATCCAGACATGCCTGGGGACTAAACGGACCAACGGTAATGGTCTGGGTTTGAGCCAGGGTCAAAGTAAAGAGGCCACCGCTACAGCTTCCTCCGATCCCTTTATGCGTGTCCGGCAGATCTCGAATCGATGCTTTGGGAATAACAAGATTCATGAGCCGACTGCTCAGAAGTTCGCAACCATTGAAGCGATCAGAAATGTTGACACTATATCCGCCCGTGGGATCCATTGCCAAAAGCAGAAAACCATTCTGGCAGTCCGATACAAATCGCCACTCTCCCGGTTGCGCCTTCAAGATATCCCGACCTGATAGAATTCTTTGGACCCCTTTTAAGGCAACAGTCACCTGCATCTCAAGGAGAGCGCTATTGACTTCAATCAGATTTTTGCCAGCAGCGCTTATACGAACGCTTTGATTGATAAGACTGGTCGTGATCCGGGCAGGACCTTTGTAGGAAACCTTCCAGACCGGTACTTCACTGAGGCTGGCAGGCTGTCCGTTAGCATCACTCAAAAAACAATCGACAATCCCGACCGGAGGCTCCCCGGTAGGGGCGGATA
>NZ_DASQYZ010000171.1:0-5046 GCF_035638955.1 Oligoflexus sp. | reverse complement strand
CACCAAAAAATGTGGACTCTATCATTTTCAACTGAACTTCCAGAGTCATGATCGTTGCAGCATAATTTATTGCAGACTCTTTAGGCTTTGAATCGAAGACTATAGAAAATCTAATTTTATCTTTTTCTGGCCTACGCTTCTCCACTACTCTGCTGAGATCAGATATGGGAAGGATACACTTTGCCAAAATCTGTTCTTTCTTAAGCAGGATCAGATCCATTTCACCCCCATCAATTTCCGACTAAGATCTAGCCACTATACTCAAGCATTCTAACACTTTTTCACGGCACGAAAAAGCAGGCCCTTGGTTCCGAGACTATTACGGTTCATTAGAAATTGAAAAGCTGCGGAACCATAAGAAAAAACCCGAATATTCTCAAAATTTTTTAGACTCATAGACCCACTAGAAACGTCTCGATTTTTCCTACTCCACTGGACAGATTGAACGTAAAGCCGAGTGATCGGTGGGCACTGCTGTAACTATCACCAACGAAAATCATATGAAACCGAATTTGAAGCTCAAGTTTTATCAATTTTGGAACAGATGGAAATTAAAGCAGCGTGTCCAGAGTGCGAAAACCTATCGATGGCTATCTGGGGATCTACGGGTCCTTGTCCACATTGCGATGGTCAGTCGCAAGCTGCAAATCCATGAAGTAGGCGGTAGATACGAGACCCTCCGGAAGCTTGAAACCTAGTCCCGGTGGCCTTTCGCAGGTTAACATTCCTTTACCGGTTCAGACGACTTTTCGCTGGCGCGCGTCAGTCCGCATTCTTGACACCAAAACTTACTTACTTCCAAGAATTATTCTCAACAAAACCGAGACGTTAAGGTCTGCATTCTATCATGCAATATTTTCAATAGTAGTCTGTCTCTGCGTTGTCAATTACATGGAACTGCAAGAGACGAGCTGTCTCGTTGATATATTTGAACCTCACGTGCCGCTGCTGGCCATCGTCCAGTTTCTAGCTAGTATTGAGCCGCCTCCTGTCACATGAGGATCACCCTTAACAAATGGAACGCAAATGCAAACACACAATAAACTTCGAACTGTGGGCTTGATTTCAGCGTTTTTTTCTGTCGCGATGATGGCGTTTCATAGTGCCGAGGCCATCTTGCTCAGGTGCGCATTTTTCATTCTCGCCATTTTCTTTATCAGAAAGGCTCATTTTGAAGAGAAAAAGATGCGTGGCGACAATCCAGAGGAAGATAAAAAGAGAAAGCGTCTCGCCTATATTATCGTAGGCGTCTTGTATGGCTTCGTTATCATTGTATTCATTGTTTCACGATTTCTAGTTACGAGCTCGTAATAGCGATCGAGACTAAAGCCGGGCTCTTTGACTAGCACGAATTGAAATTGACAGTTGCGAGTAAGAGGCATGGATCGCCGCATTTTAAGTAACTTCATTGGGTCGATCTGACTTCTTTTCAGGGGCAGGCTGAGTCGCCAAACCAGATTTCGGAAACTGGAAGATCTCACTTTCTTTTTCTGTGGTCCTCATAGCAGTACTGGCCATCATCCGTCTTTCCGTGCAGAGTTATGCTGCCATCCGTCAGCCAATTAATAATTTTTTGGGCCTCTTCCTTAACGCCAGGATACATCATTTCAGTCAAACTTGATTTTTCATCCCAGGACAAGTCGGCCCAACTATCTTTATTGAAGACTGTTGGAACTTGCAGGCAAAGACCGTAAGCGAGACCAATATCGCGCATAAAGGCATATCCACCACAGTAAAAATCATAGGTCATCACTATGCTTTCTGACGCTTTTGGATCCCCTTCAATTATGTTGCTCAAACAGCGCATGACTCGCCATGATTCATACTCTTCAACACTAACTGTTGATTTCAAAAGCTTCTCAAGATCATAAGCAGCACCGCTGCATTTGTAGTTAAATTCTACAAGGGATAGCAACACATCTTCACCAAAGGCGGAAGCTATTTTCTCAGTGTCTCTGTAAACCCGCTTCTCAAAGTCCTCGATAGATATTTCATGATTTAGAAACAAGAATATATTTTTTGTCCAGCCGTCTGCCATAATAAGTCCTTGGTAATCTGAATTGAAGGTTTGGACTCGGATGATAGCAAGTCGTTAGCTAAATTTTTGGTAAATTCCTGCACTTTAGTATGTTTTTCAGCGAAAAAAACAATAGACACCCTCCCAAAACCCCGAAGATTAATCCATCTTGAAGGTGAATTGGATGTATGTCGCCTCCGATGGCAGAAGCGTATGCAGCCACAAGGAAAACAGAGCCCATGCTAGCTGCAATGACTTTAACAAAACCAATCATGCTATTGTCCTCGTTTATCAGGTTTCATAAATTTTTCGACAACAAGGATTCTGCCGACCCGACCACTCTCCCATTTTGCATTATGCCGCTCCAAGACATCCGCCCTGGGATCATAGCCATGTGGATATTCCAGTGAATTCATTTAACTACAATTTTGATTAGTCACAATGACATAAAAAGCGAATGTGTACCATTCCATGGAGCCGAAAGGCAACGGATTATTGCATGGCAGCGATTCTGCGTAAAAAAACGTGGTGCAGAATGATGCAGGAAGGGAAAAACGCAGCTACAACCCGGGGTATGCTCGAAGCCAAACGCGCATGTATGAGGCTTAAAATTGAGCTCTCGGCAGGAAGGGAATCTACAAAAGGCTAACGCCTATGGCATTGCCCCAGCTATGGACATACCGAGCGGACTCAATGTCCCTGGCTCACTATGTCTAAAAATGATTGATTGAAGCGGTTAACAGCAACGTTCGCCAAAAGGAAATCACATGAAACCCGATTTCGAAGCACAAGTTTTTGCGATCCTGGAACAAATGGAAATTGCTGTTGCGTGTCCAGAGTGCGTAAAACTATCGATGGCTGTCTGAGGGTGCGCTGGACCTTGTCAGCATTGTGGCAGCGGGTCGCCTGTCTCAAACCGTAATGCCACTAAAATTTCTTTTCAAACTCCTTTAAGTCCATAAAGATTTCATTCTTCATATCGCTCGAAAGCATATCGATCAATGGAAGGTTCGACCTGATGACACTACTTTGAACACGGGTTGGGCTTGTAAATACTCTTTTAGGCTGTCCAGCGGCAAAGGATAAAAAATCAACTATCATTTGCTTATTCTCAACAGAGTCTTCCTGGATATAGAGCTGGAGCAAGGTTGACAAGGCGGGCCACTTGCTAAGCTTTCGAGCCAGCCTTATAATCACTCTTCTGAGTGGTTCATCATGTTGCGAATGAAGCTCCATGAGAAGATCAGGGGCTAGTCTTCCGCAGCGCAAGAGTTGCTTCAACGCCTGAATGGCTACCCCCAGGTTTGCGGTTTTGGCTTTCAAAACAAAAATTTCCCAATAAGCATCTGGATCGACTTTCCCAAGCGTAATCAGTGCTGCACGTTCAACTCTTGGCTCGCTACTGCCTTTCAATAGGTCCACGATCCTGGAAGCCGAGCCTTTTGGATCCGTTTCTCCAAGGCCAAGGAGAGCTACTGGTTCAGGCAACAGTTCCGTGTAGTATCGGACAGGATCATATTGAAACTTCCTTGCAAGGAAGTATTGACAGACGCTCCGAACGCCCGCGGACCGGTCAAGGAGGCCTCCAAGAAATGTTTTCCTAACGTCGCTGTGTGACACTTTAGCGAGATAGGCATAGGCAAGCCTTCTTTGATCGGCATATTTGGATTTGCAAAGGGCTCTTATGGTTTCCCATGAAAGGTATTCATTCGTGGTCACCTTTTGAAAGGCCAATGACCTTACAATCGGATCAGAGTCATCAAGTGCCTTGAGAGCAAGATCCATGTTCCGCTCGTTCTGAGGAAGGAGCTTCACCAGTGCTCTGCGCACTTCCCGAATGGGGCTTTGCATACCTTCAATCAGTTCTTCCAGACTTGCATCTTTGCAAATTTGGCCCTCAATCATGGAAACATGCCGACTTATGTCACCTCGACCGTAGGCTCTGATATGATCCACGAGAGGAAGACTGGAAATCAGTTCAACCTGATATCCACCTCTCTTCAAAGTCCTCTCAAGAATTTCTGATGCAAGGGTGCTGACCTGTGGCACCCAGTCATTGATCCTGAGCAGAAGGAATGGCAGTACCTTTGCAGAATCATAGTGAGACAAGGCGCGTACTGCCTTTTCCCTGACGTAGCCGCTCCTATGCATGGAGTATAGCCCATAGAGAAGGAGAGCTGCTTCGCCTGGGGTCTGCTCAGCATCAATAATATGGACCGGCTGATAGCTCAGGCGGTGTGACCAAATGCTCTGTCGAACACGAACGTCTAACGCAAGGTAATCACGAGCGCTGAAAAGCTTCATCAGCTCGATAATCGTCGTTCTTATCTGCCCCATAATCGCCGTCTTTTTATCCAAGAGCGGAGCGAGAGCTACAACGGCATCCTTGCGACCAGCCCGGAGCAGGTTTTCCAGCACATGCATCTGCTTCTGGCCCAAACCGTCTGAGCTTGGGCTTGACTGCTCTATCTCGTAAAGGATCGAAATTTCCTCCTTGATATCCTTCAAAAATATGTCTCCTATTGGCATTTCGACTTCCCGGAAGACTCGCACGAAATCCGCCTTGTCCTCAACTAATATTCATAGGATCAATTTTTCAAGTGCATAAATGTGTGTCAGCACTCACTCTGGCAAGGATGGACCGATATTCAAGAACTATAAACAGCTCATCTGAATTGGGATGAAAATGCCAATCATAAACTCCTTCAATAACGGCAAGTCTGAGGCAGGATTCATTCACACAGTTGACCACAACAATTTAATGCTGTTTTTGGATTGAATCGCTGAGCTGTTTTAAGTTCTGATGATTCATTGACGTCAAGATTAGAAACCTCCTGATAGACATGAAGGGCGATGCTCATCTTCTCGCCAATGATCAGGGCCAGGGAAGTCTGCTGGTCATGAGCTTTACGGCAACCCAAGAACATATGAAAAACAGCGCGTGACTGGGGACCAAACCAGGCCTTCAAGCGGTAATAGGATAATTTGAAAGTTTCAAGACTTCAGACACTCCCCCTGTTTTTTTAAGC
>NZ_DASQYZ010000170.1:0-4164 GCF_035638955.1 Oligoflexus sp. | reverse complement strand
CTCAAAGTTTCGGGTAATTCCACATTGATCTTCGCATGCTTCCGTATGGTGACGTTGTTGATTCGAAAGGGCATATTTTTGGTTGGCAGCGCTTGCAGGCAATCCTGCTCAATGCCTTGCGTTACGCCTTTCAAGAGCTTTTTCCTGTGCCAATCGAACTGCACAGGTTAATCTGGAATTAGGTGACCAAATTTATGTCCAATCACCCGCCGCTTTTATCTGGAATTGGGTGTCACCTTTGTCTGTAATATCCACTTGTGCGGAAGGGCAAATTTAAAGGGATTGATACCTGTAATCTTTGCAATGCATTCGCCTGAGCGAAGCGCGAAAAAATCCTCGGGCCGCAACGCCGTTCTCTGTTCAACCTTCATCGAAACCGAGGATTTTCCCTCATTCGATACGCTTTCATCCCTCACCCGCCAGCGTCCTATGCCTGTGTTTTCAGCCATGCGCTGCGCAAGCCTTGGGTCCTCAGAGCGGAAGAAAAATTTATTCTGAAAACCCTGAATGATTGTGTTCGCTTCCTTTTCTCCATAGATGGCTTCAAACTGGGTGACCGCCTGTAGCACTACTCCGCGGAGTTTTTTATAGGAGCAGCAACCTGTCGCTTGTTGGGATCTGCATGGACGCTGACATCTTTTTGAATGGTCCGGAATAGCTCACAACGTCAAGGGTTCGAGGATACGAGAAAAAACTCCGCGGAGTAGTGGTAGGCCTCCATGCATAACATAGCCGTCTTTCCGCCCAATATTGAGCTTTTGACTGAACTCAGAGTTATAGCCAATTGACTCAATCTCGTCCTGAATCTCGTGGATGTCGCTTCTTCCTTTGTAATCGCCTCGGCCATAGATGGATTTGCCAGCCAGTGTCACAAGCATTCTGAAAAAATGTTTGGAAGCTTCTCAGTCCTTGTTCTCGGCAATCAGGAAGACCCCGGATCTATCCCCATCATCCCTGGCCCATTTGGAGATACTGCGTGGCTCCGTTCTTCCGTCCTGCTCGGCCCAGTTGCGACGGGCTTACTTTGAAAAGCTGGGCTGGAACGGCATCACAAGCCTCTACGACAAATACAAAATCAATGTACAGTTTGTGTAAACCGCCGCTTACGGAACCGTACGAGCGGTGGTGTGGGAGCTGGGATTGGGAGACTGATCCTGGCTACCCGATCAAAAAAGGCCTCTCCACAAGGGAAAGGCCTGGAAGACTTGGGGTTAGGACATGCGATCAATTTCGGTTGCTACCTTTGCCATTTCCCATGCTCGCCGCGGGTGCAGGAGCAGGGGCTGTACCGGGAGCTGGGGCAGGCTGGTTGGCATTGGCAATCACACAATTATCCATCTGCACTTGGCTCGCGAACATACAGTCCGGAGTGGCCAGGAATTCGCCGACGACCGGGATGGCCACGTTCACTTCAATCCGTGATTGTTCGAGGGCCGTGGACCCCAGAAGACTGAACTCCTGCCGGGAGATGAAACCCTGAGTCCGCAGCGCACTCCATTGGGTTCGGTAGGGTTCGTTGGCCAGGAGACTGTCAAGCGTCGCTTCGCTGATGCCGAGTTCTTCCTTGACATCATTCTTGCTCAAAGAGCGGTTGAAGAAGCGGAACGCCTGGTTCACAGGATCAGGTTTCTTGGGATCGATGCCGAGCTGAGTCAGGGCGTTGAAATAAAAGGCGTTGTCCTTGTCCATGGTGTCTTTGAACGTCTTCTCTTCCGGATAAAGAGTCAGGATACGCTGCGCTTCCTCTTGCGAGAACGCTCCGATGTTGGCGAGAGCGAAGGCGCGGATTTCATCCTTCTTATAGAGAAGACCAGCGTTGTGACAGTTCATACAGGACACACCATTGACGATGGCGGACAGGAACTGTGAAGGCGCATCATTCTGTTTGACGATACTGGTCGGACCTTTGTCGAGAATATCACCCGTGGCGTTGACCAGACGATAGCCGAGCATGCCGTTGGCCAGTTGGAAAATGATCTCACCGCCGTCGTGCTGGAAGGCCTTGGTCTGGCTGATCGGTGCAGGTCCCAGCGGGTTCGAGAAAATGTTTTCAATCGCATCCAAGCGGGCAAAGTCGTAGCTGATCCAGTACGAAAGACCATTGCGCTGGCTGTGACGTTCAATCATGCGGTTCTGGGATGATACACCCGAGTTCTTAAAGCCAGCACGGATCGCGCGGTTGGCATTCAGGTTCGCCAGGATGTCGACGCCAAGGTCAGCATCCAGCTCCGCCTGGGTTGTGCCGAGCTGGAGAAGACGCTCGTAGGGAACGGGCAGCGTGGCTGTCGCGATAAACCAATCAGCGCGCAGAAGATAGTTGGTCGTGCCGGTTTGCGTGCGCATCGTCAGATCGTTCTGGGCAGCCTGAAGGGCCGTCGAATCCGAGACCGTATTCACAAACTGCTGGCTGAAGGGATAGAAATCACTCATCACTGAATCAAAGACGGCGACAGGGATCCCCATTTCATCCAGGCGCAGGCGGTAGATCAGTTTCTTGGCATCCACGGCCACAGGCTTTACAAGGACAGGCGAAGTCGAGAGGCTGTTGACCACTTTCACGAAAGCCTTGCGCATACTTTCCAGGGCCGCTTCATTGGTCCCAACGTTATTCGCAACATGAAAGCTGAAGTATCGGATCTGATTTTGATCCGCGACAGGCACATTCAGCTGCAGGTCCTTTTGAATAATGTCCAGAACCTGTGTGTCCTTCAGAGGAACAACCTGTACAGCTTTCAGGCCGGAGATCCAGCTCTTGATGGTCGCCACGTCTTCCGGCTTCATAGCGCCTGAAGGTGGCATATTGCCTACGGGAGCGAGCTTTGTATAAATAAGAGACTTCTCGGGACTGCCGGGCACGAGATAACGTCCGCTGGCAATCATGGCTTCAACGTTATCCAGACTGCCGAAGTTTCCTTGAACATTGGTGGCGCTATGGCAACTGACACAGGCCTTATCGAGGATGGCCAAAGCCTGGGCCTGGATATCGACGGCCTGCTGCGCAGGTGTTCCCGTCTGGTTGCTCGACTGATTCGTCGCGACTGGAGCAGGGGCCTCGACGTCTTCCTTGGTCTTCGACACAGGAACTCTTGGACTCGAGGAACAGGCGCCGAGCAAGAGAAGAATCATGATCCAGAGACTGTAAACCGTGGCTTTCTTTTCCATGTACCCTTACCTCTAAATATCCGCCAAGCGTTGTGCTAACTGGCATGTGCAAATAAATTATCGGAGATTTTGTGTAAAAGTTGAGGATTGGACACAATTTCATATAAAAATAGTAAGTTGGAAACTCAATATAACTGATTTTTGGTGCAAAAAAATCAGCGGACCAAGCCCGAGATCGGAACCCTGGTGCCTTTGGGGTTTGTGACGGACTGCAGGTTTCGTTATAAACATGAAGACAAAGGTTCGCCTTGCGCACTCTATAAAACATGCTGCTGCTGTCATCGAGACTTCGGGGTTAAGTACAGTTAAGTACCAGGGCCCCGGAAAGAATGACTATAAAATAAGCGGTTAGTTAAAATTATTGGGAAATTTCAGAATTACGGCTTTCGTGAAAGCCTTGATAGTCAGGGGTCTGCTGAAATTCCACGCATTCTTTCCGGGGCCCTGGTTAAGTACGGCTCTGTCGCAACCATTTCCGAGGCCGAAGTGAGTTTCTGAAGGGATTATTCCCTCGACGCAGTTATGCTGTGAGGGCGTAAAACTGCCCGAATGGAGCGAGGCCATGGATATCGATTTGGCCTTTTTTGATCATGGCCATCATCTCAATTCCGGCGATGGTCTTCGCGGCCGACATGAAGGTTTTAAAGCTCAGCATGGGCCTTGTCTTTTGCCTTATGCGCCTATGATCCTGCTCGACGATATTATTGAGATACTTCACCTGCCGGAGCTCAATGTCGGTTGTATATTCAGCATTGAAAGCCCTGAGGCCGCCGGCGTTGGCTCCTGACTTGGCGGTATTGATCTTCCCGGGGACACTGTGCTGACGAATGGCCTTTTTCAAAAACTTCATGGCCGCTTTCCGATCCCGTTTTGTCGATAAAAGAGAGTCTATCGTATCGCCATCCTCGTCCACTGCGCGGTAAAGCCATTTGAGCTTTCCCTTGACCCTGATGGCCAGTTCATCCCAGCGCTAGCTGGCTAATACTGGCTTTTTTCTTTTCC
>NZ_DASQYZ010000169.1:0-84833 GCF_035638955.1 Oligoflexus sp. | reverse complement strand
AAGCGTGGTCCTAAACTTCTGATTCCACAGGAGCAGGTCGGGATCAACATCCCGGTCACACGGCAATCCATGTATGTGCTTGGATAGAAAAGTACACTAAACTCTTTTTATGACTGTCTCAAAATAGCTGATTTATTCCGTATCAACCACAACGCAAATTACGCTTTTAATTTTGAACCAATGGGAGGATGGTTCTTGGATGGGTATTTCATTTGTCTCAGGAATCTTATTTCTTTCTGTGATAGATACTTCACGCCCAAAAATTTTGAGTTCTTCATTAATGATTTCCGAAAATCGTTTTGGCATGTGATTGTCTGTAATTGGATTGTCTGGCATGATTTACTCATTTGTTTGGACTGAATTTCAGTAAAGCTAAAAAGCCTCCGATAGGAGTCAAGATGCCGAATAATGTTATCCAGATGCTGAACTTGAAATACTGATATTTTCTGCGCGCAATCATTGAATTGGTTATTATTTGGTCTGCAAGTGCCACATCTATTTCACCCTCGCTATAGTTTTGGTAACCGGGATCAGTCTTAAGACGATCGATTAACTCGTTGGACTGAAAATTCAAGAGATGCCCAAAAAAGTAAACGTTGTCTTTTGCGTCAGTGAGTGCCTTTGAAGAAATCCATGAAATTTTTGTCTGTGGTAAGAATGATAGCAAACTGGAAACCAATGCTACGACGATACAAAAAAGCAGGAAGCCGAGATATATTTTCATAAGGAAACCCGCTTTATCCAGGTCAAAAGCGCCTTTAATAGCAAAAAATGACGCGCCGTTTAGAGTGATGACTGCGCCGTTCTTAGACTCTGCATGCTGCAACCACTTGTTGACGTTTTCCAGAATGGCTCTTAGTTCATCTCTTAGGTTTGCAACTGTTGACATTTAGCCCGTTTCTAAATTTTCAATGCACCATAAGGGCGCAATTTAATACATCGTGTGCTTCATGCGTTTCTTTAAACTCATCAGTTCCTGATTCTCTGCAATGAGTCACCAAAATTCAATGCGATTTTTATAGGCACGAATGGAGGAGATGCATCCAGATTATAAATACAATAGTAACATCAAATTCAAGAAGACTTTGGTAAGAAATCTTTACTGGAATTTGCTTTGACCTTCGAAGTTATGCTCAGTCAATCTTCAATGCCGTATGCAAATTCAATTTGCATCGTCCAAAAAGTTTCGCAGTTCTTAAAAATAGAAAGAAATTTCGGAATCATTTAACCTGTCATGTCCTTTTTCTTAAGAGATCGTGATAGTTTCTCGGTAAAGTCATCCGAAAGTAATATCATTTCGATTCGTGCGCCTTGAATATATTCCTTCAATGCTTCGTTGATAAGCGTCTGATAGCCCTGACCCCCACCGGCTTTTCCAGCCTTCTCACGAAAATAGTCAAGGATGGCCCCATCCAGTCGAATGGTTATCGGAAGCTTAACACCATCACCTTCAATGACAGCTCCACGAGTTCCCTTGGAAAAATCGTACTCTTTTCTCATATCGCTTGTTTTTTTTCGGCTGACTTTCTTCTTACTTTTCTTCATAGCTCCGCCTTTCCTTTGCTGTGGCTTTACGGGCACTGATGATTCGAATGATGTCGTCGCGATATGAGTAGACGGCAACTACGACGACTAGGTAGCGAGCGGTTCCCAGGATAACCCACCGTTCCTCGGTGTGGTCGGGGTCAGGTCTAACGATTGACCACTCATCGGAGAAGACTGGAATGACATCTTCGAAACTCAAACCGTGCTTTTCTTGATTCGCCTTGTTCTTGGAATCGTCCCAGGAAAATTGCATCGCTCCCCCGCTCTTGACATTTCAAGATTATAGTCATGTATGTACATTTGTAAATACATGGTTGATTGAAGATATTTAGTTCTAAAAAAAACAATGGGTTGTTATGATGAGGGTGGCGTTTGGCCTAAGCATTGGCAAAAGGATCAGTCCAGTAATGGCGGATTGAAGAAAGCGGGATGGGGTAAATGATTAGATTGTAGAGCGTAGAATGTTGATGAGACCATTCTGCTTAATGCTTCAGACATGCAGTGAAAAGAAGTCGTCAAAGAATGAAGACAAAGAGTTCCCAGCCCGCGAACGCGGGCTCAAAACAAGTCCATGTGACCGCGCAGCGGGCCCATGGCTATCCTGGGATTTATCTTAGCCAAAACGAAAAAACCCGCAGCCGATTTCTCGTACTGCGGGCTTTTCATGGTGGAGGTAAACGGGATCGAACCGATGACCTTCGCAATGCCATTGCGACGCTCTACCAACTGAGCTATACCCCCGATCTCTTTGCAAAAGATCGCCTCACATTGCTGTGAGGTAGACACGGTTTATGCTTGAAGGCGTTTTCCTTGTCAACGATTTTTCTCTCTGCTTGCCAGGCGGCGGCTGCTCTTTTACGATGACCCCTCTTGTAGAGCCCTCTGCGGAAGGAGAATCAGCCCCATGGAACACAGAGAAGAAAAGTTTAAGAATCTGCTGCTGCTTGGTAGCATACTGGCGGTACTAGGCATTGGTCTGTCGATCTATTCGCTCATGCATCATCTGGAGCTGAAACAAGCCGGCGCGACCAACTTCGCGTGTAACATCAATGACACGCTCAGCTGCGATGATATCGCCAACAGCAAGTACGCAGAGGATCCGTGGGCCAACCCGATGGGGGTTTATGGAATTGGCTATTTTCTCGGCCTTTTTGCTCTGCTTATGACGGCCCGCGTGAAAGCCAATCTGCGGCAGGATGCCCTGCAAGCCTACGCGGTCATGGTAGGCATTGGGGTGGTCACGTCGATTGTTCTGTTCGGCATCTCCGAATTTATCATCGGTAAAATCTGTCCGACCTGCATCGGCATATATGCGGTTACCCTGATGCAAGGCGCGGTGCTGTTCTTCAGCAGGGATGCCATTCCAAAACCCTGGAACATCAAAAGCATCAGCAACGGCGGCTGGTACGGAATTATTGCATTGGTGGCCACCATTGCCGTGTACCAGGTGGTGAAGCCTGCCTCGACCCGCAACTTCAAACCGGACAATCCTATGACCGATGCTGAAGTGAAAAAGCATATGGAAAAACTGGGTGCGAACCGCGAAGCCCCGATCCTGGCCTCCCTCGATCCAACACCTTCGCCCGCGATCAAGATTGATTTCACGGCTTACAGCGGACTGGGTGAAGACTATCGGAAAGGGTCCGATGACGCCAAAGTCAAAATCGTGGAATTCGCGGACTATCAGTGTCCCGCCTGTGCGACCGCTTCCAAGGCTATGAAAGCCCTCGCGGCCGACCTCGGTGACAAGGTGCTGATCGTGTTTAAGAACTTCCCACTCGATAGCACCTGCAATCCATCCGTTCAAACCAAGATGCATGCCTTTGCCTGTGAGGCGGCAATCATGACCCGTTGCGCGGGCCAGATCGGAAAATTCTGGGAGATGAACGAGAAGGTTTATGACAACTATCGGGATATCGATTCCACACGTTTGATAGCCTGGGCCAAGGATGTGGGTCTGAACGACGATCAAATCAAACAGTGCAAGGCTTCGCCTGATATCGTGAAAAAAATACAGGATGATGTGAAGCAGGCTAATGAAGCCGGGCTGAGCGGGACACCTACAATCTTTATCAACGGCCGGAAATACAACGGTGCGGTTGAGCCCGAGACGATGAAGCAGGTGGTTCAAGCTCTGCAGAACATCTGATTGGCAAGAAAGAAGACCAGTGATGAATATTACCTTTGAACATGACTACCAACAGAAAATTCTCAACATGCGTTTCGCCGAGCCGACGACGATCGGGAGCGACGCCGATGTGATGAACTGGCGGCAGACCTGGCTCAATGCTTTGAAGTCCTGGCATTCGCCTTACAAGGCTGTGATTGATGGGTCCCAGTTGCGGCTGGGACTCGATGCCAACGAGCCGGCAATCAAGGCTGCGTTGGGACGGATGGAAAAGGTTTTGTCCGGTTTCTTTCTGAAGAAGGCCGTGATCTGGGGCATCGAAAAGGATTTTGCCGACCTCATGCCCTTTGCTTATGCGGAAACAGAAGATGCCGCCTGGGAAGCCATCGGTCAACGCAAGACCCGTGGTCCTGCCGAACCCGTGGATTTTCGCAGCAGCATTCAGCTCCAGAATCATTTCCGTCAGCATGTGGTGGAACTGTCATTCTCGGCGGATGCTGTGCTCGATTCCAAGGAGAAACTGCAGGCCCTGCGCAGTAAACTCACCAACAATCTGATGCAGTGGCATTCGGCATGGAGCATGCTGATCGACTGTACACATCTGGAAATTTCTGCGGAACTGCATGCGGATTGGGAACTTATGGTGAAGTTTTTCCGCGGCTTTTTCCTCAAAGAAGTGCTGGGATACACACCCAAGCGCAAGGATTTGGCCTATCCCTTCCAGGTGTATCGAGCCCGACATAATGCCGCTGGCCGGTTGGAGGGCGAAGGCCTGTTTTCCGGGGAAGACGCGGATTGCAAGAGCCGGAAGAGTTAACTGTTCAACTTGACCAAGTTTTCACTAGCGGGGTATAAACAGGCTCCATGGAGCCCAAGGGGCCTACCCGCTGACACTTATTCAGGAGTCATGTCGTGCAACCCGTAGAACTTTATCCCATACAAAATTCACTCATCCTTCGCGCGCGCGGTGTGGAACTGTTGGTTCTCTCGAACCACGTCACCGAACTTAAAACTCGCAAGGACACCAAGGAATTTGCGGATTATTTTTTAAAGCGCGCGATGGTCAACCGCTCGGCGCGTAAACTGTTCGAAGCCTGGTTGCGGAAGGATACCACTCTGTGGCGCCGGATCTACCACTCGGTGATGCACGACTTTGAAGAGAACAAAGAAGAAAACGTGGAAGCCACAGCTGAGGCTGTAAAAGTTTGATCCCCCTGCGGGGGATGACGTGGTTCGTGGAAGCCACAGCCGAGGCTGAAAAAGCCTGATCCCTCGGGGTCACTCGATAAGTCCCCTCTTCAGGACCGGCAAAAACTGCCGATATACCTCTGAGGGGGTGACGGATGATCCGCAAGTTCCTGATCTGTGGTAAAAAGCAGATTTATATACAAAGTAAGAATATCGAGACCTATAACGAAATCGGCAAAGTCATTGAATTGGTTATGCCGGTTCGCGATTTTTGGGATCTGGAAAGTCTTATTAAAGATGTTAACTACCTTCTGGCCGCCGGGGAAGCCCAGGCCGAGGTTGCCACCTCCTATCGCAAGGTCCTTCGTCGATCGGCACGATACGCGGTGAGGGAAATGGATCGGACCTGGCTTTATGGAAATAAAAAAGAAACCTAGCCAACCAGCAGCTTTTCTGGACCGTGATGGGGTCCTGGTTCGCGATACAGGCTATGTCTACCGACTCGAAGATCTGGAAATTCTACCCGGTGTGACCGAAGGCCTGAAACTTCTCCACGACCATGGTTTCCTTCTCATCGTTATATCGAACCAGGCCGGCGTCGCGCGTGGTTATTACACCATCGATGATGTCGATCGCTTTCATGCCGCCATGCAGAAACGTTTGGAAGATGAGCTGGGTTTTCGCCTGGATGGCATCTATTACTGCCCGCACCATCCCATGGGTTCGGTGCTGCAATATGCAATGGAATGCAGCTGCCGCAAACCAGGAACCGCCTTGATTGAACAGGCCGGACGAGATTTCGCGATCGACTGGGATCGCAGCATTATGGTCGGTGATCGTGCCAGCGACGTCGAATGTGGTTTAAAAGCTGGTGTGATGGGAATACAGCTCGCCAGCGACCAGTATGAGGGGCATGCGAGCCCGCACGTGCAGGTGCGGGATCTTCTGGAAGCAGCACAGTGGACTCTGCAGAACATGCCGGCTTAATTGCCTGGTGGGCACTTAACCGCCCGTTTTATGATCTTTGTATTTCTTCAAGAGAATCTTAATACGTGGGCCGCAACGTTCGCCCTTGCAGCCACCTGAACCCGAGCCGACTTTATTATTAACGTCGGCCACCGTTTCACAGCCTGGCAGTCCGTCCAGGACCTTTCCCAGAGGAATTCCTTTGCAGATACAAACCACGCGTGTCATTTGCTTGATGCGTTCACGAGCCAATTCTTCAGGCGTCAGAGGACGCTCCGTTTCTTCGTTCAAAATAGGATCCTTGTCATCGGGCATTCCATCACTCCATCGGTCCCGTTCTTCCACATTAGCATAAAAGCCATAGGGTAAAGAACAGGCCACATAGGCAGCACCCGCGCGGTCAAGGCTCAAACTTTCAGATACAAGGCCTGAAGCCAGCTTAACCATCGTTCATCGAGTGCTGCGAAAATCCAGCCGCTCGCATTGCAGGCGGCATGCAGGGCCATGGCTGCTGTCAGCCGACCCGAGGCCACATACAGCCATTCGCAGCATAATCCTAATATCAAAGGGCCAATTGGTGTCGAGAGCTCATTCCAAACGCCAGATCCATGCGCCAGGGCAAAGACCAGGGCGGACGCATAAGCCCCCCAATAATCCCCGAGCTTGTGCCGAGCCAGTCCACCGATGCCCAAGCGAAAGACCAGCTCCTCGACGATCGGGATCCAAACCACAAAGGCCAGGAGTCGACCGTCCCAGGATCCGTCCATCGGGGGAGCGCCTGCGATCAGCCCGCGTGATAGCAGACTGGCCCCAACGCTGCCCACAAGAATCACAGCAGCCGGCAGAAAAGCCAGCATTCCCCAGCGTGGCGTCAGGCGAAGGCCAGCTCCAAAACGCCATATAAGCAGGGCCAACCCGCTATGAACCAGCGCTATCGTCAGCCAGCCGGGCGGCAGCTGCCGACTCAACCACGCATAGAAAATCGATAGCGCCCATCCAAGCAGCATCAGGAGGGTAAAATAAATCGCACGCATGGATAACGATAAGCTCATGCCGTTATTTTGCTGAGCAGGAAGTGCCTTTTCAAGGTTTCAATGATGGTCAGCACATCATTTTTCACCAGGTAGCCATTGGCGCCGGCTTTTTCACCCAGCTCCTTGGATCCGCTGTCACCGAGCGACGTATGGAGGAAGATGGGTATCCCGTCGAAATCGCGCTTTTTACGGACACGCGTGATAAAGGTAATCCCATCCATTTGCGGCATTTCCACATCCGTGATGATCGCATGCACGGGCCCGTTGGGACTGCCAGAGCTCATGGATTGCTCCAGCTTCTGCAGGGCCTCCTGGCCGTTTTTGGCCATGATCACCCGGTAGCCTTCATGGTGCAAGGCTCGCGAAACGTTCGTGAGGATGAGATTCGAATCATCCACCAGCAAAACGCCGGGAGCATTGCGATTCATATTGAGCAATTGATGCTGCTGGGCTTCGTGATCATAACCATGAGGCAGGCCCGGCAGGGCTTCCATGGAATGATGCCCATGCGCTTTGGATTCCAAACCGGCAATGATTTTTTCCAGGTCGAGAATAAACAGAAACTCAGAGTTCTCAATGAGCATCATGCCCGTGATCGAGGAATTGCTATCCGCCGATGGTGGCAGCACCTTATCCCAGGTCACGCGGCGAATACGATTGGTCGAATGCACGATAAAGCCAGCCCGCTTTTGGCTGAATTCCGTGACAATGATCTGCTGATCGCTCGAGATGGGGCTGCTGTAATCGCCCAGCACCATGCAAAGGTTCACAGCAGGAATGGGTATGCCTCGCAGTTCGAAAATACCGGCAATCCCAGGAACCGAGGACGACAGCGGATTGATCCTTGGCATATGCACGACTTCGCGGACTTTCACCACGTTCACGCCGTAGTTGCCTTTGATGACCCGGCCACCAGGCAGATTGCGCTGCAGTGAGAACTCGATCAGTTCAAAATAATTGCCGCCCACCTCGAAGTTATTATCGAGGTCTGAGAGATTGGCGGCTTTCATGCGGTTCAGCATCGTCGTCCCTTTGCGCTGCCCAAGCGATCGGCTGTTTTTACAATTCCTTGATATGGGAAACAAAAAACCCAGCCGTTGGGCTGGGTTATAAGTTAACTTAGGCTGATTTTCAGCGACCTAAAACTCAATCGAAAGCTGCGTTTTAAAGTATATTTCCAACTGCTTGCGCTGGACATCACTGAGCTTGCCAAACTGCAAACCCACTTCACCTTTGGAGTTGATCCAGGCAACCTTGGCCTTGATCTTGGATTCCGCCGCAGGCAGGGTCTTTTTCTTGCGCGCGGCAGCTTTGTCGTCCTCACCCTGGGCTGGCAATTCAATGGACATGGTCAGCTCCTGGGACTTTTTCACTTTCAGAGGGCCCTGGATTTTTACACAGGCGCCGCCCAAACTAATATTAAGAACCTTGCCATCCACCTTGGGAGCGCGTTTGCCACGACCGGCAGCTTTGCCGACCAATTGAGTTATGAAGCTCGCATTAAAACGGCGTTCCAGTCGATGTTTGCTGATCAGAAAGCGTTCTATTTTTTCCGAGAGTTCATCGAAGTTGATGGGCTTGGAAATCCAGGCGGAGGCGTCCTGATAAGCGAAGAGGTTGTCAACAACAGCCTGCTTTACGATGTCGCTGGGATAGGCGGTCATCAGGATCGGACCATCGTAAACCTTTCTCATGGCTTCCACCAAAGCAGGACCATCCACGTCCGGCAGATCGAAGTCCACCACGCAAAGATCAGGGCGCCGTGCGGTGAGGTAATCCAACGCCTCTTTACCTGTTGCCGCGACATCGACAACGGTTCCCATGATCTTGTCCTTGAAGACCTCAGATGTCATGACCAGGCTGGGCTTGCATGAATCAGCGATCAAAACGGTCGTCATGGAATAATCCCTTTCTGCGGTATGAATCTCGATGCAGTCTTCAGAGGCTCAGTGACTTCCGATTTCGAAGGGATGGACCATGCCTCTAGTTCCATTATAGCGAAGGTCACTGGGAAAATACTGCCCCTGCACATCTGTTAGAATCAAAGTGATCCCTAGATGCATTTCCTCTATCGGGAACGCTGGGATCCGAGGTCGAGACGGACTGGAAAACCCAAAAGGAACCGATCCTTACCTTTTGTTAATATGCGGCTGGGAGTTTTCATGCAAAGACTGGTCAAAGCCTGTTTGATACCCCTCCTGGGAGCGGTTTCACTGCCCCTGTTGGCGATCACTGACTTTCAACCTGTGACTTTGCCATTTACGCAAGATCTTAACACGTTTCGTGCAAGTCTTACGCTGCCGGTCACAGATCATGTACAAAAAATCACGATTCCGTCCAAGAAACTCAAAACGCGGGCCTACAATCCCAAGAAGGATCAGACGATCGAACCGATCAGTCTCACCGTTCCACGGTCCGAGACGGGTTTGAGTGAAATGGCCCGACGCCTGGCTAACAGTGATAAGAGTGAAGAGCTCCAGGATTTGCTGCTGGATCGCATTAAAAAGCAGGGTCCCACGACCAAGCCTACGGTGAAAGTTGAATTGGCGGCCGATGATTTCAAGCTCATCAACTTTCAAGCCCTGGGTCAGGAACTGTCGAAGGAGCATCATCAGGTCACGATCAAAGCCAAGGAACTCAGTGCCGAGAAAGACACCTGGAATGAGTTCCGCAATCAGCTGAGTTACCTCCTGCCGCGCGAGCAGCTGGCCCGCATTGGCAAGAAAATAAAGGCCGGGACTGATCTGCAGCTCGACGATGACCTCTTGCCCAGCTTTGCGAAAAAGATGACCGGAAAATTCATCATCTATCGCGGCCCCAACTGCTTTCACGCAGCCCTGGCTTTCTTTGATCAGCATCTGACCCGCGCACCCTCAGTGAACGTCAAGGAAGAGGAAGGCTATCATAAAGCCATGATCAACTATGACGAGCTCTGGCGTGTGATCAGCAGTGAATTCTATGAGGTGGATCCGCGTAACACCCCGCTTAAATACGGGGATCTTATGGTATTTTTCGGAGTGCCTCCGGAAACTCCCAAACATATCAACTTCAAGTGGATTCGCCACACCGCCATTTATCTGTTTGGGCCTTACACCTTTTCCAAGGGGTCCAAATCGCCCAATACGCCTTACTCTGTGAAAACATTGGAAGAAGAGTGGTCAACGTGGCGTTCCCTGACCCAGAATCTTGGCGTCAAGATCTACCGTCGACAGCTGAACGTGTCATCAGGACGATTGCCGGTCAAGCGCGACGACTGGATCTACTGAACCCGCCTTGCTTTTGAATGAAAAGTGTTTTCCTGCCTCGTCAGGAGTGGTAATAAAAGCCCCCTGCGCCCTTCCCTCGGCGTTGCGGATATCACTCCTCAATTAAAGATAAGCCATGACTGTAGCAAAAACTCATCGCTCGACAGCCAAGATTTTTCGCAGTGAACGCTGGAAGAACGACCATAGTAAACAATTTTTGACCAAACGCCCGGCTGCACCCGCTCAGGACGACTCCTGCTGCGGTACGCATAGCCCGGTTGATGGCAACTACGAAAACAGCCTCAACCTTAAATACCAGGCCGCTCTCCAGAAGTTCCGTGAACATGGGCTTTTGGAAGGTGCGAGCGTTATCAATCCTGTGGCCTCGCCTCGTTCCACAGGTTACCGCGCACACGCGAAACTCGCTGTACGCCATGCACGGGAAGCTGTGGTTAAACCCGCAGCCGAGGAACGCTTTGCCATCGGTTTGTTCGCTGCCAACTCCCATCAGGTGATTCACCTGAAGGATTGCCCGATGCACCGGGCGTCGATCAACCGTCTTTTGCCGGATCTGCAGGCTGAACTCGAAGCCTCGAACCTGCAGCCTTACTGTGAAGAAACGCACAGCGGGGATCTCCGTTATCTGGCCATTCGCGCCACGCATCTCACCGAAGAGCTGATGCTTACCTTTGTCACTCGTGAAGAGAAGGACAAGGTTGAGCTGAAAGCCATGGTTCTGCGTTTGCGGCAG
The DNA here is from genome assembly GCF_035638955.1 of Oligoflexus sp. Classification (GTDB taxonomy): domain Bacteria; phylum Bdellovibrionota_B; class Oligoflexia; order Oligoflexales; family Oligoflexaceae; genus Oligoflexus. The sequence goes on along the minus strand of NZ_DASQYZ010000169.1, from coordinate 73,976 downwards.
AAGGGTCACTTGATCGTGGCCTCCTTTCAGAACATCAACCCCAGCCGCACCAATTCGATCTTCGGTTCCTTGACCAAGAAACTGGCCGGTGCTGACGGTTTGCGTGAATCCCTCTGCGGTTTAACCTTTGAAATTGGCCCGACCAGTTTCTTTCAGGTCAATCCATGGACGGCATCGCTGATCTATCGTCGCGTGGAACAGATTGCCGGCCATCGGCAGGGTGATGCCGTGGCTTGGGATCTTTACTGCGGCACGGGGCAGATTTCGCTGCTGCTGGCCCAGTCCGGCTACCGTACGCTTGGAATCGAGGAGAACCCTCAGGCCATTCGTGATGCGGAAGCCAACTGCGTGCGCAACGCGATTCCTGCCGATAAGCGTCCCGCGTATATCGCAGGTCGCGTGGAAGACCTCGACGGTCGTTTCCCAACCTGGGCCGATAAGCCCGAGCTGATCGTTGCCAATCCGTCGCGTCGTGGCCTGGCCCCGGCGGCCCGTGAGCTTGTCCTCAATGGATTGCACCAGCGTCCTGGCAGTCGTCTGGTTTATGTCTCCTGTGAAGCCGAAACATTGATCCGCGATCTGGTCGAGCTGACCAAAGCCGGCCATAAGCTGCTGCAGCTTGAGTGTTTTGACATGTTCCCGTACACCGAAAAACTGGAATGGCTCGCCGTTATCCAGTAAGCCCGCAAAATACCGGGGGAGCTGCCTCGACATGGGCTCCCGCCTGGGATATACAAGTGTTCAGCACCAACAAGATGGGCGAACACGCGATGACCTACGATAACTTCGTTCAACCAAATCCCGAGACATTGACCTACGGTCGCTACCTTCATGTTCATGAGCTTTTGGGGCTCCAGCAGGAGTTGTCGCAGCCGAAGGAACATGATGAATTGCTCTTTATCGTGATTCATCAGGTCTATGAGCTGTGGTTCAAGCAGATTCTGCATGAGCTGCAGCATTGCCAGGAAACTTTGGCCAGCAATAATATACTGCCGATGACCAAGGCGTTGCATCGGGTCACGACGATTCAAAAGGTCCTCCTCCAGCAGGTCGATATTCTCGAAACCATGACGCCAACCGAATTCAACCGGTTTCGCAAGAACCTGAATCCCGCCAGCGGTTTTCAATCCTATCAATTTCGGGAATTTGAATTCCGATTGGGCATGAAGAATCCGGCTCATCTGCGTTTCTTCGCTCATGATGCCGTGGCCTCGGTGCGGTTGGAAAAGGCCATGAACGAGCCCACGCTCTATGATCATTTCCTGCGTTACCTGCAAAGGCAGGGTTTTGCCGTGCCGAAGGATGTGATCGAACGCGATGTGACGCAAATTCACAACAGTCATCCTGAAATCGTCAAACTCTTCACCAGCATCTACCAGGATCCTGCCCAAAACTATCAACTGTACATGGTTCTGGAAGCGCTCGTCGATTTGGATGAACTTTTGGTACTATGGAGATACCGTCATGTGCAGATGGTGCGAAGGATGATCGGTGATCTCGGAGGAACCGGCGGTTCTCTCGGTGCCCGCTACCTGCAATCCACGCTTAATAAAAACGCCTTCCCGGACATCTGGGAGGTTCGCAATCACCTGGGGCAAAGCACGACGCCCTATGGTGGCCGTTGAAGCATCGTTCAAGGAGAATGCATGAGTCTGAATGAAGTCACGCTCAATTTGCCTAATTACCCCATGGAAGAGCTGTCGAAAATTCGTCAGCGTTTGATCAGTCAGAACAAAAAGGTTTACGATTTTGGAACCGGTGATCCCAAGATTCCAACCTGGGCACCGATCCGCGAGGCTGTGACGCAGAGCGTGACTCCGATCAGTCAGTATCCTGCCACCCGCGGTGGACCGGATTTGGTGGATTCCATCTGGGGCTACTGCAACCGTAACTTCGGTCTCAAGGCGGGCCAGGGCTTCGATATCATGGCGACCAATGGCAGCAAGGAAGCGATCTTCCACATCGCGCTGTGCCTCGTGGGACGCGCCGGTGGGAAAAGAATCATTGCCTATCCGGATCCTGGGTACCCGGTTTATCGCAGCTCGGCGCTTTATGCGGGCGGCATCCCTTATCCCATGCATTTGAAAGCCGAGAATGATTTTCAAATGGAACCATGGACTCTGCCCGAGGATGTCCAAAGCCAGATCGCAGCGCTCTGGATCAACTATCCGCATAATCCAACCGGCGCGATTTTGAAAAAAGGTCATCTGGAACGCATCATCGAGTGGTGTGAAAAGCGCGATGTCGTTCTTCTGGCCGATGACTGTTACATCGATATCTATGACCCCGCCTGGGACGCCAAGGGCCAGAAGCCTTTGACGCCGATCACGTATACCTCGAAAAATGTTTATTCGTTTATGAGCCTCTCCAAGCGTTCCGGTATGACGGGCTATCGCAGCGGTTTTCTCATCGGTGATGCGCGCTATATGCCTCTGATTGGAACAGCGCGGGCTAACTTTGGAGTAGGGACGCCCACCATGCTGCAGAAAGCAGCGGCCGTCGCATGGGCCGATGATAAGCACGTGGCCGAGCGCCGACAAATTTTTGCCAAGCGGATTGAGCTGGCTTTCCCTTATTTGAAAAAGCTTGGCATGATCGATCACAAACCGGAAGCGACCTTTTACCTTTGGTGCCGTGTTCCGGGTGGCCTTGATGATGTGGCCTTCTGTTTGAAACTGGCCGAGCAGGGGGTCATCACCAGTCCCTCGCAATGGTTGAGTGAAGGCATCAAAGGCTCCATGCGTTTTGCATTGGTGCCCGATGATCCGGATACGGTCGAAGCCATGGAGCTCGTCTCGCGTTTGGTCAAAAGCCTATAATCGGCATTTTCCCTTGAATCAGCCGCAGCCTCGCGGCTGGTTCGATACCTTCCTCCCGTGACCACCCTTACCTTTTTCATGATAAGCACCGATAGCGAATCAGGAATTTTTCCGCTCCTCGGCTGTGTTCATGAGGCAATATGTCGCGAATCGGAAAATTTGGGCTGGAAATCGTAGATGTCCTGGAAGTCCCAGGTCGTCCCTATCGCCTTGCGCGTGTGGTTCGTCCCGAAGATGGTCAAATCTTTCTGGTGAAAATCATTCCCGCTCGCCATGAAAGCGCGGCTCGTCTTCGCAGTGAATTCGCGCTGCTGCGTTCCCTCGCTCTGCCGCTCTTTCCCGAAGCTCATAGCTGGGAGCAGGACGCGGATGAGTGCTGGGCGATTTACGCCGGTCCAGCTGTTACGCCTCTGCCGCAGGTCCTGGCCCAATCCGAAAGCACAGTCGCGGCCCGTTTGGATTTAATTGTAAACCTGACAGAAGCACTCGTTGAACTCCACAAACGTGGCTATATCCTTTTGAATCTGAGTCCGTGGACCTGTCTCGTCCGCGATGATGATCGGAGTCTCATGTTCCTGGACGCCTGCCACATGCGCAGTCGATCACGGCGTGATCCTACACCACCGCTTCTGTTTGACCCTGATCCAGGGCATTGGCCTTACATGGCTCCTGAGCAGACCGGGACCAGCAATCAACCTGTTGATCAACGCAGTGATCTCTACGCCCTGGGACTGACCCTCTATCAGTTGTTCGGCGGTGAATTGACCATTGCTAATAAAAACCATGATGAATGCAGCCACTGGCATATGACGGTGATTCCGGATCAGCTGGCTGATCGCATCATGAATTTTTCGCCTTATATTTCGGCGATCGTCGCCAAACTTTGCAAAAAGCAACCCACGGAACGTTATCAAACATCCTGGGGTGTCCTGCAGGATTTAAGGGAAGCGCTGTCGTCGTCTCAAGCCAATCTCCCCGACCAGATGCTGTCGATCGGCACCCGTGACGTTCCTGACGAACTGCGCTTTCCTGATAAAATCTATGGTCGCGATGTGGAAACGGCCGAACTCGATGCCGTCTACCAGCGATTCGTTTCCGGTGAATCTGTTTCGCTGCTGATTGAAGGCCGCTCCGGTATTGGCAAGACCCGATTGCTCGGCCACCTGAGTGAGCTCAGTAAAGTCAGCGGCTGTCTTCTGGCCCGCGGTTCTTCCGGCCCGGACACCACAACCCGGCCCTTTGCCCCCATCATGGAAGCCGTCGACGAGTTGGTGCATCACCTTTTGCAAAAACCCCAGAGTGAAATGCTGGTCTGGCGGAAAAAAATATTTGATAGCGTCGGCGAAAACGTGGCGCTGATGATTCATCTCTGTCCGGATCTGGCCCTGGTGCTGGGACCGGCTGAGGACATTCCTGTTCTGCCGCCCAAAGAGGAAAAAATTCGCTTTGAAATGACGTTGCGAAATTTTGTGCGGGCATTCTGTCAACGTGAGCATCCCTTGATCCTGATCTTTGAACAGGGACAATGGCTCGACCCGGGCACGGTTGATATGCTCGATGCGATCCTGCGTGGGGACAAGGTTGAGCATCTCTTCCTGATCGTCACCTACGCGACCGATACCAAAAATATTCGCTGCCGTGTGGAACGCATTACGGAACTCCTGCAGCAGGCTTTCGTCCATCACGTGGTCATGCACCTGCATCCGCTATCCACCAATAGTATTTCGCGTCTTCTCGCCGAACTCTTTATGATGGACCAGGACCGCGTCGAAGACCTGGCCGCCATCATCTTCCAGAAGACCGGAGGGGTTCCTCTTTTCGTCCGCAACATGATTCAAGGTCTGGCGGAACAAGGAGCTCTTTCCTTCGATTATCGCCGTTTCTGTTACTTTTGGAATCTTTCCGTCGCCCAACAATGGAAAATCAACGACAGCATGGTCAACCACGTTCTTCTGCAGCTGCAAAAATTGCAGCCAGGAGACGTTGACCTGTTAGGCATGGCTGCATGCATTGGTCGTGAATTCCGTGTCAACGACCTTCAAGCAGTGGCTGGCCTTGATATTGAAGCCGTGCGCGCTTCACTCGGGCGGGCTTGTGAACGAGGACTTGTCTTTGTTGTGGATGATGAGAGCCGTGACAAAGGAGAAGACAAATCCGATCGGCTGATTATGGAAGGAACCCTGCGTTTTGCCCACGAAGCCATTCGCGAAGTCGCTTCCGGTGAACTCGCACCCGACGCCAAGCGCTCCGTCCACCGGGCCGTGGCGGAGCAGTTTATGCTGCACGTCGCCGAAGGTGGCCAGCAGGATCGACTCTTTGCCATTGTCGATCACTATAATCAAAGTATTGATCAAACTCAGCCCTGCGAGGATATTCGTCTCGCCGAGATGAACCTGGGTGCCGCACGCAAAGCGCGTGTTTCCGCCTCGTTCGCCCAGGCCCTATCCTATCTCCACGTTGCCGTCATTTATCTAGGCGACAAGCCCTGGACCAAGTACTATCGGCAGTGTCTTGCCATACACGAAGAGATGGCGATCGGCGCGTTTTTGAATCAGGACAAGGATCTGCTCCAGAGCATCGTGGACTCCGCGCTGCAGCATACTCATGATCCGATCGATACCATCGTCTTTCACGAAATGAAGATTGCCGAGATCATGAGTCGGGATCTGGAAGCCGCTTTGGATTATGCCGTGCCTGTTCTCAATATCCTCGGCTTGAAATTTCCCAAACGGCCTGGCATGGTCCGGGTCACCCTGATGCTGGTCCGAACTCTCTTCATGATGAAAACGACCAATTATCTGCGCCGTCTGGAAAATGTGGGTCATTCTCATGATACTCTGAGTTCAGCTGCCATTCGCATTGCCACGCGGGTCGGTTCCGCAGCTTATCTCGTGCGTCCGAATCTGATGCCGGTTCTGGCGACGAAGGGTTTTTCGCTTGGACTTAAACATGGTCATGTTCCGTCGATGCCGTTTGCTTATGCGGGCCTCGCGACCATCCTTCTGGCCGTCTTTGGCCAGTATCGCGAAGCTTTCCGTCTGGCGCGCTACGCCGAGGCTTTGGTAAGGCAGTTTGAAGACAAGCAGCAGCAGTGCCGCGTCGATCATATGCTGCATGCCCTAATCTATCCCTGGTCAGAATCCATGCGGCATTGCCTCACGGGATTACTCAAGGCCTTTCGCAATGGTGTGGAATATGGTGAATATGAATTCGCTATTCATGCCATCAACCTTTACTGCCACTATAGCTTCTATGCAGGTAGCTCGCTTCCAAAATTGGAAGAGGAAGTCATAGAATATCGCCGCATGGTGGGTGATCTGCATCATAACTATCTGAATGCCCATACAGATATGGCCCGTCAGACTATCATGAACCTGTGTCTGGATACGGGTGATACCACGGCCATGCTAGGACCGGTTTTTGATCATCGGAAGCATGTTGAGCTTCTGGCCCGTGCGCCCGACTTTGCCTTTTATTATGCGACCAACAGCGTAGTGCTCTGCACGCTCTATCACGATCTGCAGGAAGGCTTCCGTTTTGAAACCATGGCTCGTGATCATAAGGCTTTTGCCCTGGGTTCTTACGGGGTTTCCATCTATCGGTTCTACGGTGGTATCCTCCTGGCGCGCGCTGCTGCGACGGGCTTGAAATCACGCTGGAGCAGCCTCCTCAAGTTGAAGCAAACCGTCCGCGTTTTCAAACGATGGATGAAATATGTTCCGCAAAACCAGGGTCACCGGTATCACCTTCTGCAGGCCGAGCTTGAGCGCTTGCAGGGACGTCCTCTGGCTGCGCTCGCCTCCTATGCTCACTCCATTCGCGCGGCGGAAGAAGCCGGAGTGCAACAGGATTTAGGTCTGGCTTGTGAGCAGCTCGCAGGTCTTTTCCATAGCCTGGGTCTGCACACTCTCGCGCATGATTATCTGCGCAAGGCCCTGGAAGCCTATCAAAGATGGGGCGCCACGAAACTCGTGAGCCGCTTGAAGGAACATTATCGCAGCTGGCAACTGACGGAATCGCCGACCCATGGTTCCAAAGTTGCTGAGAATTCCTATGACCTCCAGTATCTGCAGCGGGTCCTTTCGGAAATGACCCGTGAGACAACCGACGTGCGATTGATTGCTAAAATCCTGGCCAGTTCCGTGCACCTGGCCGGGGCGGATTGCGGCCATTTCATTCTCAAGAGTTTTGATGACAATACCTATCGCGTGAAGCAGTCCTTCAGCGATGGTGCGATTACTCAGATTGATAAGGGTTTCATGGCTCTGGATACCATTTGCAAGAGCCTCGTCAACTATGTGATCCGTACCCGCAGGTCGGTGGTCGTGTCCGATGCTCAGGTTCCGCAAAAAGCCATACCAGGCCTGGAACGCGACCCGTATGTCATGGAAAAAATGGTCCGTTCGCTGGCCTGTATTCCTATTGAGATTGGCAGCGGTGCCGAGCGGGAATTGATCGCTATCATTTATCTGGAAAATAGTGTGTCGTCCCATGTCTTCACCCAGGAGCGACTGCGGCTGCTCGAGCTCGTGGGCCAGGCCACTGCCGGGCGCCTTGAGCTTTCTGAAAAGGCCCATACCCTCGAGGAATCGATGAAGGAAGCCCAGCTGGTACAGCAGGCTCTCTTCCCGACGATCAAACGCCTGGGTTCCTTTGCGGTTGCTGATTTCTTCAAAGCTGCTGATCACACAGGTGGTGATTGGTATGGTTACTATGAAGAGGATCGCCGAGATCGGGCTTACTTCTTTATCGGCGATGTGACTGGACACGGTCTATCTTCGGCTTTGATCACAGGCACAGCCGCAGGTTCCGTTTACGGATCGATTGCGACGCTGCAGGCCGTGCAAAAGGAAATGAGTCTGACGGAAACGACGGAAATTTTGGCGAACTGTGTGAATCGCGCCGTCTACGATACAGCTGCCAAAGTCGACAAGTTCATGACCATGGTTTTTGTATCCTTCGATTCGCGTACGGGGGAAGTGGCCTTTATCAACGCCGGGCATCCGAATGGCTTTATTATTTCGGACTATAAAGTGAAGCCCCTGCTTGGTAATGGCAGCCCGCTCGGCTTTCATCGCGATCCAACTTTTAAAGTCCAGCGATTTCAAATGCAGCCCGGCGATATCCTCTTTTTCTATACGGATGGCTTGATTGAAAACGAAGGTCCGGACGGAGAAAAGCTGCATCCTCGGGATCTGGCCCGTATTCTCGAATTTTCACGGGAACCTGACCTGATCAAAAAGCAGCTTTTGAAACAGACGGACAGCATCTGGCAGAATCAAAGGGCGGCCGATGACTATGCCTTCGTCATCATTCGATGGGATGGCTGGCGTCAGGGCAAGACGGCCAAAGCCGGTTGAAGGTCAGCTGCTGCCTTCCACTTTGAAACTTCGCATCAAATGGGCCGCCACTGGATTTTGAATTTTGCGTTCTCCCGCGACCAGCCAAAGATCTTCATAAACACCATCGAGTTCGCCGATCACGAAGAGTTCCTTGCTTTGCAATAAATCTTCAGCCGCCGGTTTAGCCAAAGGCAAAAGTCCCGTGCCGTGGGTTCCCAGCAATTTTTGCAGGCTGGTGTCCTGCACTTCAGCCACAGTATCCACACGAATGTTTTGCATCTTGAAATAGTGATTGATATCAGCGCGCAGCCGGTTGGTCCCCATCGGCATGATGAAAGGATGATTGGCGAGCGATGCGGGGAAGCCTTTTTTTAACGGCAAATAGGTTTTGGTGCCACAGACTACGACCGGCATACGGGCCACACGGCGGGCAAAGAGACCCTGCCCTTCCATCACCGGTGGCGCTTCATTGGCCAGGAGGAGATCGATACGATGAGCCTTGAGCTCACGAAGCAGAAGGTCGGCCCGGCCTTCCTGAATGGAAACGATACAGTTCTGCACCGTCTGGGCCTGCTGAATCAGGAGCAGGGCCAGATGCTTCGGCACACTGTCGAGAATTCCAAACTGCACTTCAATGCGATCTTCGCGCAGCCGATCATTCAAGGCATCGAGCATCTCATCGCCGAGTTTGAAAATTTCCTGGGCATAGTCGAGGGCAATTCGCCCGGCTTCCGTTAAGTAAAGGCGCTTTTTGCGCCTTTCAAACAGGACCTGTCCCAGGTTATCTTCAAATTGTTTCAGCTGCGTTGAGAGTGTCGGCTGACCGAGGCGTAATTTTTTCGCCGCCTTGGCTATGCCACCCTCCGTTGCTATGGTCTTGAAATAGTACAGATGATGGTAATTGATCCAATTGTCCATGGTCCACCTTCACAACAGTCTCGTGCAGCCTTCGGAAAAAGACCTCCAGTTCCTCCTCTTTCAGCGTCTCCTTGGTCAGCAGCAGCTGAGCGCTGTCTTCCAGGATAGGACGACCTTTGCGGAGCAGTTCCAGGGCACGCGAGAAACAGCGGTCGAGAATTTTTCGGACTGCGACATCAATCTTTTCCGAAGTTTCTTCACCATACCGCTTAGCAGCATAGCTTGCACCGAGAAAGTTCGGCTGATCCTGCTCGAAAGTCACGTGGCCCAAGGATTCCTCCATCCCGTAGCGGGTGACCATGCTCCAGGCTATGTCAGTCGCCTTGGTCAGGTCATCAGCAGCGCCCGTGGACAGATGATCGAACACCAATTTTTCGGCGGCGCGACCGGCCAGCAAAACCGAAATACGGTTTTCAAGCTCCTCGCGCGTCATGAGAAAACGATCTTCAGTCGGTCTTTGAATGGTGTAGCCCAAGGCGCCGATACCACGAGGAATGACCGAGACCTTGTGAACTTTATCCGTGGTGGATAGCGCCGCGGCGGTCAGGGCATGGCCCATTTCATGATAGGCGACGATCCGTCTTTCGGTTTCGTTCAGAATGCGATTTTTTTTCTCCAGACCAGCCACGATGCGTTCCACCGCTTCGGTGAAATCGCTCAGATCGATATGCTCCGCACCGCGTCTTGTGGCAATCAGCGCCGCTTCATTGCAGAGGTTAGCCAAATCCGCGCCGGTAAAACCAGGGGTCAAAGCCGCAACCTTTTCCACTTCAAAGTCCGGACTGAGCGCCTTGAATTTACGCATATGAACTTTTAAAACCGCGACGCGACCTTTTTTATCCGGCCGATCCACCAGAACCTGCCGATCGAAGCGACCCGCACGCAAAAGCGCAGGATCCAGAATTTCCGGACGGTTGGTAGCGGCTAAAAGGATCAAGCCCGACGTGGAATCAAAGCCATCCAGTTCCACAAGAAGCTGGTTCAAGGTCTGTTCTTTCTCGTCATGGCCTCCGCCGAAAGCTCCTGCGGACCGCGATTTGCCGAGCGCATCCAATTCATCGATGAACACGATGGCCGGTGCTTTGGTGCGGGCCTGCTCAAAGAGATCCCGCACACGCGCGGCCCCCACGCCGACAAACATCTCCACAAATTCGGAACCACTGATGGAAAAGAAAGGAACGCCCGCTTCACCCGCGACAGCTTTGGCCAGCAGCGTTTTACCGGTACCAGGAGGGCCGACCAGCAGAATGCCCTTCGGCATGCGTCCGCCCAGTTTGGAGTAATCGGCAGGATTTTTCAGATACGCGACGATTTCCTGCAATTCATGTTCGGCTTCATCGATACCGGCCACATCCTGAAAAGTCACTTTGGTATCACTTTCCACATAGACCTTGGCTTTGCTTTTGCCAATCGACATGAATTCGCCACCCAGTCCGCCTTTACCACCCAGCCGTTTCATCATGAAAAACCAGATCCCAAAGAACGCCACGGCCGGCACAATCCACGCCAGGAGGTCATAAAGAATATTGCTTTCAAAAAGGCCGTAGACCTTGGTGTCGGTGCCCTCAAAATCCTTGCTCAGATTGGGGTCAATACGGGTGGTCACAAACTGCTCGGGGCCCTTGCCCTCGGCTTCTTTCAGTTTGCCGCGAATATGGGTGGGCGTCACGGTGACTTCAGCGATCTTATTGGTGCGAACCATTTCCAGATACTCGCTGTAGGGAATGGTGCGCACCTGAGTGGCTTGAAACCACTGATCGCGGATCAGCATGGCAGCCAGGATAGCTAGAAAAATGTAGCTGATATGGAATTTGGTTTTTTTTGGCATGCATCGATCTCCTGGAGAGCGGTTGCGTAGAACCGCTTAAACTCGAATATCCGCTTCAGTTTAAGGCAGGCAAGCTGAAAAAGGCCTGAGAGGTGAAGGATTATTGTTGTGGGGGCCGGGATGACCAGGGGAAAACAAGCAGAATGAGCGTGGATGAAAAGGCAGAGAGGGGGGCGGGCCAACAAGCAGAAGGTCAATCCTCAGTCCCGTTGCTCATCATGCGCCGGCGGAGTTCATTTTTAAAATAGATATTATGGGTGAATTTGATTGTTTTTCTAAATGTTATGAAGCCTGATTGTCTTTACGTAGGGCAGCACTTCCAGGAAGGGAAAGCGGCAGGGTGAGGATAAACGTGGTGGATTCCGCATGCTCATCCAGTTCCAGGTTGCCGTGAAACCGTTTGGCAAGGCGTCGGGACACGGGAAGACCGAGACCACTGCCTCGTCCGCCCTTCGTGGAAAAGCCGCGTTCAAAAATTTGCCTGGCGAGAAGCGGATCAATTTTAGGTCCCGCGTTGCTGACGCCGATTTTGAGCATTTTCGTTTCGTAGTCCATGTTGCCAAAGATTTCGATCCAACGATCATCAGGAACATGGGCTTCAATCACATCCATCGCATTCTGCAAGAGATTCAGAAGGATCTGCTGCAAAGTCGCAAGGCCGATCGCCACCTTGATATGGGGTACTTCCGTAAAGACTCGGATCCGCATCTTATCCAGGCGCCGCTGTAAGAGGAGAAGTGTTCCCGCCACGGCCTCGTCGCCATAGATTTCCATTTGCAGAAGCGGGCTTTGATGAAAGGCCAGAATGGTTCGCATCAGCCGCTGGGCTTCCACGGTCACCCGCAGAAGTTCCTGGAAGGAAAATATCAGATCCAAAGTGTGCGTAAAGGTCGTGAGATCAGCCGGTGCCCAATTTTGCAGCCGCTTCCATTGATCCTGCAGCTCCACGATCGGAACATTGGTTCGCGCCAGGAGAAAGCGCAACTGCCGCAAGGTGTCAGGTGTGGGATGCTCCTGAATAGGCAAGGCAAGGGCCTGAGCCCGCTTTTCGAAATCATGGCCGGATGAACGATGAACCAGACTGTCGAGAAGGCTTTCACGGAAGGTCGTATCCAAAGGACTCTGCCGCATGACCGCGCGCAGTTCCTGATCCGTTAAATGTTCTGTCGCCCGCGAGCTGGTCAAAATACTTTTGATTTCGTGACTCAAATCGGTGAAGATTTCACCGAGCTGCACCATGCGATCACGCTGCTCCTGATCATTTTGATAACGATGCAACTGAATGCGGCCGACAAGGTTTCTTACCCGCAGCGTCAATTCCAGAGGATTGATGGGCTTGGCCAAATAATCATCGGCGCCCCATTCGAGACCAATCAAACGATCATCTTCCGTCGCCCGCGCCGTGACCAGAATCACAGGGGTATCACAAAGATCCTCACGGCCTTGAACGAAGCGCAGCACGTCTTCACCCGAGATATCCGGCATCATCAAATCCAGGAGGATCAGATCCGGATGCAGATGAATGATGGACTCCATGCCGGCTTTACCGCCTAAAGCCACAGAGGTTCGATAGCCTTCCGATTTAAGGATTTCTGCCAGAATCTCACAGTTGGATTCATGGTCATCGATCACCAGAATATGAAAGCTGCCGGCATCAGCCAACAGGGGTGAGGACAGGCGAGCGTGGGTTGCCGTGGGGGCCTTGGCCTTGGGCATGCGTTCAAGCCGGGACATTTCCATCAAAGGTTTGTCGTGGTCGGCAACAATAAGAAGCTGTTCGGCTCGTTCGGGTAACCAGACCCGAAAACGTGAGCCCTTGTCGGGTGTCGAGTCGAGTTCAATACGACCCTGCATCAGGTCGATGAGCTGCTTGACGAGGGCGAGACCGAGGCCGGTGCCTTCAAATTTTCGCCTCGCATCCGATTCCACCTGGGCAAATTCTTCGAAAATCCTTTGTCTTTGATCCGAGGCGATGCCGATGCCGGTATCCGATACGGACAGGATCAATTCACCGGCGATGCGCTCCAGGCGCAATGTTACCTGGTTGCTGCGGCCCGGCTTGGCAAATTTGAAAGCATTGCCTATCAGGTTACGGGCAATGGTATAAATCTTCTCTCGGTCCTGGATAAAGTGGGCTTCGCCGCCCTTGAGATCCAGGCGCGAATCATAATGCGAATGCGGATAGCGCAGCAGCAAACCTTCCGCCAGATCATCTATGTCATGCCGCAGACGATGGAGATCAATACGCGACGCGGTCAGACTCAATTCTCCCCGTTTGGACTTCGCCAGATCCAGGATCATGTTCACCTGGTTTTTCAGGGATTCAGCCAGCCGCTTCGCTTTATCGAGCTGACCCTGGATTGTTTCATTGACCGTTCCATAGTGGCCCGAACGGATCAGATCAATAAACCCGATGATGCCGGTTAAGGGTGTCCGCAGTTCATGTGAGGTATTGTGAAAAAAGGCTGTGCGGGCCTGTTCCTGTTCGATCAAACTTTGCATCCTTAGGGCCTGATTGCGAGCATCACGCGTTTTTAAAATAGCCCAGGTGGCGGCGGCGAGCAGAATGAGCAGACCGGCCAGGCTGATCGAAACCGTTCGGTGCATTCTTTGCGATTGCTGAAGTTCCAGGGTTTGAATACGATTCTGTTCCTGCAGCAGCACATTCTGATGTTCCTGGCGCTGCAGCTCCAGATTGGTCGCCATACGTGCAATGGTTACCGCGGTCTTTTCCCGCCAGTATTTTTCACTCAGCTCACCCCATTCCCGCCGGATCAGTAGTTCATCATCGCGGCGACCCATGGCCTGTAACACATCGGCCTTGATTTTTTGAAAGGTCACCCGCATATGCAGGGCACCCTTGGGCCCAAAATACTCCTCCAGTTCCTGACAGACGGCCCATGCGGCCGGAGTCTGCCCATCCAAAAGATAGGCGCGTGCCATGGCCAGGAGGGTCGGACCGATTTGATAATCGAAGTTGAGTTTGCGAAACACGGGGAGAGCTTTTTTAAGGAAGATGAGCGCTTCCTGCGGCTTTTGATCCTCGATCAGATTACGGCCAAGTCTCAAATCAGAGTGGGCCACAAGATGCAGGTATCCGATGGATTGGGCCACAGCCTGAGCTTTTTTCTGAACCGCCGATGCTTCTGCTAAACGTTTTTGCTCGTAGTGATGATAGGCGATGGCATCAAGGATATAGTAGGTTGCAAAGCGTTTATGGTTGCGCGTGAACCAGTTTAACGATTCCTCAAGCATGGCACGCCCGGTTTCCATCTTGTCACCTTGCAGTGACGTATACAGCGATCCCATGTTCGCGATGAAATCATAATAGCGTTCATCCTTGGGGAGATTCTGAAAGCCGTTCAGAGCGTTCTGATAGGATTCAAAGGCAAAGCGCTCCTCGCCATTGCGATCGAAGAAATTCCCGGTGACGCTGTAATAATAGGCTAGAAGACTGGGGTCATTGGCCTTACGCGCTTCCTCAAGAGTCTTGAGGAATCCTGCTTTGGCTTCCTCGTAATGATCAGCGTATTCCTCGGCCCCGGCGATGACACTGTAAAGAACGGTGATGACCTGATGATTCTCAGCAGCCAAAGCTAACGGCAGGGCCTCGCGGGCCATCGCCTCGGCCTGTTCAGGCTGCTCGGAAAGCCAGGCGCCCTCGGCGGCCAACGCAGCCGCTTCAAGCCAGGCTTTGGTCTCGCGTTTTGGATCGAGAGACTGCATGAGTTTCCTGGCGCGTTCGCTGGCATGACGGGGATCATCAAAGAGCTGGGAGCGAATGTCCTGCAGATCATTTTTTTCAGGGGTCTTGTTGCCAAGACCATAAGCCTGGGAAAAAAATACCCAGGCCCACACGAAAATTATGATTCGAACTTTGCTCAACCCGTGCTCCGATGATTTTTACAATCATCATAACACGTATCAGTTAGGCAGTTTTCGCAGCTGACCTTCGCCGATCAGGACGGCCTGGCCACCGACATGAACGCTTTGCAGGGCGCCATGTTCACAGTTGACTGTGATCTCCAGAAGACTGGGACGACCCATGGCCACACCCTGTTCCACCATCCATCGGGAACTGGCGCCCGGATGTTTTTCGCGCGCCAGGAGGAAGCCGGCAAAAGCTGCCGCTGCCGAGCCGGTGGCGGGATCCTCCACGATGCCTTTTTCCGGCCCAAACATGCGCCCATAAACATGATGGTTCTTGTTCAGAGGATCAAACGCGAAGACAAAGACGGATGCGGCCCAGCTGTGTTGCAGATATTTTTCCCAGGCTCCGGTATTGATACGAGACTGATCCACGACGGTGCGTGACGCAAGCGGAACAAAGAAAAATGGGACCCCGCACGAATACGCCGCGGGATGACTGTGATCATTCCAAATCAAATGTTCCGGTTCAATCGACAGAGTTTCCGCCAGTTGCTCTCGCGAAATTTCCATCGATCCACGCTCTGGCAACTGGGCTGTTTGCAACGTGGCTCGTCCCAAATCCTCGCCTTCAAGTTGCATGGTCACGGGTACCAGACCAATTTTTTCTTCCAGAATCAGATGACCATCACGCGGCAGCTCCACGAGCTTGCGTTTGGACAGAAAACCCAGGGCGACAGCGGCACCGACCGTCGGGTGACCGGCAAAAGGGAGTTCCTGCGTCGGCGTGAAAATGCGCAGTGCGGCGGTATTCCCTGGCTTTTGTGGAGGGAAGATAAAAACTGTTTCGGAAAGATTGAATTCCGTGGCAATGGACTGCATCTGCTCGGTGCTGAGAGGCATAGTGGGAAAGGGAACGACCGCCAGGGGATTCCCTGTATACGGCTGGTCCGTAAAAACATCGAGCAGAAGATAGGATAATGTTCCCATGGAATTCCCCTCACAAAAAATGGGCACAAAAAATTCAGGGGCCAATATAAGGCCCCCAAGGGGAAGTCGCAAGTCAGCCTATTTACGCGGAGTGCCTGGCCTCAAACGCTCCAGATGGTCACGGATTTGCTTTTCAGCCCCATTCTCAGAAGGCTCGTAAAAGCGCATTTTACCAAGACTGGGAGGCAGGTTGGATTGCTGGGCCGCCTTTTGCGGATTGTCATGGGCATAGGTATAATTCTGGCCGTAACCCATCTCTTTCATAAAACGTGTCGGTGCATTGCGTAAATGCAAAGGCACAGGTAAATCACCGGTTTTCTCGACCGTAGCCAGCGCCTGGTTAATCCCGAGGTAACTGCGATTGGATTTGGGACTCGAGGCCAGATAAGTCGTCGCCTGCCCCAGAATAATGCGAGCCTCGGGCATACCAATTTCTTTGACGGAATGAAGACAAGCCTGCGCGACCACCAGGGCTGTGGGATGAGCGTTGCCAATATCCTCGCTGGCTGCAATCACAAGACGGCGGGCGAGGAAGACCGGGTCCTCGCCGCCATGCAGCATGCGCGCAAGGTAATACAAGGCGGCATCAGGATCGCTGGCCCGGATGCTTTTGATAAAGGCGGAAATCAGATCATAATGAAAATCTCCCGCGCGATCGTAGTGCCGGGCGATGAGATGAAGGATCGGCTGCATATCCTCAGCCGTGATCTCTTCCTTGTCCTTGGTCACACCCAGAACAGCTTCCAAAAGATTTAGCCCCGCCCGCGCATCACCATCCGCGGCACGCGCCAGGATCTGTGCGAGATCAGGATTCAAAAGACGTTCTTCGCGACGGGCCACGTGGACAAACAATTGGGCCAGCGCCTCGTCACTGATTTTTTGCATGGCGATGGTCAAGGATCGTGACAGCAGAGCGTTGTTGACGGAAAACGATGGATTTTCGCTCGTGGCACCAATCAATTTAATGGTGCCCGCTTCCACCGCCGGCAAAAGACTGTCCTGTTGATTTTTGCTGAGGCGGTGAATTTCATCCAAGAAGAGAATCTCGGCCTTGTCGCCCAGCTCGATGCTTTCCCGTGACCTTTGAATGACTTCCCGAATATCTTTCACGCCGGCTTCGACTGCGGAGAGTTCGATGACGGGGCGCTTGACAATGCGACCGATCAAACGAGCCAGACTGGTCTTGCCTGTGCCGGGCGGGCCCCAAAAAAGCAGGGCATGAAACTGATCGGCATGGACCAGTTTCCAAAGTGCTGTGCCGGGCGCCCAGACCTTTTCCTGTCCGATCAACTCGTCGGCCTGTTCCGGGCGATACCGGGCGGCCAGAGGGGACTGCTTATTCTGTGACATGGATGAATTCCGAAAAAGATTAAAGCACCGTCTTTCTTTTTAACCGGAAAACAGGAGGGGGCCAATCAGTCAGAAAGTTATGGCCAGCTAAAAAACCACCCGCAGGATCTGCGAGTGGTCTGGGGAACAGGCTTCCCTTGGTAGTTCAGCCTGATAAGCTTCATTTCAATCAGTCCCAAGGATCACAGTTCGCCGTAAATTTCGTCGACTTCCTGATCAATGCGTTCCGCTTCGTCCAGATTGTTTTTCGCGTATTTCATATAGTCGATGGCAGCGACCTGCCTCATATGGCCTCGTTCCATGTGCAAACAAAGCTTCTGCTCCAGCAAGTCCGTGTACGCATAAGCGCTTTTATGCTGGGGCCAGAGATTGGTATTATCGTTGCTGCCGCCCATGCAAAGTGGGATGTAATGATCGATTTTAAAATCATTTCGCGGCATACTGGCAATCGTATACTGGAAAGTGCTGTCGTAAGTTTTGATGATTTTGTTTTTCAGAGAGGTCGAGACGGAGCGATTACAGTAGGGGATGCGTTCGGGGTATCGGTACTCACTTGCGTTCTTACACGTTGTACCGGGGGTCAGGGACGTCTGCGGTGACAAGGGATACCTGTCCTGAAGCGACGTTCGACCACTGAGATGAGATCCTGGATCGACTGAGGGGCCACAGGCTGTGACAAGAATCGCAGCCAATACGAAAGCTGAACGCATGCAGAGATCCTCATAGTCAAGCATTTACGGTGCCTGGTAGAAACGCTGGACCGATTTCCAGCTTATACGAAGTTCACGGGACTGATAGCACAACTTAACATAAAGAGAAATACCGGTCTGGTGAAGATTCAAACAATTTTGCTTCGCAAGTCAAAATGACTTTATGGGCCGCAGAAGCGGCCTCTCGCAAGACCTCCAGGATAAGCCGAAAGCCTAGAGACGACGGGAGATTAGCCTTGACAAAGCTAGGGTGCGAGACTAGCCATACTACGCTTCCAAAAGCATGAGGCAAGAGGGTGGCATGATACGCCTGGATGAATCTCAATATGAAAAGATGGTCCATGATACAGATGCGCTTCGCGAGAAGTGGGCGGATCTGTCGACGGATGATCGTCTGCATTCATTCCTCAAGCTGGAACGTGCTGCCGCGGAAGACTTTTTTCTGACCCTCAAGACTGATGAACAGGCCGAACTCCTCGTGAGCCTGCCGGTCTTTGAACGTCGCTTCTGGCTTCGCATCCTGCCCCCCGATGACCTGGCTGACTTGATCCAGGAATTCGAACCCGAGCTTCGTTACGCCATGCTCGCTGAACTGGATCCGCGCCTCGGCAAGGAAGTGGCCGCTCTCCTTGCGTATGCCGAAGACCAGGCGGGCGGTTTGATGAACCCACGTTTTGCTCGTATCCGCCCGGATATGCAGGTGGGTGAAGCGCTTCGGTATCTGCGCAAGCAAGCCCATGAAAATTTAGAGAACCTGCGTTTCATCTATGTCCTCGATCGCGATCAAAAACTCCTCGGTGCCGTTTCCCTTCGCGAAATATTTCTGGCCCCTGATCAAAAGCTGGTGCAGGACATCATGCGCACCAACCTGGTGGAAGCCAATGAGAATATGGATCAGGAAGCCCTGAAGCAGCTCTTTGCCAGTCATGGTTTGATGGCCATCCCGATTGTTGATGGGACGGGGCGCATGAAGGGTATCGTGACCGCCGATGACATCGTCGATGTGGTGGAAGAAGAAGCCACCGAAGATATCCAGCGTATGGCTGGTGTGGAAGTTCTGGAAGCACCGTATTTAAAAATTAATCTTTTGAGCATGATCAAAAAACGCGCCGGCTGGTTGATCATTCTTTTTGTCGGCGAAATGTTCACCGCCACCGCCATGGGTTACTTCGAGCATGAAATCAAACGAGCCGTGGTGCTGGCGCTGTTTATCCCTTTGATTATCAGCAGCGGCGGCAACTCGGGATCGCAGGCCTCGACTCTGGTGGTGCGAGCGATGGCGCTGGGCGAAGTTCGTTTGCGTGACTGGTGGAAAGTGTTAGGCCGGGAAATCTTCGTCGGCCTTGCCATTGGCGCTATCCTGGGCAGCATGGGCCTTTTGCGCATTCTGATCTGGCCATCACGGGAAACCCTCTATGGCGAACATTTTTTTCTGATTGGTGTGACGGTGGCAACCAGTCTGGTCGGGGTGGTGTTGTGGGGCAGCGTGAGCGGATCCATGCTGCCCTTTGCTCTTCGAAAATGTCGTCTGGACCCGGCCACGGCTTCCGCGCCTTTTGTGGCAACGCTCGTGGACGTGTCCGGACTGATCATCTATTTTACAATGGCGAGTTTTATTCTGCGTGGGGCTTTGCTCTAAGGCTTATGTCAAAGGCCAAAAAACCTTGGACTCCAACTTTTATTTCAAAGGCCAAAAAGCCTTGGGCTCCAACTTTTATTTCAAAGGCCAATCCCAACAGTTTTTCCGAGTGCATGGCGAGGTGTGATCAATCCGCGCTCGGGTCGAATCATCCAGCGATTTACCCCCCATTTCATAGGCCACAGCCACCGCGCGCAACGCATTGATGCGTCCATAGCCGTACAGCATACTAAAACCGCGATTATCATAGCGCGCATCCTTGGGGGCGATACGATCAGCGGTTTGCTGCAAAATGCTTTGCACTTCACCGGCAGTCAGGTTCGGGTTGGCCTGCATAACCAGAGCGACTACACCGGAAACAAGGGGCGCTGCCGACGACGTGTGGGAGAAGCGATTGGAATAACGGCCTTCCCAGTTGTCACCACCTGCCATGTTTGAAAAAGGGGTCCAGCCCGCCTGATCACTGCAGGCTGGAGTCGGCGCACCACCAGGCAGTAAACAATCCGGTGCCACATAATTATCAGTTGTCCAAATAGGATCAATATATTGAGTCGGAGTTCCCTTGCCACCGCTGGTGGGGGCGAGGAGGTCCAGGTTGGGTCCAAAATTGCTAAATGAATGCCGCATGCCCAGGCTGTTGCTGGCACCTACGGTCAGCGCTCCCGGGTAGCTCGCAAAATGATTCCAGGTGAAATCCTGCCCCGTGTTCCCAGACGCAAACACAACGACCGTGCCTTTGCCTTTGCGGCCTTCCCGTGCCAGGCGATCGACCAGATGCTTGGCAAAGCCAGGGCTCATGGAAGGATCCGGGCCCCAACTGCAGTTGATGACATCCGCATTCTGGGCCAGGACCCAGTCGAAAATCTTTTCGTAGTAGTCTTCAATCGAACCTGTGGGCTTATCACCGCCCATGCGCGCGGCCACGATGCGGCAACCCGGGCAGGCGCCGATGATTCCCTTGCCATTGTCTCCGGAGGCGGCTGCCAGACCAGAGACCAGGGTTCCATGGAAATTATTGGGAGCTATGCTGAAGAGATTATTGAACTTGACCGGTCCACCGAAGTTTTTGGTCGCGACAAATTTGTCCTTAAGGTCTTCGTGCTGCAAATCAAAACCATCATCGATCACGGCCAGACGGATAGTCTTGCCGATGTCGCGGACATTCTTCACAACACCCAGGTCGCGCAAAAGGCCCCACGCTTCGCCGATATGCGCGTGATCGTTGCCTTGAACCCTGGCCTTGCCCATAGGGGTCAGTCCAGGACCCTCATTGTGCAGGTTCCACTGGGAAGTGAAATAGGTGTCGTTCGGCACAAGAGGCAGAATGTGCGTTTTAGCTGATCCCGCGGCCCAAGCCCAGGAACTGACAACACCTAAGGATAGCAAAGCAAAGATTTTGCTGTACATGTCACGACCTGTTGGTTTGTGTGTGGTTGATATCTACCACACTAATCAGGAGGTGTAGGAAAGTCCATACGCTATTAACAAAATGGCTTTCCCACGCGGGTTTGAAATTGGCTGGGGGGCCAATCGCTTAGCGCTGAACGCGCGGAATGATCCGAGGCCTTTGTTCGGGCAAAGAATTATCCAGCGAGACTGGACTTTTTGGACGGCGTTCAATCACGGGAGCTTTCTTTGCGTGAGCTGGACCTTCGTCTTTCAAATAGAGTCGCGCAATACGGCGCCACTGTCCCTGATCCTCGGGAACCAGAAGGCAAATCGCTTCACCCTCAGCCCCGGCCCGTGCGGTCCGGCCTATGCGGTGCACGTAGTCCTCGGGTTGTTGAGGAAGATCATAGTTAATAACATGGGCAATATGAGGAATATCCAAACCCCGGGCGGCGATATCTGTCGCCACCAGAATGCGGAATGTACCAACGCGAAAACCTTTGATGGCGGCATCGCGTTGACTTTGCGTGCGATCGCCATGCAAGCGACACACGGTATAACCAAATTTGGATAAAAATTTAGCCACACGATCGGTGCGATGCTTGGTGCGGGTAAAGATCAGGACCGAGCCTTCCCGTGTGTTCAACTCATCGAGGAGCACATCGTTCTTGGCTTCCGGTGTGGTCTGCACCACGGAATGATGGATCTTTTGTACCGGTTGGTCCACTGAACCCGCGTTGATCCGTACAGGATTCTTCAAATAGCGATTGGCAAGGCCCAGGATATTGTCCGGCAGTGTTGCGGAAAACAGCATGGTCTGACGCGTGGTGGGCAAATACCGCAGAATTTCATTGAGCTGCGGCGCGAAACCCATATCCAGCATGCGGTCGGCTTCATCCAGGACCAGAATGCCGGTATTTTGGAGTGAGATGGCGCGTCTTTGCAGGTGATCCACCAAACGCCCTGGAGTTGCCACAATAATGCGAGGGCGGCGCTGCAAAGCCCGAAGCTGCGTGGACATCGACATGCCACCGATCAGCAGCGCATGATTCAATTCAGGCGCATATTGTGTCAGTTTAATCAAAAATTCCACGATCTGAACGGCCAGCTCCCGGGTAGGGGCCAGAATCAAGGCTGTTTCCTGAGGCTGTTGCAGAAGACGAACGACCATGGGCACACCAAAGGCACCGGTTTTGCCGGTTCCGGTCTGCGCGCAACCAATGACATCATGGTGCGCCATCGCCACGGGAATCGCCTGGACCTGAATTGGCGTTGGCGAGACAAAATTCATCGCTTCGAGCGCCCTTTGCAACTGTCGGGGCAGGTTCATCTCTTGAAATGTATGCACGTTGGATCTTCTATCTGGTGAAACCATGTCGTCTGGAAAGACGACTCCACTCTGACGATACTCGGCAGTATTAAAATCCTAACCTAAACTGCAGCACTTATCCATGCCTTGTTTGCGCTGTGGCAGCGTGTCAGATTTGAATGTACTGGGAGGGATCAGTATGGGGGGTGCGTTTGGCCCCGTGCTGGGAGCGTCGATCGAAAGATCGTCTCCAGCACGGGTCTCAACCCTACGGAAATCCGTAGAGGTGCTATGGACTGATTGGGTCCTGATTAATAACGGTTGCGACCGCCGCCGCCGAAGCCGCCGCGTCCGCCGCGATCACCGCGACCGCCGCCGAATCCACCGCCGCGTCCTTCACGAGGAGCCTGTGGGCGTGCTTCGTTTACAGTGATTTTACGACCATCGTAATCTGCACCGTTGAATTTCTCAATCGCATCAGCAGCTTCAGCGTCTGTCGACATTTCGACAAAGCCAAAACCTTTGGAGCGACCGGTTTCACGGTCCATGATCACCTTGGCGGAGACCACTGTACCACTCTGAGAAAACGTGTCAAAAAGCACGTCATCAGTAGCGGAGAACGGAAGATTGCCGACGTAAAGTTTCTTGCCCATATCACCTCCTTAAGGCTGGGAACCGCAAAAGAGGTAGGGGCCCAACTGCCCGTAGACTCTGACGCGCGACAGATCATATACCTGCGTGCGAAGAGGCGATCAAGAAAAAACTTCCAGTTGAGACTCAACTTACGAACCGTACCTCTAGCTTCGCAAGAGATTAACTGCATCTTCTTTTCGGTGCAAGAAAGAACAAACAGGTTTCGCAAGAATGTCTTGTTAGTCGCAATGGACATATCTTTGGCCCTTTCAGGCCAATTGAAATTCATACCTCAAGGTCGATTTTTTGCTCATCCACAGCACAGGTCACAGGCCTTCAACTTGGTCCGTCAGGTGGGGTTCGGGCAGCCGTACGCATTTTGTGGGAGTCTTTGAGGAGCGTTTTGAAATGTTTCCGAAAATGAAAGAGTTGGGTCAAAATGGTTCCCTGATCCTGCATTTACCCATTTCGCCTTGAGCCAATCCTGACCCGGGCTTAAATGGCCGTAAAAATCCCCTATTCTTCGCGGGTTTAGGCCGGATCCCATCTCTGATTATTTTGTAATATCCATTCCTTATCGAAATTCCTCGAATTTCCGGCTGCTCGGACCGAAAAGGCTCCAAGTAGGCAAACTTATCGAGAGTGCTCGCTGTGGGTAGCAATAAATCAAAAAGAAGCCGCTCGTCGTCAGGCAAAGGGTCCTCATCCGGATCCTTTAAACCCGGTGACCTGTTCGGTGGCGG
The DNA here is from genome assembly GCF_035638955.1 of Oligoflexus sp. Taxonomy (GTDB): domain Bacteria; phylum Bdellovibrionota_B; class Oligoflexia; order Oligoflexales; family Oligoflexaceae; genus Oligoflexus. The sequence continues at coordinate 50,439 of NZ_DASQYZ010000169.1, read as the reverse complement.
CGGTGGCGGTCTGGTTCCGGTGTTCGCCATCGTCTGTGGCGTGTTGATCGGTATGGGCGGAGCCTATGTCGTGAAACGGGTCATCTTCGGCGGCAATAAAAAACGCGCTGACGTCGCCATGATTGAAGAGAGTGAACGCGTCCCAGGGCGTAGTAAACTCAAACGTGAGGCTCGCATTCGGCCGGTGGAAACAGCGGAAGTGCATGAGCCCATCCAATATGTTGAACAGCCTCCTCTGATCGTGGCCGAGCCAACGCCGCCACCACCTCCGGCCCCTGAGCCGCGCCGTGCGGATCCTTTGCCGCCGGAACCGGCACCGAGGCCGAGCAAGAGGGTTGTGGCACCCAGCAAGGCGCCTATTCGTGTTTCACCCCCGCCCAAGCTGGCGATGGTCGAGCCCACACCGCCGCCTCCCGAGCCGGTGATGGAAGAACCCAAGCAGGTCGTTCCAAAATTCATGACCCTTAGGAATTTGACTTACAGTCGGCCCTTGTTCAACCGCTGTCCTGAAGATTGTCTCCTGCTGTTCCGCGCGGCTGATGGTGGGGCTGTGAAAGCCAAGTTGAAGAAGTCCTCCTTCACCCGTGTTCTGTCCAGCAATCTCGCTTACGCGGATATTGATGGCTATGAAAGCACTGTGGATGGCGAACGGGTCATCGTCGTGAAATCGATACGAGGCATGCCGGTGGCACCTCCGCCACCGCCGCCAGTCGCGAAACCGGTCGAAAAAGTGGCGGAAACTCCCAAGGTCGAAAAAGTCGAAAAGAAAAAAGACAAGATCGTGGCCGAACCATCGAATCGAAGAAAGAACAGCGGCGAAGACGCCGGCGAGGAAGGTGGCGACTCTGTATCGCTGCGCAATCGCCTGGAAGGCGTCTCCAAAGCGAAAAAGAAAGAAGATAATGAAGAAGAACAGTCAGGCGACGGTGAGGAAGAAGAATCAGGTTCAAGCTTCCAGAATCGTCTCAAGAGATCACTCGACTGAGGGAGGCTTCTCGTGGCTTCGTTGTTAAAACAACTGATGTTGTGGACCATCCTGGCGATGGCTGGCGCGACATCGGCGTCTGCTCAGGAAGAAGAGGAAGCGGCTGCTCCGCCCACTGAAAAAGCGGCGGAAGATCCCGCCAAAGCCAAGAAAAAGAAGAAGAATAAAGGACCGCCCCTTTATTATGCATCGCTTGGTTTAGGGAAAACATTGCCCGAAGGCTTTTATCGAATTCGAAGCGCCAACCGCTTTGCAACCGGTGATTCGGGTTATGATGCCAACGGCAAGAAAGAAAACTTCGGCTATGACCTGACGGCCAACGTCAACGCGATCGCGTTGGAATACGGGATGAGCGATCGTTTCTCGTTCCTTCTGCTGATGCCTTATGTGTCCAAGAACAATGTGGCTTTTAACAAGAAAAAGTTCCGTGAGTCGGCTCGCTACACCGCAGCCGTTGATTTGTATACAGCCGCGTTTAAAGCCAAGCTCGCGGCCGGACTCCAGGCCCAAGGTCTTTGCAGCGGTGCTGCCTGCAGCACCCAGGTTGAAGCGTTGATTACCAATAACGCGACCTTGCCTTCATCGACACTTACTCTGCCAACGGGCGAGACAACGACGATTCCTGCAGCCCCGGCCCAGAACACTTTGGCTCTTTTACCGGAACTCGTTTCCAATGCGGCAACGCCTTCGGATGGTGCGATTGGTCTGAGCGACGTGGACTTCGGTATCACCTATTCACTTGTCTCAACCCGAACCAACGTCTTTGCCTTGGGTGTCGGTGTGAGGATGCCCTTCGGTAAGTTTGAGGATGTGCCTGCCGCGCAGCGCCCAACGGGTGAAGGCATGATCCAGCTTGGTATTCGTGTGAACTATGATTACCATCCCTGGGCACCGCTCTGGCTCTCCTTCCAAAACCAGTCTGAGATTATGCTGGTGGAAGGCAAGCGAAAAAAGTCGAGTCTTCTGAATCCGAATCAGTTGAATAAGGGTGATCCGACCTCGGATGCCGCGATCGCAGCCGGATCAGATGGCGATCCCAACTCGCAGACGGTGTCCCGTAAAGGTGTCGGCAACGTGGGGACGTTTCGAGCGGACCTTGGCTTAGCCAAACTCACTTCGGTTTTGCAGCCGATGTCGGTCGAAACTTCGTTGAACTATGAATTAGCGGCTCCTGAATACTATGGCGAGACCCAAACCAACTCGGGCGAACAACGATTTTCCTATGCCATGGGCTTTAAGTTCGACGGCCTTGGCCTCGATCGTCCTTATCCCGCATATATCCGGGTCTTGCGTGAGAAATTTATCACAGGTAAGAATGTGCCGCTGGCGACCGATAGCTTTACGATCGAATTTGCGGTCTACGAGAGCTTTTAAGGCCCTTGTCGGCCCTTGAGAAAACCCGAGTCGGTGCAATGAAGGCCCGACTCGGGTTTGCTTTTTGGGCGCCTCGGTAGCGTAATTTGGCCACCAGTTCGATGTGCTCCGTTTGCGGGAACATATCAAAGGGCGTGATGGATTCCACTTCAAATCCCTGCCTCGTCAGAACCTGGAGGTCCCTCTGTAAGGTCTCCATATTACAGGACACATAGTGAAGACGTTGCAGGCGCTGCCAGCCGCTTTGGGAAAGTGCGGTCAATACCTGTGGCGACAGGCCACCGCGAGGCGGATTCACGATCATATGCGTGACCTGCTGGGCTGCTGAACCTTTCAGCAGCTTTTTCAAAACGTCTTCAACCGATGCGGCACTGCATTGAACCTGAGTCAATCCTGCTTCGCGAGCGACCTTGGACGCAGCTTCGGTGGCGTGAGGGTTGGCTTCGACCAGATGAATCTTTTGGAACGACGAAGCGGCGGCCATGGTATAGGTGCCGAAGCCCCCATAAAGATCAAGCAGCTGATCACCCGCGAGACCCTCGACGATATGTTGAATGAAGGTCGTCACAAGGCTCGAATTGGCTTGAAAAAAGGCCATCGGATCGAGCGGGTAGCGGCGGCCATCCAAAACATAGGTGAAGACAGGATCACCGGCCAGATACTTCACATCGCGGGAGATGACCAGATCCTCGTCCTCGCGACTCAGAAGGGATTCATAAAGACTCAGATGGGGCATGCGTAGTTTCTGAGCCCACGCTTCCAGATCCGCACGGGGCACGCCGGTATGCGATAAAATAAGGCCGAAACTCTCGCCTTCCGGGCTATAGCGGACGGTCAGGAATTTCAAACGACCTGGCTGAAAACCTTTGCGACTGTGCTGATAGAAAGGTGCTGGAATCGGTTGACCGGGCCCAAACAAACGCTGCACGAGCTTATTGATGGCAGTATGATGAATCGGACACCCCGGAATATCGACGACTTTCTTGGTTCCGCGAGCATAGAGTCCCATGGAGCGGCGGCCCAGTTCATCTTCACTCAAACAGAGTTTACTGGATGTGCGATAACCAAATTCCGCAGGGCTCGGCACCACCGGATGTATCACCTCGTCAGGATTTTTTCCTGCGGGCACAAAACGTCCCAACTGCTGCCGCACCAAACGCGTTTTATCAAACAGCTGCTTCACATAGGGAAACTGCTGAAGGCTGCAACCGGAACATTTGCCAAAGAATCGGCAGGCTGCCTTCATAAGAGATTCTCCTGGATAGGGCCCGACAGGATCGAAACGAATCCAGCTGTTTACCCCGCCTTGGAGGCTCTGTCAAGCCTCAGACCCGAGTCGCCTTTTTGATCAGGCGTGCGTTGGCGAACTCGGCCTGAACGTGCTCGCGGCCATGGTTTTTTTCCAGGTGTAAAAGGCCGAAATGATAGCGCGCGGCCTGGCCGAAGTAATCGCAAAACAAAGCATTGATGGTGGCTCCTCCAACGGCACCGACGATGGGAACCGACTCGGCCAGCACCTTCTCGGTCAAGGCCAGTTCAAAAGACCTTGCGATCCTGGCAATGACCTTCATCAAAGCCGGAGCAGCCCCGGTATCAATGGCCCGGAGAATCTCCTTCGCAGATTTTTTTGCCATGTAGGTCGAAGCGGAGCGAATGATCTGTTCAAACGCGATCCGGGACCCGAGATAGGCGGAGTCGTTCTCATCGTCACTGGGGCTTTGCGTGGAGCCCAGCGTAAAAACATAAAGGCATTGGAGCTGCACATTGGGATCATCAAGATCCATGCCCCAGTGCCCCGCTACATCAGAAATCCCGCGGAGCATCATGGTCGTCGACAAAGGGAGTTCGACAGGCAAGGCCAGAAGTCCGAAGAGTCCGCCGACAGCACCGGTCACCGCAACTGTCGCCGTATGAATGCGCCCTGATTTTTTGCTGCTTTCCACAGCATCCCGCCAATTTGTAGGCTTTTCGCTTTTGGCAGGGACCGTTTTGATTGCGGCGACAAGCGCTGTCTGCAGCGCTTTTTGTACCAGCCCACCAATTTTATCCTGCACCGATGCCGGCAACTTTTTTTGGAGAGCGTCGATCGGTTGACCCAGAAGGTTCATCGCCCGCATGGCAAAACCTGGGTTGTCCAAAAACCTGGCAGCTTCATGTACAAACTTAATTTCGTCTTGGTTCAAAGCAGGCAGTGACATGGCAGTCCCTATTTTTGGATAGACGTTGCAGCTGGCATCATTTTGCAGCACATTCATTTCCCAGCGTGTCCACCATTGTTGTTCAGAGCATGCCAGGGTAGACGCGATAAATCAATTTCGAGTGTGGGACGATCATGAATTCTGGCAAGATTGACGAACAAGGTCTTATTCAACAGCTCCTGCCTTCGACCCGAATTGTGGTGTTAACAGGTGCCGGAATTTCAGCTGAAAGCGGCATTCCTACGTTTCGCGATGCCCAGGATGGACTCTGGTCCCAATTTCGTCCCGAGGACCTGGCGTCACCTGAAGGTTTTCGTAAAAATCCAAAACTGGTTTTTGATTGGTATGCCTGGCGCCGAAACAAGGTTTTGGAAGCTCGCCCCAACTCCGGTCATCAAATTCTGGCGGCATGGGAGCAGCAGTTTCCTCATCTGACCTTGATCACGCAAAACGTCGATGGCTTACATCAGGCGGCAGGCAGTCAGCAGGTGATTGAAATGCATGGCAGCATTCACCGCCTCGTCTGCATGCGGCAACGTCATCCCTCACCTTGGGTTGAAGCCGCCGATACCGTTCCTTTGTGCGCGCTTTGCGCATCGCAGCTCAGGCCGGATGTGGTCTGGTTCGGGGAAATGCTGGATCGCGGGATTCTGCAACGCATAGGGCGGGCTTTGGCTCAATGTGATGTTTTTATTGCCGTGGGAACGTCGGGTCTGGTGTATCCAGCCGCCGGATTTTTGGATGAGGCGCGGCATGCCGGAGCCTTGACGGTTGTGATCAACAAAGAAAAAGTGGGTGAGGACCGCGTCGATCTTCTCCTGCAGGGGTCTGCTTCGGAAATTTTGCAGCGCCTTCAGAGCAGCTGGAACCAGCGTTCCCAGGGAATGGACTCGCCCGGTTGATAGCTGATCGTTCGCATGCGTGCCCGACCTACAACACGCCCAGCGGATATCACGTCCGCCGCACGCGAGTCAGCCGGCTTATCCCAACGCTTCAGCTGAAGGGGTTGATCGGATGGCTCGACGTGAACCATCACAAGATCATCAGGCTGCGGCTCAAAGAGTTCGTAGAGCAACTGATCCACTAAAACGTAATCACCGCGCACAAGGACGGGTTCCATCGTTGCATCGGTAACATGATACAGTCTGATGCCGCAGTTCATCAGGGAGAGCAGCAGAGACAAGCCAAGCACCCAGGATGGGACGAGCCAGGACTCCTTGGATGATCCAGGTTTCCGTTCATCACGCAGGTGATTGATGCGATGCTGGAGATACCAAAAACCAAACAGGGCGAGGGGCAAAGGTCGAGTACCAAGGCCCAATCTCTCCTCGAGATGGCGGCGGAAAACCAGCATAAGACTCATGAAAAGCAGCGTCGTTCCCAAGTGGGCCATAACCAGCGATGCGTCCAACGGCAGATCATTCCGGGAAAAGCGCAGGACCCACAGCATGATATTGAGCATCATCAAAATATTCAGGAAGGCGATGGAAAAGATCGGACGGCCTTCTTTCTGAGAAAGTTCCGCATGCAGCCCATAGCTACGCACAACGCTATAGAGGCCGAGTGTGATCAGGTCCAACACGATGAGGCGAACCAGTGAGAGCCTTAAACGTTCCGCGTGGGTGCGCTCATTTTGAATGTTATCGTGATCCGCCGGCATGCGTGGAACCCTTTGCGTAGAAGTCCTTCGAGTCTTTGACTCGAACTAGACGCTCATTGACGCAAAAGATTGCGCAAAATTTTCTAAAACTTCAGGAAATTTTGGTTAGGAATTCTTAAACAATAAATCAGAAGGGTTGCAAGATCAGAGTACAGCGAGAAAGCTTATATTTCAGGCGGAATCCAGCCTACGATCAGGATGATCAGCATAGGCCTTTTTGTCGATTGTAGAACTTACGGATGCTCAGCATGTTAACTTTTGGCTAAAAATATGTTCACGATGATTAGCAGAGTTGACCTGGGACCTGGGCGCACAATGGCGTTGGTGCCAGACTCGATCAGCAGCGACTCCTGTTCCTTGATCTCATAATTTTGCTGACCCACGGCGACTTTGGCCTCGCCGGACCATGACCAAATAAATTGCTGATCGGCGGTTTGGGTTGGAAACTCCGTATTTTCCGTGCCTCGGTACACTTCGATCGAAGCACGCCCCAGATGATCGCGAATCATGACATTGAAATCTTCCACGGGCTGGCCCGTTAAAATCCCCGTCGTTGTCAAGGCTCCATGAAAATCATAAGGCTGAAATGCTTGCAGAAGGTGCTCGCCATGATCCTGATGCACGAGCTGCATGGGATCGCCTCGCAGCAGCATGATCGTGCGTTGGTAATCGGGAAAGCAGGAAAAAGGCCCTGAGGCAGGCACCTGGGCAAGACTGATTCGCCAATCAAAACCTGCTTGCACCGACGACCCACGAGGAGAAATCAAGAGCTCTGTCGTCGAGCCAGCCCCATTTTTCCAGGGCATGATTCGATAGGCTGATGGAGTGAAATGAGTAATGTGTGCGTTCATGCGCAAGGGTTTCCTATATTGTTCTGGTGTCAGGAGCCAGGTGCTGTAAAATACCAGAAGTCCCCCTGAAATTTCCAGCCCTGATCCGCATGAGCCTCACAAGGAGAATAGGTTTTGAGACGCATTCTTTACTGTTCATTGTATGTTTTTTTGGGTATCGCCTGTAAAACTACCAGCAAGAATCAAAGCCGCTTGAAAGTTCTCCAAAACACACCCGAGAGTGGCATCGCGGGAGTCCTCGATAAAGCCCCACTTCTGATCGAACCTGGCAAGCCCGCGGTGGTGAGCCTGAATCGTCTCGCTGGGACACCGCCCGCGGACAGTTCCCTTCGTCTGGCACGCATCGAGCTGTCGATCAAGCCAGCCGACGGTTATACCGCCTGCAAGCCGGTCCTGACGAAAGCCATGTTTACCGAAATGATTGAAAAGGATATTCAGGCTCCCGAAGACTTTCAAACACGAGCCAGTTATCGTTCTCAGGACATTAGTATGGCCATCACCGGCGATGCTGAGAAAGGCTGGACGCTGGTGACCGACAGCGGCCATGATATCGGTGATCTCTATTTGAGCTTCGATGCAACAGCAGCCATGACCTGTCACGTTTCGGCTGTTGGTCATGGCTTTTACGCTGTGAACAGCACGGCATCCTGGGGCGAAGGCAGTGGTGATGTGGAGCGGGATCGTATGGTACGCGCCTGGGGTTCGGATCGCGGTCATCGGCTCTGGCACTATCTGTGGCATGGGATGCGATCCGAATGGCAATGGATGGAACAGACCGATCGTGATGCTTTGATGACCCACTTTGGTCCGACTGTGGCCCCTCCTGCAAGGAATCCCCAGCGCAGCCCTGATGGCGAGGATTTCCTTTACATGCATCATAATATGCTGAAAGCCATCAGCCAGCATCTGGCCAGCAAGGGCAAGACCATGGTTCCGCCCTGGAAAGTTCTGCCCCGTTTTGATGATAAGACTCATCCTTCCACCGATCAGTCGGACACACAGGCTGCCTTCGATACCTGGGAAAAGGATTATCTCGATATTGAAAAAGTGAAGACCATGACTCTGGGTGAATACGGCGAGCGCATCGAACGCACGATTCACAACAACATGCACATGCGTTTCATGAATCCTGCTGATATGGAAATTCCTGGTGACCCACTTGATCCTGAATGGGAGAGAAAATTCTCCAAATTGTTCGACGACCCTGCCTATGATTACCTGGGCGGCACCTATTCATCGCACGTGAATCCTATCTTTTTCAAAGTGCATGGCTGGGTCGATGATCGCATTCAAACATGGCTTGATGCACACGGGTATAAAACGGTCGGCACCACCGCAGATTGCTACGGAAAAACCGACTGCTATGTATGGCTTTCGGATCCCTTGTATGCGGCGGGAATCGACCGTAAACCTTGGGAAGGCGTGGCGCCGGGTGAAGCCCGCAACGGTGCAGGTTTACACTCGCACAGTATTCCTACCGGTCCGGTGCCGAAACTCAGTGTGAAGGCACGTGCACGCCTGTATAAAACGCGCAGAATGGGTGGATTTTGAGTCCAGCGCAGTGATACAAAGCAGAACGGGTCCGACCGGACCTGATCTGCTCACTTGCCATGGAAAGTTATCATCTTATGAGCGTGACCACACTCTTCCAGCCCTTCCAGTTGAAATCCTTAACACTCAAAAATCGTTTTGTGATGGCGCCGATGACACGGTCCTTCTCTCCCGGCGGTGTGCCGACACCTGATGTCGCGGTCTATTACCAGCGGCGTGCCCAGGGCGAGGTTGGATTGATTCTTTCGGAAGGCACGGTGATTGATCGCGTGGCTTCATCGAATGACCCCAATATTCCCCGATTTCATGGAGCGGAAGCTCTGCAGGGCTGGAAAAAAGTAATCGAAGCCGTGTGCGAGGTCGGAGGACGGATGGCGCCTCAGATCTGGCATATGGGAGTCAACGATCCACACGCTTCGGGTTGGCTGCCTACTGAGCCGTTTGAAGGACCTTCAGGACGTTTGCGTGGCCAAGGGTCTCCAGGCCAAGCCATGAGTGAAGCGGACATTGCGGCCACCATTCAGGCTTATGCCCAAAGCGCAGCCGCGGCCAAAGACCTTGGTTTTCATGCGGTCGAGCTGCACGGTGCCCATGGCTATCTGATCGATCAATTTTTCTGGGACGTCACGAACCAGAGAACCGACATTTATGGCGGCCAAACCCTGCCGGAACGCAGTCGATTTGCCATTGATGTGGTCAAAGCTGTGCGCCAGGCTGTAGGACCTGACTTCCCCGTTTTGCTCCGCCTCTCGCAGTGGAAGCCAGGTGCTTTTGATTTCAAACTCGCAAAAACGCCTCAAGAAATGGAAGCCTGGCTCGTGCCCCTGGCTGATGCGGGCGTCGATGTCTTCCACTGTTCCCAGCGTCGTTTCTGGGAGGCGGAGTTTCCTGAATCGGACCTTAACTTCGCCGGCTGGGCCAAGAAATTAACCGGTAAAATCACGATCACCGTCGGTTCCGTTGGCCTTTCCGGTGAATTCATCAAGGCCTTCCGCGGTGAGAGTTCTTCACCCGAGCCCATCGATGAATTGGTCCGACGTTTTGATCGCGGTGACTTTGATCTCGTGGCCGTGGGTCGAGCTTTGCTGTCCGATCCTCATTGGGTCCGCAAGATCAAAGAAGGACGGCTGGAAGAACTCGCAGGATTCCAGAGTGCCGATCTGCGCCAGCTGCAATAAAACACCAGGCCCTTTGTCTGCAAAGGTTGGGTTCGAATGTTTCGTCCCAACTTTTTCCAAGCAGTTGAAACCCCATAGGAAACTGAATATGGTGCCAACGGCAGACAAATCGGCTCTATTCTCCCAGTTGATCAAAACCTGGGTCGCCGAAAAGCGCGGCCGCAACCTCTATGTTCTGTCCCGAAGCAGCGGTCTGTCTTACACCAACCTGCGGGCCATCGAGGCCGGCAAATCGGAAGTCAGCATCGACACTGCCCTCCGCCTTCTGCGCTATATTCAACCGGATGAAGCGACGACTCATACCATTCTCAATCTCTTTCCCGACATTGCGCCGACGCTCGGACACCTTCTCCAGCAAAAGGCCCGCAGTGGTACCTATCGACTTCTCAGTCATAAGGCTTGCCGTGCCGCGGTGGAAATCTATGGACGGCGCAAGGTTTCGCACGATGACCTGCATAGGATCCTGGGCACCGGAGCTGATGCCGTGATTCAGGAGCTGATCGAAGCGGATCTGATTCGTGAAATTGACGCTCACTACCATCCGGGCCATCCTTCCTTTCACCTCAACAGTCCCGATGTTTTAATTCCTTTACTGCGACTTTTCCTCGACAACGTGAACCACAACATTCCATGGAATATGATTGATGCCAGCTTCTCAGGCTTGAAGCCGGAGGCTGCTGCCGAAATTCAATCCATTCTGGAGGACGCTCGGCTGCGCGTGATGCGCGTGAAACAAAATCCTGATAATGCCGGTGAACTGAATGTGGCCTGGGGTCTGGTCATGACCCTTTTCTAAGCCTCAGCCGGTTGTTTGATGCCTCGATTCGTCCTGATCAGGCAGCCACTGCCACCACGCTTAAGTCATCCGAAATTTCTTCAATCGCATGCCCGGCGCTTCGCAATGAGATGTCGCCTGGCAAGGTTGCGATCACCGTCGCGTGCATCAGGTGATCGCCGGTCTCGGGAGCCGATAAAGGCGCCACCAGAACCGATGCAATCGAAGCACCTCGACCCACGAGAACACTGTGCAGAAGTTGACCCAGGTCAGGATTCTCAAACCCAATAATTTCAAAGCGTGCCTGTAGAGTATCCATAACGGAATCCTCCATGGAGATTCTCCAGCTGATCCTGATCCTGTTGATGCCGAATCACGAGTGACCAATTTTCATCAGAAATCTGCCCCAACCGATGACGGGCCGGAGCAGGCCAGCCTTCAGCCCAGCATTGGGATGGAAACATCGCAGCAAGTCCATTATGCTGTTCCCTGCGGAATAAGACGAGTTCAGTGACAGGGGGCCAGCCTAGTGGAACCAGGAAACGTGGCAAGCATACGGAAATCCATTGAAAAGATTTATCGCAGCGACGGACGACGTGTGTTTGCGAGTTTGGTGCGCATTCTGGGCGATTTCGATTTTGCTGAAGAAGTTCTGCAGGATGCGTTCGCTGCGGCTTTGGAGCAGTGGTCACGCGACGGAATCCCGGCCAATCCCAGTGCCTGGCTGATTTCGGCAGGCAAATTCAAGGCCATTGATGCGATACGGCGACGCACCCGCTTTCAAAAGGCCGTACCGGAACTGTTGGCGGGCTTGGAAAACGATGTGACTATGCCTGTGGAATGGGATGAGCAAACCTTTAAAGATGACCAGCTGCGGCTCGTCTTTACCTGCTGTCACCCGGCGCTAGCGCCCAATACCCAGGTGGCTTTGACGCTTCGTGAGATCTGTGGCTTGACCACGGAAGAGATTGCTTCAGCCTTTTTATCAACCAACGCCACCATTGCTCAACGCATCGTGCGGGGTAAAGCGAAAATTCGTGACGCTAAAATTCCTTATCAGGTTCCAGCCCGGGCTGACCTGGTGGAACGTTTGGATTCTGTCCTGTCGGTGATTTATCTCGTCTTCAATGAAGGATATTCTGCTTCGTCCGGACAATCCCTGACCCGTTCAGATCTTTCGAATGAGGCCATTCGTTTGGGGCGTCTGGTGCTGGAACTTTTGCCAGATCCTGAAGTCATGGGACTTTTAGCCCTGATGCTGTTGCATGAATCCCGGCGTGAAGCCCGAACTTCGGCAGATGGTGATTTGATTCTGCTGGAGGATCAGAACCGTGACCAATGGCAACAGCCCTTGATTCAAGAGGGTATGCGTCTGGTCGAGCAGGCGCTTGCCTCGCACGCATTTGGCAGCTATACGCTGCAGGCAGCAATTTCCGCTGTTCATGCTCAGGCCCCCACGGCCGCGGCCACCGATTGGTCACAGATTGTGGCCCTTTATGATGTTTTGATGCAGGCCACAGCGTCACCCGTTGTGGAATTGAACCGCGCCGTAGCTCTTGCCATGCGAGATGGACCTATGGCGGGAATCGTCGTAGTGGATGACCTTATCGCACGGGGCGAACTCGTGAACTATCATCTTATCCATGCGGCGCGTGCCGATTTTTGCCGACGCATGGGACGCAACGATGAGGCCCGTAAATCTTACGAGGTTGCACTTTCCCTGGCCAAACAGGAACCCGAACGACGCTTTCTGGATAAGCGGCTGAAAGAATTAGGCTAAAAATTTTTTTCACCCGCTGTCGATTTCCCCAAACCCCGAACGTCTAGAGGGTGCGGAACGGGGGAAAACGATGAAGTTCATCTGCTTGAAATATTTGGACCGGAATACCTGGAACTCTTTTTCCGAAGGTCAAAGGCGGACTTTCCTGCAGGAGTGTCTGAGTTACGATAATAAACTTCGGGAATCAGGGCATTTTTTTGCCACCGAAGCCGTGCAGGCCGCAGGGGATCCTGTGGGTTTACACCGATCGTGTGGGCAGCTGGTGGTGGAAGATGATCTGCACACCCGGACCCACGAACTGCTGGGCGGACTGATGTTTTTGGAAGCACGCGACCTCAATCATGCCATCATTTTAGTTTCTGACCATCCCGGTGTGCGGGCCGGTTGGTTTAAAATACATCCAGCTGAAGACACAGGAGTCATCCCATGAAGTACATGCTGCTGATCTATTCCAGAGAAGATGCCTGGACGGAAACTGAAATGGCCGCTTGCATGGCGGAATCGCGACAGCTCTGTCACGACCTCGCCGCCAAAGGTCAGTATTTGGCCGCCTCGCCTTTGCATTCCGTCACGACAGCAACCAGTGTGCAGCTGCGTCAAGGCAAGCGTTTGATCACGGATGGTCCATTTGCTGAGACCAACGAACAACTCGGTGGCTACTATATCGTGGATGTGGCGGATCTCGACGCAGCTATTGAAATCGCCAGCCGTATTCCGGGAAGCAAGCGCGGAACAGTTGAAATTCGGCCTGTCTATCAGTTGGACGGCATGCCCTGAAATGAAGGCACAAATCTTATCCATATAAGGAGGAACGTCATATGAAATTTATGGTGATAGTGAAAGCCACTCAGGACTCCGAAGCCGGTATCACGCCCAGTGAAGAACTGATGCGCGACATGGGCAACTTCAATGAGGCTCTGGTCAAGGCAGGCATCATGTTAAGTGGTGATGGGCTCTATCCCAGTTCCCAGGGCGCCCGGGTCCGCTTCTCCGGCAAAAATCGCACGGTGGTGAACGGGCCTTTTGCTGAAACCAAAGAACTGGTGGCTGGATTCTGGGTCTGGCAGGTCAAGTCCCTGGAGGAGGCCATTGAATGGGTGAAGCGATGCCCGAACCCCATGCCGGGAGATTCCGAGATCGAAATTCGCCGGATATATGGTCCCGAGGATTTTGCTGCAGTCGATCCTACCGGTGAATTTCGCGCTCAGGAGCAGCGTATGATCGAGGAAACCGAACGCTATCGGCTGGATGGACCCCGATTTGAAACAGGACGGGAGATGATCATTGCCGGCTTGAGTCGTAATTATACGGGAGAAACCCGCGAAAAAATTCCTCAACTCTGGCAGAAGTTTATGCCTTTCCTGGGCGAAATTCCAGGCCAGATCGGTAAGAAAACCTACGGGGTATGCTACGGTTACGATGCAGACGGATCGTTTGATTACATGGCCGGCGTGGAAGCCAAAGATACCGCGCGACTGCCTTCTGGTTTTACCCATCTGCGCCTTGTCGCGCAGCGTTATGCCGTCTTCACACATACGAAACATGTGTCGAAACTCTGTGATACCTTCGATGCCATTTATACCAAGTGGCTGCCCAATTCCGGCCTGGAAGCGATTCACGCTCCATCGTTTGAAAAATATAGCGAAGCTTTCAACCCTGAGACAGGCATGGGTGGAATTGAAGTCTGGGTTCCCATCAAAGCATAAGGAGTCAACATTATGGCGACGAAAATTTTTGTGAACATTCCGGTTAAAGATTTGAACAAATCGATCACGTTCTGGAAGGCCTTGGGTTATAGCTTCAACCAGCAGTTCACCGATGAAACGGCAGCTTGTCTCGTGTTCAGCGAAGACATCTATGCGATGCTCCTGACGCATGCAAAATTCAAGGAATTCTCGCCGAATCCGATCTGTGATACGAGCAAAAATAATGAGGTCCTGCTGTGCCTATCCTGTGAAAGCAAAGCGGATCTGGCGCAAAAAATGAAACGTGCGGTCGATGCCGGAGCACGACGCTATGCTGAACCCAAGGATCACGGTTTTATGATCCAGGATGGATTTTTGGATCTGGATGGACATGTTTGGGAGTTGGTGTATATGGACCCCGAGTTTGTTCAAAAATAATCCTTTCCCCTTACAATCAGGGGTCCGCTCAAGGGGCGGGCTCTTATCTTGCGTTCGTGCATCGCTTTTCCTATGATAGGCCGAAGTAGCCTTTTGCAGGAGAAACCGATCATGTCCAAAACTCCAAAAGAAATCTGGGAAATCCAACATAAGCTTGTGCTGAACTTTGATGTGGACCAGCATGCTGAACTTTTTGCTGAAGATGGCGTGTGGGAATTCCCCCTGGCCAGGCCCGGGACCAAAGCCAAGCTGGAAGGTCGTGATGCCATCCGTGATTGGGTGATGGAACATACGAAAAATGCCCAGGATGCAGGGCATCAGGCCCTCAACTACGATGATTTGGTCATTCATGAGACCGCTGACCCTGAGGTTATTGTGGTGGAATTTGATCTGCACGGGGAAGTGAGTCACACCGGAGAGAAGTATCGCCGCTCCTATGTTCAGGTTCTGCGCGTACGCGACGGTAAAATCGTTTCCTTACGAGATTACTTCAACTGAAGAAGCAAACGCACATTCAAGCAATGGGCTGAACTCACTGAAATAATTGAGTAAAAATTTTTAGGTAAACCTGTCGAGTGAAAGGGTCCCCATTCGACTAGGGTAGGAAAGAATAAAGTGACAAACACCATTGGGAGGCCATTCGATGCAAAAAATTACCCCTTTTCTTTGGTTTGACAACAATGCCGAAGAAGCCATCAAATTTTACACATCGATATTCAAGAATTCAAGAATTCTCGAAACCTCACGTTACGGTGAAGGATCTCCTTTTCCCGTGGGAACACTTTTAACGGCGAGCTTCCAGCTTGAAGGCCAGCGGTTTATGGCGCTCAACGGCGGTCCCATGTACAAGTTCTCGGAAGCCGTTTCCCTCTTTGTGAATGTGGAAACTCAAGAGGAATTGGATGACCTTTGGAATAAACTTCTGGCCGGAGGCACCCAACAGCGGTGTGGATGGCTGAAGGATAAATATGGCCTTTCGTGGCAAATTATTCCTTCAGCTCTTGGCAAGTATATGGGTGACAAGGATCCTGTGAAAGCCGGCCGGGTTATGCAAGCCATGCTGAAAATGGACAAGATTATTATCAAGGATTTGGAAAAGGCCTATCACGGCTAATGAAAGAAGCCCCGTTGATTTCCAGGAGAGATCAACGGGGTCCTTTGGTTTCAACCAAACAATCCATATTCACTCGACCGACCTCGGGATCCTGTTTGCGGATAGCGGGAATTGTCCGCCAGCTCATGTTCGACAAGATGTTGATCAAACCAGGCGATGGTATGATCGACAGCCCGCTCCAAAGCGCCCTCTTCTTCAAAGAGGTGACTGGCCTGTGGCACGACATCAATCCGGACCAGTCCGGGACGCATACGGGCCCGAGCGCAAACATTCAAATCCAGAATCGAAATATCCTGCCCGCCTATGAGTAGGAGGGTCGGCGACGTAACCTTGGCCAGTGCTTCACCGGCGAGCTCGGGTCGCCCGCTCAGGGAAACAATCGCTTTAATGTGATGACCGAACGCTGCAGCGGTTTTTAGGGCAGCGGCCGTTCCTGTGCTGGAGCTGAAAAACCCCAAGGGCTGATCTTCGGTCGCCAGCTCATGCATGACCCAATCCGTTACTTCAGTGAGGCGTCGGGTTAAGAGCGGAACGTCGAAGCGCAAGTGCCGGCTTTTTATTTCCGAGGTTTCCTCGTCCTCGGTGAGTAAATCAAACCGTAGGGTGCTAAAGCCGGCTTCGTAAAGCTTATGGGCTATCAGGTCATGTTCCGGCCCCTGGCGTGGATTTCCGCAGCCGTGGATGAGCATAACGATACCCTTGGTGTGTTCTTCGTGATGCAAAAGCTTGCCTTCCAGCTCAACCGATCCAGCAGGAATCGAGACATGATGAAATCCTGGGGGTTCCTGATCCGCCGGAAAGGTCGATTTCTTGTCCAATGGCTCTTTCCTCCAGCCTTCGGCTTGAGATAAAAGCCTGATGACCTCGTCATCCTGCGTTTGGGAAAAATCCTGATACCAGAGCCCAACACCGTAAAAGGGCTCAGGAGTGAGCAAACACACCATGTCGTCCCCAAGCTTCTGCATGCTTTCGAAGGTGGAAGGGGGTGCCACCGGTACGGCAAGCACAATTTTTTCAGGTTTCTGCTGCTGGATGGCTCGGATGGCAGCGGTCATGGTTGAGCCCGTTGCCAGGCCATCGTCCACCAGGAGCACAGTCTTCCCTTTGATCTTCAACGGTGGCTTGTTTTGCCGATAAACGGCTTCACGGCGATTCATTTCCTGCCGTTCGCGGTGGGTCACACGATCGATCACAGGCTCCGTCAACTGCAGGACATCAATGATTTCCTGGTTGAGTACCCGATCACCGCTGCTCGAAATCGCGCCCATGGCAAGCTCTTCATGGCCAGGAACACCGAGCTTGCGAACAAGAAACACGTCGAGTGGTGCTTGCAGGGATAGAGCTATTTCAAAAGCCACTGGCACACCGCCTCGGGGCAGGGCCAGGACTAGAACGTTTGGATTGTCAGCGTATTGCTGGAGTTTAGCGGCTAATAATTTTCCGGCTTCTGACCTGTTTTTAAGCTGCTTCATAATCATTCTCGTTGAAGTGGTGTCGCATAAACTCTCCGAGTGCCTGTCTCTGGGTATTGTCTCGCGGATATGACAGTTCGAATGGTTTTCGATACAGAATCCGCATACAGGTCAACAATTTAAACAGGCTCTGACGTGAGAAAAATTCGTTTTGGGGCAGCAGGCAAGAGTGTGCCTTTCGACTCTTACTCTGGCTCGTCCTCATCCCTGTTCTGAGACGCAGAAGCTTCACCATGGCGTTCACCACCGCGTTGTGGAGCGGCGTCGTTATCCAGGCGAGCGTAACGCGAACCCCCGTGCCTCTCTCCGCCACCATGGATCTTGTTCACGGTCGCCCAAGCCCGGCGCTCAGCCTCCTCCTCGGAGTAGCCTCGTGCTTCATAGGTCTCTTCAATATGTTCCGCCTGCCGTATCTGCTTCTTTGTATATTTGGATTTATCTCCAGCTGGCATCTTCTATCTCCTTTATGACGTACTGCGTGAGCAGGAGCCAAGCCTAATTTTGCAAGGATTGCTCCATCTTAAAAATTCGAAATATTCCGGCTAAAAAGGTGGACTTGGATGCCTACAGTAAGGGGAAACCCGAAAAATTGAGGACGCCCTATCTTGTAGTTATGTCATGAATGATAGGGCGGGGGATTATGCTGACTTTGCTGTCTTGTCCCAACGCGCCAGCGCCTGGGCGGCCCGCTCGAAATCGGGCTTGACCCTAAGCGCCTGCCGATAGCAATCCACGGCCAGCTCATGCTGATGAATCTTGCTATAGGCCAATCCCAGGTTGTAGTAGATGGCATAAATATAAGGATTGTTACGGACCGACTCCAGACACTTGGTGTACATTTTGATGGCGCCAGGCACATCATGGTTTTGGGAAAGCTTAACTCCTTCATTATTCAAGAACTGCACAAGTTCCGACTGTCCGTGAGAATCCTGCAGGACGTCGCACGCTTCGGCAATCCGTCCTTCCTTGATGGCAATACTGGCCATGACTTCGCCCGCCTGCTTATTCTGCGAATCCAGTCCATGCAGGCTGCTCATGGCCTTGTTGGCAACTTCAAAGTTCCCAACTTCGTAGTTCGAAAGACCCGCATTCAAGAGAAGCTCGATATTCAGAGGATTGAGTTTCATCTGCTGATTCAGCATTTCGGCGGCTTTCGCAAAATCCTTCTCAAGCAGATAAGTCTTGGCAATTTTATGCGCGGCCGCTGCTGATAAGGGATTGTGCTTCAGTGCCGCCACAAAGAAAGGTCGGGCCTTTTCAGGTTTGCCACTGGTCAATTCGATTTCACCCAGCAGCAGCAGAAGCTTTTCGTGATGGCCATGGGTTTTCAGCGCCTGGATAGCCATTTCGCGAGCCATATCCGCCATGCCTGAAGCGAGAGCGGAGAGGGCTGCACGATAGTCTTTTTCAAAGGGAGTCAGGTTTGATTCCTCGATGAAAAGACTGTTGAATTTCTTCTGAATCTTCTCGGCATGAAATGGCTTGGGTAATACGAACTTGATATTGAATTCCTGCAGGATGGGCAAAATCAGATCGGAGAGTTCATCGATCAGCAGGAGGTGGGCTTCGGCTCCATAATTTCCGGTCGCCCTTAGCTTCTGAATCAGGGTCAGTCCGGTCATATCGGGCAGCTCATTGTGAATCACGAAAAAGGGAAATTGTTCGCGGATACAGACCTCATAAGCGGCCTTGGCGCCCTCAAAGACCTGAAGATTGTGGAAACCAATGGAACGGAGAATTCCGGCAAAGGTATCACCTTCCGCCTTATCCTTGGCAACGATTGCGATGCGCGAACTCTTATTCATCGACATATTTCCCGCCCTGCTTGAAAGCATCATGATCGGCTCAATCAACCTGCTTGGGTATCATCGACCACTTGCCGTGGACTTTTAATCCAGCAGTCTCAACATGGTTTTTTCATGGAATTCTTTTTTCTGGAAAACGCAGGAGGGATGTGGGAGAACTGGCGAATCAGGAGGATACGAACATTCTGCCCGAGGGTAAGATTTGCAAATCCTTCGTATGGCGAGGTCAAAGCTCAAGGTCCGTACACGGCCAGACCTTGAGCTTCGGAAGTTCTTACCAGCGCAAAAGCGTGGCGCCTGCATAATCGCCCGCATGAGAAAATCCTGCGAGGCAGATCAGGTCCCCGGGTTGGAACGTTCCCGCCGCGGCATGCTCGGCCAGAGTAATGGGTATTCCGGCCCCAAACAGATTTGCATAACTCTGGAATGTATGCAGATGCTGCTCTTCGCGAAGCTGCAGAGCCTCACGCCAATTCCTAAGAAAATGCAGATTCGGTTGATTGGTGATCAACCATGTGATGTCACGGACAGACACGCCAGCTTTCTCGCAAACACGTCGAGCCATCTGCGGCACCAGCTTGTTGCCTCGGCTGATGATTTTGGCAACCTTCGCTTCCGTGAAATCAATATAGCCCGAGGTGAGACCGGGCTCCCAGTATTTACGGCCGTCGTCATAGCTGCCAAACATATCCTCGGCATAATCAGAAAAATTTTCCAGGACGGACGCCACGATTTGAGCCTGATCCTGCCTGGTCACATAAACCACGGCACAGCCATCACCGGGAATGGCAGCTTGAGCTTTCTTGCGCGTGGAAGCCTGGGCAAAGATCCGACCGCCTGCGGTCTGAGCCGTACAGAGCAGAGCCGAGTTCAGATCATGGGCTTTCATCAGTGATTCAGCCAGCTGCAGCATAAACAGAAAGGCCACACACCCGGTGTTATGCAGATCATAAATATGCGTGGCTCGCAGTCCCGTTTTCTTGCAAACCACAGCTCCACAGCCAGTAAAAAATTCATCAGGAACGGCGACATTGGTGAGGAGGATATCAACCTTATTGTCTGGCATCTGCGGCAGAATTTTCTTCACGGCATTCGCGATCAAATCGGCCCCGGTTTGATCCCGCTCCAGATGACGCCGGTATTGGGTTCCCATAAACATGGGATTATGCGTGCTCTGCACATCCTCGCCAAAATATGTGTTGTCGACGATGCGCTCGGGGAAAGCTGTGGCCAGCGATTTCAGTGTGAGTGACATGCGTTTTGCTCCCGATACTCCAGAATACGTTTCAAGTTTTCAAGTTCCACAGCGTGACCGGCATAAAAGAGGTCCCAAAAATCACCGACCCAAACCGGGCGTCCATCAGGTGCCGTTTCCGGATAAGGATTCTTGTCATAATAAGGATGTCGGCAGTTTTGCCAAAAAATAACCGAACCCGGTTTATTCAGAACGCGCTCCGCGGGCACAATGCGATTCAAATAAATCATCCAGAGATCATCACCTTGATCCCAGGCGCAGTGATAATCCACGATCAAGGCGTTGGGGTCACTGTGGGTGCGGCAGTAGATTTTTGTATGTTTGCCAATGCGGTCTTCCCCGACCAGGACACCTGGCAGATGGGAAGGTTTAAAATCCCGGACGCTGTAGCTCCATTCTTCCAGGGAATAGGGATCAGACATGTAAGCAAAAACTTTTTCCGGAGGACAGTTCACATAAGTATGGACCGGAATAAAATCGCCATAGAGTTCATCATGAGGATAAACGGCATGAGTCATGTGCGAAAGCAGGCCGCTCATCTCATCCTTGGGCGTCACTTCAATACGTTTAAGATTGGGTATTTGGGAAAGCATAAGGTCTCCTTGTTAAAAAGGGCTTAAAGGGGGGCGGTTCTTCAGGATCGGTCTGGATGGATATCACAGCCGGCCCCTCAATATTTTTGATTTGCTGAAGTGCAGCATGAAGTTCGGTTTCATTATAGACATCGAAAGCAGGCAGTCCTGGAAGCATGGCCCGCATTCCGGCTCCCAGCCGAGCCGGCTGAAAGAGATTGGCTCCCCCAGGGGTCCCTAAATAAAGGGCTTCGCGGATATGACACATCGCGTGTCCGTTGTTGTTAAAGAGGACAAAAACCACAGGCAGCTGATGTTCCCAGGCCGTGTGAATCTCAAGCCCATACATATAGAAAGAACCATCCCCGGCAATCACCAGGCTTCTTTTTTTCGTGACAGCCGTGGCCCCGATAGCGCAACCAAAGCTGTGACCCATGCCTCCCATTCCCAGGGCCACGCTAAAGCGAGAGCGGCCATACTGAGGGTAAAGATGGATGGCGGCTGCTCCTGTATTGCCCGCGTCCACAAAAATATCGGTCTCTGGAGGAAAGGCCTCGGCAAGATGATGGATGGCGCGTGCCATGGGAACGGTGTGAGGTCCGGTCTGAAAGGGAATTTCCAGGGCCTGCGGGCGGGCTGGAGGCGTTTGAAATGTCAGAGCCCAAGGTCTGGTTATGTCCCTCAGGATCAAAGGAACGTCACCGAGGATGACTCGCATGCCGTTCCCATCAAAAGTTGGCTTGGATCGACTGTGCAGAAAGATAATCTTTTTCTGCTGCAGGACATCCATGGAGGGACGACTCATAAGAGGCAAACTCGTCCCAATGATCAAAACCAGATCACAGGCCAGCAGGGCTTGCTCGACGCTGGCGTGACCCATAATACCGGCCAGTCCCACAAATTCCGGGGCCGAATGATCCCATAAACCTTTGGCATCGGGGGTCACGGCAACCCAGGCCCGATTGTGTTGCACAAATGCTTTTAAATCATCCTGCCAGCCATGAAACATAATATCTTTGCCCGCAATCACCAGGATTTGAGTGGCCTCTTCCACCTCCTTGCGGGCGGCTGAGAGAAGGTTTGCATCAGGCCTGGGAAACGAGCAGTCCGGCTTCACAATAGGAAAACAGGATACGGCCTGATCCCAGAGTTCACGAGGGACCAGCAGGACGGCAGGTCCACGCTTCTGAACGGCCGCATAGAGGAGGCTGTGCATCGCATCGGCAATCTCCGACGCTCTTTTTAATTTAATGGTCGCGACCGATACGGGTGAAAAAATGCACTCAGCATCGATACGGTTCAGGCCACCTGATGAATCCTGAAAACCACCCTTTTGCTCCTGATCACTGGCAATCTGCCCCGCGATTACCAGAATGGGAACCTGTGAAGCCAGAGCTTCGGCTAAAGGAGCCAGAGTGTGAAAGGCGCCGCCACCCGAGGTGGTGAGAACCAGACCCGGTTCACCTGTCACGCGAAAGGAGCCTTCGGCCATGGTTACGGCATTGGCTTCATGTTTGGCCAAAAGCACCTGGACTTGTGGCCTTTGGCCAAGGGCATAAAAAAGAGCTTCAATATTGGCGCCACTGACCCCAAAGGCCTGGCGAAAACCTGCGGTATCCAAAGCTTCCGCAAGGGCATAAGCCAGGTTCATATCCCATCCCACTTCATCTGCTTCAAGCTGTGAGCCAGACGCCTGAAATCGCGGCGGACAACATCATCCTTCTGGGCAAAGCACACGCGAATCCAGCCCTGTGCTTTGGTCCCAAACGCGCGTCCTGGGACGACCTTGATGCCATCCTCTGCCAGCCGACGGGTGGCGATCTCATCATCAGGCACCCGGATGAGCAGAAAAAAGGCGCCTTCAGGAGCGACAAAGGACAGCCCAGCGGCCGTGAGAATTTCGCAGGCAATGGACCTGGCTTTGTGATAGCTGCACGGCAACCAATCGGATGAACCCAAAAGTTCCAACACGATTTCCTGGCCCAGGGACGAAACGCAGCCCACACTATTTTGCAAGTAAGACATCAGATGAGTTGCATGGCCCCGCGGGGCACAGATCCAGCCGATGCGAAAACCTTGAAGACTAAAGGTCTTGGAAAAACTATTCACCACATACGTGCGCGGCGTGATCCCAGCCAACGTCTGATGCGGCTCGGTGTAAACGATTTCACTGTAGACTTCATCACTGATCAGCAGAAGGTCCGGAAAATCTTTAAGCAGAATTCCCAGTTGTTGAATTTGCTCCGGACGCAGCATGGCGCCCGTAGGATTATGCGGTGAATTGATCACCAGCACCCGCGTATCAGGGGTCAAGGCTTGCGCTATGGATTCGATATCAAACGCAAATCCATGTTCGGTATGCACCAAATTATAGGTGCGGCTCTTCACTCCAATCAATTCAGCAAGTCTTTGATATGGAGGAAAGCCGGGATCGGGCAGCAGGATTTCTTCACCTGGTTTCAGAGCTGAGCGCAGCAAAAGATCAATGCCATGGATCGCTCCATGGGTCATGAAGACCATGTAGTCTGCGGGATTCAGCTGGGGATAGAAACGATTTTGTATGTTCTGCCGTAATGCAGGAAGACCATAAGCTGGGTAGTAGTGATTGATGGCCGCCAGGTCCAACAGGGACTTGCAGATTTCCGCAGGAAAATTTTGGCGCCGGGGCTCACCCAGACTCAGGTCACAGACCAGGCCATCGGAGCGAGAATCAGCTTGGGACGAGAGTGAAAAGGGAGCCGCATTCACGAGATTGGCTGTCATGTGTTGCCTCGTGGTTCGATAATCTATTCGACTCTTAGGTTTGATATTGATTTGTGTCAAATGCATTGAACTTACAATGTAAGTAGGCGGGATTTTGCGGTTTTGTGAATCAGTCTTGAATCATCGGGCTGGCATGCTGCATTTGATGTAGAGAGGATGCGTTGAAAGATGGTTTCGTCTCACGCTTGCAATCTTCATAAAACCCACGCGTCATCTGCATGGAATTAAGCAGACGTTGGTACAGATGCTTCTGTCGATAGGCTATGCCCTGTTCCATTTCGAAAGGCAAAATGTCGTCCGGCAATTCCTGAAGCCAGGTCCGAAAGCGCTTTTGGTGGGTCATGCGATAGCTGAATTCTGAGGGTAGAGTTTGCACGATTTCCTCGGGCCGCAAACCCTGACTTCGGGCTTTATCGACGAACAGGATCAAACGGCGTGAATCATCGATGCGCCGCTGCATATCGATCATGCCCATATCCAGGCGCTTCAGCTGAGCATCAAACAGAGCGTGCGGCTTCAGATAGATTTCGAGTTGAGCCTGCTTGTCAGGTGAAAGCTCGGGCTTGATACGCGCCCTAATATACGTCTGATAAGAGTCCAGAAACCATTGCAGGAATATTGATTCATTGAGCGGCATAATGTGATCCACTTGAACAAGTGAATGCAGAATTTGAAAGAGCCCCTCACCATTCAAATGGAGAATGACGGCAGAACCTTCCGAGGTCATGCGACCCCAGCCGTGCTCATCATATTTTTTAAAGAGGCGCAGGATCTGTACGCTTTGAAATTCAAACTCCGGGCAGTGAATGGAGGCTTCGAAAATATTCTTCACCAAATCGATGGAAAAGAGCACATCCCGGGCACGGACCCGCTGCGACGTCAGACCTGCAATCAGGAGTGCCGTGCGTACGATTGGGTGAGCTGGAGCCTCGCGATTCTTTCGTGCCATCATCGTTCCCATCCTGCCAGAGTCAGACATCTGGATACACCTTTGAGACGATTTTTAACTCATATATTGACAACAATCGCTGAAAAAAATGGGTCGTTCCGGTGGGCGTGAATGACGAGAATGTCGTTTGCGAAGTCCTGTCAGCCTTTAGGTCCATCATGATAGGTCAATGATGCCTCTATCACTCAC
Source organism: Oligoflexus sp. (assembly GCF_035638955.1). Classification (GTDB taxonomy): domain Bacteria; phylum Bdellovibrionota_B; class Oligoflexia; order Oligoflexales; family Oligoflexaceae; genus Oligoflexus. The sequence continues at coordinate 25,845 of NZ_DASQYZ010000169.1, read as the reverse complement.
CTTAGGCGGTGAAGAGAGACAGAGCCTCTCCTGTGCGCTCAGTCTCTCTTTTTATTTTGACCTATACCTTTCGATTATTGGGTAATGGATGGAAGAGTTGGGACGAGCTCGGGACGTTCCCTTTGATGCCAGTAAGGGTAGGGTACTCGGGTGGCGCTGGCGGCATCGAGGCGAGCCACTTCATCGGCCGAAAGCGCCCAACCCAAAGCCCCGAGATTCTGTTTGAGCTGCTCCTCATTGCGCGCTCCCACGACAATATTTGCCACCGTGGGACGTCGCAGAATCCAGTTGAGTGCTACCTGCGGAATACTTTTATCCCGTTCCTGGGCGATTTCATCCAGCACATCCACGACACGATAAAGAAGCTCATCCTCGTAGCTGACAAAGGTAATCTGCCCGAGACGGCTGTCCTTGGGCGCCGGTTTATTACGCCGGATTTTTCCACTTAAGGCGCCACCAGCCAAAGGACTCCAGACCACCGTGCCGACACCTTGATCGAGACCTGCGGGGATAAGCTCCCATTCCAGCTCGCGGCCGACCAGAGAGTAGTAAACCTGATGAGCCACATACCGGCTCCATCCACGGCGGTCGGAGGCGGACAGTGATTTCAGAAGGTGCCATCCGGAAAAATTGGAGCAGGCGATATAGCGAACCTTGCCACTGGTCACCAGATCATCGAGAGCTTTAAGGGTTTCCTCCACCGGAGTAAAGGAATCGAAGCCATGCATATAATAGAGGTCGATGTAATCCGTACCGAGTCGCTTCAAGCTGGCTTCACAGGACTTGATGATATGCTGCCGGGATGAACCAAAATCATTGGGTCCGGATCCCATAGGAAAGGTGGATTTGGTGGCAATGAGCATCTTATCGCGCCGCCCATCGATCGCCTGACCGAGTATGCTTTCCGCCAGGCCTCCCGAATAAACATCTGCGGTATCAAAAAAGTTTAGACCCGCGTCCATGCATATATCAACCAAACGTTTGGCTTCCTGAGAATCCGTGCTGCCCCAGGCTTTAAAAAAATCGTTCGATCCACCAAAGGTAGCAGTGCCAAAACTAAATACTGGAACCTGCAGTCCTGATTGTCCAAGTCTTCTGTATTCCATAATCCTGTCCTTTTTCTAGACATGCCAGCCGACAGACTAGAGCAATCCCAGGGTCTTTTCAATCCAGGCCGTTTGCGCTTGAATTCAGCACGAATCCATCAATACTGGTCCAGAACTATCATGGAGGACTGATGTCATGACGGGTGCGCTCATTAATATCGACGTAAGTGATATCAAACAGGCGACGGCTTTCTATTGTGAAGTTTTTGGACTGCGTGTCGGTCGCCGTTTCGACCAGGAATTCGTCGAGCTGCTGGGCTTTGGTGTCCCCTGCTATCTGCTGCAAAAAAAGCCTGGGACTGCGAGCATTCCGGGTGGAAGCCATACGAGGGACTACGTAAGACACTGGACACCGGTCCACCTGGACGTTGTCACCGAGGATATCCAGGCAGCTTACCAGCGCGCCCTCACGGCCGGAGCCCGATCGGAATCCGAGATCAAGACGACCCCTTATGGCAAACTCGTCCTGATGTCCGATCCCTTTGGTCATGGTTTCTGTTTGATCGAATTCAACGAGAAGGGTTATGATGCGTTAATACCCAATGCTACGATCTAAACACGTCACGCCCGCGGAGCCCGGCCCTTATGCAATCCTGCGACGACACGCTTGAAATTTTCGAGGCCCAAGGCGCTCCACCCTTGCCGGTCACCAGTGATCAAGGCTACGTGGAACATGAAGGGGCCCGCATCTGGTACGCGACCTACGGGTCCGGTCATCCTGTGATTATGCTGCACGGTGGGCTCGGGCACAGTGGAAATTGGGGCTATCAGGTCCCGACCCTTATCATTTCTGGCTATAAGGTTGTTCTGATAGACAGTCGTGGCCACGGCCGCAGCACCCGTGATGCCCGGCCGTTCCAGTATGAACTCATGGCCTCGGATGTTGTCGCGGTTATGGATGAACTGCAGTTAAAAAAAGTGTCGATCGTGGGTTGGAGCGACGGCGCGTGCATCGCCATGATCCTTGCCATGAAGATTCCGAAACGTGTGGCCGGCGTCTTCTTCTTTGGTTGCAATATGGATCCGAGCGGCACCAAGGACATTGCACCCAGTCCTGTTATGGACCGCTGTTTCATTCGGCACGCTCACGACCATGCGCAGCTGTCCGTCACCCCAGACGAATTCCATGATTTCGCCGCAGCAGTGGGCGAGATGATGAAGACACAACCGAATTATTTTGCGAAGGATTTGGCCGATATCAAGGTTTCGGTGGCCATCGTCCAGAGTGAACATGATGAGTTTATCAAGCGCGAGCATGCCGAGTATCTTGCGCGCAGTATCCCTGGGGCGGAATTTATCCTGATGCCTGACGTTAGCCATTTCGCGCCTCTGCAGAGGCCCGAGACATTTAACGTCGTGATGTTGGATTTCCTGGGCAGGATGCTTTATTAAGCGGAGATCGGGAAGATGCTGAGGCTTGAAGCCTCAGCTGTCCTATCTCAGTTCTTTTCTTTCAGACTGCAGGAATAGCTGCCTTTATAAGTGTAGCCATTCACGGAATGAAACAGGGTGTGAAACGCCAAATCCGTATTCACGACATCGATCCCATCACAAACTGAAGTGTTCACTACGGTATAGCCGCCGTTGCATTGTGTGCGAAGGGCGAGTGCAACAGAGGTCAGCTCAGCTTTTTCCTTGTTTGCATCGAACTCACCGGCCTTATAGGTTTTCTTGCCCGTGGCTGAAAGCGTTACGCGCTTGCCAAATGGATCTGCATCGTTGAATACGGCGCCATCGCACAGCACCACATACTTTTTCTTATCGGAGGATACGGAAGAATCATCCGAACCTGCGTCGCCGCAAGCGACAGTCAAAACAGGAGCGATCATCATGGCGAGGGTCAAGGCTTTGTGTTTCATGGTTTTGTCCTAATGTGAATCGTGTCGGCCTTGGAAGGCTTGATAGGTAGGGTGTTAGCAGTTAGTTCGAAAAAACGTCAATCATCGGTTTGTGGGAGTGCCGCACAAAAGGTTTTCAGAAGCCGGCAGTGTGGACCACATGCACCGGCTGGCGTCACTCGATTGGTAAAATGGGAAGTCGTTTCAAAGCACTAGGCGGAAGGTCATTTCTGAAGACGGGGCGACACGCAGAAATTAATTTTTTCTGGTGTGATAAGACTTCTTAAATTGGATCAGCACGACTCATGCAAGCCCATGCAGTATTGCACGGTCTCGTCAGGCAGTCAGCTGATTTGATGGCTTGAGGAAACACAGCTGTTGAACCAACGGGAGACTGGATAGGAAAAACGGTTCCAGCCCATGCCGCAAACAGATCGCAGCTTCCTGATCCGCTCGACGCGGATCCTTCTTGAGGTGGATGTTTCGCGCTTTTTCGCTCGCGAGTCGCTCGGAATTTTCTGCTCTATGATAGATTTTAAAGCCCAAGTTTTTGCTGATCTCCAAAATATGATCGAGGGATGCAACCGGGGCTTTGGCTTCAATGACCTCATCGAAGTAATCACGGACGGCTGCCGATTCCTTGCGGTTCAAACCGGGTGGAACACACATTTCAAACATATAGACGAGGCTATTTGAAGCCGCGAGCTGAAATAGCCTTCTCAAGTAGTCCTCAAGATCGTCAACGAAACCCGCCACCAGGATGGAGAAAGATAAATCAAATGTTCCTTCAAAAACTTCCGGAATATCCTCGATGGCGAACTTAAGGACCTGAATATTGCGGCTGCGCGAAGCGACCACATTCTTGACGGAAAATTCAAACATATTCGCCGCGGGTTCAAATCCCCAGCACCGTGCTTTGGGGAAGCATTTGGCGATATCAATGAGATGCAGGCCTGTGCCGCAGCCATACTCTGCAATCTGCGATACGGCTATGTTTTTCGAATGAAGCCAGCCCAGAATTCTGGACAGTTCGGACTTCAGTGTATCCTGTGAGTAGCCAAATCGCGTCTCAGCTCCACGCCAGGACTCATTCTGCATGAAATTTTCGTAGGCTCGGCTTCGAATAAGAAATTGTGCTTGTGCTTCACCCATGGGCCTGCTCCTGCATCCAGCGTTGCATGGCCGAGCTGACAACCAAACGAAAGCGTCGCAAATGGGACAGGATAGTATTTTGGTTCATCTGCATGTCCTCACCGATCTCCTTGATGCTGCGTTTCTCCAAATAGAAAAGACAGGCGATCTGACGACGGATAGGATTCTTGTGATGCTCAATCAGATGATGCAGGGCCGCCAGGTGCTGTTCCAGCTCGAGCAGGGGGAGTGCAAACGTCTCATCGCATAGGGGCTCGTCGGCAATCTCGGGGAACGTTTCCACTGGAGCCAGGCGCTGCAGCACTAATTTTTGAGCTTTGACCTCATTCAAGCAATGATTGCGGGCAATCACTTTGAGCCATCCGGCCAGACAGGTGTGATTATCCAGTTGGCCCAGGTTTGACCAGGCCTTGATGAAAATATTCTGGACCAGGTCATCTGCGGCCGCATCGCAGAACTTGAAGCGCGTGACTATCTTACGAACCATCAACTCGTGCGACCGATAGATCAGACTGAAATCTGCTCCAGAAAAATTCTGTTGGGTCATGGCTGACATAGGAATCCTCGCATACTCGGTAGCTTTGGTCCGCCGTGAGGGGTCAGTTGGGAACGCGAATCTCCCCGGCGTGAGCCCCTCTAAGCAAGAACATTGCCGCTATGCAATGCGCTGATATCACTGAATTCGTTTCAGGAAAATGATCCAATTCTTTGTTTTCAAAGAAGCGATTCTTTAAAATAACTAAATTTGGTGCGTCTGAATGTCTTTTCTGAGTGGGTCACGCCAGGCCCCTGTGCATTCCTTGGCGCAAACTCCATTCAACTCGACGATCTCGTTCGGACAAGCCTGCAGGAGTCTTTCAAATACTTTCTCTTTCACTGGACATGAAATCGTGGAGCGGTAATTTGGGTAAACCAATACTCCGTCTTATCCAGGTCAATCAAACTTAGAGCCAGCATATTCAAGTGCTCGTCAAAGCCATAAACATCTGCGACCACATACGCGCCAGATACCTTAAATTTTTCGTCGATGGGTATTGTAACCAGACTTTCGCTACCCCCCGGGTTATCGAAGTCCACTTGAAACTCGATACTCGGATCTGCAAGGCTTCTGATCGACACAGTCCCGCTTATGAGAGGCTGCTCTTCCGTGGTCGTAATGCGGACCTGCATGGTATCGACTTTTTTGTAACTTGCGGCATCCACCTTCACCGAAAGAATCGCGGGCCCTTCCGGAAGATCCCCACCGATTGTTTTGAATTGAGGCACGGGAACATTGGTCCCAGGAATAACAAGGTCGCCGGGTTTGATTTCAATTTCGGTGACGTTCTGCCCGGCGTCGTACAAGGAGATGGACCTGAGCCGGTATGTGTCATTATCCATACCGTAGGTGGAATAAGGTTCAATTTGAAAATCGGGTCCTTTGTGCTCTGAGAAAAAGGGCAAACTGAAGCTAATAGGAATGTTATTGGCAGGATGTCGACCGACAAATTGCGCGATGACAGCCACAACAGGAATTTCTGATTCGACTGTAACTTTCACGCTCAGGTCCTGGCTAAGATCAGCCAGATCAAAAACTTCAGGAGCGACGATGTCTGTAATGACCGGCGCTTTCGCATTCAAAGGATAACCCGCGGTTATTTCAATCTCGGGAACTTTAGAACTTGTGCCAGACAGGACAGGGTCTTCTGGAGCCACGTCCGTAACCTGTTCAGAGAAATAATCATGAACCTTCAGGGACTGCAGGCGGTATATCCCTTTGTAAACCAAATTGGAGTGATCGATCGCAACCCGATACCGACCATTTCCTTTGCGGTAGACCTTGGAACCACGAATATCGAAAGATTTATCCGACCCCACAAGTTTGAAACCAAGATCAACCCTGCTCATGTCCGAATCGGTATCCACCGTCAGTTCCAGATATCGGCGTGTGGCATATTCTGTCTTCGCCGGTTCAAGTTCCAGGGAACGGACGCGAGTGGTTTTATCACTTTTAACAAAGCCATCCGTAAGGACCATGCTTGCATTCGGAACAGCCACTTCTTCGCTTAGAAAATCAGAAAGAGGCGCGTCCGGGCCATTCGCTGAAAGAAAGGCACTCTTATAAAATCGCGTAAATATAACCAAACGCTTTACAAAGACAGTACCATTGTCTCGCAGACGATCCCGCTTAAAGAGTACGGAGAGGGTCTTTTCATCCTTAGAGACCAAAACTTTTTGTTCGGAGCTTTCGACGAGTTCTGGCTTTTCCAGAAGACCAAGTTCAGCTGATATCGTGGCAGCAGGCAGAGGTTCCGCAAATGTCATATCCAGCTTGAGATAATCCTTGCCATAGGGACCAAGATGCAGGGTTATCGCAGGCACTGGTTGGGTGCCATCGCTTTGAGACATTACGAAATCTTTTGAAGTATACTGCTCCAGGCTTTGCCAGTTACTTTCGCTATCACCGCCGATCAAGCAAAGGCGTAGCGTACGATTACGTGGTTTGGAATCCATCACAGCTTGAGGAATCGTAGTTTCAATGCCGATTGCGTCCGAATACCCTTCCAGGTTTTTGCAATCGATGCTTTCCAAAAGGTCCAACTTGTACCGATATTGGGAAACGCGGTGCCCTTGCACCTGGCCTGGAAACTCAGCACTATCCTTCAGAATATGGAACCCAGTTGCTTCCAGCTGCGCCTGAGGACTTTCATACCGCGCCCGGATTGTCGCCACATCCTGCTCGCTCAGGCCCAGGTATTCATCCTTGTCATTGGCTTCAAAAACCTTGCAGTAGTTCATAATCGAATTAGGATCAAAATCACCAATCTGCGTGGCATCCTGTTCCCCCGACCGATCCGAAGTCTGCTGATAGCGGCAATCAACATCATCCTGGCGGTTCATCTCATGATGAAGCCCTATGGCGTGTCCAAACTCATGAAGGGCCACGTTCGCCTGGCAGTGACTGCCCGAATACTCATTTAAACATTCATGAGAAAGGCCCAGAATCACTCCGTTGGGGAGACCCTTCAGACGATTCCCGAAATCAACAACCCGGCTCCCCTCGCTGTCCTTCTCAAACTGCACCCGAAGATCGACCGACTCATCATCTTTACATTTTTCCCAGCCGGTATACTTGAATCCTGCTTTGGCAAATTCCGACGTGACAGCGGCAGCGACCGTGGACTTATCCAGATCAAAGCCATCCTGCTCAAAACACGTCGTGATAGTCGAAGAGGGCCAGCGATCGTCAGTGTGACTCACATAGCCATGCGGCTTGCTGTTTTGCGGCTTGGTACAGGCGCCAAGCGTCGTTACGATAATGAGGGCAAGAAAGGATAATCTCATCTTCTGCATGGCTGATCCTTATAAACCTGAACGGGGAAAAGTCGTCCCTATTTAAAGACTGATATCATCGAGGAAAATTGCAGGGTTCGGAGAAAAAAGTGGCGGACATTTCATGAGAACGAAAAAACGGACAACGTGGATCCGTAGTTCCCTGTTATTTCTGCTTTGGATAGCAGGCTATGATACGATGACATGGTGAGAGCCCAGAGTCGGCTTGCCCAGTCCATAATCACAATGGTAAGCGCAAATCTGGTCGGAAGGCTTACCTCAATAAGGTCGAACCCATGAATGTAGTCCTGCAGAAAATAATTAAAGACTAGGTTGTGACTCTAAGAAAGCCAGAGACCACCGATGCAACTTATCTCGCCGACTACTGGTTCGGTCCTCAGAGTTCACATTTGAGAGCGTCTCTCGACATATCCATGTTGGGCGATCGGGCCAGTATGTTAACCAGGATGCAAAATGTGTTCGCTGCCATGCCCGAGCAGGGCCCATGGTCGACCCTGGTGGGTGAGATTGATGGTCTACCGGCGGGCGCTGTACTCATTAACAACCTCGTCCCAGACCAGGAAGCCCTGGTTCATGTTCATATCTGGAATCCCGACCACCGTCGCATGGGGCTTGCGTCTTCCATGGCCTGGGATGCTTTCCTCTATTTTCTCGATAGCTTTTCCCTCAAGAAACTTGTCATGCAAATCCCAGTTGAAAACCTGCCGGTCATCGAACTTTTGAAATCTCTGGGTCTGGTGCCTGAGGGGACCTTCTTCGGAAAAGCGGCGCCTATTTGCAACGAAGGTCACTATGTGCGCTTTTCCATCGATCGAAGCTCGTTAGCCGGTCGTACCTGAGAGGGCTAAGAACTGATTATTCATAAAAAACCCATCTTGTTTTGCATCATTTTTCTTGCCGTATCTTGCACCCTTTTAAGCAGGAAAACCGAGACTGGTGCTGAGCACTCCGTGTGGCTTCCGCCTTCTCCTGGTCAAATTCCTTTTCAACAGGGCATTGAAGCGGTCAGCGAGAGATTTATTGGTGCTCCTTTTATCGATAACGCTCTAGGGGAAGGGCCTGGAAGTCACGACCCGGATCCGACGTTTCGCCTTGACGCCTTCGACTGCACAACATTTATCGAAACGGTTTGGGCCATGTCCCTTGCGCCGGAGCCCAAAGAACATTGGACAGACCATCTTCAAAAGATTCGCTATCTTAATGGCGAAATCGCCTTCACCCAGCGACTTCACTTTATAAGCTTGGATTGGATGCCTTACCATGAAAAGCGTGGCGCGATTGTGGATGTTACACGCGATCCAGGACTCCCACTCGCAGAATCCCTAACAACGATTGATCGCAAGGCTTGGTACAGCAAAATGCACCCGGCTAAGCTCCGCGAGTTCGAAAGTCGATTTCCGGCGGACAAACCTATTCCGGCATTCATGCATTACCTAACTTTTCAAGAGCTTCTCGATAACCCCCAAGGCTTGAACCGCCTCCGTCAGGAACTTCAGAAAGGCGTTCTTCTGGCCAATTTCATTCGACCCAATTGGGACACAATAAAATACATCGGCACCCGCATTGACGTGTCACATCAAGGTTTTTTGATCCTGAAGGGTGATCGGATTATTTTACGCCATGCTTCGGCTGTACGGGGAAGAGTCGGGGATGAAGACTTTGTAGAATATATGAAGGCTTACAAGGAGCACGCGACGTTAAAGGGTATTCAGCTCGTGCGCTTTAAATCTCTCTAAAACAGAGTCCCAACAGGCTACGTATGCAGCCCGTGGGAATCAAACCCTGAAAACGGTTCAGCGGTTATAGGTCAAACCGTACGCGATGTCATTGGTCACGTCAGTTGCTGGACCTTGCAGTGTTGCATAAGTTGCCTTACGCAGAGTTGCATCGTACAGTCCTTCCGTTGTTCTGCTCAAAGTCAGCTCGACCAGTGCGCCATCAGCAGGACGCATGTCCACCGAGCATTTCAGAGCCAGAAGCTTCTGGCCTTTCTTGGATTCCACGCAGGTCATACCGGTGCCCAGCTCTTCCGTTGTATCGGTCGAAGGGAAGCCGAAGCCTGCGGTGATCACGCGAAGGCTGGCGCTGTAAGTGCCAAACTGGTCTTTCTTCACGCTGATAGTTTCAAAGTTGCCGTCAACAGGACGACGGTCAACGCTGAACGAATAAGTCTTGGCCAAACGGCTTTTGCTTTGGTGACTGGCAACATCAGAACCTTCTGGGTTCTGACCGCAAGCAACAAGTCCGGCGACAAGAGCAAACATTGCAAAATTTTTCATGAGACTCTCCATTTTCCTGGTCTATAAGTGATGATGTCACCCGAGAAAACGTCCTTCAAAAGCGTTACCTCGGTTCGGAGCCAACCTTAACGCGATTTCATGTTCAGGTGGATCTCAATCGGTGCCAAAAGTTAATTCCTGTTCACCATCAGCGAACACTGAAATTCTGGTTACTTTCGTGCACGAGGCGAAGCTTAGGACGACAACAAAGCGAAGAAGAATAGCAGTAGTGACGCGGTGGAAAAGATGAAACCAGTGACAACTATGTATGTTAAAAATGCTGGCTAACGACCTAACCGATCATTAAGAATGACAAATTCCCTTTACTCAGTAAGATGTGCTCGCTAGTGACTAGCATTTGACTCTAAGAACGCTGTTTTATTAAGACTTTGGCTACCCGGTCAGTGCATCTTTTCGTTGCGAACGAGCCAACTATGCATTACCAAGTAAGCCGCATTGCAAGAGGCCTTATGGTAGATCCAGCTTCTGTCATCCTATCCAGCACTAGCTTAGTAGCACTGAGATCGCTCATTGCTCTGCGTCGCTCTGTTGACTCAAAATTCTCCTATAGCTACATCTCCAAGCGGATTGGAATCAAATCCAGAAGCTATCTGTCCGAAGTCTTCAACGAGAAGAAAAAGCTGAACCCCAAGCATGTCGTCCCCATCGTCGAGCTTCTGGCCTTGCCACTCACCGAGGCCGAACTCCTGAAGGGAAAGCTCATGCTCGACGTCGCCGACCTTAACGAGGCGGAGGCCGCCCGTATCCGATCCGAGGTTCGGGACTCAGAGAAAAAGCTCACGTCAGGAACGTTGGAGCTGTCCGGGGTCCGGGATATCAATCTCGTCATGCTGATTGGCGCCTGTCTGCACCTCTTCAAGGATGGCAAAGCGATCAAGAACCAGATTTTCGATCTTTTCAAGAGAGACAGACACCTTGAAGTGGAACAGGGCTTGTATGACCTCATCAAAAATGGGCTCCTGGTTAAAGAAGGCGACCAATACAGCTATTCGCCCGATTACACCAACATTCTTCACGTCTATCTAGCCACGAACAAGAAAAACGAGATTGATTATCTCAAATCGTCGATACGCGAAGCCCTCGATCATGTCAGCGACTTCCAGAACAACCCTCAGGAAACAGTCTTCTATAGCGGCATCATCACAGCTGAGAAGGCCAGGTATCTCCAGGACCTGGACTACGTAAAGCAAAACCTAAGAAGTGCTCAGTCCCGCATCGAATCGAACTCAGGCGATACCATCATACGATTCAATGTACAAATCTATCCCGTAGCCACCCATGCAAAGAGGATCTAAATATGAACCCATCACCTAACCGCGGCTTTAAACGATTGGTCTTACCAATATTCTTCGTCTCCTCCAGCTTGGGACCTTTCCAATCTGCAGAGGCTCATTCGTATTCAGACCGGCTTGCGAAAAAAGAGTTTTTCTATCTCAAGAAGACCGCTGAATGGTTCAATTACCTCGAGAATAAGAGTTATGTGGAAGTCGTGGGGACGAAGTTTATCGGCTTGCAAGCTGCCTTCGATGAGTCGAGAACCTGCTTATACGGATTCAGTCAAGCCAGCTTTGAAGGCGCCGGTACCTTCCAAGTGGATACCAGATTTGTTTGCTTTGACACCGATCGCTATAAGCTCAACCTGCAAAAGGAATGGTGCGTAGTAGGAACCGAGGGATGTGAGATCGATCCAGGCGGAATCTCCATCGGCATTGGCAACCTGGACATCGCAGAACCGGTTGGCCTCGACGACGACCTGCCCATCGTCAAGCCAGGCAGCTTTATTAATTACTACCCTAAGCGTTTGGATGTGAGTGTTATCAAGGCCCTGCGTTCGCCCTTTAAACCCGGAAGCGAACCTTCGGTAACAGATCCGAACGGATGATGCTCGTCTCTAACCAGGACTCTTAGGCCATCTCTGTGAGATGGCCTGGTTCGTCAAGACCCTGCCTATCAAAATCCAGTAACTCCTGCAGCGAGACGCTGTGACGTTCATAGTGAAAACGCTTTTTTCACGAGATCATTCGAGTCTGACGTGCACTTCTTGCATGAAATAGCCAATATCGATATAAAAATCCCGCAGTATTTGACTGTCACACAGAAAGTGTGACGATATTTCATTAAGCCAAAGGAGTGTCACTTGCAAAAGTGTTGGAGTTTCCTTCTCATATTTTGGTTCGTGGCAGGATGTGTCCATTCCAGTCGCGCAACAAAATCTGATCAAGAGCTGATGATTAACAATGACAAACAATATATCGACTGGCGAGCTAGGGCAAAAAGCGTAAATTGGGATGACCTAAAAAAGGTCAACGAAATGACGAGTCAATATCTCAGAGATTATCCTAATAGTGCGCACGCTCAGTATATTTCAGCTGTTATGGATGGAGACTACTCCGAAGTCCTGAGCCCTGACGAGGAAAAGAGAGTGAAGGCTCGTACGGAGAAAACGCTATTTTCTCTGATGGAGCGACTTGGTGATTTTTCGCGAGGAATGCAAGGTGTTCTGCGGAATGAGTACTATTATCATTCCAATCGCTTTGTAGAGCAGTATCTTTTAGGGTGCGAGCTCCTTACATCAGGTGACAAATCTGTAGGGAATTTTTCCATCGGCGTTGGGGGATCTGAATACGCTTTCAAGCTTTTAAAACACGGGCGCTTAGCAGAGGCCGAGTACTTTGCTAAAAAGGCGATAGCAGCCTGGGAAGATCACGCAGCCGCAACCCCACATAGGTCTTATCCGTACCCTTATTTCTATATTCAGGCCTTGGCGATTGGGAAAGATGGAGAGAAGGCCCGGCAGGAATTTGAAAAGATCAAGAAAAAGCCGCAGTATCTTCTCAAAAAGCCGATCTACGATAAATATGAAAGTCGTCTGAGCGAGATTCAACGCCTGCAAAAGTCTTGAGGGTATTGATGCCCGCTCAAGAATCAGCGCAGGCTCTTGGCAGAAATTCCTGGGGTTGTGTCCCTGTCCCGGACACAACCATTCACTTTTTCTCGATGGCGAACCAATCAAAATCGACCGGACCAGCGATCTCGAAACCCAATCGATAGCTAGGGCTCACTTTTTCCATCTTGAGCGGCACACTCATAAGCTGCCAGTCGCCGCTCCCTGAAGGTACCTTGACATCGAGGGATTGAGTCGTTGTCCTTAGGATCAGTCGTCCTTGCGACTTGTCACTCAGGTTTCTCACGCGGAGAGTCACCTGGGCGGGACCTTGGAATGTGCTATTGACTGCATAAGTTAACGATTCTCCGATTTCTGTCGCACCTACGTAAATTGTCCCGGTCTGGTCTTCGCTGAAGATATCAACGTTCTGCTGGAGTTTACTACTTATGGCTTGGTTTCCCTGGTTCCCAGCTGTGAAGTCCGCTCCGCTGACGAAATCTTCAGCCTCCTGTTGGCCAGGCGTTGAGCGTCGATTCACAAGATTTCTCAGGATAAAAGGATTGGTTTCGGCGTCGTTCTGTAGAGCAACCGTGGCTCGTGCGATGAATGCGGCTGGACCGGATTTTTGCAGGTCAACGATTCCACTGTAAGTTCCAGCTTCACATGCACCCTGTTCTGGCACGGAAACTCCAAAGTTGCGTGAAATATAAAATGAAATGATACCCTTTAAGGCATAACCCACATCGGTCTTCACAAAAGCACCACCACCGCTGTCACCACCGCAGATCGAAGCACCTTCTTTTGTACCCGTTCCCGACATAAGAAAGGTCTGGGCAGGATCCAGATATCGAATGAAAGGTTGAAGGCCATAGCTGAGACTGGTCGTCCCCTGGTATCCTCCCAGGAGAATTTCCTGATGGGCCATGACAGGCGTAAAATTTGAAGTCTGTTCAGGACTGATCAACTTTGAGGGTGCCTCGGAAGGTTCGCTGTCAAGTTTCACCAGGGCTAGATCGTAGCCTATGAAGCCGGAAAAGATGCGCTTGCCATGACGGGCGCGCCCCCACTCAAAAGTCTCCAGATAGGTTCTTTGAATCCCATGCAAGCGTCCGTCTTTGCTTCGAATGCGGAAACGATCGACAGGTATCAAGTCAGCCTCACTGGCTAAAATCTCGGCTTCAGCTTCCTTACGAAAGCAGTGACTCGCGGTCAGGAACAATCTGTCACCAAGATAGACACCACTGCATTGAGGAATCCAGTTGCCATTTTCAGACGACACTTCAATAGCCATGACGGACTGCAAATCATTATCGTGTCCTTGAATGCCGTTCTGGATCATCATATGCGAGCCTGTATCCACTCCCTGACCACAGGCAGCAAGCAGGAAAACGACAGGCAAAAGACAGATTCCAGGTTTTGGCGATATCAGCATAGGAAATTCCTCACTTCTTTAACTTGAGTTCGAGCGCTTCTCGGCTGAGGACATGATCAACTTGAAAGTGCACCGCTCCCTGCCAAAGCTTGCAGTCAGAAGCATTGTTAATGGGATACATAGGCAGAGCGAGTAGATAACGTTCCTCGGCCTGACTCACAAAAAGTCCCAGGGATCGTGTGAAATTGCAGTTCTCTCGAACTGGAGTTGCTGCGACAATCAGCTGCGTACCATCGGTTGGAACATCGCGGGGGTTGATGATCTTTCTTCCCAAAATTTGAGATCCTGTCCAATACAGCTCGTCAAGTGTTGCGACAGGACTAAATTGAGGATCGCCATCACTATGAGGAAGGTTGTCAACTTCTGTTCGGGTGACATCAACTGGAGCTTTGACATCAGCAACTTTGCCTTTAATGGAAAAAAACGCCATGGGCAGTCCACCCAGGAGAGCGTTGGGTCGTCCCATTTGATCCCGGATGAATTTATGGGGCAGACATTCGGCTGGTCCCATCAGGGCATAATTCGTCTTATCTATACGTGCAAAAAGTTTGTCTGAACCTTGATCAAAGCAGCTGCTGGCAGCAAGGGCTGTATCCGAGTTTATCATCAGAGCTAGGCAGCTTAGTTCGCATTTGGCATTGCGGACCTCGGCCACCTTATATCCTGTAACAGCGAAGCTGCCTTGAGGTGCCTCCATGGAGGGAAGGTCGGGACAATGTGCAGGCACCTGGTCTTCTGCCAATATTGCATATTTGCTCGGGTCGCAGGTGCTGAAAGAGGTCAGGGTTGGGGGACAACTCTCCGTGCACGGGGCTGGTCCCGTTCCATTGCTGCCTATCGGGCATCCCTGGCATGTTGGCTCGTTTTCACCGCCCTTGTTAGAGCTCTTTTTTGTGCACGAGCTGGCAAGTATTAAAGCAAAAAATATTGCCATCCATGGGCCTATTATCAATTCCAAATTCATTTTCCCTCGCATTGAAATCCTCTTCGAATCGGTTTAGACAATCCTCAATACCAGATACTGATAGAGTCTATGCCTATCACGGCATCTCAGGGACATACCCTCGTTTAACAGCGGAACTGAACAGACATTGCAGGGAATGAAGAAAATGTTTAAACGCAGTGTTGTGAACAAAATCACGTAAGTATACACAAACCTTTCTGTGCGAAGCCAATTTCCCTTTTATTCAGGACTGCACACGTCACGATGCGGTGTTTAGATTGAAACAGCAGCATTGGTACATGGACATGCTGCAGACAGAGAAGACAAATTTTCATATTTTGCGAGGATCGATTGTCAGCCCTCGAGCGCATCTTGAAATAGCGCAGGCGAAGTCAAACAACGAAGGGGGATCAAAAATGAACCCCCTTATATTTCAACTAACGAATTGAATCAGTAACCCGGCGGCAGGATGAATTCCTGACCAAAACTCTTGAACACGTACCTGTCGGTATAGTCTTTGTTCAATTCCACATCGTAATAGTAGCTCGTCAGGTAATCCCAGCTGAAGCGGCTGAAACCATCTTTAATCCAGGGACGGTCGGCACGGTCGCTACTCCAGGAGTTCTTGGCCACAAGCATTTCCAATTTGCCACCTAGAGCCGCGTTTTTGAGTTCGGGACTAAGGTCACCCTCACCCAAGCGTCCGCCTTCCTGTCCCGGTACATCGGTCACAGTATAGTCATGAAGGACAACCATGTGTCCACCCGAGCTACCGAGTTCACGCGCATCAGCCAGAGTCCGGGTATTGAAAACACCATTTTCGTTGGGCGCATTGAAGCTGACAAAGAAAGACATGACCACGGGCTGCTTGTCATTCAAAGCCTTCATGACCCTCTTGACCACGTCAGTCGATTGTTTTTCGGTTTCCAGAGAAGGAAGGCGCTTGCCTGAATTTTTACTGTAAGGACTGACCGGGCTCACGGAGGACCACCGATCAACCCAGTACTGCAGGGACTGACTACGCTGGGGATTTTTGACATCTTTCAGCATGGTGGTCTGGGCTGAGTGAACTTCGAGCCCTTCCGGTATGGAACCATCAGGATTCAGGTTCACTTTATAGTCGCCGCCGCAGCTGAAGGCTTTCTGCAGAGCAGCATGGATAGCAGTGGAATCTGTGACTCCGACCAACGAACCACCCTCTTTCAAGGCCTCCAACATATATGTTTCCGCACAAGCCTGAGAACGACTCATGGCCTCAGTATCCGCCGGTAGCCCATCGGCCGTCATGATAAACTTGCCTTCTTCCACCCAGCCGTGGTTCTTGATGATGCTGGTCGACAGGCCCCAACCGCCACCCGTGGCAAGATCTTCGTCGCCTTCTTTATACAGACGCTGCCCGCTGACCTTCCAATAGAAATCCCAATACGTCCAGTAGGTCTCGGACACATCGACGACCTTATCCAGCGTATTGAGCAGCATCGACTCCAGCCACGTGCTGTGGGCATAGAGCCAGCAGTTGCCGATCGACTGGCGTTTCACAGGAGAATGCTTCACCGATGTCACATCCAACCGACTGTCGGACTTGCTTTCGGGCTTACCGCAGCTCATCTGCAGCGCCAAAGCTGAAGCGGCTATCCAAAGGCTTTTTTGACCAATATTTTTTTTCATATGTATTTCCATATCCCTTAGCGAGGAGTTGTCGATGGAACGATATAGTTGCTCATAACTTTGAGCCTTTGCCGCGCGTGTTCCAGATAACGGCGTCCTTCTTTGACATCAGGCTGCTCGCAGACTTCGCCATCCTGAGTGGTGTTGACTTCCCAGATCCAAGTGCCTTTGTCGAAAGCGCTCATGGACAGGACCGGCACCTGACCGATATATCGGTTCCAATGCCAGAAATAGGCGGTGCGATCCAATCGCGGTAAAGCAGACAAGGCCTGACGGGTCTTCACGACGTTCAGGATTACGCGGAAGTCTTTGGTGCCTTTGAGATCGTGGATCTCTTTCACGATCTCAGCATTGTCCTTCAGGAACTGGTTGAAAGCAGCCTGACTTTTGCGACCGCAATACAAAGCGGCTGCGCTCACCTCCTCGGCTTCTGCCGTGAAGACGAAGTCGGTACCCTCGGGGGCTGTCCAGATGAATTTGGTGTTGTCAGGGACATCGCCATAAACCCAGAATTGCATCCATTTGTAGTCAGCTCCCTCGACAACCGCGATTTCCAAAGAAGCGGTGGAACCGTCTGCAGCTTTTGCTTCCACAATTAGCTTTCCAGCTTTGGTGGCGCGTACAACACCATCCTGGAATACGACTCCCGCAGCCGGCTCCTGTTCACTTGCAGCTTTCACACTCCAAGTCGCATCTGGAACCCCCTCGTTGCCAAGCTGGGATTTCCAGAAGGCAGCCAACTTAAGTTCCTCATAGACGTTAAGCTTTTGGGTCGGAGCATCGGTCATGGGTGTTAGAATTACGAGGGTTGCCTTAGGTTTCGGATTAACTTTAAAGGTCATGGGTTTGGAGCTAACGCCAGCATACGATACAACGACAGTTGCCGTGCCTTCCTGTGCGCCGACCACTTCGTAGTCACCATCGCCGATGGGTTGAACAGTAAGAATAGAAGCAGGCTCCACTTTGAAAGTCGGAGACTCGCTTGCCAAGAGGGATTTTTCCGTTCCGTCGGAATACTTTGCGGTAATCGTCAAGGTTTCCTTGCTGCTCACGAACAGTTCTGTGGCGCGGCTTGTCACGATGATCTCGCTCAAGGTCGCGGCAGGCTTCTTGACTGTGATCGTAAAGCCCAGAGCTTTGACGCCGCTCACGCTGGCTGTCACGTTAACTGTGCCTTCTCTTTGAGCCACGAGACGATACGCTCCGCTGGTGCTTTCCAGCTTCACGATTCCGTCGTTGGGGTTCAGCTCAAATTCGACGCCTTCGGTAACAGGTTTTTTGCTGTTATCAGAATATACAGCTTCCACTTTCACTTCTGTGAATTCGCCAAGCAGCAGATCTTTGGTCACGGGATTGGCAATCACCTGCTTCAGAGTCACAGCAGGCTTTTGAATGGTGATTTTCAGAACCTGGGATTTCACTTCACCCTGGTTGACAACAAGGGAGGCTTCGCCTTCCTTGAGGGCCTGGAATTGATAGGCGCCATCGCCGAGAAGGATAATACTGCCGATATCAGCTGGTGTGATGGAAAATGAAACAGCATCCTTGACGGGTACGAAGTCATTGCTGTTGGAATACTTGCCTTTGATGGACAAAGCGACTTTATCGCCGACCACGACGTTCGGGCTGGAAGCTTCAACGGACAGCTCGCTCAGTGTCACAACAGGCTTCTTGACCGTGATCGTGAAGCCCAGAGCTTTGACTCCGCCGATGCTGGCAACGATATTGACTGTGCCTTCCTTCTCAGCCAGCATACGATAGACACCGTTGGTCTTTTCCACCTTGACGGTTCCATTGTCGGGACTCAGCTCAAATTCGACACCGTCAGTGACAACTTTTGAGCTGTTGTCTGAATACAAGGCTTCCACTTTCAATTCACTGGAAATACCAGGTGTCAGAGTTGTCGTGCTTGGGGTCACGTTGAGTTGCTTCAGGATCACAGCAGGTTTCTGAACGGCGATTTTCAAACCCTGCGAGTTCACATCGCCTTGGCTTACCACGATACTGGCTTCGCCTTCCTTGAGGGCATGGAACTGATAGGCTCCATCTCCCAGAATTACGATATTGCCGATGTCTGAAGGCGTCACAGTGAAACGGACAGCATCTTTGACAAGGACAAGATCACTGCTATTCGAATATTTACCCTTGATGGCCAAGGAAATTTTGTCACCGACCTGAGCCGTCGCGCTGGAGGCTTCCACGCGCAACTCGTTCAAGGTGACGGGTACAACCGGATCCTTGATTGTCAGGTTCACCTTGCTGCTAGCGAGTCCGTCGAAGTTTGCCGTGACCACAGCCACACCAGCTTTTTTGGCTTGAAACAAGCCGGCGTTGTTCGTAGCCTCGGTCGTATTGGGGCTTTCGACCGTCCACTGAGTGTTAGCCAAGGCCTTGCGGCTATCATCACTATAGACGCAGTCAGTCGTCAGCTGGAGCGACTGGCCCACTAGAGCTCAGCGGGCTGCGCAACATTGATCAGGATCTGCACCAGCTCGGTTGGAAGTTCAGGGTCAACGACCTGGATTTTGGCTTTCAGCTGCTGCTTGCCAATAGTGGCCACCAGTTCACCGGTACCTGCCGCCTGGGGCAGCAGGAGGCCTTCAGCATTGACCGAGGCCAGAGTCGCTGGCTTCACTTCCCAGGAGTCCGCCTTCATTTCGACGGCTTCACCCTTCTCATTTTTACCTTTTACAATGATTTTGATAGGTTTGCCGACTTCCAAGGCGTCAAAGGAACCCTGGTCGGTCAGGGCAAGCTCCGAGGCCGTGATGGTACCGGTCGTTTGTTCAGGCTGGGGTCTGTCTTTTTTTCCACCTGATGAGCCGCAAGCGGACGCAAATCCGAGGGCTGCCAGCAGCATAATCGACTGAATCTTCACACATCTCTCCGTAGTTCGACTCAATAAAGCGCTAAATTGACGAACATGCTTTTCATGCAACCTGAGGAGACGTGATTGGTAGGCATTTATTACAGACAGTATTTTAATATGGAAATTAAATTGTCCTCGATTCGCTTGCCAGGTGCAGAAAGACTAAAGCTGAGCAAGATTTACCCGCTCAAGTATGCGATAATAGTCTTGTAAGCAGAAAATTCACGTATAATGCTGAAGAGTTGGAAAGCATGAGTGAGCATCTCTATATTGTCGTAATGCACCGTCGGTCACCGAAAGCACAAGTTTTTGCGAATGAATGGGGCAGTCAAGGCAAACTTCTAAGTATCCACACGAATGAAATGGTTCTCGAAGCGGCTGAGCAGGCCCAAAAAACTGGGGCCAGAGTTTTCATCTGTGAAACGAATTGCCCAAAAGCTTTGAAGACTCATATCTCGCAGGAAGTCAAAATTACGAGTGTGAACCGCGAAGAAGGAACGGTGGTTTTCGATGAGCACAAGCTTGTCTTCCTCAACCCGCCTTTTAAAGCGACGCAGGGGACGCACCGGAAGTGGTCTTCGGCTGAACCATTAAATCGGTTCTGACTCACACTGTGAGTGCCTCTTTTTAATTCTTTCTGAATATTCCTTGGCTGACGTCATCAGCGCAGCCGTTACAAATGCGATAACATGCCCACTCGCTGGATTCGGATTATTCCGGTCTGGCCATGGGCATCACGCATTCATTTGACATGACCTCACCAAATGCTGACTATGTGCCAACTCTCAGAGTCAAAAAAAATGACTTTGCAGGTTAAAATGGTGGAATGGCCAGTCCTAGAGCTAACACCTGATGCCACTACGAGATAGGCCGCACCATTCGTGGTTAAGGCTATTTTCCATCAAAATTAAGTATTTATTTTTCTGAACGAATTCATTGCGACCTTGCCGATTTTTTACGGACTCGCCGGACCATCAATAGGGACTTTACGTGAAATAAAATCATGCTAAAATCGGGCCGTTGGTGACTCAGATCGTATCCAATGGTGCATAATGAAGAGTAACCGATCCCTTCCCATCATTCTGCTTTTCACCGCGCTTCTAATGAGCGGCTGCGTGACCAGCGAGAAAGTACAAAGCTCCTATAATCAGGACTTGTTCAAAATTACCTGTCCATTCAGTGGATCAAAAAGCGCCTGCCATGATCGGGCTAAAGAGCTATGCCCGCATGGTTATGCTGTCATGCCATCCCCGGATCTGGTGCTTGAGCAAGCGAATACGATCCACGTGCACTGTCGTGCAGCACAGGGAACCAGTTCTGGCGCCTCACAGTCGCAGTGATATGGTGGCCATCTTTTGCCTAACGCCCCGATGAGTGGTTCCTTTTCCTTCCGAAGTCCCTTCGATGTCACCTCTTCAAAATAAGTCTTTCAAGCATGGATGCTATCTCATCAATTGGGTTTTTCCCTCGTGCCGTCCGTGCTTATTGAAAAGAGCGACCGAGAAAATCAAGCAACAAAACCTTGGCTTCGGCTGTGGCCTCTGGGCTGTATTCGAAGGGCAAATGATGCTCATGACCCATCTGTGTGGCCCCGGCCACTGTAAAACTATGCTTCACCCTGGGCAAAAGGTGCAATTCAAGTCGCAATTTTGCCGCGAAGGATTCATCGATCAACTGCTGCACGGCCGCTTTGGGAATGAAGGGATCATCGGCTCCCGCGACAAATAAGAGGCGCCCCTTCTGTTCCTGCAAGCGAATGGGAAACGGTGTTGCAGGATTTGCATGGAATGTTGCGACTGCAGGCAACTGAACGCCACGACGTAAAGCATCAATGAGACTGGAACCTCCAAAGCAGAAGCCCACACCCGCTATCTGCGCGATCTTAAGTTTGGCTTCCGTCTGGAGGACTTCGAGGGCCTTCTGAAAAATAGCATGCGACTGCTCAGGTTGGGCCATGCGTTCCTTAACAAACGATTCCGCTTCCTTGGGATGCTTGGTGCGCTTTGTTTTGCCGAAAAGATCTGCGACGAACACGTGGTATCCGGCTTCCTGCAACCATTTACTGAATTGCAGTGTGTGGTCGTTGATGCCGTACCATTCATGAAGAACAAGCACCCCGCGTGCCGGGGATATCGGTTTCGTGGGCTTGAGATAGAGCCCTTCCATTTTCAGAGCGCCTACCTTGTAGGGAACAGGCTTGCCTTCTTCGCCCGCCGCAACCCATGGCATCATGAAAGAGCAAAGCAGAAGAAAAATAAAGCGCTGCATAGGTGGACCTCTTAAGGAAAAAGAGAGGATGACCTTCCTCGGAGCAGGAGTGTATCTCGTCAGCTCCAGGAAGGAAATCCCCGCTTCATGTCTCGCTTTTACTGATGCTGGTTCGAGGTGAATGTCACATCGTACAGAAGCCCAGCCTGACCATTCTTAACATAGTATCCAGCCGCTGTGACTTGATTGCCTTTGATGCGAAGACCCTTCTCACTCAGGTCGATCGTCTCCAGATTGATCTCGGTGATTCCAAGAGTGATATCTTTAGAACCTAGACTTGGACCGAATTGCACGCGGGCAACGATTTTGATTTCCCTGTTGAAGTTACGGAAGCCTATCCTAGCAAAGAAAAGGGTCTAATGATGAAATCCATTCAAAAAATAATGCCGACTGTTGGCCTTATCCTCTTGCAGTCCTGCGTGACCACTCGTAAACCTATAGATCCCTGTATAGAGAGAGGGAAAAGTTACTACGTAGGGGATAAAATCATGCGCGATTGCAATGAATGCATTTGCCAGAAGAAAGGTGGTTGGCTGTGCACGGTGATGGGATGCGGCGAGAAGCCTGACATAATGCGTTAGATCGAGTTGATATCAACATGCCGCGCAGCCGTCAAAATGCTTTCAAATCTATCTACAACAATTTCCTGATCTATGTATGTTTCCATTTCTTTCTCGTATTCCTGGAGCCGACTAAGGAATTCCATGCCGACCTGCTCAGGTGCGCTTTCCAATAACGTTGATAGTTGCAGTTTCAGATTTTGAAGGTCACTATTGATTCTCATTAGGTCCTGTTGAGCAGCATGCAAGTTCCCAGCCTCATCTTGAAGCAATAGGGAGCTTGCAGAAGATCCAGCCTTCGCCTTTGCATCTCCTGCTTGCATTCTAAGGCCTTCTATCTTTTCGCTCTGCATCGCTATGTTTCTGCTTGCGATGCGACCTTCATCCAATTTCTCCAGGTATAAGCAGTAGACCTGAAACAATTCTCTTGGCTTTGTTTCCCGGTTATAGGTAGTGGTGTTTACTTGGTCAATGAGATCCTCAAGGCGTGCCCGCATTTTGCCGAGTTCAACTGACGCTGCCAACTGCTCGTCCGCGAGTTGCTGCGCAGCATCAGAAGCAACCTGGAAAATGAATTCTAATTGATGGTTGTCAGTTGGACTTAACTGTTGGAGATAACTTAAGAGCAAAAGCCCTTCTATCGTGTTTGAAAGGCCAGGATCACTGCTAAGTCTCATCACCACGCGTGAACTAAAGGGTTCGATAGAGTGATCAGAAGGTGCACCAACAAGCAGCACCGACACAGTTCTTTCACTTTTTGAGGAAACAATACCTTTGGTATAGGAGCGGCTGCTTCCTCTGCGCACAGGTATAGACAAAGAACCAACACTGGTGTTTGTGATGTGGTCACCGGCTGGCCCAAGTGTAAGAATCATGCCTCTCAAAATTGCGAGTATGATCGCAATTGAAGCCAACAACAGCAGGCTGTATTTCTTACGCACTTGGTATCACTCCACTTGGATTGCTCCTAATGAAGCAAAAAAAGACCCATTGTCACGGGATTTAAGCCTTTTCATGACGCCTGCCCGTCAGTGTAACCTAAGTCCCTAAATATATAGAAGTATTAGAGTTATCCCGATGGAAACTCGTTCCAAATCATGGTTCGATGCAATGTAGCTTACTCGAACATTCACCTTAATTGTGACTGTGGCTAATAACGACCGTAGCTCGTTGTTCATAATCCAGCGTGCTTTCGACGCGCTGGATTATCCTCCGATCCCGCTGAGAACGATAGATTCTTTGCGTAGCATAAACACATGGACTTCGTTTGTTGGGCTAACTATAGAAGGACACTTTCAATCTTGAGTTAGTCACCTCAAGTGAGGAAGCATAGTTTGCGGATATTTAACATTTTTCCCGTGTATGAATGGAGACGCTGATGGGATTACAAAGAGAGTTGATTTTTGTTCTAGTTCTCGGACTGCAAGCTTGTGGAAAAGAAAAGGAAACCAAGGTCATCGACAACCCTGACCTTAGTCTTGAGAATATCGAGTTAAAAAATAGAGTGTCGGAACTCGAGAAAGAACTTGAAGGCAAGCTGCAGTTAAGCGAGGACAACGTCAAACTGAAAGCGGAGATTGCGGCTTCTACGGATGCCAAGCAAAAGCAGGAGCAACTTCTGAGATTCGCGCAGGCTCGTAACCTTGTTAAACCAAGCGATCTACTGTCAGCCCTGGACCAGGCAATTTCGAATACTCAAGATACAGAGAAGAAGGCGAAACTGGAGGAGCTCAAGAATTTCTACAAGAGCATCTTACCCGAAGGTGGCAATATCGACTTGTACTGCTCAAAACTCATCGACCAAGCCGTCGAAAGAGGTCTTCTTACCCATGATCAAGGACGAGATTTCCGTCTTGAAGGTTCAGCCCCCGTCTTTGTAAAGCCAGGTGATATCAATTCCGAGTTGATTGGTGTGGCGCCTTGCTGGGTTGTTTATAATTCTTTGTTTGAGTGACCTTAACTTGTGAGTAGTGAAAGGCCTGGAAATATCTAGGCGATTGTCTTGATCCAGAGCAGGATCTAGCAAGCTGAGCTGTAGGATCCAACTTGCGTGAAAAAAACATCCAGAACACTCGAATTTCAGATCTCCATCGAGTGGCGATGGTGAAAAAATACCGCGCCTTGCTGTAAGAAATTATCTAATGGGGATGGCGCTGCGATATGGGTTTTTAAAATTCTTTCTGTGCTGGAGAGAGATGGCTTTAAAATCGACGCCGCGTTGCGTTTTGGCTTTTATTTCGATTCTTCTCACCTTAAGAGTACAACCAGTTATGTCATTGTGTCGGCGGTAGCATTGGGAGCAGGTTCGACGTCTGCTTTGGAAGGGTCAAAGCCCTGCCCCAGCACAGCCAGTCACACCCATTTTTTTCTCGAACTATTTTGGAGTTTGCTGGGGCAGGCTGCAGCGGAACCGGCAGGTGGGAGGATTCGGTCGTGCTTAAGAATAGTCTTGACGTAGTTGTGTCAGGTGAGGTGCTTACTCGTGATCAGCATCTGGATTGCATGCGTGATTATCATGATCAGCATAGCGACTGGTCAGAGAGGTATTTCTCGCGACCTTCAGAAAACGGGAAATCCAGCTATGCTGTTCTGAACGATTCGATTGGCATTCCAACGCACGCAGATTTTCAAATACTCGATCTTGGATGTGGCATTGGAACATTTTGCAAGTATCTTGACATCAATGCAGGTTCTAAGCTTGTTTATACCGGTGTTGACATTTCTGGACAATGTTTGAAGTCTGCTGAACAAATATTTTCAAGCTCTCAAGTATCCTTCAAACTCTCCGCAGCTGACCAGCTTCCATTTGATGATGAGTTGTTTGATGCAGTGGTTAGTCATATGGCTTTTACAATGTTTAAACCTATCCCGATTGCTGCCAAGGAAGCATTTCGTGTTTTAAAGCATGGCGGGATCTTTTCAGTCATCTTACCAGCTGTTTGGAGTCGTTGTAGCCAACCGAACACCGCCCTGGATTCAGGAATAAGAGTCATAATTAAAGATATATTTCCAAATTATGCAAAAAACTACGGTGGTTTCGGTGAGCCTGAATTTTTTTCAAAAGCAGGCATTGAAAAATTTCTCTCCATTTATCCAGAAATTTCAAACCTAGTTATAGACGAATTCGAAGTCGATTTCTCTGGGTCTATAGATGAAGTCTTGTGGGGTATCAAGACGTTTTATTGGTATCAAATTTTGAGCGATGATTTGAAAATCTCTACAGAGAAGCGGCTGATTGAGTTGTTACATAAGGTAGCCGGAAGCTATGAGAAGGTTCATCATTCCAGAAAATTAGCTCTTTTAAGATGCGAGAAGGTATGAACATTTGTGCTTTAGATGTATGGCATGTGAAGTGGACCCTATGCTTTAGACCAGCGGAGAGATTTTGATAGTTAAAGCATTATGCCACTGCTTTCAAGTATTTCTTACCAACAATTGTATCCTTAGCCTTGTATTCGCCAACGTGAACCTGTTGTGGAGTTCTGTAGT
>NZ_DASQYZ010000168.1:0-3889 GCF_035638955.1 Oligoflexus sp. | reverse complement strand
CAGCGTATGCAGGTCAGCACAATAGATTTGGGGAAATGTTTGCCTTTGAAACTGATGGCCATATCCGCTCCGTGGATAAGGTGATTAGCAAATATGGCCTATCATGGAGCCTCATACTACATTTTTTTTGCAACAGATCCTTTTCCAGTTACTATCAGCTTGAAGCTGCTCATGGTTTCCTCTGCTGGGCAAAGAGCAGACCGCAGGACGGTATTGAGAGCCATCTTTGTCATGACTTTATGCGCGAATTCTGCAATTTAACGGCAGGAGCGTTTAAAATCTGGGTTGAACGCCATGCCGGAAGCCTTCTCTCTGACAAGGATATCCGCGTTAAACTCCCTATGCATAGTCCCATCATGGAGGATGAAATTTGTGCTTTGCCATCCTTCCAGGCTGCAACGCAGGTGCGGGATGCATGGCGTCTTGAACTGCCATCGGGAACCGGAATCAACTGTATGGTTGAGATCATTATCTGGAGCTGGCCGGCTGTTGCTTCTTTGCAGCTCGAGGAAAAAACGCTTGAGCTGCTGTCCTCGGCTGGAGACGAGCTGGACGATGGCAGCGTGGAGTTTCTTTGAATGAAGACTCTTCCGGGACGCTACCCAGTCGCAAACGTCCGGGTCGGGTAAAAGGCGGGCTCTGTTGCGTTTGTTTGTAGAAACGTGCATTCAGGGCTCTGGAATTTTGGTGGTTTAGCATCTGCACATTTTTTAAAGTTGACGTCAATATTTCACATTCCGATTCACCAAATGGGATAGTTTTCAACGCCGTAGGCACTCCTTTTACCCGACCTGCAACAGAGCCTATTTTATTTTTCTGCGACAACAATCAAATGGCCTGATTTCATATCATAAGCTTTTCCCTCAAAATCACCATAGAGTCTCAAGCTGGAAAAACCGGCAGCATACAGCAGCCTGGAGAGCTCATCGTGGGAATAGAGACGAATTCCAGACTTCGCTTCGAACGTCCTGCCGTGACCAGATTGGGTCCATTTGCATTCGAACCAGTTATCTTCTCCGGCTTGATACTCAAAAGTCTCAAGCGACCCATCAGGAAGCTGTCTTTCCATTTTGGTTTTGAAATTTCTGACGAAGATCTCCCAGGACATCAGATCCATCAAAAGTTTTCCGCGTGGCTTTAAAAGCGAATAAAGGTTGCGCAAAACCCTGTCATCGTCTTCCCTATTTACGAAATACCCGAAGGAAGTATGGAGGTTGATGACCAAATCAAAGGCGATTTGGCTCCGAAAGAATCTCATATCCCCTTGTTGGAGTGACAGCCTTACGCCCTGCACATCCGCCTTTCTTTGGGCTTCACTCAAAAATTCCTGTGTAATGTCAACTCCTGTAACATCAAATCCCCGCCTGGCGAGAGGAATGGAGTGGCGGCCGACGCCGCAGGGAAGATCCAGAATGCTTGAGCAATCCTTTGGTTTGATCAATCTGAGAAAACCTTCAACCTCGGTCTCCGCCTCCGCAAGTTTTTGCTGAGGGAACATAAACCGCCCCATCTCACCCCAGTTTGATTGCTCAAGCTCAACCATTTGCACTCCGCCATTAAGCAATGGGATGAATGAGATGTTCATCAGGGACATGAGAAAACTCTCTCTCCCGCCACTTCCCGAACACCAGAGGGATTGCCTCCCTGGCCATCGCTTTTGCAACAAAGAGTTCAGGTCTGCCTGGACTTGAAAGATCAGCATACTCGATTGACAGAACAGCAGGCATGGCGAAGGAGTTTTTCTGATGGTGCTTTCCTGCAATCCATCCTTCAAGGACCTTGCGCCTTTCCGGCTGCAGGTAGTAATCCTGATGATAAAGGTGTGACGCCTGGAACTCAGGATCTGAGGAAGGAATCTCCTCCCCCCAAAGAAAGCCTAATCGCTGGATCGTTTCTCTTTCCGCCTTGGCCAGACTTTCTTCTCTCGTGAAGCCGGCGCCAAAACCAAAGACAAGCGGACTGGAATTTGATTTCGGAAGAAGCATATACCCGGAGACAATCACAGGTCTCTCCGAGCCTGCAATAGCCTGGCTGCCAAAGGCGATGCCGGTTACATCATAGAATCGCGTGAGACTCCAGAGCCGGGTGCTCTCAGCCGGGAAAGTGTGCGTAATGGTTCCACCGACCCATGAGGCCAGCACCAAATGTCTTTCGACGAGTTCAAGACTGGCCCGTCTACAGGCTTCGCTCCAGCTGGAGTATAATGCCACCCCATTCGACTTTGCATACTGGAATGCTGTCACTTGGACTCCATCCTGCTCCACTACTCCCGGAGGAGGGAAGACGACGCGCTGCTCAACTATTCCAGTCTGCCTGAAATTAGCCGAACTTCTTAATATGAAGTCGCTTCGATTCATGGCTTCCAGAACCGACACCCTTTCAACCAACTCGTACCATGCCTCTTCAAGTGGATAGTAACCAAAATTAGCGGAACTTCCGACGACTTCACCAAAAAATGAATGGTTGGCAACGACTCCAGATAGGTATATATCCAGCTCGCCAATGTTTACCAGTTGCTCAAAAGGCTTGCTCATGTTCCAGCCGGAAATTTCGTATAAGGAAGGTTGGGGCTTGTTACGCAGCATGGGATTTCCCCTGCCAACAGCTTTGATAGAACTGTTGGTGAACCTTTATGGTCTCTTCCACAGTTTCAAGAAGTGGAGCCTTGTATTTGTCTTCATCAAGAAGATCGCGAGTGATGTCCACCCATTCATGCACGTGATGCTGATCGAGCTCCGCATGATTGGAAATCACCGACATGGAATTTGGTGGAAAACCACATTTTTTCTCCCAGGCCTCTGCCATTTCAAATCCAGCCACGACACAGAGATATTCTGCGAAAAAGATGTACGCAAGATAGTGGACGGGGTCATAATCGATGATTGATTCTATATGCTTCACGAGCCCCTTCATGCTCGGATCGATCTCCGAATTTGACTCGATTATCCGCCTTTGGTTAACCTTTGCAATGTCAGAGTCAGCCCATCTGTCATGTCCCTGCTCTTCGCGGCACTTGAGTTTGAAAAATTTGGCGAGCTTTTCCTCGCCATTTTTTTCTGCCTTCGCAGTCGCTTTCCTCAGATGGATCGGAGTTTGCTGCACGAGATAACGGACATTGACAAGAAAGTGATTGGCCATGGCCTGGGTGGCGGTCCCATTAAGAAGAGCCCGATTAAAAGGATCATTGGTCTTCAGATGAGCCCAGTAAAGTTCAACCCGCTTTTTCAGCAAATCTGCAAGGCTCACGGTTTCCTCCATTCCCAAAAAAAAGGAGTCCGTCATCCGACGGACTCAATGAAATCAGAAGCAAATTGTCGCGAATTTCTTTTTCATGGTTTCTATCCTTTGTTTGGTGGTTCGTGTCTAAATCTTGCCGTCACATCAACGTCTGAGGAACCTATCGGAAAGCCGTAATGAAAAATTAACAAAGTGAACTTTCCAAATATTTTAGCTTACTTCCGATGTTTATCAGATTAGTATTTCATTTCGCTTTTTGATTGCCCCGGGAATTCATTCGGCACGAGAAGAAATTGCATTGCCGCGGTTTTGTCAGGTCGGGGATGAAGATGATAAAATGATCTCGGATTAAACCCCTGAAGCTCCTCAGAATATCGGGCACCGGGAATGTATAATGGGTGAATAACCCTTACATCGAGGTGCCAAGTGGCCGACAAGAAAAAGCAAAAGCGCTATACCAAGGAATTCAAGATTGAAGCTGTAAAGCTGGTCACTGAGAAGGGAATGAAGGTCTGATGTGGCAAAGGATCTTGGGATAAGCCAACCAGCTCTGGGGTCCTGGATCAAGGACTACCAGCGCAGTGGACAGGACGCGTTCCCTGGCAAGGGCAATATGTCCAGCCAGGAGGATAAGATCAAGCAGCTTGAGCAG
>NZ_DASQYZ010000167.1:0-8835 GCF_035638955.1 Oligoflexus sp. | reverse complement strand
ATGTGGAATCGGAACTGGGGCACTTCCTGGTCGACATTCGCACGCGCATGATGGGGCTCGATATTCATTTGCTGCCCCTGCGTCAGAGCAAGCAGGACATTCTACCCCTGGCAGCATTGGCTTTGTCCAAAAAGAATATTCACCTGGATGACGAAGAATTTGATCAACTCGTGAAAAAATTGCATGAGTTTCATTGGAAGGGCAATATTCGGCAACTCTTCAAGTCGATCGATGCCTGGATACTGACCTGCGAATTCCAGGACCTTCCGTTGACTGTAGAAAACTTCCCGGTTTTCAAAGGTATGCTGGAAGGACCACCGGAATCCAGTGCCTCTCCGGCTCAACCGATCTTTGAATTTGATCAGCTGGTGCAGCGCGACAGTGACTTTGACGAGGCGATTTCCTGGGTTGAAAAAACGATCCTTTCTCATGCCCTTAGGCGTCATCCCTCGGTCGCAGATTGCTGCAAGGCGCTGAACATCTCGCGCTCAGCGATGGACGCCCGACGCCGGAAATATGGGCTCTGACGGCACGCTCCTTGCTCTTGTTGGGGTAAAGGAGGATGATTTATGTCCCACGACGATTTTATCAAGGCCCTGGAAGATTTCGATGATCAATTCGAAAACAATTCTGAAACCGATCAATGGCGAAAAGATGCTGATATAAAAGATGACTATTCCACGATCAACTGGTAAAGCAGGCCTCTTACTCTCACCGGAAAACCCCAAAGCGCAAGTCAATGGCGTTCGGTTGAGGAAGTATGTAAAAGGGCTGAGAATTTTTTCTCAGCCCTTTTCTTATTGGTATTTGGTCGAATAAAATAAAAATCGCAGCTCCTATATGAAGTTATTAAGAAATTTAGACGTTTAACTTCGGAGCGTGCGATGAATAATCTTGATCATTTTATAACTGTCTTTAGATCGACGCTAAAATTGTCATTGAAAACTCCGACAGGTAGTGCATGGTTGTCGTTGACAACTTTAGCCAGGACACGGCAGGAGTAAAAAAGAGTTCGAACAGCTTTTTCATAAACTCAGGTAGGACAGAAGCAGCATTGTGGTCAAAAGGCACGCATACCTGGATTGTCCGGATCGAGGATTCAGTCCGGAAGAAATTTTGGACCTTTGCGAAGGATCAGGGCGGCGCCTCGATAATAAAGCGGCGACGGCCAAACCTGACTCATATGTCTGGCATTGCAAAGACGGTAGAGGCGTCGAGATTGTTCTAATCGAAACGATTGAGGCGCCTCGTTCCAGGGAAATACTTTTGGTCATCAGCGCTTTCAGTCGATTGAAAGGGTAATCATATGAAATCAGTGATCATCGATAGGCTGCCTTACAAGACTCCTTGGGAGAAGGTGTGTTTCGAGTTGAATCATTTCTGGATGATGATGATCTCGAAGCATATCTACAAGGCAAAGACATTGGTCTATTGGATCATGGATTGAATGGAGATGATATCGGGAGAATGTCGAGATCGATCGCTCTAAGTTTTATAGAAAATAATTATAGAACTGTTCTGTTTAAGGAGAAGTCACTTTCTTCTGCGGAGCTCAAGGCGATACAGGAAGTTTTAAGAGTAAAAGCTAATCAGTTTGCAACAATTCTGGGCCTGGATAAAGGATCTCTATCAAATATCCTGCGAGATAACAGGGAAATGCAGCATTCTACACAAATTCTGGTCATGGAGAGATTAGGACTTGAATTGAGCCGACCTGGTTCGATTAAAGCCATGTTGGAAGACAGCCAGAATGAAATAAAAGTGGACGATGTCGCCAAAGCTGTTATTGAGAGAGTTCACTTTTCAAAGCCAGCAGCTTAATTGTGAAATAAGTCAAAGCTAAGCTGCGGACATACTCAGTGACAAAAAAGGACCTTAGTAGTCAAGGGGTTCGGACAGGACAAATTGGTGGAAGGGACAAGCAGTCTAATTGAGAAAGTTTCGCCAAGAACCTTTGAATTCCTGTTGAATGAACAAGGCTATACACGTCCTGAACCAGATGCCGTGGAATTTCATGGGCTCAACATCGATAATTTTAGAAATGCAATTGCCGATTTTGAGGCAGGCAATTCCTTTACCTCGCACTCCACAGGCCTTATGATGGGCAGTACTTCGCGAGGAAAAAAGGACGGGAAATGGACCCATGAGGATAGGGCCTATGCCGCGATGATACAAGGCGTAAAGAGGGGCGTTCAGGCTGCAGGTGTTGGGCTTTCTGCTGGGGGTGTTGTAGGGAGTGCTGTCCCCGGTGTCGGAACCGTCGCGGTTGGGCTCGCTGGGGCAGTAATGGGTGGCACGATCGGCACAATCTATGGAGTAATGGAAGGAGCCAATAATCCGGAGCTCAGCGGGATTCCTCCGTCAGGTATCGAAACAAAAACCTCAACAAAAACTGAAGTGGGTCTCACCAAGTCTGAGGCGGACGAGAAATCAGGAATTACTACTACTACTACTCCCAAGAAAACAACGACAACAGTTACCACGAAAAACTTGGAAACTGGTGAGGAAAACGAAGTAACTACAGTAGTAGAAAAGAAAGAAGTGATGCACGATTGCTCAGCTGGTAGGGTATGCGTCCTGAGTGATATTAAGAAGGATGGAGCAGGTTGCGATAAGCCTGATGACGGATATGGTGACGTGGCAATATCGAAAGATGCTCAGGAAAAAGCACACAAGAAATTCCGTGAAAGATTAAGAATCATGCAGGACGCTTTGATTCTGACGCTTGAACCCAGGTTCAAAAGCAGCGATGGTATGAACAAGGCTTACCTTGAAGCTTTGCGAATGTCGCTTGTAAGACCTGCCACACCAGATGAAATGAACAAACCGCGCGGACCTCTTGACGGAAACTTTCGTCCTGAAAACCCTCTCCTGGATCCAGTCCGTGATCGTATGAGAAAGATAGGTTTATGAAATATGATATTTGGGACTCACTAAAGTATGTTTTAGCTGGCATCACTAGGCGCGATCGTCGGTTGTTGATGTTTATTTTGGCCATTTTCCTGTCTTTTATTGCGATAACTATAGGAGCCGGCATAGCGTTTGATAGACCTATTCACTGGGCCAATGTCAGGGAACATATCTTTATTCTAGCTTTGGTAAGTGTCTGGCTTTTGCTCTTGCAATCTCTAACCACCGTTGGCGAGCTTCGGAAGAAATACAAGGACTGACCAATTTTTCCGCTGTTTGACTCGGGAAACACTTTTCAACTCATGTTTACCGAGTCAAATGGCCAAAAAATCCCGAATCCTTGCCGTCCCCCAAATATGCTCCGAAAAAAAACTGGTTCTGTTGAGTCTCCAGACAGTACACGAGAGAAGGTCCGGCTCGACGAGTCATCAAGCAGCCATCGAGTAGAAGATCTCAGCAGAGGTTTTACCCTCTCTTCCGATCTGACGCTTCCGAATGATCCTCATCGACTCAAAGCCACCAATTGTAATCCTTGCAGTTCGAAAAGTTTTGAAGCCCAGCGTGGGCCTGTGGTCCTGCTCGATAAAGTTATTTATATATTTGTTCTGCCGAATCTCGATATCGGTGCCTTGCTCATGAGCCGGCCTCCCGAGGTTTCCCGGAGAATACCACGGACTTACCCAGGCGCAACAGAACCGAATAACCTTATCGAGCAGGATCACAGGCGAGTTCGGCAAAGGACAAGGCCCATGCTGGGCTTTAAAACCTTCATGTCGGCCGCGAAGACCATCGCCGGAATTGAGATGATGGTCATGATCAAAAAAGGCCAGCTGGATATCCAGGGCTCCACTC
The DNA here is from genome assembly GCF_035638955.1 of Oligoflexus sp. Classification (GTDB taxonomy): domain Bacteria; phylum Bdellovibrionota_B; class Oligoflexia; order Oligoflexales; family Oligoflexaceae; genus Oligoflexus. The sequence continues at coordinate 5,073 of NZ_DASQYZ010000167.1, read as the reverse complement.
CATTCGAGCAGTTTTACGCTCTCGCAGGATAACTGCGTCCGGGGAATGATCCCTTCAAAACCTCACTTCGGCCTCGAAAATGTTTACGACAGAGCCCGCCGCGCTGTCTCCTCCCTATTCCTAGAGCCTCTGCGCACTCCCGTGAGGATTTTCCCTCATCGTACAGCTACAGGGGGCGAGCACGCTTGAACACTCAAACAGGTAATTCGCCTCCGCTCAATATTCGCCGAAGTATCCGGCGGTCCTCTTTTTGCAGTTCTATCCCAAGTTTGGGTCGCCCACGTGGCGATGACTTCTTCCTTGAACTCATGGGGAAAGAAAAGCATTCTCGGGAAGATTGTCAACACGTTTTAAGCCTCATATTCAATAAGCCGACGCACTGGGCAGGTCAAAAGCTCTATTTTTCAGCGAATGCCTAACACTGAATCGGGACCGTAGATCGGGAAATCCGCATGCGGCATTCTGAGGAGGGATTTCCTGGGGCGACTCACGAGGGTCGACTAAAATATCCGGGCGAAAAGGACAAAAAGGCGCCAAGTCTGCGAAAATGTGGCGACAGAGTAAAAATGTTTTTGCTACCTTAGAACAAATTTTCCTCCTAAAAAGGGGTTATCGCCATGAGCCATGGAAAACCAGCCGCTTCCTTGATGATCCGATCGAAGCTCGATCAGGAGTATCACTTCATCATCAACCCCGAAGCTCTTGGCGCTATCCAATTCCTTTATCCACTCGATGAAGGTCGGAAACTGCTGATGAAACAACGCCTAGAAAGAAGACGAGAACGTTTTACCAAACACAAGAGCTTGGGCTTTCTCGATCCCAACGATGTGATTGAAGGCACCCATATAAAAGTCCAAGATGCCCGTGATGGAAAATTTGTTGGTTCAGCGATTCCCCATGACTTGAAGCGGCAGTGGATTCAAGGTACCGGCCCAGCTACGAAACCCCATGCTGACCTGCAATCGAGCTTAAGAAATGTGGCTTATGCCCTGCTGTCAGGTGCAGATGGCTGGATGTTTGACGGCGAGGACGCCTTGGGACAGATCGAAACCATGTCCTTGGATAATCAACGCAATTTAAAATTGGCCATCGCCAAAGATCCACTTTTCATGACGGTGGCTGCTGATGTCGCACAAGAAATGAACCGCTGGGCTCAAGGTTTTTTTGCTCGGGATATCATCCAAGACTGGCAGACGCAATTAGATTATACCACAAGGATCTTTCGCCCACGCGGCCTGCATCTCGACGATCGGCATTTCACATGGGGTGACGGTTCAACAGTCGGTGCTTCCTTGGTCGACCTTTGTCTCTATGTCGTGAACAATCATCGCAGCCTACAGCAAGAAAATCGTTCCATCGTCCTCTATCTGCCAAAAATTCAAAGAGCCGCGGAAGCGGCCTGCTGGAATAAGATTCTCAATGAACTGGAGGATTATCTAAAGCTGAAGCGCGGCGCACTCAAAGTTTATGTACTGGTCGAGCAATTAGAAGCAGCCTTTCAATTGATGGAAATACGCGCCGCACTCGGACCACACTTTGTGGGCTTTAATACCGGACGCTGGGATTACATCAATAGCGTGGCCGATGCCATGGCCTGGGATCAAAATTTTGTCAATCCCAATATCGAAGCTATCACAATGACCTATAGCTATATGCGGGAATATGAAGATTGTGTCCGGCGCTGTGTGAACACACCGGACATCGAAGGGCGCTACGCGCTTTGGCAAGGAGGTATGGAGCCCAATATTCCCGTCGGTACGGAATCGGCGGTTAAAAATGCCATGGTTCGAGCCGTCGCGGGGGCTCAGCGCGAGCAGGATGCGGGTGCGAGCGGCAAGTGGGTCGCCCATTGGAAAATGGTGCATATCGCCCGTGAAGTTTGGCAGAAGGTTGGCAAAGATAACCAATTGGGCCGCTCGTTTCCACGTCTCGGCTATGGTGCTGAGGACGCCGCCCGACTCACAGCCTTAGAGCCCGCCCCTCGAACCGTTGATGGCGCTCGCGGTCTGCTCAGTATCGGCCTGCAATATGGCAACGCTTTTCTCACCGGCCATCAAGCGGCTGCCTTAAAAGCGGCCGATCATTTCGGTGATGCTGGCGTGCTTTATCTGATGGAAGATATGGCCACGGGAGAGATTCGCACCAGTATTCTTTGGGAGTGGCTGCACAAGGGCGCCAGGCTCACCGAGGATGACACGCGCAGCGGCATCCTTAAAGGTGATACTTTCAGCCAGGAGCTTTGGAAGAAACTTTTAACCGAAGAATACGATAAACTATTAAAAGCCAACCCCAAAGACGTGCATGAGGACTCCAAGACAAAAACACTGCCTATCGTCCGCGAGATCATGCAGGCCCTGGTCCTCTCGCCGATCAAAGCCCCCTGGTATGTTGATTTGCTTAATCTGAATATCGGTAACTATGATCTGGAGGAAGCGAAAAAAAGAATCCAGCTGTATTTCAATGAATTAGGGCAGAGCAATACCAGGGTCACTCGGAACGTTGATTTTCATAAATTCTAGACCTCGTACCTAAGGTTGCCAACCTTTTCGATCACGTTTGCATCTCTCACCGAGCAACTCCAAGATAAGGTAAAAACGCATGGAAAAAGAATTTTACGAAGAAATCGAACGCACCAGAAAGTGGTTTAAGAGCGAAAGGTTTGCCGGTATCACGCGCTTTTACTCCCCTCGACAGGTTGTCGAGCAGCGCGGCACGATCCGTCGTGAGTACTCTATTGCCAAAAAAGCTGCCGAGGAATTCCACGACTTTCTCCGTGCTTCTTATAAAAAAGGCCTTTCGATCACCACCTTTGGACCTTACTCTCCTGGTCAGGCCGTGATGATCAAGCGTCAGGGCATCAAGGGGATTTACTTGGGAGGCTGGGCGACATCGGCAAAAGGATCCGCTGATGAAGATCCAGGTGCTGACCTCGCATCCTATCCCCTCAGTCGCGTTCCTGATGAGGCCGCGGCCATCGTTCGGGCGCTCGTCGCCGCTGACAAGAACCAATATTTTACTCGCGCACGCATGAGCGACGAGCAGGCGAAGAGTACTCCAGTCTATGACTATCGGCCTTTCATCATCGCCGACGCCGATACCGGGCATGGTGGTGACGCACACGTGCGTAACCTGATCAAGCGCTTTGTAGAAGCGGGAGTCCCCGGCTATCATATTGAAGACCAAAAACCCGGCGCAAAAAAATGCGGTCACCAGGGTGGGAAAGTTTTAGTGACCGTGGACGAGCAGATTAAACGGCTCAATACTGCGCGTTTCCAACTCGATTTGATGGAAGTGCCCGGCATCATCGTCGCGCGGACCGATGCCGAATCGGCGACTCTTCTGGAAAGTATCGCTGATGAGCGTGATCATCCTTTTGTCTTAGGTTCGACTAATCCCGAAACTCCAGCATTTAAGATATGCTATCTCTATATCTTGAAGACCTTTCATGAGCAAGGATTCGAGGACATCAACGGTCATCTCATCTATGATCTCGCGGCCCATCGCTTTGAAGATGCTGAGGGTTTCTTTAAGGAGTCCGGCCTAGCGACTATGCTGCTAGAAAAAATCGCCAAAACCAAATCAGACAAAAATGCCCATGTCGAGAGCATTCTCGATGATGCCATCGGTGCTTTCGCCGAGACCTGGGAAAATCATGCGAACGTAAAGACATTTGGCCAAGCGGTCTTTGAAGTTCTCAAAATGCGCCTTGAAGAAGGCATGCAAACCGCCATCGATCCAGCGGATTGGCTCAAATTCGCCAAAAAAGCCCCACTGGATGAAGCCAGGAAAAAAGCCTTGAGCCTTGGCATCGATGTATCCTGGGATCCGGAAAAGGTTCGTACACCAGATGGCTATTATCAGGTTAAGGGTTCCATTGAGTATGCGATTGCCCGTTCGCTCGCCGTCGCTCCTTATACTGACATCATCTGGATGGAAACCAAAACTGCAGATTTGAAAGATGCCAAAGAATTTGCTGAAGCGATTCACCACGAATTTCCCAATGCAATGCTGGCCTATAACCTCTCACCATCGTTCAACTGGGATACCACCGGCATGAACGATGAGCAGATGAAAGCTTTTCCCATCGAACTTGGCAAAATGGGCTTTGTCTTCAACTTCATTACCTATGGAGGCCACCAGATTGATGGTTTGGCTTCCGAAGAATTTGCCTTGGCATTGCAGCAAAACGGGATGTTGGCCTTGGCAACTCTGCAGCGTCGCCTCCGCCTGATTGATTCTCCCTACAAAACACCGCAAACCTGGGTGGGTGGCAATCGCTTTGATGCCGCTCTCACGGCCAGTTCGGGCAATACATCCACCACCCGGGCCATGGGCAAGGGTTCGACTCAAACCCAGCATCTGGTGCCGACCGAATTCCCGATCAAGACTTTGGACCGCTGGTTGGCCTGCTGGCTCACGTATCATAAGATTACGGACCAGCTGCATGCCCGGCTGCGTCCCGTGACTGGGTCCTCCGACTTACTCGAGCTGAGCGTCTGTGATCAAAAAGAAGAGAAAATCGCCAGCGTGATTTTCACCGGTATCCAGGATCGCCAGGGTCGTAATATTCTTTCGATTCGCAATCAGTCGACGAAAAAAGTTGAGTATCGCAAAAAACGTCTGATGACGTTGATGCAGAGTTTTTTAGTGCATCGCTATAAATCCGATTCTATTCATTACCTGGCCCCGACAGAAGACAACCATCGGGCGGTTGAAGGTATGAAGAAACTCGGATTTTTCAGCGAGGTGAAAAGTGAAGTCGGCGATATCATCGTCGCCAATGTCAACAAAGCCTTCCAGAAAAAATTGCTCGAAGGCGATGCCGAAATCCAAGAGATGCTAGCTCGCAACTAGTGGGTCATTTGGCTTGCATGAACTCTCTCGGCATAGGGCCCCGGAAAGAAAGCTTAAGGATTAATCAAGGCACCCATATTTTAAACCTCTCCACCCAAGCCAGGGGCTATGGATGGAGATTCCTGGCCTTCGGGCGTTCAGCGCTTCCCTGGCCGGTCGGGCACCAGGGCTCTTGCTGAGGCTTACTCGGCCTTTTTCCCGATCTCTCCAGGGAAGACG
>NZ_DASQYZ010000166.1:0-4693 GCF_035638955.1 Oligoflexus sp. | reverse complement strand
CGGTCAGGATTCCATCCAAATCCTACCAGATCGCCTTAGACCTATTGATTAGTAAGTGTTCCATGGACTCGTGCTTGGTTCCGCGCGGGTTTGAAGACGAAATGGGCAGGCTGGCCAAAAACCTGTCTGGGATCGAGGCGTAAAACCCTTGGAGATCAAGGTTCGATTTTCAGCAAACTGTGCTGACCGAAAACTACTGTTTTTGGCCAGTGGAAAATATGCTGTTCGGCTGCATGCTGCTCAATATCCTGGCAGTCAACCCTTCCAAGACGATCTGGTAGGATTTGGATGGAATCCTGACCGCTGTCCAAGGTGGCTCTGCATAGCTGCTTACTCAAAACATTGACGTGCGAATCATTCAGGTTTATTTTGCGCGACTTTTTCAAAAATGGCAGAGGCGGGAAAACCTTCCGATCAACACGCGCAACAGCAGCCGGGGCTCCTCAGAAGCATAGACGCCTTGCGGGACAATGGTTTCACTTCTTCAGCTCATACAGGCTCCGTTGACGAACCCCGACCAAAGCGGCTTATCACCCTCTGAAACCCGCGTGGCTGCGTTGGGGTGACAAAACAGCAACTTTTTTAAGCCCTGGCAGCTTTGCCGGAAAGAGCTCAAAAAAACGCTAAAATGGCTCAAAACAGGTCCGCAGTGCGCCATAAAAGTTGAGCCGTTGTTCGAATATTAAGGTGCTTTTCAACGGCATGTTAAAACGACTGCACCCTTGGTGTACATTGCTTTAAATTGCCGTAAGTCAGCCCTTAAGGGAATGTGTTGACGCAAAATTTTTTTGAGATCGCGCGGGAAGGGGCAGTTGATCGTCAACCATGGCGGGGTGGGGTGCCGGAAGGACCCAAAGACGGTGCTCATGCAGATCCAAGGCATGACGAACGGCCAATCGGTTGGACAATGCGCGGTAATGTTAGGAACAGGCTTTGATTTCCTGGTCATCTCATCCTTCACAGCGCCATCAAACGCATGTCTGAGCGATTTTTATGTATTTGGGACATTAAACCAATCTCTGAATTTTGTGTGCTCCATAGCTGATCAAGTTTTTTCGGGCCGGCCTGTGTAGGTCCAATCGATATATGCCATAATATTAATCTATTGCTGATATTCAAAGCATCGCTCAGCTGAATGAAAAGGCAGGAGGAGTCGTATTGGCGCTTATTAATAGGATCTGCGTAGGAATCTTCATCCTTCTTTCTTTCCAGGGCCATCTTTGGGGAAAAGCTATTCCCTTCCCCACAAACGGTACCATAAGCCTCTCCCCTTACATGGAACTATACGAAGACCCCACGGGGAAGTTGACACTTCAGGACATCTTGAACAAGGAAATTGCCTGGAAAGAACACCGGCTTGATCGAGCGTTCATGGCCGGATATTCAAGTTCGACAATTTGGGCTCGCATTCCTCTGACTCCGGGAAGTGGTCCAGGGCAGCAACTCGTGATGGAAAGTCGTGACCCTGGATCGGACTTTCTTGAATTTTTTATTGTCGGCATGAACAAAGAAATCAGAGCATACGGGCTAAGCGGTGACCAGGCGGTGGCATCCAGTCACAACCTTAAAACTATTAAGCATCGATATCCGGCTTTCGGATTTGATTTGACTGAACCGGTCCACATTTACGTTTCAACCAAAGGTTTGTCCCCTCTCAAACTCGACTTGTACCTGACAAAAACCCATGCTTTCGATGAAAATCGACTCTACGATTTCGGCATCAATATGATGTTTTTCGGTGTCGGCATTTTTCTATTCTTTTATAATTTTTTACTATTCATCCAGGTTCGTGAAAAAGTTTACCTTCCCTATCTTCTGACGATAGCTGCGGTTCAGATGACCATTATCACTTCCAATGGCTTCTGTAGAATCCTTTTTCCGACGGATATCTATTTGCCAAACAGGGGTCTGGTTCTTGCGACCTACCTCAGTATTATCGGAGGCTGCTTAGTCAACGTTTTGTATTTTGATATGAAACATACTTCAAAAAAAGTATATGTCTTCCTGCTATCAACTGTTGCCCTATGTATACCGCTTATGGTCCTGACACACCTCGAGCATTACATTGGGGGACCAGCCGCTATTTTCCTGGCTGCTGTGCTTCCTTTTAATGGCGTCGCGCAGGGCATCAGGTTTGCCATGAAAGGCTATCGTCCCGCCATATACTTTACAATGGCCTGGGTGTTTCTTTATGCAGGCTCTGTGCTTAAAGCTCTCGAAGTCATAGGTATCATAGACAATCTTTATATCGGCGAACTGGCTTTGCCTTGTGGAGCCATGCTTCAGGTCATAACTCTTTCGTTGGCAGTCGGCTATAAGCTTAAAAACCGGCAGGACTTGTCAAATCTTGAGATCAATAATCTGAATCAGGATCTTACAAAGAAAAACAGGGAGATCCATGATGCAAATGAGAAGCTACAGATTTTCAATCACCAGTTGGAAAGTCTTGTGCTTGAGAAAACGATCGATATCCGCAGCATTCTTGACAGCATGGAAGAAGGCATATTCTCTGTGTATCGTGACGGGGATGCTCTCAGGCTCCATGGCGAGCATTCGAAGTACCTTATGGAAATGCTCCATGAAAAAAATCCCGCTCATTGCGAATTGACCTCCATCCTCTGCAACTTCAAACTTTCGAAAGACACTTTGGGGTCGATCAACCAGATTTTCTTTGCGTGCCTTAATGAAGAGAGGCTGGCATGGGAATTAAATCTTCATCTTCTGCCTTCAGAGCTTCAAATGGAAACAGAGGGCAAAATACGCTCATATCTCGTGTCCTGGGTCGCCATGGAGGATGAGAAAGGGATTGTCAGCAAGATTTTAGTGGCGTTCAGAGACATCACGCAATTTAAGCAGTTGACCCATGAAAACAGCCAAAGGCAGGAACTTCTGGAAAAAATCGATACGATTTCTTCGATTGACATTTCCACCTTCCGATCATTCGTTGAATTCGGTCGCAGCTGCATTGACGAGCTTTTGGCTTTTATTGCCATGCGAAAACTAAGCGAGAATCATGACCTCAGCAGCATGTTCCGTCTCCTCCATACACTCAAGGGGATGGCCCGCACCTATGCTTTTCTCGATATTGCAAACCTGGCTCATGAATGCGAAGAGTGTATCAACGTCAAGACCGGGCAGGTTAACATTGCACAGCTGTCAGACTTCGCTTCAGTATTGCGGGAAAAGTTGAATGCATATATCGATATAGCTGCACAAAAGCTGAATATTGATCCAAACGAATCTTACATACGTCTCGATCAGGCGGTAATTTCCAAAGTCTGCCGAATTATGGCCCAGAATATTGAGGCAACAAAGAGTTTGGGCTTGGAAGATTCTCTTCAATCGCTTTCTCAATCCCTTGCCATGCCGATTGCTTCCCACCTGGTGGATGAACTGAACGGCTTGGGTAAGCTGTCAGAGCAGCTTGGCAAGCTTCCTCCCAAAATACTTATCCATGATCACGGGGTGCTTATCAGTAAATTAATGACAACCACGATAAAAGGAGTCTTCGTACATTTGTTTCGGAATAGCCTTGATCACGGAATTGAGACAGAGGCAGAAAGACGATTCAAGAAAAAAAGTTCCAACGGCTCCATATCCATCGAGGTCGATACGGATCAGGAGGGGCGTTGTCAAATTCAATATGCAGATGATGGTCACGGATTGAACCTGAACCGGCTTAAGGATATGCTCACGGAAGAAAGTCATAGGATAAATTTGGTTGAGACGGAAATAATGGAATCCATATTCCTGAAGGGGGTTTCGACCAAAAAGGAGGTTTCAGCGATTTCCGGCCGCGGTATGGGCATGGATGCGGTTCGCTCCATCCTGCAAAGCAAGGGAGGAAATATTGAGGTTGTTTCGATGGGTGCACCAGACTCGAAAGGATTCATCAAATTTGCGTTCAAAATCACTTTGAACTCAGAACATATTTATCCCTATAACCTCAATGTCGCAGCTTCAAAAGTTGGACCGATAGTTCCCGAACGAGGCGTGAGTTGAAATTATTTCAGTTATGGATTTCTATCGTATTGTCGGTTAAGTAGGGGACGTTGCCATCAATGTCATTCGGTTAAGAAAAAATCGACGATTTCTCCTTTTGCAGTCTATTTCGAAAGCCCAAGTTAGGTGTTTTACGAATTCTGGGAAATTTTCTTGCTGATCTGACTTTGGATTTGACCGACTCAATCAAGTCTAGAAGTTCGGAGAATATCATTTTTATTTCCGACAAACATGGTCTGTAAATAAGGATCTGTTGCAAAAAAAACGTAGTATGAGGCTCTATCATAGGCCATATTCGCTGATTACCTTATCCACGGAGCGGATATGGCCATCAGTTTCAAAGGCAAACATTTCGCCAAGTCTGTTGTGCTGACCTGCATACGCTGGTACCTCAGCTATAAACTCTCCCTTAGAGACCTCGAGGAAATGATGGCGGAACGCGGTGTTGAGCTGGACCATTCCACAATTCATAGGTGGGTCGTCCGGCACACTCCGGAGCTGGAAGCTGAGTTTAGAAGAAGAAAGAAACGGCTCTGTCGCAAACATTTCGGAGGGTGAAGTAAGGTTTTGAAGGGATCATTCCCCGGACGCAGTTATCCGGCGAGGGCGTAAAACTTCTCGAATGGAGTGGAGCCCTGAATATCGATCTGACCTTTTTTGATCATGGCCATCATCTCGATTCCGGCGATGG
>NZ_DASQYZ010000165.1:0-26059 GCF_035638955.1 Oligoflexus sp. | reverse complement strand
CTATAATGGCGAACCGACATGCCGACCCCCCCAATTTCCAGGCACATTTGGGATGACTTTACATGTCAATAAGAGCAGATTCACCAGCGAATAATACCGTCAATTGTATCAGGAGGCTGTCCGGCTGCTGGACCCATCCTGTTTTTTCCATGCTGTGTCCAAGGCCGACTCTTCCTTTATTGTCTGCTGCGCAACTGCTGCCCGGCAAAAGTCACTGTATAGAAAAACAGTAAAATATGAGGCGCCGTATAGTGCATTGAAACGCTCCATGGTCCAGCTTGAGAGCTTTTATCCAGAAGCAACTGCAGTGATCCTCATCCTGCATACAGCTCCGTGATGCTAGAGATTGCATGACCCTGGTAGCCAAAACCTTGTTTATCAACCTAATCTACGAGTAAATCATCAAACCGCCGGAACAGCACTTACGTTTGCAGACGGTTATGACTGAGTGCATGTTCTCAAGACTGCACTGCATTCGATGGCCTTCATGCAACATAATATTTAATTCATAATGAAATGTTATCAAATATGTTCGATAAAGATATTATACGAAAAGGTTTCCCACGCATATCGTGTATAAGGCCTCAATTGGCTTTAGAATCGATCACGGTTTCCATTGCCCGTACAGCTCATAGAATTCTACGAGACTCGTTTAAAGGTAGGGGCCATTGCGATGCTAAAGCTTGATTCAATACTATCCGGGAGGCTTATGCTGGTTTTGTTACCAGCTCTCCTCATATTGTTCTTTGTTGTTTTCGACCTCGACCCATTTGTGAATATCAAGCAACTACGCGCCTGCCAGGAGTGGCTTGACACATATTACGAAAAAAATCCGCTGCAGCTGATTTTGCTGTTTTCGCTTGTCCATTTGTCGTTGGTCGCGTTTGCGATGCCCACATCCTTTATTCTTAATATGTTGGCAGGAGCTGTTTTCGGCTTCAGTGTTGCCTCTTTTGTCATGCCTTTGGTCACGACGGTTGGAGCGTCTCTTTGCTTTCTAATTTCTCGATGTCTGCTTCGAAACATCATGCAAGAACATTTTAAGGATAGAATAGCTGCGATTGACGAAGGCCTGCGTAAGGATGGAGCTCAGTATCTGCTCACACTACGATTGATCCCTCTCTTTCCCTTTGTTTTTGTCAATCTGGCTATGGGGGTCACAACGCTCTCCTTGAAAAAGTTTTTCTTTGTAAGTTTCCTGGGACTTCTACCTAAGTCCCTGATCTATATCAATGCAGGATCACAGTTGAGTCAGGTGAAGTCGATCCAGAACGTGCTTTCGCCCTGGTTGCTGCTGTCGTTCGCCATCATCGGGCTCTTGCCCCTGCTATATAAGGCACTATTGCCCTATTTTCGATCTCGCAGGGCAAGACCTCCAAAAAAATTTCGGCAGTCGTATCGTTAGTACAGAATCTCCATAGCTGGAAAATGTCTTCAATCGGAATATATGTTGCAGACAGTAGACAGTGAGTGTTGGTACGCAGCCGCACCAGAACTTGATCTCTTATCGAACACAACCATCGTTTCTGCTGCGTGACCTCTCGCCCGGGAGCGGGACATGAGAATCTTAAGAATTACATTAGGAACATTTGCCGGCGCCCTGATGGCAGTCATGATTCTCCTGCTTGGTCTGGTTCAGGTGGTCAATAGAGTGAACTGGAACAAACATTTGGACTTCGTTGCACGGACCACAGAAAAGTTCACAGATTGGCAGGTGAAGGGCCTGGAAGGGCTCGACATTCATCTGGGCACTCGCACCAGCTTCAGCGTGGAAGGGTTGAGCTTGCAAGCGGGGAATGGTGCCAGGCTTGAATCTGTGAGTGCAAGACATGCCTCCCTTGTTCTGCGCCCATGGACCTTGCTTAAAAACCAGATTGTCATCCAGGACATCACAATAAAGGATGCCCGTGTGGTGATTGACAGCACCCAGACGAGTGCTGATGATAAGCAAACACCGCTGGAAAAATGGCCCGCGCTGTTTGTTCAACAGGCGTCCATTGATGATTTTGAGATCCATATCTTGCGGGACGCTCATAAATATTTTTGGGATTTTTCCGTGGATCACTTGCAAGTCCGTTCCGAGACACCTCAATCACCTGTGAATGTTCATAGTCACGGCCAAGCGCTGGATATGCCGTATCAACTTTCGGGCACCTTGGGCTCCTTTCAGAAGTTTCGATCAGGGGGAAACGATTATCCCATCCAACTGAATATGGAGCTTGCCCGACAGAACTTGCAAGTTGCAGGCAATTTTCAACCCAGCAAAAATAGTTTCGATTTGAACGTCAAGGCGCGGGGATCGGACTACGATTTTGCGAGTCAACTGCTTGGCAGTCGGTACGATTTAAAGAAAGCGCCTGCGTACGACTTGAGCGTTCAGATCATAAGAAATCCTGAGTCATGGACAGTGAAAAATTTGATTATGAACCTCGGGAAAAGTCATCTTGAAGGCAATGGAATGTTTAAGCCTACAGGACATGTCCCGTGGATTGAGGCTGAACTGCGGGCCTCGCTGCTCCGTTACCAGGATTTCATGGCCTTCCTGCCTGATAGCAAGGTCAGAAAGTTGACCAACGCCCAAGTGCAGCAGCCGCAGAGATGGGGAGACTTCAGCCAGCTGATTCCAACACAATTCCTGCAAAACTATGAGTCCCGGGTCCACCTTTTATTAACCGATGTGCTTGGACGTGAAAACCAATCCCTCCTCCAGAACCTGGACACTACGGTTTCTCTGAAGAACGGTCGACTTACTATGGACCCTTTAACAGTTTCGGTTCCAGGGGGCGATATCCGATCTTCCCTGATGGTTGATAGCCAGAAAAAGTGCATCCAGATAACTCTGGATCGCCAGGGGAAGGACTTCAATTTTATGCAGACCATGCGCTCATTTATAAAGAATCCGGAGCCTTGGCCCGTACGCTATTTTTCCGCGCACCATATGGCCCTGAATGTACAATGGCCCGCGCCGGAACAGTATTCGGCTCTGCGTGTCAGTTTTAAAGTCAAAGATGCGCGTGTTCAATTCAATACCGTGACCCCGGATGGTAAAAAGAAAAAGCCGAAACAAAAGGGCTTTCAGGAACAGCTGGCCGAGTACCCTTCAGTCGTACTGGAATCTGGAGATATTCAGGGTTTGCGTTGGGTATATCTTAAAGAAGGTCAAGACATTGGGGGTTTTATTGAATCCTTGCATCTCTCGTCCATAGGAGCTGACCGCCCTTTTCACGTCACGAGCCACGGTCAGGTCATGAAGTTGCCTTATCGATTTTCGGCTCGGCTTGGGTCGTATGATGAGTTGAGGGATAGCAAGCAAACATTCCCGGTGGAGTTCAAAGGAATGCTCGGCGGACAGACGCTTCATGTGACGGGTGGGCTCCGCCCTGCTCAAAGCATCTATAAGTTCGATGTCGCAGGATCAGGTGAACATCTGGCCCGGTTGAAGCCGCTGCTAGCTGTTGCAGTGGGAAGGTTGCCACCTTACAATTTCCAATTCAAGCTGACCCATGAGCCCGGGCTTTTAACGATCGAAAGCATGACAGTGAATTTGGGTCAAAGCAGTGTTACAGGAGCTCTGACCTTGAGTTTAGGCGCCTCACAGCCTTTGTTGTCGGGACGACTCCTCGCGCCACTTCTTCGTTACGAGGACATTGATGGGCTGTGGACCGAAAACGATCCAGCGCCAGGGCCAAAGCCGCGAAAGGGGCAACGCCCAGGCGCTCTACTCTCGGACCAGGCGTTACCCTTTCATCTGCTGCATCATGCCCGTGCAGACCTTTTCCTTGAGGTGAAACGATACCAGGGTCCGGCCTCGGGCTGGTTTCTGGCTGAGGCCGAGGCCAGACTGCGATTGTTCAATGGCCGGCTCATACTGTCACCCATCAACATCGCCTCGTCGATCGGTCAGGCAGGTGGGATGGTAACCGTGGACGCGCGTCGCAAACCGGTTCAGCTTTCTGCCGACCTGGGTCTTGAAGTCTATAATATGGCCACCGTGGCCCGCAGGCTTTCCCTTGCCCTCCCGACCGTGGGCCTGTCGCCACGAGAACTGGTCAAAGGGAACCTGACAGGAACCTTGGAGCTTAAAAGTGAAGGTTCGAGCCCAAGACGGCTGGTTGCGGCCGCCGACGGTCACATGCAGCTCGTGATCGACGACGGTCACATTGCTGCCACTGTTCTGGAAGCTCTGAGTATGGATCTCGTGGAGACTCTTGCAACTCTGGTCAAGGATCATCCACCGACGAAGATCAACTGCATGTTTGCGAGCTATAGTGTGGACAACGGCGTAATCAAGACGGATCACTTTTTCCTGTCCACGAAGGATAGCAACGTGAAATTGTCAGGCCGCCTGGATCTCAACCGGCAACTTATCGATGTCAAATTTGAAACATTTGCTAAAGATTTTAGTTTTGCCAGCGTGGGCTCACCGGTTTATTTGAAAGGTTCCCTCGGTGACATTAAAGTCAGCACTTCGCGAAAAGAACTCATCCTCAAGGCTACTGCCGCCATCGCGCTTGGAACATTGATAAATCCAGTCATGGCCCTTGTTCCGTTCATCGATCTCGGGCTTGAAAAGAAAGGGCAGTGCGTGCGCTACACGGATCGGATTGTTAGGCTTCAATATAAAGCTGATGAGAGAATTTCAGCTCACTAAAATCTTAGGAGGTTCTTATGAAACTCATACACAAGTGGTTAGCACTAGGATTGAGCTTGGGTTTATCAACTGGACATGCGTATTCCGCAGGAGAGTCTGAAAAGACGAAGGCTACTGATGCGAAAAAGCAGGATCAAGCAGGTCAAGTGCAACAATCTCCCGTTGTCCTTGCTGAAATTTGGACCGTCTACATCGATAGGATGGACAAGGAAGCTTTAACTCTGACTTTTCCCAAAGGCTCAGCCGAACTCTCAGCCAGCGACCAGGTTCGACTGCGTGAACTGATGCCGACCTGGAAGACTCAAAAGGATCTCGATAAGGTGATCGTGGCAGCCTGGTCCGATCAGGCTTACCCAGTGGAAAAAGGCGCACGCCTGTCGGATGCAGCGCGCGACCTTGCAGAAAGGCGTGCTGAGAAAATCGAGAATTTTATAGAGGCTTTCACGGGTGCCGATGATGTCGATACCTTTAGTATGGCTGAAAAGCCCAATTGGTTCCAAAAAACGTTTGCCACGGATGCTGCGCAGATTAAAGGGGCTGCTAACAACCGGCAGGTCGATTCACTGAATGAAGATCGAATCCACAAGATTCTGGATAGCAAAGGGGGACCCTCAAAAGCTGTCATTATCCTAAAACGGGATTTTAAGCAGCAGCAACAGGCATCTTGATGAACACACGGAAACTCTGGTGTCTTGACTGGGGGGGTGATCCCTCCTTACCGTCCACAGTTGAGAAGGCGCTTCACGCCCATCGCGACCAGGGCCAGGAACATGACGTCCACCTGCGCAGCTTTAACGAAGTCAAGACATATGCTCTGCGCGCCATTGACGGGGAGATTGGCCAATTGGATGACCTGCTGATCGAACCGGAAACATGGCGGATGACTCATGTGATCGCGGACGCGAGAAAGTGGTGGCCGGGTGGACAGGTCGTGATTGACGGTTGGCCGCGACGAGGTGAAGAACGCACCTCCTTATGATCGGGACAAAGATATCACGGAGTCTTATCAGATGAGCCTGTCACACTACTACCAACGCTTTAAGGATCGGGTCCATAGGATGCCACAGAGTGGGCCCGAACGTAATTTTGAGCCACACGCTCAAGTTTAGCCAACATAGGCGTAACAATGTCTGGGTTAACCAAAACGGTGAGTTTTATGCTTCTGAATATCCAACCGCTTCGTATCACGCTAACAGATCTTCCTCAGTCCATGTCGCTTGCTGCATTTGCCAAGCAACGATCGTTGCCTGGGTCTCTGCAAAAGCTTGCCATGATGAATCAAGTGGACCCACAGGAGCCGCTGCCTCAAGGTAAAATCATCAAGCGCGTCGATGGGCAGCTCCCATCTGGGGCACGAAGCGAGGTGATCTAGTAGCAAGGTCGGAGCAAGCGGTCCGTGCTCCAGTCCTGGGCTCAATCATGAACATTTATGTTAGTCTAATTGTCTCCACCTTTTACACGAGGGTGTTCGCCTCCTGTTCCCATGGTGCTCGGTGTTCCAGGCAGACCCGTTCGCGTGCTGGAAGCATTTGGGTCTCCCGGAGGGCAGTTTATAGCCGAGAGAGCCCCATCCATGACATCCTCAACGGTCGTTGCAGAAGGTGGTGTCACACCTGGTGGCGGGCAATGGAAATATCCTTGAGGAAGCGTTGATCCGGTCCCTTCCACATTGTTGGCTGCGCTTTCGTCCTTTGTTCCGACTTTAGATTTACTTTCATTCCCGGCAGGCGTAAACCGCTTCGGTGTTGTTGCGGCAGGATCCGAATAGGCTCCCTCCGGGACCGGCACGGGCGTTTCTTCAGGTGCGTGATACTCGGGGCTTTGGTAGGGCCGTCGATTACAGCCTATGATAAGCGCAAGTGAAGCTGACACAACGATGGATCCGAAACGTATGGATATATTCATTCCGAAGCTCCTTTTTTAAAACCTAGTGAGAGCATTAAGCTGCCCACCCGATTTCATGCAAATGTAAGCCCATAACCGACAATTTATGGAAACAGTTTCCTCTGGATGAGCCTGCGTAAAGCCTGGATTGAGGACGCCATACTGGTCGTAAACGGACATCAATTTCAGCTTTGGAACAGACCATGCACTTCCTCACTCGTCTCGTTCTGCCCCTATTCTTGCAAAAGGTGGATGATATGAAACTCTTTCTTCCCACAGCACTCTTGCTATCGTGCGTGGCTATTGCCTGTAATCGGAACACCGGAACGGAAAACCGGGCTGTGCAGCGCTCGGAGGCCATATCCGGGTCTGATACGACGACACCGAGCACCGTTCCCAGCATTCAGCAGGGAACACTCCTGCCTCCGGAAAGTGTCCGCGATATTCCTTTGAGCGAGGCTGCGCCACCGCGGCAATCGCTGACTGATTGTGCGGACCCCAATGTTCCGGATGAGGATAAAATAAGTGCGAAATGCGCTGAGACTGGGGTTGGACGCACGAATCCGATCCCACCCGAGCCATCGGCGGCGACAGCCTCGCCTTCACCTTAAAGAGCGGTGGCGAGATGTTGGTTTCATATTAACTTTGGTAATACTTTTGTGATTCAAGAACTATGGATAACCTGCACTTGAAAATACTGCGCAAAATTTCCAAGCTGCTCTGGCCAGACTTTATGATTGACATTGAAGATCACAGCGCGTGTAACGCAAATCCAGAGGACGCATTTCAAACCACCCATCGCTACAGAACTGATGTCGGTGTTTGTAGCGAAGAGCGGCCAGCTCGGGAATGGGTGTGTTGTTTGGCTGACTTGAAGACCAGTTAAAGATAGGGTAGAAACTGATGAGAATACAAGTCCCTCCTGTTCGCTCAATTCATTTCAGCCAGCGTTGTCAAGCACTTTAATGTCTGTCGCATGGATATAAACGGACTGCTGACGCAGGATCGTAGCGGCTTTATCATCAATCTTATTGCGTTTCAACCATTCATGTGAAGGCGAAGGCATGGTTCGAATCACGCCCCTGAGATCCAGCTTTTGACCAGCCTGGATCGCCAGATGACCTTCCTGGGCCTTTCCTGGTTGCGGGATTTCTGCGAACGTTACGAAAACCTGCTGGTTGGGTGTTGGGCCGACCCAAAAGCTTTGATCACCTACCAGGCTTTGCACTGTCACCTGGCCCAATTCAATCTGCTTGCCAACCAATGAAATCTTGTCAGCGCTTGTGAAGATCACTTGGATATCGCTCACTTTTGCCGAAACCGTAGCTGAACTTACGTTTTGACCTCGAGGCGAAATTAAAACAGAACTAGCAACGATGGCTAGCTTGTTCTCCAACTCAACTTCATAATTAGGGCTGAGGTCGAAGCTGAATTCACGCTCGACGTCAGCCACGACAATGTTCCGCACAGTTCCTGTCACAAGTGCGATATCGTCAACTGCGAAGGGTTCTTCTGCGCGACGACGGACACCTTGCTTGAGAGGCTGCGCAGTCAGCACGCGAATCTCACTGTCGAAAAATTCTGTGCCTCCCAATTGAAAGGCCCTTGGGCCATAGACACGCTCGATTTCACCGCTCACGGTGACAGCCTTGCCGAGATAGGCTGTTGGGTTTTCCTTTATATCCTCCACCCGAACGTTTTCGGGAGCCGATTCCGTGCGAGTGCAGGCCGATGATGCGAGAAAAAATCCGCCGATGAGTCCGGCTAGTGGAAAGGCCAGAACGGAGTAGCTTGGTTGAATGATTTTCATCGTTGTTCTCCTTGATGACTGGTAGCAGTTGTCCTCCAGATCCTATTAGTTCACTAAAGAAGTTCTGCATTGATCGTGCCAGTGCTATAGGGTCTAAAGGCAAGTTCCTTCTGCACGTACTCGGAAGGTGGATTTCTGTTTCAATCCGAAGCTTCTGCTCTGAAATGGGAAGAACGAGCACGACATCAAGGGATTGAAGAACCTTGCGCGGCGGCTCACAAGCTTGGCTTTTTTGTTGCTCTCTAAAATAAACCAACAGGCAACTGCTGAGATGAGCATGCGAATCTTAGCCAACATCGCGAACTCAGCCCCCAAAATCTTGTCGTTGCTACGAAGAACTCGAGTTCCTTCCAACGAAGCCGGTCAAGCTAAAATATATTTTGCATAACATGTCCAGGTGAAGATGCTGAAGGGGCGTCTGGCGCAGGCCTGCTTGAAATCAGATGAATTTTGAGTGGTTACTCTGGCATAGGCCCTCATGATGAGAATCACCCTGCGAAGTTGTTAAGATCTGTTTACGTTGTGAGAACGTTTGGGAGCCAGTCGAAGACGACTGGATCCGGCTTCACCCATCTTTCATTGATCGAGTCACGCCTGGATTCATGAGTTGCAATTTTCGAGCTATTACGTAGACTATCCACTTACGGCTTTTTGCCACACAAATCACTTTATAATGCTGGCCATTGTGCTGACGACTCCGCCTTAAATCATTCCGCATAGTTGGAATACCGCAAAAGCTTCCCAGAGCAGTGGTCTGCGCCGCTTGCATTTCCCGCGGGAACGACGGTTTTTCAAACCATTCCAATGTTCATGAAAAATCTTATTCACCCAGCACTGAAGGATTTTTGTCTGCATGCTATTTTCTTCTACTCGTTCAGATTGGCTAGGTAATATCCGTGGTGACCTGCTCGCAGGCCTTGTCGTTGCCCTCGCACTTATTCCAGAGGCGATTGCGTTTTCCATTATTGCTGGTGTCGACCCCAAGGTCGGACTTTATGCTTCGTTTTGTATTGCGTTCTCGATAGCTTTTACAGGTGGACGACCAGGCATGATTTCGGCTGCCACTGGCGCCATGGCTCTGCTCATGATTACCTTGGTCAAAGGCCATGGCCTGGAATATCTCTTTGCAGCCACTCTTTTGACCGGAGTTTTGCAGATTGGAGCAGGTTATCTCAAACTCGGTAACCTCATGCGTTTTGTTTCTAGTTCGGTCGTGACCGGTTTCGTCAATGCACTCGCGATCCTAATTTTTCTGGCCCAGATCCCGGAACTTACCAATGTCACTTGGCAGGTCTACGCCATGACATTGGGCGGCCTCGTGATTATCTATGGATTTCCGTATATCAACAAGACGATCCCTTCGCCCCTGGTTTGCATTGTGGTTCTAACTGCCATCTCGATGAGCCTGGGTCTTGACATCCGAACTGTCGGCGATATGGGAGCTCTTCCAGACACTCTCCCTATATTCATGTGGCCCAAGGTTCCTCTGAACATGGAAACCCTTGCCATCATCTTCCCTTACTCTGCGGCTCTGGCTGTCGTTGGACTCCTGGAATCCATGATGACGGCAACCATTGTTGATGAGCTGACTGATACGCCGAGCGATAAGAACCGTGAATGCAAAGGTCAAGGGATTTCCAATATCGTGGCAGGGTTTCTGGGTGGTATGGCGGGATGCGCGATGATCGGTCAATCCATTATTAATGTCAAATCTGGTGGTAGCGGTCGTTTATCCACACTGACGGCGGGTATTGTCCTTTTGCTGCTCGTCGTCTTTTTGAATCAGTGGGTTTCACGGATTCCAATGGCAGCCCTCGTGGCCGTTATGATCATGGTTTCCATTGGAACATTCTCGTGGAAGTCTCTGAAGAACATGAGTAAATACCCGCTCTCGACCAATATCGTTATGGTTTCTACTGTGATCGTTGTTGTGTTAACCCATAACCTTGCTTATGGTGTGCTCGTGGGAGTTCTCCTGGCTGCAATGTTCTTTGCCAATAAAGTGGGCCGGCTATTGATTGTGGGCTCAGAACTTGATGTTGAGGAACAAAGAAGAACATATACAGTCAGAGGTCAGGTGTTTTTTGCTTCATCTGAGAAATTCACTCAGTCGTTTGATTTCAAGGAGGCCGTGGATCGCGTCGTCATTGATGTGAGTCATGCCCATTTTTGGGATATAACGGCCGTTTCAGCTCTGGATCGGGTCGTCATCAAGTTCCGCAGGGAAGGAATGGCGGTCGTAATCAAGGGTATAAATGAAGCGAGCGCTACCCTGGTCGACCGCTTTGGTGTGCATGACAAGCCGGAAGAAATTGAGAAATTTCTGGCAGCCCATTAATCTTGAAGGGGGTTACAATGGAGAAGCGTGTTATCGCATGTATTGATGATTCCGCTTCAGCAGCGGCCGTGTGCGATTGGGCTGCGTGGACAAGCTTTAAATTAGAGACCCCACTTACGATCCTACACGTCCTGGATAAGTCCGAACGTCCTCACGAATCGGATCTGTCCGGAAATATTGGCCTGGGAACTCGCGAAACTTTGCTGGAACAGTTGACTCTCCTCGATGAGCAGCGAGGGAAACTCGCCCTCGAGCAGGGCAAGCAAATGCTCGAAGCGGCAAAGGCCAGGGTGGAGAAGGCCGGTGTTGCCTCCAAAACCCTTCAGCGACATGCTAACCTTGTGGAAACGTTGTCCGAGATGGAAAGCGAAATCCGACTCCTGATCGTGGGGCGGCAAGGCAAGAAGTCGGAAAGCGCACTCGCGCAGATTGGAAGTCAGCTTGAGAGCGTTATTCGGACCCTTCATTGCCCCATTCTGGTTTCGTTAGCAACCTATAAAATTCCCCAGAAAATCATGATAGCTTTTGATGGAAGCCCCACCGCTATTAGGATGCTGAACCATCTTGTGAAATATCCACAGTTATTTGATGGCATTGAGGTCCATTTGGTTATGGTTGGAGGAGCAACAGATTCTCCACTCCAGGAAGCAAAGGCAATTCTGTTTGCGGAAGGACACGAATCCATCATCGCGCGACGCGTGGGAGACTCCTTGGGCGTGGCTCTAACGAGCTACGTAAAAGCGAATGATATTGATCTTACTGTGATGGGGGCCTATGGAACGTCTCCCATACGAAGATTCATTCTGGGAAGCAACACAACCAAAATGCTTCATCAAACTCAGGTCCCTTTGCTCCTATTGCGCTAAGGCATTTGGTCGACGACCGAGCTGCATGAAGTCAAGAAAGCTACAGCGCAGCTGGCCAGGGCCCTTCGATGCTGTGTGCGCTTTTGTGAACAATCATGCGGATCGCGACACCATTCAAAGTCTTAAAGGTCTGCCCATTCGTATCATCTCCCTGCGCTCGGCCGGAATCAATCAAGTGGAAATGAAGCCCTCATACATTAGGTAACTGTTAATATTTCGCAGCTATTATGCGAGTCAGTTTCTACCCAATCCTTCCTGCCAGTGCCGTGCGTTGGCGGACCAATTGGGATACGCACCATAAAGGTCGAACCCGAACCTATTTCGCTTGCGAGGTCGATGCGGCCACCATGAGACAGAACAATCTTTTTCGATGCGAATAGACCGAGCCCCACTCCTGGAATAGTATCCCTGGTCGCGTTTGCTCGCCGGAAGGGTTGAAAGATGGAATCGCGTTCATTGTCGGCGATACCGATACCCGAATCCTTCACGGAAAGTACAGCATCGTTCGTCTCGACCGAAAGAGTAACCAGTACTTCGCCGCCATAAGGCGAATACTTGATTGCATTGCTGATCAAGTTGTTGACGACCTGAGATATCCTGCTGGCATCGACGTGGGCGAATACAGGGGTGGCTCCGATACTGATTGTGATTCGATGATCCTGGGAGTAATTGCAAAATAAGGCGCAGCATTCCTTAACGATCAGGCCAAGGTCTTGGATGTCTCGATTGAGTTCAATTTCACCGCCCTCCGAGCGAACTGTATCAAGAAGATCACCTATCATTCTATTGAGATGGGTCGCCTGTCGCTGAATGACCTGTAAGAGCTGCAGTACTTGTGATGGAATAACATCGTTGTATCTTGCTACAGTAATATCCGCGCCCATCTTGATGGCACTGATGGGATTGCGTAGGTCATGCGCAGCAGCCGCCAGATATTGAACTCTGGTTTCCTTTTGTTTTTGGATTTCAGTGGCCATCTCGACAAATGCATCTGAAATTTTCTGCAATTCGTCAATTCCGCTTCTCACGGAGTAAATGCTTCCTCCTTGCCGAAAATCTTGCATGACTTGAGCCAATTTTCGCATGGGTTTATAAAGCGATTCTCGTAATACAAGAGAAAGAAGCGGTACCGTAGCTAAAAAAAGGACGGTAATGCTGATGCCAAGGAGATTGGCCTGCTTATTATACATAGATGATGCCATGTAAGCTGCCTCAGCCTGCTCAATATTTAATAGGGACAGGCTTTGCAGGTTACGAGCTGCTTCCTCGAACTTTTCCGAAAGCTGCTCGGCAGGACTTATCACGTTAAATGGTGTTGCCCCGATTCGAGTCCTTTCGTCAATGTAAGAGTCGACTGCGGTTGTCGCCGAATGTATGAGGTGGGCTTCATGCTCTGAGGCAGTATAATGACGAATTTCTTCGAATAGACGGACCATATTTTCCTGGGCTTCGCGTCGCATACCAAGATGCCTCGTGTCCCCTGTGCTTATCCAGAGCAAATCCTTGTGAGCAAAGTTAAGAAGAGTGTTTTTGAGCTCTAAGGACGCTGTAATACTTCGCTTCGATTCCAGCAACTTGGTTGAAGTCCCATGTAGTGCTGTGGTCATGCCAATCAGCGCCGCTGATACTCCAACAGTCAGGACACTTAAAATTGAAAGCACGATGGTGGCAAAAGCTTTTAGTCTCATCGGTCACGACCTAATTGTTTCAAAAGATATTGAGTTATGGATGAGAGGATTGTGACAAATGCGATCAATAAATTGGCAGCATGAACCCATTCATTCGCTTCACAATCCCAATGCTTTTCCCCGCCTATTTTTATACAGCTCCAAGCATCTCAGAGGATGAGGCAGAACCCGGCCTGCGTAGACCGGATCCCAAAATTTTGTCTTCGTCTCAAAACAAATTTTTCGCTAGGGAAAGGCAATCATGATCAGATTCACTTCAAGGTTTATGCCAGAGTGTAGCGGGCATCAAATTGTGATGATCTGATCAAACTTTGACAGACCAATTTTAATCCTGGGTTTCCAAAAAGCGCTTTCATTGGCGGTATACAGTGGCATACTTCGAGCGAATGGTCCTATATGCTGAATAGATTGCACCTCCGTGGTAGGGGGCGTGACGTGTCCCTTCCGGAACCCTGCGCCATATCATCTATCTGGACGCAGCGCCGCAGACGCGATTACCTTGAACGATCGTTCTGCAATTTCGCGCGAGGTTATCGTATCAAAGCCGTCTTCAAAAATGTGACCATGTCCTGGCCTGTTTTTATTCTCAGCCTTCTGCTTTTGATCATGGGTGGGGGTTCCGCGTGGTAAGTGAATCACCTCTATCAGGAGCTGTCCAGAGTCCTGGAACTCAATGTCACAAGCGTTAGAGCTGCTGAGGAGCTGGAGATGTTGGTCGCACGGCGCATGAGCAAATCTCTGGTCGAGCTAAACCTGCCGTTGACCTTTGCCGCCGGGAAACTCAGCGAGATTGTGGGGCCCATCCGCGTTTCGACTGGCGTTAATCTGGCAGATCTCAAGAATATCGTTGATATCATTGTGGTCGAGGTGGAACGGGTCGTCATGCGACTTCAGAAAACGCAGGAAGAGATCCTGAGATCTGAGAAATTCGCAGCCATTTGACCAATTGGCGGCAGGTACCGCCCACGAGCTGCGAAATCCCTTGATGTCCATAAAGCTGCTCGTCCAGGCCGCGCTCGTGCGCGATAATCTGTTAAGAAAGGACGATCTTCATATTATGGAACAGGAGCTCTGTCGTGTTCAACGAACTGTTCAAAATCTGCTGGAATTCGCACGACAGCCCGCAATGTCCATTGAACGGTTGGATCCTACCGGCCTTTTAGAGCAGTGTCTGAGGCTTCTCCACGGACGAGCTCAGATTCAGGGGTTACTATTCACACATTCTGATGAATGCCCTCGATGCGACAGGCCAAAAAGATGAGATCAGCGTCTTTTTAACTATCACCCAGGCCAAAGTCCTCCGTCTCCTTCAGGACCAGAGGTTCGAACGGCTGGGTGGCAACGATACGATTGAAACTGATGTGCGTGTTATCGCTGCGACCAATCGAAGTCTGAAGACCATAATCGACGAGGGCAAGTTCCGTGGTGATCTTTATGATCGGCTCAACGTCTTCACTATCGACCTACCCCCGTTTCGCGAGCGCAAGGAGGATAATATTTGAAATCCTGAGGAACTATGACTCGCCAGGCAATATGAGAGAACTGCAAAGCGTTGTAAAATATGCCTTGGCTCATGCAGATGGATAGTCCCCTCGAATTCCACATTTGCCGCGTTCCATTCTCAAAGCTGCCTTTGATCCTGCCACCAGCCATCGAGTTGAGACTGCATCCGCCGACAGCATGTCGCTTCTTGTTCAAAATCTACTGGAGAAGGGCGAAACATCTATTTATGACGCGATGGTGCGAGCGCTTGAGAGTATCATGCTGCCGGCCGTTCTTTCAGAAACCAGGAGGCGCCTCCAGGAAGCTTGCGACATTCTAGGAATCGCTCGAAATACGCTGAAAGCGAAAATGAAAGATCATTGTATCAGCATAGATCAGCGAATTTCGTCAAGAACCGAGTCCCCGGATCAAAACCTGACAACAAGCCACTAGGAATTTGCTGACGCGTATGGGCATCCTCAATTATTCAGTCGACGGCACGCTTTCTACGGCGAGCGCCAGGAATGCTGGTGCGAGAACGTAATTGGACATTGTCCTGCGTCCCAGTTGTGTCGTTTCCTCTTTACAGTGGATGCCGCTGCATCTCGTTTCACAGATTTCGTCAAAAAATGACCCCGAGGGTCAAAAATTGACAGGTGGGCGTTAGGATGCTCCGGCATGGGGTGCGTAACTTCGGCGAAACATAACCGGCACACTTTCTGCAGATTATGTCGATAACATACTTGGTAGTTGGTACTGGAACAATATTGGACATAACTGGATTCTCTCTCTCCCCCAGTTATGTCGATTCCATTCTTCCGGAGTCATCACTTGTTGGAACAGAACGACGAGCATCTGGAGTCCGAATTGCTGTGCATCATGCGGGAGCAAAAGCGACCTTTGAATCTGGAAGAGATTTTTTGCTGCCTTTATGATCGCCGCGATAGGCTGGCCGATCTTATGGCAGCCAACAAGGAAACAATTTACGAAAAACGACGCGTTAAGAGATACCTTGACCGTTCAGCTTTTCGAGGCCTGGTCGAAACTTCCTGGCAAGACGGTCAGGTATATTATCTCGCAGTGACCAAGGCCACGCTGCCAGACTCTGCTTTTCGATTGGCAATTGTCCGGGAAAAAGGCCGAATTTCATTTACCTCTCTCACGCACCGAAATCATACAGATCAGAGATCTCAGGATTATTTGCTCACGGTATTTTGCATCGTAGCTGTGGCCGTGCTTGCGTCCGTCATCATAATTGCTGCGAAAATATGATTATCTGTCAGCCGGTCGAGCTCTTGAAGGCTTGAAAAGTTTGGAACTGAGGGGTGTACTTTGTTCAGAAGTTACGGAGCGCCGTTCACCATGTAACATCTCCGACTTTGGGGGGGTGCCTGACCAAGGCACCTCCTTTTTCATCAGCATGCGGCATGTTAAAATTTCTCATGGTCTCTCGCTGAGGCAGCGTCGAGCCTGGTGCTGACTATCCTAATGGCGCGTATTCGATGCGAAGCGCTAATTCTTGAAGCGAAAAGCATTCGAAAACGAACCCATGGCATTGGCTGGACGTGAATATATCAATTCTATGATCACGGAATGATGGGTTGCATAGTAACAAGCCAATTCCTGGCATATTTTCAAGACTTGTGGGTCTTTCTTGGCTTGATAAACGTCTATGTCGCTGTCCAATCTTCTGTCAATCAGATCCCGTGACACAAGATCAGTGAGCCGTTTGGTAACAGACTGAGCGCTGGCGCGAATATGCCTGTCGATCTGATCAACTGAAAAGGTCTCATCGGGAGAGCGCGATAGCAGTAAGAGGATTTCAAGCTGCTCAACTGAATGAAGGTTTCCAAGAATGAAGGAACTTAGAGCGGCAGGTATTCTGTCTTGACTCATTTGGCTCCTGGATGCGCAATAAAACTGGCCTCCCTCCAGGGATCCAATCCACATCTCATAAAGGATTCACTAATGTAGGTTCCACGTAAAATATAATTTTCTAATAAAATCGCATAAGATTATCCTATGGATTCCCGTGATCCATAACCGTCAAAAGATTGGTTCGGTCAAAGTCGGGATCACGAACTGCATCTTCCTGCATATGCAAGAAGGGAACCCAATGTTCAACTACAATCATCTCTTCTATTTCTTCACAGTAGCCCGACTGGGTGGAATGATCAAAGCTGCCCACCACCTTCGCATTGCTCAGCCGTCGCTGACTGTTCAAATCAAAGCTTTGGAAGCGCATACAAATCGGACGCTGTTCAAGAAGGCCGGACGAGGGGTCGCTCTCACTCAGGACGGAGAAGTCCTCTATTCCATCTGTCGCAGAATGTTTGAGCCTGTTGACGATCTTAGCGAGTTCCTCGAAAACAAGGACAGTCGAGTCCAAAAGACAATTCGCATCGGCGTGTCGGACGAGCTGGAACGTCCGTTTGTTGTCAACCTGATTCGGAAGATTTTCCGCAAGGATCTTATGAACCAGGACGTACATGTCTCCATGAGGTCGGATAAGCACCGTGTCCTGCTTGATAAGCTCCGTTGGAAGGAGCTCGATGTGCTTTTGAGCAATCATACGACCCTCGGCGACGACTTCGCCGTGCTGGCCGAGATTTCCATGCCGGTCGTGGCCGTTGCCAATCGATCGATCTTGAAGAATAACCGGAAGAGTCAGGCGAAGGACCCGCTCGGCAAACTTCTTCAGGCACTCAACCTCGGGCTTGTTGTTCCCGTCTCAGAACACAAGCTTCGGATTGAAACAGAGATTCAGCTTCAAAAGCTGCGCATCAATCGCCCTGTCATTTTCGAAAGTGATATTCTTTCTGCCGTTGTCCGGGCCGCTGTCGAGGGGGTAGGCGTGGGTTTTCTCCCAAAACCGTACGTGCAAAAGGAACTCACGAGCGGAACGCTGGTCAAACTTAATGATGGGCAGAAACTTTGGAACCATGTCGTGTATCAGATCGCACCTAAAAATCGCCAGCTCGACCTGGTTAATAGCGAGATTCGGGATTACTTCAGGGTATTCAAAGACAAGGACTAGTGTTGAAGTTATCCCGACTGACTTTACTTAACACGTGTCGGTACATTCTGCGTGGGAGTCTGCATCTCTGCTCCAGTGTTCAGATGGGAGAAGAGAGTTCGAAGAAACTCGCGAACCATCGTGCTATCAAGAAGCTTAAAATGAGCCTTTGTGCCCGATGATCCTACTCCCAGAGCCAGGCCGGCATCACCAATCGCCGCAAACATGTCCTCGTCAGTTCTGTCGTCACCGATTGCGACACAGAAAATAGGGTCGTCCTTTGCCATTCGATTTTCGATCACACGGGCCTTGCTGATTCCCTTGATCCTGACCTCAAGGTTTTTTTTGCCCCTTAGGATTTCGATCTCACCGGCACCCTCCATAGACATAATTTCTTCCGTCACCACACTGAGCAGAGGATCGACGGCGTCGGGATTGATCATGCGATAGTGGAGAACGGTGGAGAACACTTTTCGTTCTATGAGGATACCCTCGTTCAAGGATTTGTGGCGCTCAAATATCTGGAAGGCCCTTTGCAGCGGGCGACAGTCCCGTTTCGATTCCATGAGGAAGCTGCGCTGTCGCGTCTGCGGATCGTATGAAATACCGCCGTGTTCCCCGTGAATATGCAAGGGGAGCCGATGGAACCAACGGAAGAGCTCGTCAAAGCGCCGACCGCTGACTATGTGCACTTCGACTCCAGGTATGGAACCTAACTGCCCCAGCAGCATTATAAGACCCGAATCCGGTGCCGCCAATTCCGGGCGACGAACGATCGGGAAGAGGGTGCCATCGTAGTCGATAAAAAGAGCGAGCGGGGGTGTGAGCTGCGATGCCAGCTGCGGAAGCTGATCAGGCCTAAGAAATGGGTTTTCCTGAACCGACTCAAGCTTGGGCGAACCTGGACCCATCCCTTGACTAAAAAGGCGAGCCCACTCGACCGTGCTAAACTTCGTGACTGCATCACGAAGTCGTTTCATTCGATCCTGTCGCTCCGATTCCGGCATGATCAACGCAGCGTGCATGGTCCTGGCTGCGGCATCAATGTCATAAGGATTGACGATCAGAGCCTCACGCAGTTCATCGGCGGCCCCTGCAAACTCACTGAGAATCAGGACCCCATCCATGTCGGGTCGTGATGCGATGAACTCCTTGGCAACAAGATTCATCCCGTCGATCAGAGGTGTCACGAGCATGATATTGACTCTGCCATAGGCCTGACCCAGTTCTTCCGCGCTGAAAGCCGAGGCGAAGTATTGAACCGGCTGATACCCAGGAAATCCAAAACGCCCATTTATGGCGCCGATCATCTGTTCGACCAGCAGTTTGTAGCGGTTGTAGGCAGCAAGCTCGTCCCGTGAACTGGGCGCTATCTGGATAAGCGTAATCTTCCCCTGCCACTCCGGATATTTTTCCAGCAATTTTTCAAAAGCCAGGAGTTTTCTTGGAAGCCCTTTCGTGTAGTCCAGCCTGTCGACAGAGAATAGAATGCGAAGATCAGGTTTGTCCTGCCGCATTTTGTCGATAGCTTCAACCAGGGTCCCCCCACTCT
Organism: Oligoflexus sp.; assembly: GCF_035638955.1. GTDB lineage: Bacteria > Bdellovibrionota_B > Oligoflexia > Oligoflexales > Oligoflexaceae > Oligoflexus. Next base: position 6,772 of record NZ_DASQYZ010000165.1, on the reverse strand, counting down.
GCCGCGCTGCGATCTCCTCCCAATGCACGACATCGACTCCGAGCGGAGCAGCCAAAACATTGATCATACGTCCACCCACAAGGAGGCCGTCAGTGACTCGGGGATAAGAAACGATTTGTTCCACTGCCTGCTTAAAGTGATCGACATAGCCCTTCGTATGGAAGCCGATTGTATCTGCTCCCAGGAGGCCCTCCAGGATCTCCTCCCGTATCGGAAGCATGCGGAATATCTCGGCGGGAGGAAAGGGGACATGAAGGAAAAAGGAAATCGAAACACCCAGATTACGTTCCCGGATCATCCTGGGCAGCAGCTGGAGATGATAGTCTTGAATCCAGACCGTATCGCCAGGCCGGACCAATTCAGCAAGGCGTTCGGCGAACAGGCGATTGATCAGCTGATAATCAGCCCAATGCGGCAAGGTCAACGGCAGGCTGCCGGTCTGGTTGTGATAGAGAGGCCAAAAGACACCGTTCGAAACGTCATTGTAAAAGGCATGGTGAGCCCTGATGGGTAGTCTTACAGTCTCGCAACCGCGCTCCTGGAAAGCTGATGCCACATGCGCTTTTTGGGCTTTGGTCAGTTTCTGGGAAAGCCCATCCCATCCCAACCAAACCGTATCTTCGCCAAGCAGCGGCAGCAGTCCGCTGGCAAGTCCCCCCATCGAGGCCTTCAAGCGGATCTGATCATTTTCAAAGTAAGCGCTAAAAGGCAGTCGGTGCGATACTATAAACAGGCGATTCATGCCGCTCCCTTGAGTTATCCATATCCAACAAGCATCGGACCTCCTTCCTGTCCTATAAAATATAATTATCGTATCAATTTCATAACTTTTTGTTATGGGCCGATTTATCCCGGAAATATTCGTGCAGTGGGTGCAGGCCTGGATGGGCTGGGGAGGATCATGCATCCTCCGTGGTCATCATGAACGCCCGCAATCAGTGCGTTCAAAAAACTTCGTGAGGTTCGGGAATATCCTGAAAACGCGAGTTCCGTAGGATGAACCCGGGTATAATGGTTACCAGGATGGTATAAGTGACCAGTGCTCCGAAAATATCAGGAGCCAGATTATAACGAGTTCGAAGAATCTCTGCAATGACGAGACCGAAAACCAGGGTCGGTGTAATTGAAATACCCACAGTAAGAATCTGCTTGAAGCTTTCACGGAATTGCATGCGACGCTGGATGAAAACAGGCAGGAGCCGTAGAGGGACTATGATCAGGGTCAGAGCCAACCCACCTGTGAGCGCTTCGGTGGAAAAAACATCCAGCGATAACCGATTCCCTGCTCGGTAAAAATAGAAGGGAACAAAAAACGTGCAGAAGAGCTTGAGGGCGTCATACACCTTATGCGCATTCATGACTTCAAAGAGATCCTCAAATCGCTGCACAGCCAACCCAACGATGAAAGCCCCGACGAGGTAGTAAGTGCCCAAACGTTTGGTTGCGATCCCCACCAGCACGGCAAGAACGATGAAAAACGAAAACTCAGAATTCTTTGCATGGGGTGAGACGATTTTAGCAAATCCCATGAAAACCAAAGGCAGTACTGCGATGATAAGAAAGAGCCCCAAGGCTGACAGCGATAGCTTTTCAAGGGAGTGTGATTGCAACAGGAAAAACATGATAAGGAGGGCGACCAATTCCGTCCCAATCGCTTTGCTTTTCACCCAAAAGCGCTGCTCTTCACTCAACGGCAGACTGGGAATGGCGTCAAGTATGAAACCCGTCGATGGAGTGGCCAGCGCCAGGGCCAAAAGTCCTGCCACATTAAAAGGGAGGTCGAAGAGTTGAAGGGCCGCGGTTGTAATCAAAGCAAGCACGCCCAAGGTTCCGGCCACGTGAACAGCCAGAAACCTCCATACCTTTTTCAATTCCGAGAGATCGGCTTCAATCCCCGCAAGAAGAAAGAGCGAGCTGATCCCCAGGACAGCCAGGAAACCCAGGAGCTGGTCGAATCGGAAAGCCTGGCAACAGCTCGCGGCTGCAAGCCCGAGCCCAAACGCAGTGATACCTGCGGGGATATGCCAGCGCTCCAGGTATCGAGGCAAAACGAAAAGGCCAAATACCAACGCTACAAAGCTGAGATCGATCACTTCTTCCATTATCGCACCTTATGGAACGCCAGTTCTCAATATCGAACGAGATGATGCCAGTTACACATGGGGCTGAGAATGCGTGCTTGCAGATACCCTGTGTCGCATCCGAAATGCTCGATCTTTGAAACCCTCATGATATTGTGTCAATTGTGCCGGCAGGATTCTGTGACTCCTGTATTACGGTTGTATGAGGACGCGTTCTTCACCTCCCCTCGGGTCTCATACCACCGTCTATTTTCCGCTCATTCCAGCTGAGTGCCTGGTGGCTTCAGTGCTGATAAGGACGAGGCGATCGGAACGCCATGTTCCAGTATCTATGACAAAATATCGCGAGGTCCATGTTACGTCATCAGAATAAATATCTTTAATATTCCCTTGGGCACCATCCGATGACATGAGTGTCAACTTGTTGATTGCCTGCATGCTGTACTGCATGGATTGCTCCTCTTGGCAACGGATTGACCTATACACTCACAATACATAGAGGCCGGAGCGGCCTCAGATAATTGAATTTCCCAACAAAACGCGGATGCTGTTCGGTTGGTGAGTCGGTTACCCGTCTGGGTCTGCAATAATTATTCCGCTTTGCGAAGGCGCGGGATCATGGGAAATTGGTCGTACTGGTGGAAAGGTTATCTATCGGGAAGATTCGATAGCAATTTGTTATCGATGTCAGCGCCCGGGGCGCTTGAAATGCTGTGCATGACGAACTAAAAGGCGCCCACTCCTGGTGCTATTGGAGTGCCTGCTGCGTTATGATCGAACGCGAAGAATAGATCCTGCTTAATATTTCTGATGGTGGCGCGACTCAACGTTCCGGATTTGACGATCCCGCTGAAGGACAGGATAAGATGATGCCAGACAGATTAGTTCTTGATCTGGCAACGAGCTTTCTGACCGGAAGCCGCCGGTGTAATCACCAAAGTGGAAGGCACACCGGCCTGAGGCGGTCGGTCCACGCGGAATTCACACTTATATTGTGCGCTTTCGTCGACGGCGCGGAATGTTACGAAATGGGATACGCCTGGCGTCAACTCAACCAGAAGGGGCGTTTCCCCTTCAAACAGACCGTTGTCGATATCCACGAAAACCTTGCTGCCGGATGACAGAAGACGGACGGGATAGAGCATGGCGTGAGGCAATTTTTTCAGGAATATCTTCTCGGGTTTCAGGGTCTCTCCCGATTCGCCTTGGAAGCGGATGACTTCCTTTTGGTAACCAGGTCGGCTTATTTCCATTTCATAAGCCCCGGGAGCTAAACGCAGCTTCACTGGTGACTTCACATAGGCGCCATCATAGATTTTAACGCCGTTTACCTTCAAAGTAATGACTTCCGGTGACGTTCGCAGATCGATCTGCAGCTTCTTATCGATGACGAGTTCATCTCGATTGAAGTAGAGCACGCCCACGAGCATTCCGACCAGCAGCAGAATCATTGGGATTTTGCTGCGTGCAGCCCGGCGCGGGGGAGAGGATACGTGATTGCGCGGTCTTTGACGCGTGGCTGTGCTTTCCGCCTGCGGATAAGCCTGATCCACGACCATGATGCGCGATGGGTGATTTTTCTTGAAACCACCGGACAGCGTGATCGTGCGATCATCCATCAAAGGCGCGTGCACATTCGCACTGCCGAGGCGCGAGGCGTCGGTGATAGGCATTTCATTGTGGACGCTGCGCGCGGATTCAACCATGCCCTGCGGAATGTTGCCCGACGTCTGACCCACAGCCATATTGGTGACGGGAGCGGCCACCGCTGGTTTGGAAGCCTGGGCCAAGGTTTCGCGAATATCTTCCTGAGTTTTATCCCGGCGTTTGGCCAGAATGCGTTTCAGGAAGTTACCGAGTTCACGGGAGGTAAATTCCGAATAGCGTGAGTGCAGATAACGCGACAGATCCTTTTCAAAGGCCGCTGCCGTCTGGTAGCGTTCCTTGCGATCTTTGGCGAGGCCCTTCATGACGATGGCCCGCAGTTCCTTGTCGACTTCCGGATTCAATTCGCAGATGTCATAGGGAACTTCGCAGTTCTGTACCTTGCGTATACTTTCCACTTCGGACATGCCCGCGAACAGCCGCTTCATCGCCAGGGTTTCCCACAGCACGACGGCCAGACTGAAGACATCCGAACGTCCGTCGAGGGGCTTGGCCAGCACCTGCTCCGGACTCATATAGGAATATTTACCTTTGACCACGCCTGGTTTGGTTTCCGTCAGCTTGTTTTCTGCGGAAGCAATACCGACAACTGTAATCCGGTATGACAATCCTCACATAAGAACGAAGCACTGAAAAATAAGGGGATTCATGCGGAATTTAGTTTTCTGCCAACTTGCAAAATAGAGCAGTTCGAAAGGCAGAACATTCCTATATCGACATAGATAGAATAGACAGTAAGGCAATATTATCTATTATAAGCAACGGTAATCACGAATAAACATTATCAGTAATAGTAGATAGTTAGCCCTACAAATTTGGTAAGTATGTGAAATTATTGGATTGTTAATCGTTCGCAAGAGGAGAGCAAGTCGATGGCCAAAAAAGAACGCACACAGGGTCAGATGTCTGTAGAATCTGTAGCACAAACTTCATTAGAGAAGGGCTTAGGAGAGACAAAAAGAAGCGTAAAGGGTGGAAAGGAGCAGTTACTTACTCTCAAACCGAAAGATATCCATGCGCTTCAATATGACAATTATCGGCAGATAGATGAAACCAAGGTTGAAGAGTATTTTCAGAGCATCAGAGAAGTTGGTGTTAAGGTTGCCGTTGTGGTGAAAAAAACCGAGAATGGCATGTCCCTTATTGATGGCCATCATCGTGTTGAGGCTGCTCGCAGGCTCATGCAGCAATATCCCCACATCTCTATTACCATCCAAGCTATTGTTCGAGTTGGAACAAGTGAGAGCGACGAGATAGTTCAAAAAGTTGTGTCGAATTTTACCAGACGCGAGTCGATCATAGACCGCGCCGCAGGCTACCAGCTTCTGGCAGAAAAAGGCAAAACTGCGAAGCAGATCGCGGATACCGTGGGAAAAGACCGGACGACGATCGAAAATCATCTTCATTTCTACAGTATGTATTTGCGGCACAAAGAGGCCATCGACAAGCATCTTCCTTCCCTCAAGGAAGCATTCCTTTACAAGCTTGGTCATAAATTCAATCGGGAACCTGATTCAGATATTGCTGGGATCATCGAAAAAGAGATTGCCCCCAAGGAGAGAAAGTCGGGGACAAAAGCCGATCCCGAAAGCATACTCTTGGATGCTGGTTTTAGTAAAACCGAAGCCAAGAGAGTTTGCTCACTACTTCGCGAAGCAGGGATCCGACTATAGTCGCAGCATAGGTTTCGATACATATGAGTCCTGCGGCCCCTGAATCGGCAGTGGGATTTTTTGACAGAATCTCAGAGATGCAACTCTTTGAGCCGTTTTTCGGGGTTTACAAAAAGTTCAAAGCGACTTCTCAGGGGCTCGCCTGAACTTCGTGACCAATTGGGGGGTGGCATCCAGATGATCATGTTGCTAAATGCTGGCGTCACGCTTGCTTTTCGCCGGATCAGATAGCTGCACCACGCACCACACACAGAAGGAGTAAGGCTGTTTACCAGCGACGCCGCCATTTGTCACGATATGATGGTGGGTCTGGTATTGGACTTGGCGAACCTTCGTAGCGCTTTGCAGAGAAGCTGCTACTATCGCCATTTTTGATTTTGATCATTCCCTTAAGCAGACCATCTTTGCCAACTTTTGCATTGCCAGTGCCGCTGAGCTGATCAAATTCCCAGGCTCCTTTCCAGCTGAAGGAAACACCCGTTTTTGTTCCTCTTACTTGAAGTTGGGCCAAAAGGCAGTGCATCCCCAATCGATCATCATCTCCAGTGAACGAAATCAGTGCTGGCCCAAGGTCGTCCAAACCTTCATTGACCCAGGTCGCAGTATCTATGATTCGCCACCAACCCCGAATCTGTGGTGAAATTTCTTCCGTCAACTTGTTTTCCTTTATTCAGTCATTTGTGAAGTGGTGTGTCGATCGGAAGCAAGTGTCTCCCCCCTTTTTCCGCCATAACTTCTCTCTGTTCCTCGCTGGCGCGGCTATGAGGTCGACTTAGATCGATATCAGGTATGCCTTTCAAATAGCAGGCCTGAGGTTCATGGTTGAAATAGGCTTCAAAGATATACTCGTTCCAATATTGTCGGGTGAGCCCGTATTTAAAGAGACGGTGCAGGGCGAGGTTTTTATCCTTCAGTCGCATTTTTTGGAGAGTTCGTTGGAGATACGATAGCCATTCCATTTCTTCAGCCGGCTGAATGATGTAAGGCGTTGTGAACGCCAGATAGGGCGCATGATCGGGTTGGGCTGGAGGAAGGAGGCGGACGAACCAGAGCTCCCCCGGTCTGCCGCGATAGTCAAGGGGGCTTTTAACATGAAATGACTTGTTTGTCAGCAACTCCTCAAGCCGAATCAGTCGCCCGTCAATGCCTTGGTAGCGGTAGAGGCCCATGCGCGATTCGGAGAAGTTTTTCAAATATTGCAGAAAAGTCTTTTCCATTGGTACTACGTTTGAAGCATTATGGAGCACAGACGCCATAGTTTCCTTGCCGCGACCTACCTGAAGATCACAGAAGGCCCAGCAGTTGAAATACGACAGATAAAGTGGGCTCATGGGTGGCCCGCCCGGCATATAC
>NZ_DASQYZ010000164.1:0-33780 GCF_035638955.1 Oligoflexus sp. | reverse complement strand
GCGAGAGGCGATCTTAATTGCAGGAGCAACTATAATCTTTGTCCTATGCGCCGATAGGTTTTGAATCGGGGTAGAGGCGAAGAGCCGCTTGTACTGATTTCAAGGGAGACACTGATGGGCCTACTCAGGCCAGGACAGACGCTTCGTAACGGCGAGCTTGAAATTATCGACTGCATCGGTGTCGGCGGCTTTGGCGAAGTATACCGGGCGACGTGGCGACGTAAAGACGGTCATCGTATCGTTGCAGTCAAATGCTTTAACATCGAGCAAATGAGTCAGCAGGATGTTAAAGCCGTGAAGTTGGTCCATCAGGAGTGTCTGTTGATCGGCTCGGTGAACAACCCGGCCACAGTCCAAATCTATGGGGCTGATGTCGAAGGGGGCCTGCCTTACCTCCTTGAAGAGTACCTTGAAGGCCGTGATTTGAGTTACGCGCTGAACGCTCGCAAGCCGACTCAGAAGGAAGGGCAACCCCTCTATGCACCTTTGGAGCTTGTCCAGCTAGGCATGCAAATTTTAAAGGCGCTCGAGGCTGTGCATGCAAGAGGCATCTATCACGGCGACATCAAGCCCAGCAATATTTGTTTCCGTGATCAGGCACAAAGCGAAATTGCGCTGGTAGACTTCGGTCACGGGGGTTTTTACGAGGCTAGTATCCTGGATCGCCAGGAACTGGCTTCGACTTTGGCTTATTTGCCGCCAGAGCGAACCGGCTTCGTCAAGCAAGGCGGCAATGCTTCAAGTGATCTCTATTCACTCGGTGTCACGCTCTACGAGCTCTGCACAGCCATGCCCTTATTCGAAGCGAAAAACGAAAGGGAGTTCATCAATTTTATTCTCCATGACGTACCCAAGCCTTTAGCATCGGTTTTCCCAGGCTTTCCGGAACCTCTTTCAGACATTATCCAAAAGCTCCTCCGAAAAAATCCCGAAGAGCGATACCACTCTGCAATCGGGGTCTATGCAGACTTCGAACGTTGCTATTGGCCGCTCAAGCAGAATGAAGCACTTCGTAGCTTCGCACTGGGCACCAAAGACAAACTGCGAGAGCTTAATTACAAAATCCCAATGGTCGGACGCCACGAGGAGACAAGAACGCTCGCCGCTGCTTTAGAGCAAACACTCAAAGGCAAGGGCAGGTCGCTTTTCATTGGCGCTCCCTCAGGTTCGGGCAAATCCCGCTTGGCCTATGAGCTGATGCACCGGGCAAGGATGCAGTAGGTGCAGATCATAGCGGCGAAATATTCGGAATTTGAACGCAACTTGCCGCTTAGTGCGATAACGCTTCTCCTCATTGACCATGCTGAGGGTTTGCAAACTATAGCGACTCAACAGCTGGCTCAATGGCATCAGCTGTTGATGGATCGATTGGGACCGAGAGGACGCTTGATCAGCAAGCGTTTTGCGTTTTACGAAGGGCTTTTGCCAGAGTTTCCAGAGCTGAAGCTCCACGATAAGGATGAAGAGGGACGCGTATTCAATGAAACCCTCGCCGAGTTTATGACGCTCCTCCAGCCGTCTGGCGAACCTCAGGTCCTCTTTCTGGATGACCTGCAATGGGCTGACTGGCAAAGCATCACCATTGTACGCGAACTCGATCACCTTGGTCGCAAAGGCCGTGCGAATTTTACATTAGTGGTTGGAACCTTCCGGAGCAACGAAGTGGACGACCAACATCCACTGGCAAGCCTGGTTCTGAGCGATCTCTCCCCCGGAGAGCTGATGGAACTAGGCCCCTTGAGCAAGCTCGAATCCGACGAGCTGGTTGAGCATTTGCTTGACGAGAAAGGGAATGAAGTCTGCAAACTTCAAGCCGTGACGTATCAATTAACCAATGGCAACCCCTTCTATCTTTATGAGTATCTCCAGTCAACCATTGTCACCGGCATTTTCTGCATGCGAGAAGAGTCACGAGAATGGTACTTTGACGAATCCAAAGCTCAGAGTTCAGGTTTAAGCCGTGGTGTGGCTGGCCTCGTCTCTGAACGGTTAGGGAAACTGCAGCCCTTCACGCGAGAAGTGATTCTGACTGCGAGCATTGTCGGCCCTTCAGTGAGCTTTGACACGATTTTCCTTTTATTAGCCCCTTATTTTTCATCGTGTGATATAGGACTTGGGGACGCCCCCCAGCGCTTTCAGGCCGCGCATAGTGAGCTGATCCAAAAGCACCTTGTCCTGCCCCACGAATCCAAGCTGGTTTTCTTTCATGACCGGATTCGCGAAGCTGCGCTTACCCGACTGGAGGATAAGCAGAGGAGGCAGTTACATACTGAATATGGCTTTTTGCTGGCCAAACAGCTCTTAAGCTTGAGCCGGGGCGAAGTCGCCGGAAAGGACTTGTTTGAGGCGGCCTTTCATCTCATGTCAGGGACCCCTGATAAAGAACCTACGACAGCCATAAATCTATTGCATCGAGCCGCACAGGCCGCTGTTGACATCTATGCCTATGCAAAAGCCCGCGAACTTTTGCAATGCGCTTCCCTGCTCTTTCCCAAAAATTTTGCTGATGAAAAGCACCAGTTAGTTGAGTGGATAGCCGTCCACAAGCTTTGGTCCAGTACGCTGGCGGTCTCGGACCAAATCGATACAGCCATCAAGCTACTTGACCATATTTTGCTCTACATTCATGATCCGATTGCCAGAGCCAAGCTTTTCGCCAAGAAAACAGACTATTGCGTTACCCTGTTTCGGCACAAAGCCTCAACCGAGGCGGGAATCGAAGGCCTGAAAGCTCTTAACGAAAGAGTCGTGACGAGAGAGTGGGTCGGCTACCTGTATATCGCCTTCAATATGCCGCTGCTAATCATTTACGCCATCTGGTTCAAGTACTTCGGTCGCCAAACCAAAGAAATTGCTTCCGAAGCGGAACAAACGCGGTTCGAGCTTTTATGCTCGGTGCTGCAGCCCCAGTATTACACGTGCCCTATCGCTGCCATCGCCAATGTGATTCCTCTGACATTTAAAATCCTGCCTTATAAAGACAACGAGCCTCGCGCAACCACCATGGCTTATTGGGGCGTTGTGATGTCTGCATTTGGCTTCGAAAAACTTGCTTATTATTTCTTCAATAAGGGCATCGAATATTTTGATCGCACTTCCAACCCCATTAAAAAAGGGTTGGTTGATCATGCTGACCGCGTTTTGCACGGACTTCACTTGGGGTAATCTTAAAAAGGCGCATCAAAATCTCCATCAAGCCAACCGCTATCTCGACTCAGTCGGAGAATCCTTCTGGCGCTCGTTAGGGCTGATGGCTATGGCTCAGGTTGACTACTACGGCGGTGAAACAGGTGATGACAAGATCGCCAGTGCGGAATTGATGGAACTTTGGAAGAGAGTGCGCTTTTTACCCACACCAGTCGGTTGCACGGTTCGAACTTACCTGCACGAACGAAGAGATGAGGAAGTCGACTTTATTTTAGGCATTACGAAAGAAGCCGAAGAAGAAATCCGCACAACTGGGCTTTCTACGTTGGATAGGGTGTTCGCTTGCCTTGCCCCAGGTGAAGTCCACTATCTTCGAGGTAATTATGCCGAGGCTCTGCCTCGCCTTCGTGAAGCGACGTTCATGGTTTTTACGAAGCTGCATCGTATAGCTTACGTACTCTATGCTCCAGTACTTTACAGCTCGGCGCTGGTTCGAACAGGCCAAAGCCGAAAGGCTATTGTCCCGCTGTGCTTTTGTTGGTTCAACCAGCTCCTCTGTGCTCGTATCTTCTACGCCCAGACCCTTTATGCAACGGGCGAGTGGCTTTGGTCGATAGGCCTAAGATCCAGCGGGCGTCGCATGCTGGAAGCTGGAATTCATTGGGCCCACAAGCGACGCTGGCTGTCCGTTGTGGCTGAGGGCCGGTATACGTTAGGACTGCTTTACCATGAGGAGCGTCCCGAAGAGGCGGAAGTCTACCTTCAGCTGGCCAAGGACTATTATCTAACGCGCAAATGGGTGTTTTTCGTCGAAAGATGCGAAAAACTCCTTGCCATCTGCCACCTCAAAACCAAAGCGGATTCCCCGGGTCAAAATGCGCTTTCCGTGAGCAGGAACCAGCACACAGGACAGGCGGCTAAGCTGCGCCAACGAATTGAAACCAACGCCATGCTGGAAATATTCCTACGCCTGAGTTCTCTAGGCGAACGCGATCGCTTGCTTGAAGCGTTATTGGACTCATTGTGCGTCTGTACTGGGTCGGAATTTGGCTTTGTCCTTTTAAATGAGGCAGGTGAATGGAAGCCGACCCACGGCCGCCATGTAAACCCAGCAGATATTTGAAGCAGGGCTATGCAAAATACGGCATCGATAGATCCTACATCGACTCCTGTCTCAAGGAGGCAAGCCTTAAGGCCGAGATCAGGCCAGCGCGTTGGCAACAAAACGATCAACTCAACCGCGGCTCCGTTATGGTCGTACCTCTGGTCTATAACGACAAGATCTACGGGTACTGCTACCTGGGGAATAGCCAAATCTATAAGCTCTTTGACGTGCGCAGTATTGAAACCGTAACCCCTATCACGACCCAGGCAGCCATCACGTTGCAGAATATCCAACTGACGGAAGAACTGAAAGTGCAGCATGAGCAAGTTCTCGAGCTGAACCAAACTCTGGAAGCCCGGGTGGATGAGCAGACTCGCGACATCCGTTCGATCATGGAACATATTCCGATTGGGATATTCGCCATCCAAGGTTCTGAACTTCGGATCCATAAAGACCATTCCCAGTACCTAAAAAGACTTTTTGGGGTGGACGAACTTGAGGGTCAGGCGGCGCTGCCCCTCCTGTTTGCGCAATCGCAACTGAGCGATGACGAGCAAAGCCAAGCACTCCATGCTCTTGGCTCCATGGTAGGGGAAGACAGCGTTAACTTTGCATTCAACGAGCATGCCTTGCCTCGCCAACTTAATCGTCGCTTGGCCAATGGAGAGACCCAACAACTGGAACTCCTATGGAATCCGATCGCCGACGCTAAAGATCAAATTGATAAAGTTCTCGTAACTCTTAGCGACGTGACGGAAATGCGGTACTTGCAGGATACCGCTCGGGAAAAGGCAATCGAGCTGCAAATAATTAGCGAAATTCTCTCCATCAAGGAAGACACGTTCCGAAAATTCATGCGCAGCGCCCTCCAGTTCCACGAGCAGAATCGGGCCATAGCCTTGTCACGGGACAATGGCGGTAGCGATGAACTCAAGACACTGCAAATGAATCTGCATACTACCAAAGGCGCGGCCCGCACCCTTGGATTACGTGGCATCGCCGAGGTCTATCATCACTTGGAGCAGGAATTGGGCCAGGGTTCTTTGAACAGTCACACTTTAAGCTTCATCCTCGATAAGGAACATAAGATCCTGCAAGACTATGGCAGCATGGCGAAAGAAAAACTCGGGCGTATTGATGGAGAAGTCCTGACGCTGCAGCTTGCAACTGCCGACGTCGCAAAAGCCTTCGAGGAACTGCGGGCCTTCCAAACTGAGACCCACAACGCCTACAGCTCACGGCTCACATTCTCCTTGAGTCTTTTGCAAAAATATTTGTACAAGCCCCTATCCGAGATATTGGACGACGTATTCCAGGCGGTTGCCCCGCTGTCTCGCGACCTCAATAAGGCGCTTCCTACTCTTGATTTCAAGATTCCACCTGTGGGCGTAGCCCATCACGCGGAGGATCTGATCCGGAACACCTTTGTCCATTTGCTTCGCAACTCCATGGATCATGGGCTTGAGGGAGCGGATGAGCGAGTCAAGCATGGCAAGTCGCCGAACGGAGTCTTACAATTGCAGGCTTATTTTGATGGCAGCATTTTCAGCCTTGTCTTTCAGGACGACGGTCGCGGATTGAACTTAAAACGTTTGCATGAAATGGGCAGAGCCAGAGGCCTGATCACCGAGGAAGCGACGGCAGAGGCAATCGCAGAACTGGCTTTCGAGTCCGGTTTGTCGACCGCGCAGCATGTTAGCCAGATCTCGGGTCGTGGCGTCGGCATGGGGGCGGTGCGGAAATACCTCCAGGATGCTCAAGGACATATCAAAATTGTTTTACATGATCATCGACCTGCTGACGAAGGATTCAAGCCGTTCGCGTTTTTAATTGAGCTACCGGCCACAATGTTTATGGAGTCAGCTGCACCGCCCCCCTCGCAAGCTCGCATCAAAAGGGGCATGGCTTCGTAGTTACAGCCCATGCAAAGATGATTCAAAACCACGGAGCTGCAATCACTGTGAATGCGTTCCAGCGCCCTGGACGACATGTCCTGAAATTTTCCGCTATCATGGCCCAGATACAATATCGCCTGGAGCATCAGCACCAGGAGTACCAGGCTTAGGCGGCGGCGTCCGACTGGCAAAATCCCCATCTCGATAAACTACACGTTGTCCATTCAAGTCTGTCACGTCCATGACAATAATCAAGGCGTTCACCAACTCGGTAAAATTCACAGAAAAACTTCTGAAAGAATAATAGACATCATATTGGTCGGTACTATTCGCTTCGGCGGATTTGAAGATCGATACTTCCGCACCGCCCATCAACGTCGAAGGGTCGAAACTCCAATCGATGTTGGAGGAAAAGGTTTTCTGGGACACACGGGCGTTGGTTTTTTGATCATAAAACCCGCAGCCGATGGTGCTCGCATCGTCCGCATCGAAAGGTACGTTCACTGGCACGCAAATCAATGGATATCCAGGCAGGCCGATTGGCTCTTCCGAGCCTTTGTCCGGCTTTCCTTGCACGCCGTCCGTGTTGCTGATTGCGTTCCCGGATTTAAGAGATTTAGAGGTACATTGAACCTGTGGCCACGCCAGCAAAATCAAAAACACCAGAATATATCGCATAGTAACCGCCAAATGGTTTTATACACCTTTGTGTTATCGACATTTCCCAATAATTTCTTGAAAAAACAATCGTCATGTTCTTAAGACCTTACGGCAGATCCGCAAACCTACTGAAATCGTTAACGAATTTGGCTTCTTAAGTGCTCTGACTGACGTGGGTTTTGTTGCGTTTGTAGACTATTGAGTTTCTTCAGCGCAACATCGAAGGGGAGATTTCCGGATGATGAGCAAGGAGGACAGGAATGGATGCCTCGGACTTCTTGCAGGCCACATCATGCCAAGGTACTGCATCTCAAAGAACACGGTCTATAAGCAGCTCTCGGATCCCTCGACTGGCTTGATGTACAGGCATTGGCACGGGAGGTTTATCGTCTGACGATTCGCCCCGGCCGTAAGTTGACGGACAGGGCTTATGAACGACTCGTTCTTACCATCAGTGCATGGAAACACATCGCATATATAGACATGCCGGAAACTGTGAAGAAGGGCGAGCGCAATCACCGGCTGGTTTCGATTATTCTGACCTGTAAGTGGAAGGGGATTGCACAGCGTGATCTCCGGGTGTCGCTGGATCGGATCATAAAACGCGTCCCAGGCCAGCTTTCACTAAAGTTTTTCGATCCCTGACAACGATACCTTGAGGTTTTTTCACAACCATTTGCTTCGTAAAGCTCATTTCCGTGCCACGTACAAAATGCTGGTCTCAACGGCAACAGCTTAACGGTTACTTGTTCGCGAGGGCACTTGAGGTCTGCGGATGCAAGTTCGCGTGCGACATTGGGTGAGTCGTTCTGCTTTATATCCTTCGCTGTGCTGCAAGCAAAAAAACTTAACGACAGACTCAGAGTTGCGAAAAGGCTTATAAACCTATGTTGATTCGTATTCATGACCTTCACTCGATCTTGGAAAACAATGTTTCGCCCGATAAAGTCAAATCGTACAAGGAAGGCTTACTGAGAGAGATCAAGCGAATCGCTCCTGCCTTACAGGCTAAGGTTGGATTTGCAGATATGCGCTCTGTGATTGATGCTTTTCTGTTTACGCATGCGGCGCTAATCGGGCTCTACTATAAAGCGCATCCGCTTGCGGCGGTCGCGAAGCTGCTGGAAGAGGGTGAACTGAGCGAATTACGACTGGATTTTGCGCCAAGCCTTTGCTTGATGCTTAAGGGTTCCTTCGATGGAATCCTGCAGTCCTCCCCAGGTAAGTCTAGTGAATAAGGACTCGACAAAAGCAAATCCAACACCTCTGCCATCAATGACTATAACGATGATGCTGGAGCCGACATCGAGGTTCGCCAGAACAAGCATCTAAACGATAGAGTCGAGCAGGGCCATGTCGCTTGACGGGTCGGGCTTGCCGAAAATGCCTCCCCAATTGGGCCAGCCGTCCAATATCATTCGTAATTTAGGCCTGTCCTTCCTTCCACAGCCCTTTATCTCGTCAAATCGCATCATATGCTTACAGTTTGAAACAGTGGAGCTTTGGGCCTTGAGCGCCTAGGTTGGGGCGTGTCTGGTTGTCCAACTTTTTTCAGTGAAAAGGATCTTTTTATGAAATCTCGCTTTGTAATGATCGCCGCTAGTCTTTCTTTTGCTTTGGGTGCCCCGGCCGCGATGGCTTTGAGCCGCTTGCCCACCCCATTTCTGGTCAAAGGCCATGACGCCAAAATCATGGTCCAAGTTTTGGAAGCATCGGGTATCCAGGAGCAATCCTCGATCGAGTCCACGTTCTTTCAAACAGACGAAGTCTTTTGCGTGAATGCCACCAACCTTAAAACTTGTCAGTTTTCGGTAGGCGGTGGGTTGTTTGTTCGCGCCAGTGTGGAAGATACTGAAGCGTTTATCAAAGTCCTCCGGAAGAACGGTGCCGAAGCGCAGGCTGTCGCTAACGGTCGACGCTGGGACCTGAGAAACCTGGAGTGCTCCACCCGCTTTGATCTTACAAAAAGACAACTCGTGAGTCAGTGTACGTTTGAGCAGTGATCCCCAGCACTGGAGGAGTTGTTCGAGACTCCTCCTGTCTCAACGCTGCCGTCTCTTACCGTTTGTACATTTCTTTTTTTCTTGCTCCAGCCATGAACTTCGCTTCAATTGACCCTGCCCAGCAAGCCCCTAAATAACGACAATCAAAACCAAAAAACCGCCTTCTTTTCCTGCCTCAGGGTTTCCCGCAATAAGTCCGAACAATATGCAATAACAAGGAAATTAACGGAGGAAAATACTTGCTCGCCATGCGCATTCATTCCTCCAGTCTTTTCATGGGGCTTCTGCTTCTGGCCTGCAAGCCGGGGGATCAGATTGCATCCAGTCGTGGACAGCTGGATGGTGCGAAAACGAGCGAGTATTCCAACAACACTGATACGGCCATCGATGACACTCTTACCGACACGCCGGCGAGCGTCAGTGTACCGGTCAGTGGCATCAACCTGACTTTCCGCGTGAGCAAGGATGCCGATCCGAAAAGCGTGGATGCCTACATTGTCGGCTACGTCGACAAACTTCCCGTCCAACGCATCAGCGATCAGGAATTCGTCATTCGTGATGTGCCGGCAGGCTTGCATGAGGTGATCGTCACCGGCCTTGCAAGCTCGGATCATGAAAGTAACCTGGGTCTGCGCCTGCCTTTCGAATCCAGTGGCGCGACTCTTGATTTAGGCCTTCTCAATCTCCCCCCAACGGGTGGTCTGCAAGGTCAGGCTGAGATGGAAGGGGTGGCCTCTTTCTCCACCGTCCAGCTTCAATTCCCTGGCACTAAAATCCCGGCTATCACTACGGATGCCATAGGACACTATGTGGGGAATAAGATTCCCGTGGGAAATCATAAACTCAGCTGGGCTATCAAAGGTAATCCGCAAAGCATCCCAGCAGCAGCCAAAATCGAAAGTGCCAGCAACGGGCAAAAAACGTCACGAGACATCGTGCGTTCGAAACACAATAGCCCCACGAACCTGAAGCTGCAGCCCATCATGAATGGGATGGCTCTGTCCTGGATATCCGGTGGTGGTAACCCCGTTGGTTACCTCGCGTATCGTGGCCTGGCTCAGGATAATTTCCAGCCGGTCAACGGCCAAAGTTATGCGCCTGGTCCGCAGGGCGCAGGCACCATCGTCTCGGTCGGGGCCCAACAGTCGGTCCAGGATAGCGGGCTCACCGCTGGCACCAACTACACCTATCGTGTTTTCACCTACAGTCGCGACCTGGTTTATTCCAGTCCCCGGACCGGATCAGGGACAGCCTTGGTCATGAATTCGGGCTATCAGCGCTATAGGCTTTACATAGAATCCGTTGCCAACAACTGTCAAAGTCAAGGGACGGCTCAGATCCAGGCCTTGAATTTCTTTATCAATAAAAAATGGCAAGTCAACGACTTCACGAGCAACACCAATGTGGGCCATATCGGTCTCTTTCCGGCGACGATTGCCGTCAACTCTATGTATAACTCATCCTATGATGCTTTCTATGCTTTTCAGGATGATAACCTTGCGTGGTCATCATCCTTCAAAACCTATGACGGAAACAGCCCTCATAATTTCCTGAGCAACAAGAATCCGGATGGCATTTATTTTGACATTGATTTTGGCGGCACGAGGGTGGCTATCGAAGGTCTGGAGATGCTCGGGGGCGAACCGCCTTTCTATCCTGAATGCGTACCCGATAGCTATTATATGATGGGCTCCAACGATGGCACGAACTGGGTGGCTATCCCTGGGTCAGCTCGCCAGGAGAGCACGCTGACGCGCGTTCGTTATTATTTCCAAAACGAGATCCGTCCGCTCAGTCCCCTGGATTTCAAATTGCTGAGCAACGAAGGCCAGATTCAACTGAGCTGGGAGTCGGCAGCCGGTGCTGAAGTCGGCTATCTGCTGGTCCGCAGTCGCATGCCGGAAACCTTCCTGGCAGAAAACGGTCGCAGCTATACCACGGGTTCGAACGAGAGTGGTTATGAGATCCTGCACGATGGCAATCAGCTGACTTACATGGACACCGACTTTGAAGATTTGCAGAGCCCATATTACTATACTCTGTTCTCCTATGACGCGAATCGGCAGTATGCCCCTGCGATTGTCGGCCGTGCCACACCTGAAAAGCGTCAAACCTATCGTTACTATCGTTTTCACGTCATGTCCATTCTTGGCGGTGGACCATCCACGGCTTGGGTAGATAGCCTCCGCCTCCAGATCAATGGTGCATGGGTTGACACTTACAATTTCACAGGCATGCAAGGAACGATTGGAAGCATGAATGTCAGTCTTGTGGAAAGCAGTGCCAGTGGCCTCAATCACGCCAATGGGCTCTTTGGTGCGGGATACTGGCAAACAGCACGCAGCAGTTTCAATGCCGGTGGAATGTGGGATGCTGTGAGCAAAACCGGGGAATACGTGCAGATGGACTTTGGCACGACGCCCGTGGCCATCACAGGCTTCCGTGCCCTGGGTAACACCGGATATGATGCCAACAACAAATATGTGAGCAACATGTACTATCAGGTCCCCGACGTTGTGCGTATGGAACGCTCCCAGGATGGACTGCAATGGGAGATCATTGAAGGATCCACGTCTGGTGATTCGTTCGCACTGGAAATCGAACAGGTCTGGTGATCAAATCTTTAATGACGCTTCGCTGATGGCAGCATATTTTGCCAACGCGCGAACAATTCCATGCCTGCGTGCTGCAATGGATCATCGCCTCGGATATAGGCTTCCAGGTCTTCCAGAGAGTCCGCACCCCAAAAGAGCTCTTGGCCCACGATCATGGTCGGCACGCCGAAGACCCCTGTCTTCAGCGCGCCTTCGGTCTGCTCACGAAGCCTGTCTTTCGATGCAGGTAATCCAGCGTCTCGCACCAGCTGATGGCCATCGAGCCCCAGGCGGTTGGCTACGGCTGTGACATTCTCTGGGCTCTCGATCCCGGATCCTCCACCCCAGGCCTCGGCAAACAGACTGTCGATCAGACGCTTTCGGTCATGGTCGGTCATTGGCAAAGAGGCGACGCGAAGGGAAAGCAGAGGCAGGAATGGATGACTGGGTGGCGGAACCAACGGCAGATCCAGGCGATGCGCGCGACGAAACAGTTCCTTGAACATATAAAGGCGTTTGGGTGGAATTTCCGCGGGTCCCTTCTGCCCATAGGCGTTGAGGAACGCAGCGAAGAGCACAGGCACAGGTTCTATCCGCATACCGGTGCGTTCGGCTAAGGCATGAATCTGTTTCCATGCGAGATAGGAATAGGGGGATATGAAGTCAAAGAAGAAGCGGATCGTGGAGTGAGCCATCAAGGAGATCCTTTGCAGGATGATCGTAAATGTGGCCTTGGTTATAGCGCAGTTCACACCCTTAGCCAAGGCCATGGCAGAAGGCGCCCGTCTCCCGAGAGAGTTCCGTGATGACGTCCGCAGTCGTCCGGCCGCTGCGCTTCAGGACTGCAAAACTGTGATCCGCGCCCTCGACGACGTGCATTTTCGCGAGAGGGTGAGCACGGGCGACTTTGGTCATGAGAGGCAAGTCCGCCAGAGCATCTCGGGTGCCCTGCAGGAGAAGGATCGGGACCTCGACGTCTTTCAGATGTGCGGCTCTGTCGATCGACGGCTCCTTGGCCTGATGCAGCGGAAAACCAAAGCAAACAATACCCTTCACAGCCGGGATCATTCCCAAGGCTGCCGCCGTCGTCGTCATCCTGCCCCCAAATGACTTTCCTCCGGCAAATAAAGGCAAATCTGACATTTCATTCAGCGCCCATTGGACCGCTGCCACTATGGTTGCCGTGGCGAGCTTCGGGCTGTCGGGGCGTTTGCCTCCGTCTTCCATATAAGGGAACTGGAATCGCAACGTCCCGACTCCTTCCGTGCTAAGACTCGCCGTTAAATCGCTCATGAAAGAGTGATTCATACCGGCCCCGGCTCCATGCGCAAGGACGAGTAGGGCCTTGGCATCAGCAGGGCGAACCAGGATCCCGGATACGGAACCGGTTCGACCTGTGATATTGGTAAGAGTCACGCTGCGCTGAGTTTGATTCTTCATGGTTTCGGCTTGACCTCTTCGTGTGTGATCATGACAGTTATAGAATAGTACAGACATCTTGAATTTTGGTAATGTGGAACTTAAACCCTTTTCAGGATGCCGAGGCATGGCGACAATTTTCCGGCTTTTATTGCTTGCGTTTGGCGTGTGCATCGGATGGGAAATCAGGGCGCAGACCATGTCGAACATCGATCTGGAATTGCAAAAGGCCGAGGACGTCCTTCTCACCAGCCCTTTGGAAACGCTGAGAATCGTTGAAAACCTGCAAACTCAGATCACCGCCGCTCAACCGCGGGAATTCGTGCGCGTGCACATGCTAGGGGCCCGAGCCAAATCCTTGCTGGGAGACAGCGATGCCATACTTCGCTGGGCGGAACCTGCTCGGGCGTTAGGGGCATCGCTCCAGGAACCTCGCCTGTATGTCCAACTCCTGGGAGTTCTGGCGGAAGGCTACGAATTTGCAGGTGATACCGCGCGAGCGGAAATCGAGCTGCAAAACGCTTTGAAAATAGCCGAGTCTGCTCAGGACGATTGGTTGGTGGCCTATGCCTTAAACCTCCTCGGCTGGATGCATAATCGGAAACTGGACGAAAAGCGGGCGATGGCTAGCATAAAAAGAGCCTATAAACTGATGCAGTCCCTGCCGCAGGATGATCTTTACTATGATCTGCTGAATAATCTGGGGACCCTCTATGGTAATAAGGATGTGGGCAAGGAAGAAGAAAGCCTTAAACTCTTGCGCGAAGCCCAGCTTTATTTTGCAGGAAAGAACAAACATTTTTACACATCGGTCATCCTCTATAATCTGGGCTGGGCTCTTAAAAACGTGGATTCCAAAGCCTCGCTTGAAGCGTTCCAGGAAGCTTATCATCGATCGGAGTTAATCGGCGATGAATCCACCATCGCCTATTGCCAGTATGGAATGTCACAGACCTACAGCCAGGTGAAGGATTTTAAAGCAGCCGAGGATTTGCTCAGAAAGGCTGCAGCTGGCTTCATCAAAACAAGCAATCCCATGATGCATGGAGAAGCGCTGAAATTCCTGCTCGAAAGCCTTGTCCTATCCAGGCAGTACGAAAAAGCATACAAACTCCTGGCGGAAACGGAAAGCAACACGAGGAAGATCGGCAATACGTCCGGCCTTATCCTGGTTCTGGCCCACAAGATCACAATTTTGGAAGCGTTGGGTTATCGTGACGAAGAGCTGAAGACTTACCGGGAATATGCGACGATCTACAAAAAGTATCAGATCGAACAGGACAAAGCGAGCATCAATAAATTCACGGCTGAGTTTGATTTGGAACGTAAAGAGCATGAAAAGAATGTGCTGACTAACCAGAACAAACTGCAAGGACTGGAGTTGGAAAGAGCCGATCGAACCCGCAAATTTTTGATCGGGGCCGTTTTCCTGAGTCTTTGCGTCATGTTTTTGGCCGTGCGCTCGACCATCAAGGATAGGGAAATCAAACGGCAGAAGGAGAGGATTCAACAGATCCTGGATTCCATTCAGGAGGGTATTCTGCGGTTCGGTGCAGATTTTGTCCTCGAAAAAGACTATTCGCAGCATCTGAAAACTTTGCTCGGTCGGCAGGATGACCTCAGTGGCAAGAAGGTCCTGACGGTCCTGATCCAACCCTCCCAGCTGTCGGCCGATGATAAGAGCCAGGTGCAGGAAGCGCTGCATTCCATGCTGGGAGAACCGAGGCTTGGCTGGGAACTCAATTCAGGTCATCTGCCAGACGAATT
Source organism: Oligoflexus sp. (assembly GCF_035638955.1). Taxonomy (GTDB): domain Bacteria; phylum Bdellovibrionota_B; class Oligoflexia; order Oligoflexales; family Oligoflexaceae; genus Oligoflexus. The sequence continues at coordinate 19,190 of NZ_DASQYZ010000164.1, read as the reverse complement.
GATCATTGAGGATCGGATCATCAATCTGCAATGGGAGCCCTTATTTGATGCAAAGGATCGCCTCGAGACCATGCAGCTTATCCTACGGGATATCACCGAAAGTCGGCGCCTGGAGAAAAAATTCGCCGAAGAACGAGCGCGATCAGGAATTTGGCAGGAGCGTCTGACCCAGCTCTTGAGCCGGGATTTTCGCCGGGCCCTGGCCTTCCTGGATCAAACCTGGAAGCGACTCGACCAGGACCATTTTTTGGAGCGCTTGGAACCACGTGAGCTTTTAAGGGAACTGCATACCATCAAGGGCAACGCTCGCACCCTGGGTCTCAGAAATCTTGCTGATGTGAGCCATCGCCTGGAAGCCGCTCTGATAAGCGACGACGCCGGAGTCAAAGAGGCTATGAAGCAGGCTTTTGAACAGGAAATGCAGGCCTGGGTACCTTTGATGCAAAGCATGGTCAGTGCATCGGAACAAAAACCAGAGCATATGCATGAACTCATCATGTCGCTGGTTCCCGGTCTGCAGAGCATGCTGAGCAAGGCCGGTCTCCCGTGGGATGAACTGGTCATCCGGGATCAGGTCCATGGTTGGAGTCCGGAGATGTTGGAGTCCATGCGCACGGTATTGCTGCATGGATTGACCAACGCTCTGGATCATGGCTATATTCAGCCCTTACAACGTGGCGAAACCGTTGCGGCCTGCCGCCTGGCTGTCGAAGCTACGGCCCCTGGTGATCAGTTGCAGGTCGTCATTCGCGATTTTGGCTGTGGGCTGGATTGGAATCGAATCCGGTCGATTGCAGAGGCCAAAGGATTTCAGCCAGCTCCCGGACGCCCCTGGTCTGATGTTCTCTTGCTGGATGGGACAAGCACGGCTGACGAGGTGTCCGAAACCAGCGGGCGTGGCGTGGGCTTGTCAGCGGTCGCCAGCGTCTGTCGTGAGCTGAACGGACAGGTTTCGCTCCTGGATAACGACCAGGGATCGGGGACCAAACTCGTGTTGCAGCTGCCGATCTAAGACCCCATGAGGCGCGAGTCGGAAAATGTCCCCCATGTATGGATGGGAAGGGTTGAGTTCCATGTTTGGATTCCGAACCGGAAGAATACATAGTTTTGGAACAATGTGACGACTGCTTCTGACCATCTTGGATCCTATGGCTTCCTCCCGACGCGTTGGGAAGAGCAGCACATCAGTCTCTATGCAAAATATGCCAATCTCATCTGTGTGGCGCTTATGCTTCTGTGTGCGCCAACGGATTTTGTCTCGTTTCCACAAACTGAAGCCTGGCAAATCGTCCAGGCCCGAGCGGTCGCTGTGGCTATATTCCTATTTCTGCTGGCCTTGCTGCCCTTCCTTGCGAAAAATCCGAAAAATCACAAGACTGTGCTGACCGGTATTCTGTGCGCCACGACTCTCACCATTAACGGCCTCTATATCCACTTTCTTTTGAGTATGGATCCTCAGCATCGATTGGCGGTCACCACGGGTTGCCTCACCGCCATCCTCGGGACGCATCTGTTCCTCTATAAGTTTCGCCGGGCGCATGCGATCTTCAGTCTCATCTTTCTGAGCCTGATCCTGGCTCTCTCCTTCCGCGATGCTGTGTGGCGTTCCTACCTCATTTCAATACTTCTTGGACATGCCACGGGTTTTATCCTGACCCTCTTCTTCAGAAAAGTTTTTTATGACGGCCTTAGAAAAAACTACAAAATCAAACTCCAGAGTGAGACGATCCGAAAACAGTCCGAAAAAATAGAATCCGCTTACAGGGAAAAGGAGACTCTCCTCCGCGTTCTGATCCATGATATTGCGACTCCTCTCTGCGTTATCACGATCAGCCAAAGCTCGATTATGAATAGCGCCTCGCAGCTGGATGACGAGACAAACCGGGCGCTCGAACGCATGCAAAAGGCCTGCGAATCCCTGGATCATTTGATCCATCACGTAAGAACCACAGAGGCCATCCGCTCAGGTAAAGTTGAAATCGTTATCGGCCCGTGCTCCGTCCATGAAGCGGTCGACAGTGCTATTCTGATGCTGGAGCCGCAGGCCCAGGCCAAAAATATTCGGATTCAAGTGCAGCAGACTGTGAGCGAAGACCTTTACTGCGTGGCTGATAAATTGAATCTTACGCATCAGGTTTTGGGCAATATCATCAGCAATGCGGTGAAGTTCTCACGACCCGGCGGCCTTATCGAGATCCTGATTCAGAAGCTGGATGACGCTGTGGAAATCGGCATTCGCGATCACGGGATTGGAATCCCGGCTCCCATTCTCGCCGAAATTTTCCATCAACATCGATCGACGAGCCGGCCTGGAACAGCGGGAGAAATCGGAACAGGCTTTGGTATGCCGCTCGCGAAGGCCTATATGGATCGTTTTCAAGGTCAGATCAGAATCATAAGCGTCACTCCAGACGAGGCCCCGCATACCTCCGGTACCACGGTCTTCATCTCCCTTCCTTTGGCTTCGCTCCATCCTTCCCAATGACAGTATAAGTCATTGAAATTGCTAGATAATGATTTGGCTGCGTTCTTGCAGCATTTCTGGAAATTTCGACAAAACGAAATCCTGCGGATCAAAGTGATGCGTGCGTTTCAGGGACTTAAGTCCGTCTGAAGGTGAAGTCAGGCGTCAGAAAAGTGCACGTATGCATGCATGAGGATCAGTCACCTGTTTTTTAAAGCAGGCAGGCTGGCTCTTTTTGAATCCTAGGAGTTCGTCAACTTCGGCAGTGTAAAGGGAACACTATGGCACACGCTATTCTGAAAAAATCGATACTGTCTATGCTCACGCTCCTGGGGAGCATGGGGCAAGCCTGGGGTCAGGCTCAGCCTGCAGATCTGATGAAGAATTTTTCGGTTAGCGATGATGGTAAAGCGAGCTATATCGTCCCCATCCAAGCACCTCCGGGAACTGCGGGTATGCAGCCTAATATCAGGCTTGATTACAACAGCCAGTCCGATAACGGCGTTCTCGGCAAGGGTTGGAATATCAGCGGGCTGAGTTATATCACACGCTGCGCCAAGGATCTGGTCCGCGATAATGTGATCGGCACGGTCGATTACAGCGCGAACGACCGTTTCTGCATGCAGGGTCAACGCCTGGTGGCCATCTCCGGAGAATATGGTCGGCATGGGACAAGCTATCGGACTGAGCGTGAGACCTGGAGCGATATTAAATCCGAAGGTCAGTGCGGATCGGGGCCCTGCTCGTTTACCGTCCGAACCCGCGACGGAATGAAGCTGGAATTCGCCACCAACGACAACGCGCGGATTCGTTTCGATGGCAACGGCAGTCATGTTTATCTTTGGGCCCTGAATCGGGTGACGGATAAAAACGGAAATTACTGGCTGGTGGATTATCACCGTTTCGGATCGTCTTTCCAACCCAAGAGCGTTTCTTATACTGGAAACGAGAAGACGGGTCTTACTCCTTCGAAAAGCATTCAGTTCGTCTACGAGGAGCGGAGCGATTGGAGACCGATTTGGAGCCAAGGCGTTCGTCAGGAAGTTCGGCAGAGACTCCGTGCCATCGACGTGCGAGCGGGGAATGAATTAGTACGCCGCTATCAGATGACCTATGTTTCCAGTCAGTCGAGCCAGGCGAGTCTTCTGAAAAAAATTGATCTCTGCAGCCCTAGCCAACAATGTTTGCTGGTCTCTGAGTTTGAATATAATCAGCCCGTAGCAGGCTTCAACAGCAATAAATCTTTCGATCTTCCCTTCAAGATTTTTCACAATAAGCGAGGCGAGTGGGATGTTAAGAACGAGGCGCTAGTCCAGGATCTCAACGGTGACGGCATTGCCGATTATACGAGTGCCACCTGCTGGGATAAGGGCAATACGAACTGTGACCTCAGAATTTTTCGGGGCACGGCTCAAGGTTTTGCGGCCTATGACGGCTGGCATCTCCCTGGCAACGTTTTCAGGAACGAAACGAACGGGTTTCGCGTCAAGACCGAAGGCCTTCTGCAGGATCTGGATGGAGACGGTATCGCCGATTATACGCATGGCACATGCTGGGATAAAAATCCTCCTGGTGGCAAGGACTGTGATCTCCAAATTTGGCGAGGAACAGGCAGTGGCTTTGAACGCATAGAAGGCTGGCTCCTTCCCGGCAAGCTTTTCTTCGCTGAAGGCGAGGACGCCTGGAACTTTAAATCTGAAGGCATCCTGCAGGACTTGAATGGCGACGGCATCGCTGATTTCAGCGCGGGGACGTGTTGGGATAAGGACAGGCCCTGCGATCTGAAAATCTGGAAAGGCACACGCCGCGGCTTCGAACTGGTCCCTGGATGGGAGCTTCCATATGGGGTCTATTTCAACGAAAATGGGGCATGGCGCGTTAAAATCGAAGCTATCGTCCAGGATCTTAATGGCGACGGCATCACAGATTTCAGTCGTGCGACCTGCTGGGATGAGGGCGGTTGTAATACCAAAGTCTATCATGGTACCGGGGATCGCTTTGTGGATGCCGGTTATTCCTTGCCGGCTGGAGAATTCGTTTATAAGAATGAAACCCGCGGCTGGAGGGTCAATACCGAAGGCGTCTTCCAGGATTTCAATAGCGACGGTATTGCTGATTTCACGCGCGGCACGGTCTGGGCTGACGGGACCAAAAATCTGCGGATCTACTACGGCACAGGCCACGGCTATGTTTATGAGAACTTCAATCTGGATGAGAAACTTTTCTTCAATAAGTCCCTTCAAGATTGGGAGCTGAAAACCGAAGGTGTCCTTTACGATTTTAATAACGATGGACTGTTGGACTTCACCGCGGGCACGGTCTGGGATACCGGCGGTCGTAATCTGACCGTATTTTATGGTTTAGGGCGCGATCTTGGGACCCGCGACTTTGTGAACTCCGGTTATGAGCTTCCGGATCGCTATTTCTTCAATGAGGAGGCCGGGTACAAGTTCAAAACCGAAGGCTTCCTCAGGGATATGAATGGTGATGGAGCCATCGACTATACTCCCGGTACCTGCTACAGCGATGGCGCCTGTAACTGGGGCATCCATCTCAATAAAAGCGTGAATCCAGATACGCTCCGACTCATCCGCAACCGGGTCGGTGGTCAGGTTCAGATCACCTATCTACCTCTGACCAGTGGCACGATTCATTCCCGGTCGAGCGGCAGTGTGTATCCCAAGGTGGATGCTCAGTCAGCGACCTATGTAGTATCGCACTATTCACTCAGCGATGGCCTCGGCGCTTCCTATAATTTCAATTATCAGTATTCCGGTGCCAGAGTCAGTCAGGATGGTCGAGGATGGTTGGGTTTTGAAACCGTCTCGCAAACCAATCGCGAAGCCGGCCTCATCACCAAAAAATTCTTTCATCAGGATTTCCCACGATCGGGACTTGTGGAACACCAGGACATTCTGCGTATCAGCGGTGGTCTGCTGAAGCGCCAGCGTTATGAGTATCAGGCTCGTTCCAACTGGCCCGGCGTTTACGTGGTCGAGAACATTATAGATCGTCAGGATATTTATCTTGATGGCAGTTACGACTATACCCTGGCCCGAAGCTATCAATATGATGATTATGGCAATGCTGTCGTGGTGCAGGATTTAGGGGATCTCAACGATTCTCTCGATAACGTCGTCACCTGTGCGAACTTCTCCAATAACCTGCAGTCCTGGCAGCTGGGCCGTATCACGGCTATCAAGCTCACCAGGGATATCGGTTCCTGCGCAGGCCCCTCGATGCTCACGTATGCGAGTGGATCGGATTTCAAGCTCACCCGTTTCAGTTTTGATGCGAATTCCAATCTCGTGGCTGAAGAGCGTTATCGGGATACATTCAACGACTTTGTCAAAACGATCTATAAATATGACGCCTATGGCAACCGCATCGAAACTCAGAATGCTCTGGGTGCGATTGAAGGCGTTGAGTTCGATGAACTGACGCACACCTATCCGGTTAAGATCCTGTCAGCCTTGAATCAGGACGGCAAGAGACTTGTGACCTCGGCCACCTATTCCCAGGCTTTTGGCGTGATGCTTACGCAGCGCGATGTCAACGGCAATCTTAGCCAGTATCGGTATGATGATTTCGGTCGACTCGTGGAACGCCTGGGTCCCGATTTGAATGGCCAGCAGGTCCGCCTCGAACTGCTGAGTTATGTGGATTGCGGAAGCGGCAGCTCCTGTGCCGCAGGCATGTATCGCGTGCAGCGGAGTCGGCCGACATGGGCGGAATCCGATGTCAACGCCTGGCCCTGGACCAAAACTTTCACCGATGGTCTCGGTCGCTCGTATCTGGCCCAAACTGTAGGGGGAGATCAGGCGGACCGCATCATAGAGAGATGGACCAAGTTTGATTCCCAGGGACGCATTGTTCAGGAATCAGCGCCGGCTTTCCAGGGTGATCCGATAGCCTGGACCCAGCATCACTATGATATCCAAAGTTCTCCACGCCAGATGACAAGTGCTGATGGGGCAGTCACCAGCTACTGCTATGGCTTGGGCAACGACAGCCTGAATATCCAGGACAGCTGCCAGGTGGAACCTCTGCCGTCCTTCAGTCTCTTGCGGTTGTCGCGATCGCCAGAACAAGCACCGGAACCTGTGGCCGACTCGTATGCAGAGGTCGTGGCCAGAATCGAACAGTCGATCAACAATCAAAGTCCTTTGACCCGGACCAACCGGCAGACTTTGATCGCAGGCCCCGACCCGCGTTTGCGAAGCGATGACGCTGCGCAGCTGAATCGTTCTCTGCAGAATTTCAATCCGCAAGGCCTTTTGCTGCGTGATCAGGCGCTTGATGAAAGCACAGTCTCCTATCAATATAACGGTATGGGTCAGCTGATTGCCGTGAAGGATCGCAGCGGCGCGCAAACGTCCTATGTTCATGACTCCCTGGGTAACGTTATTCGCGTGACGGACTCCTCGCGTGGTGTCACGACTTTTGTCTATGATCAACTGAACCGTCTCGTGGAAACGCGCGATGCCAAAGGCGGATTGCGCAGGATCGCCTATGATCGTCTGAATCGTCCCGTGAAACGTGAGATTTTTGAATCGGGAAGCCTCACCAAACCATTCTCCAGCAGTGTTCTCGTCTATGATAATCCTGGTCTTGCCAATAGCATGGGTCAGCTGTCCGCCATTGAATGGCAGGAATATGATGAGTCCCAGAAAGCGTGGCTCGACTACCGCAAGTCCTTCGCTTATGACGCTTATGGCCATACAACGCTGGATCAATTGAAGATCAAGTCGGAGCGCAAGAACCGGCCGCTTGAATTCCTGGAATTGAACCAGGAAGTCAACTATTCAACGTTCATGGAGTACCTGCCGACTGGAAAAATAGCCAGGCGAGTCTTCCCTGACGGCGCTGTCCTTCTTTATGGCTATAACGCCAGCTTGCATCTGGAGTCCATCGACCTTCAGGAAACCAAAAAAGATGGCAGCCTCGAAGCTCCGAAGTCCGTCGCCCGTTTCAGCAGTTATACGGCTTTGGGTCAGTATCAAAAAATGGTTCATGGCAACGGTGTCGAGAGTCATCTGAACTATGATGCCCTGGGACGCAGGATGACCCAGGAAACCCGTTCCAAAGACGGTGTCAGTGCCGAGAAATTGTCCTATCTTTGGAACAAAGCCGGCAAACTTTATTCCATTACGGATGCTGTCGATAGCAGCCGTAGTCAGGAATTTTACTACGACATGCGTGGACGCCTGGAGGGGGCGGAAGGCCCTTACGGTAAAAAATCCTATGCCTATGACTCAAGTGGCAATCCTTTGGTGATGGATAACCTGGCCTTTGAGTATAATCCGACCAACGTGCATCAGATTGCGCGTGTCTTGGACTCCAAAGGTGGCGAGCTGGGTCGTTACACCTATGATGCGAATGGCAATATTACGTCTCAGCCGGTCCTGGATTCGGACAAAAAGCGCGATGAATTTTGGTTCTATATTTATGATCCAGAAAATCGCCTCGTTGAAGTCAAAAAAGGAACTTCGGCTCGGCATTCGAAGACTGTCAACCGCTTCGTCTACGCTCCATCCGGAGAGCGCCTGAAGAAAATTGACGCAAACGGCAAGACCACGCTCTATGTGGGATCCGTTTATGAAATCAGCGTGCAAGGCAATGGCAAGCAGACCCATACCAAGAATATCGTGGACAGTCAGGGCATCGTTGCCGCCTTTACCAAGGACTATGTCCGTGGCAAGCAGCTGACGATGTTGGATCAGAGTCATCATGAACTGATGGCCAAAGCCGTGAATTCCAGCACCTTGGAAGGGCTCCAGCTCAAGATCAGTTCGTGGCTGTATCTGGCCAGCATGGGTCTTGAAGAGGCGATTGGCAACTCGATCCTGACCGGTTGGGTGGTCGTCTTCGCCCTGGTCTTTGCCTGGATCTGCTTTGCGTTGACGCGCATTCATTTCGGATTGCGACGCAGCTTTATTTTCCGCCAGATTGCGCATGTTTTAAGCTGGGCCATTCTCCTTTTGGGCCAGCCCGGTTGTTCCAGTCCTCCTCCAGAATGGAAGGCGGGACCCAACGGTCAGGGTTATCCGACAGGCATCCACTATTTCCATAAGAATCATCAGAATTCCACGACACTGGTGTCTGATGCCAACGGGCAGCCCGTAGCCCGTCTCAGCTATGAACCTTTCGGCAAATTGCATGTGGCGACCACCTCGGGCGAGGACAGTTTCAGGCAGAAATACACGGATAAGGAGCTCGATTCCGAATCCGGTCTGTATTACTTTGGCTCACGCTATTATGATCCGATCACCGGACGTTTCCTGACGCCAGATCCAGCCTGGCAGTACCATAATCCTTATATGATCGGCGCCAACGATCCGCTCAGTGGTGTCGATCCTGATGGAGAATTCTTCTGGTTCCTGATCGCTGTTTTCGTGGGCGCTCTGGTCGGTGGGTACGTGGGTGGCGCCATGGCCAACGGCAACAACTTCAATCCGGCGCAATGGGATTGGACGTCAGGAAAAACATGGGGAGCGATCTTTGCTGGTGGTATTCTTGGTGGATTGGGCGTAGCAGCAGGAGCAGCTGCTGCAGCGGCAGGAGCCAGTGCGGCGGTGATCATCGGTATTGAAGTCGCGATAGCTGCAGCTGAAGGCCTCATAAGCGGGGCCATTAACGGGCAGACAGGTTTGGAACTTTTCACCTCGACCCTGTTGGGGGCCGCAGGGGGTTTCCTCGGCGGTGGCTTGGGTGCTGCGGGCAGTGCTCTAGCGAAAGGCATCGGGAGTTCAGCTGGCAAGGCGGCTCGGCAAACAGATGTTGTTTACGGTCCGAGTCCCCAACCCCGCGTCTTCTGGTCAGGACCTGGTGCGATGGACGCCGCAGCCGAGTATTCCCGCTCCATTGGGGGCGTTACATTGGAGATGACGCCTCTAGGTAAGTCTTTGACAGCCATGACCAATGAGTTTGGATTCCCGGAGATGAAGGAATTTTGGAAGCAGGCCTCGGAGCAATTCGCACGCGAGGCGCAGGGACCTGTGCATGCCTTCCATTCCATGGATGGTGTCAGGCTGCAGAGCATATGGACTCGGGTGGAATATCCGGTCCTCAAGACGCGAGGCGTGGATATTGAATATCACACGAGCCCGAGCGTGTTGGGCGGTGGTATCTGATGAGAGGTGATCCATGCTTTTCGGAAAAGTGAAATTTCTGGGTCGATCCGGGATCATTTACAGTGAGGGCAAAAGGAATCTGTCCCTCCTGTCCGAAATGCTCGCAGGTGATGACTTCGACCTGGTGATTTATCTGAGCCGAGCTTCGCACTGGGAGGATGGTACGCCTCTCTCAGCCGAGGACAAGGCTCGCATCCAGGCGAACATCGCCGAGGAATTGAAATCGTCCCGGATTGATTGGAACTGAAATCGAGGGCCCGCCGCCCCATAATTTTGTCGGCGGGCCCTATCGCGTTTATTGGCCATCACGGGCCTTGTTTGAGTTCGTTATCAAGGGCAGATCGATATAGGACTCCCCGTCGGTATGAATTTTCACCTGAAACGGTTCCTGTTTCAAGGGTGGGGCGAAATCAGGCTCGAATGTATCAAATGCCAGTGCCAGGCGTTCTCCGGCTTGAATCGATGCAAAACCGCTGAAGAGTTCAAAGTCGAAGATTCTGCTCTTACCCTTTTTTAGATCAAAGCTTGTATATGGCGCCACGGAAATAGCTTTCCAACGGTCTGCAGCATTGACTTTAAAGAGATAAGCCACAATATGGGCCTGAGGCGTTTCGCCCTCCACCTTCAAGTGGATGCGGGGAATGCCGACGACCTTGATGTCCTGCGGGAACGGTCCGATCGTATAGACCGCCGCGTGCTTCAGATTAATAAGAGCTGAAGACATCAGGTTCCGAATGGGTACAATGCTATCCACGAGGGCATAGAGGATGGGAAATCCCGTATAGATGCCCGACAGGATGGAGGAACGAATCTGATGACAGCATGAGGGCGCATCCGGGTTTGGCGTTTTGGTGAGACGTCCAAATCTCCTGCTGGAGCTTTCCTGGCCCTGCAGGAAAAGCCGATGGGTGTCGACCGCGAGAGGATTGTCACTTTTGAATTCGAGCGGGCGCCTGTCCTCAGCCAGGGTAATATGCATCTCAGCCACGTCTGCGTCCGCGACCCCGGATGCATCATCCTGCGGGCGGAGCCAGCGATCGAACCAGGCTTCCGCATCGCTCCAAACGTTGCCCCTGTGCTTGGAACTCATGTCAAAAGTTTCAACCGAACCATGGACGCCCGGTTGCAGACGGATGCGTTTGGGAACATTGAGTTTCTGATAGAAGCTCCAGAGATCAGAGGTGGGGAAGAGAAAGTCGGAATAATTATGGCTGATGAATATATGGGTCTGGTTTTCGGTATAACGGTCCAGCAGAAGGATCGGTGAGCGAGGGTCGGTATAGGTCTTCAAGCCGATGATGTCGTTTTTTTTGATCTGAGCCTTCTGCTCGGCCATGAGTCCTCCGGGCGGGAGTTTCTTGATGCCAAAAAGGGCTGAAGCTTCCAGAATACGCTCCCAAATTGTCTTCTGCGTACTGTTGCCGAAGAAGCTGACCATGAGATCGCTCCAGCCGCTGAAGACGGCTACAACCCGGATACGGGGATCGTGAGCAGCAGCCAGCAAAGTTGTTCCGCCGCCCAAGGAGATGCCCGCCATCCCTATTCTTTCCCTATCCACAAGTGGATTCTCGCTCAGCCAATCGATGACCTTCCGGGCGTCGGCCACATCTTCAGGACCCGACGTAGCGATGTTGCCGCTTGAACCCCACCAACCCCTTGAAGTGTACGTGAGAACCACATAGCCCTTGTCGGCGAGCTCTCGGGCTTTGCTTTGATAGATGGAAATGTCCGTCGCCCAGGGGCAGAGAAGAACCAGTGCCGGCCGTGGCTCGACACTGTCGTGACGGAAGTAGATCTTTCCGGCCAACTCAATGTCTTCTGCGGTCGAGATTCGCACTCGTTCCTCGGACACCCGCCCATAGGGGAAGGGCCAGTCCCAAGCATAAGCTTGAGTGTTGGGAGATTCGATGACCAGAAAGAGAAATAGGATCGGGAAGCAAAGCCTGGGAATTTTAATCATGGCTGTGACCTCTTGATTTTTGTCTGATATGTAAAGGGCGAAACTATTTTGAAAAGCTGTCCATGAGGATAACGATCTTGGTTTTTCTGGATCAACTCCGGTAGGCCGCTTCTTGTGTCTTCAAAAAGCGGTGTGTGACGAAACGGTAGCTTTCTGCAGGTGCGGTGCTGTTTTCGAGAGTGATTATAGGGCGCTGGAAGTCGATGTGCCTGGCCTAGGCTTTATGCAGAGGTGTTGAACCGCAATCGGTCTTGCCAGGGATAGGCCTGGCTCAACCAACTTTGGCTATATATGACTAAGAGTAATTTGTTAGGAATAAAATTTCGCCTTCCTGCAGTATGACAAATAAAAACCTTATTCCATTCATGCGGACTTCTCACCAGTTCGAGATTGATTTATGTCCCCGATTACGCAGCCAGCAGTTGATCCATGGTGGTGGTCAGCGTCTGTATCTTTTCATTTTCGCTTTTCAACTGGGACGTGATGTCAGCGACCTGCCGCGAAGCCGAGGCATTGGCTTGTGCCGTGTGATCGATGGCCTCCATCGCCCTTGAGATTTCAGACATGCCGGTGGTTTGTTCCTGAGATGCATTCGCAATCTCCTGGGCCATGACGTTGATCGTGCTGATGCGGCTCACAATCTCGTCGAGAATGCTGGCACATTCTTTTGAAGCAGCGATGCCTTCTTCCACGCGTAAGGTTCCCTGGTGGATTATCGCATCAACTTTCTCGGTGGTTTTCGCGATGATGCTTTCCACGGTTACCGTGCTTTTTTCCAGAATCATACTGATTTCTTTCGCTGCACTGCCACTGACCTGAGCGAGGTTGCCGACTTCTTGCGCCACCACAGCAAAACCCTTGCCTTGATCTCCGGCACGGGCAGCTTCCACAGCAGCATTGAACGAGAGAAGTTTGGTTTGGAAAGCAATCTCGTTGATGACCTTCGTTTTGGTGCCGATTTCTCTGATAAGAGTGACTATCTCCGAAAGCTGCAGGTTACTCTCGCGAACCTGAGTTACGATATCCTGATTGGATTTATCGATTTCGCTCATGAGGAAGCCAACATTTTCTGTGGACTTCTTACCTCGGAGCGCGGAATCACGGCTTTCGGCTGTGGAGGAGGCGGTTTGCATTGCACTCGCACTGTTGCGACTGATCGTTGTGGATGTCTGGGTCACGGCCGCCACAGTTTGCGTCAGAGACGCCGCTTCGGTGTTAGCGTTTCTCGAGAGATCGTTGGCCATGCCCTCGAGGTTTTTCATCATCTCGTTGACTTGACCCGAAATGGAATTAAGCTGACCATTGGCATCCGTCAGGGTTGACTTTAAAGATCGGTTCGAAGCCAAAGAAAGTACGAAAAGCGCGGAAACCAGAACCAGGACGAGAACCTGCAGACACAAAGCTCGTACTTTCAGCGACTCGACTCGCTCCAGCGTTCTGAGACTGAGCGCCTTTTCAAACTCATGAATGGGCTCCATGATAATCCTGACTTGATCGTGATAGGTCTGATCATGCATCAGGCGTCTGGCCAGCTCCTGGTCGGCTGCACGCTTGACCGTAAATTGGCCTGAGTTGTCTAAAAATAGACCCTTCACAGCATGCATGGCCGTATCTTCCGTCTTGATCAGAGCATCAGACCGGCTTTCGGCTTCGGTCAGTTTGCCGAGCTCATAATCCGTAAAGCCCGCGTCCTGCATAAGCGTCTTGAGAGCGATGGTCCTGCCGTCAGGCCGTGCCTGTTTCCCGCTTCGTACATTGACAATTTGCCAATACGTTGTTTCGTATCGCGCATCTCCTGTGACGACATAGGTACGTGCATTCATAGTGAGGTCGCGTGAACTCTGCTTAAGTTCATTGGCCAGCTGCATGGAATAGAATCGACTGAATTCTGCCTGCTGGAGCTGGTAGTAGTAGTAGGTTGTGAGTAGGACAGTCAGCAGGACGGTAATGGTTAAGGCAAAGCCTAGCCGATTCGCATGCTTATAATGAACGCGTGTCTGCATTTTTCATCTCCTTCGGGATCCGCCGCACGAGTCAGGCATGATCGTTCAAAAGAGTTATCGGAGATACAGGTTATGAAGTTAGACGCCTATGCATTACATGCGCGAAAGAATTGGGATGTCGACTGTTTGATGACCCCTCTGTAGGGACAAAGAGTCGACGGAGAGCCTCGAAAGGCTCTCTCCTGAATCGCATTATTCTAAAGGCAAGTTCCGATGTAAGCCTTAGATCCGGCCCAAGGAGCCTGAGTGCCTCTGGGTCCTGCTGGACATCCATTTTCTATAGAGCCAGCGTCCCACTGCGATAGCTGCAAGTCCTTTGACGCCGCCTCTTACACCTCGACGTCCTGCGAATCCAGAACTTGATCGGCCGAGCAAATTAAATAGGTTCATGTCAATTTCCTCCAAGAAAACTTTCAAAATCTCCATGGGACGAGTTGCAGGATCAGTACCAAAGTCTAGCGCTTGCTCCAGAGTAGATGCGCCATATTGGGCTTACAAAAATCATTCGTTCCCTCTCGTGGCGGATGAAAGCAATCACTTTGAAAGCCAAACAAGGTCACCTATAATCACTCGAGAAGCCTTGTTAAAATTTTCCAGCTTGAGTTCTAGAAAGTGAATTTGCTTATGCGTTACGGCCTTCTCAAATTTGCAAAACCAGCTGCAAGGATGGCAATGACGATACCGATGAAGTTGCCTGCCAGTAAACTGTTGCTGTCATATTAGCGAAGAAATGGCCTTTCACAGGGCCGTTTTTTTGGTATAAAGCTGAGCCAAACACCAATAATTAACTTAATATTTCCTGAAAAAAGCCGATAACATTCCAATATTCACTGGGATATTTGGGGGTTACATAGCAATGAGCCGGTATTGGGCTGCATTCATTGGATTATTTGTGTATGGCCTAGCTAGCTGTAAAAAACCAGACGATCAGAAAAAAACGATCACAGTAAGTCTCGAATATATTGGTTCTCAAGTGTTTACAACGCCAGCGGTGTTTGAGATTGGTGTGGAATACGGGCCGCCCCTTTATAGTGGGAAGCTTGTGGATGTAGATGAAAGTGGCATTAAGCCTGTTACAAAGTTTCTTGTGGCAAGTCTTCCACAAATTATTGAACTGGATGATTCTGCATTCAGAGGCGCATTGGGAGAAGATTTTGTCCGTTATTATCTTCGCCAAATCTTAGGGCAGCATGAGTATTTTCCGAGATTGAGTGTCATACGAAATGATCACTCAGGAGATGATCGTCACACTGTGAGATTTCTGCTCGCCGATGATCTAGGTTTTGGATACAGGCGAAGCGGAGCTGATATATTCTACGGGTACGCACGACTAGAAGGATGCGATCCTTCAACATTTGAGATTCTGGATCCGGCTCATGAATTCAGTCGCGATGCGAAGCATGTCTATGTCGGATCCAAGGTGCTGATCGAGGCAGACCCATCAACCTTTGAGCCTTTGGAGGGGGCTTACGCACGTGACGCCCGTTCCGTTTTTTATTCTATTCAGAAACTTGAGGTCAAAGACCCAAACAAGTTTGTCGCATTCCCAGGTGGTGTTTTCGCCAAAGATGATGTCGCTGTGTTCATAGGCAATGAAATTATGGAAGGAGCGCACGTACCGACATTTGTGGGCCTGTCAGGCGGCTACGCTAAAGATGATGCGCGCGTTTATTTTTTTCGAGATTCCATTGTCGGGGCCAATCCAGGGGCATTCAGGTCTGCGGGTGCCATGGCACCGTTTCCCAACTCTTATGCGACAGACGACACGCGGGTTTATCATAAGGGCCTCGTGATCGATGTCAGCAGTGCAAGCGCGTTTCGAACGATCGATTTTGATCGCAACCAAAAAAATGTACCTCCACTCTATGCAACCGACGGTGTCTCGCTCTATTTTAAGGGATCAAGAGTCCCGGGAGTTGATTTGCCCTCGTTTGAAGTCATGATTTATGCTACGGACCTCATCATGGGCCGGGATAAGAACAATTATTATCTCGGTGGCCAATTGGGCTACAAAGAAGATTATGAGCACCTATCCCAGCTCGAAGAACGGACGAACCGATGAGCCTCGAATTCGTGACATGAGCGCCTTGTATCGCTCGTGTAACATAGAGGCCCTCGGTCCCATAATCCTTTGCTCTTAGAGAACGATGATCGTTTTAGTGAGGGTGAAGTTATACAATGTCTTGCGAGTTCCCGAGCTGTGGATGGCCTGGATCAGAACCTGATCATTGCCAATCGAGTCGCAATAGGTCATCGTCGGCTTTAAAATGGTATTGCTCCAGGAGTTCAGAACTACGCTCATGGCACCATTCTCGACGATCGATACCGTTTCCTGGTCCACGCGCGTGATGCCGCCATTACTATTGAGGATCCGCACGCCACTTTCTTCTTTGATGAAACGATTGGGCCCAACCGAATTCGATCCTTGCACATAAGTCGAGAAGTTGGAGTAGGTGCTAAAGATATTGTCATTGCTCCAAAGCGCATTTGTGGTCCTCTCCACGTGGACGGAATAATTCTGGGCCTGGATCGTGTTGAAGAAGGCGGTCAGAGTTGTTCGGCAATCAGCCGCCCAGGCGGATGGTGCTGCTGACAAAGTTAGAGCCGTTGCCAATGCCAGGTTCTTAAATGAAGTCATGGGTGTATCCTTTCAGTTGTATTATGAGCTTGTAACAAAGAGAAGACGGAACCCGTCCCTGACTTCTTGCACGGGCTGCTTAATTTTTGTCCAAAACATTCGTGATCTTGTCTGATGCGATGCGAGGCGAAAGGAAGCTTCGACACTGAACCGACTGGCTCGCGTCCATCGCATGTTCGGCTCCCCCGTCCTGCATGAGACCCGCGTTAAGGCACCGCCTCAGAATCACCCGCCAGGTGGCTGAAACTGATAGCTGACTCCACGTGACCGAAGAATATGCTCTCCATCTTTCGCATAGGCCAAGAAAGTACCCTCACTGCACGTGCCAGTTAAATATCCTGCGGAATTGAAGTTCTGCATTTCCTTTTGCCAACTCTGGCAAGCAGCGAGGGACTGCTGGGGGCCTGGGGCATCAAATTGTTTGTAGACCGTGAATCTCTGGACAGCGCTCAGGAAATTCATCTGCGCACCAGCGAAGCAAGTGCAGCATCTGTGACTCCCGCAACCTCCACTGCACCCCCCGATGTCCGAAATTTCTTTGGAAAACTGTTTCAAGGCCAATGCACGCCAATCTTCACAAAGCTTTTGCACGGTCTTCTTGCTTGATTCAAAGTCGAGGTCCGGGTTTGGATGAAAACTCTTTTTTGAATGTTTAAATGAAACCGTGTAACTCCTTGTCGTTTCCATCGAAAGCTCGTCTCCCTCCACTTTCACTTGGCTGCTTTAAAAGCTCTCTGCGCGAGAGATGTCCAATTTATCTTTCGTAGGGAGCGACATGATATGTCCAATGGCAGCGATGTCAGTGGGCTTCGCGCTGGCGAGAGGCGGACGGCATGAGCCGTATAAAAAAGTTGAACGCAGGCGTTTCGTTTCGGCTCCTAACCAACTGTTGCATTCTTTCAGGGCATCAACTCCAGCATTGGCGCGCATCATCAGGGATTGCGTGCGAATCATCTCCATTTTCTTAAACGTCAGGAACAAACGTTCCGATTTGCATGTCGGATCCTTGCTGAGAAGCTTTCGGAAACCTGCCTGCAAGGCTTTGCGTGCCTTTTCACAATTAAGGCTCGGATCGAATATCTGTTCATCTTTTCGGATGGACCAGGACGTCCTATGCTCGTCTCCTTCGTGCGCCGTGGCAAATACGGCGCGGGACGTCAAGCAAAATAGAAAGAGTAAGTTTGGGCGCATTTTATCTCCTTTCCTTGTGAAGGGGCGCATAAGAGGCCTTGTATTCACATCCTGGCCATCACCCCTCTGTCATCCTCGGCGCTCCGTCAGGAGGAGGTTTTCTGCATTTCGTATGCGTTAAATTTTATCATGGATTCACGGGACCTGGGGCAGGGCGGCGGTCGACTTTTTCAGCCATACCGCGAGCAGGCTGTTTGCAGCGAGTGAGAATGGGATTGCTGCCATTCACTGTACAAGGGTCGGACATATGTCAGCTGGTGGAGCGAAATCCTTTATACCCTCGACTTGAACATCAAGGACGTCCCAAACATCTTTCTCGAGTTTAATCTGTGCCGTTGACTTCCCGTTCAGCCCATTCTGCTATGCTGAGGGGAGACTTGCTGATGGCTTCATCAAACTCTTGTATGAAGCGAGTGCCCGGGCAATAAGTCGAATTCCGGGCTAAAGCAGAGGCCTTGGCGCAGCCGACTTCCTTCTGCGTGCAGGGCGAGTCTTCAATACATCCGCCATTCCCGTCTCATGCTGCGCAGGGTAAGAGGTCCACGCATCGGAGGTAGAGGCATGGCGACAAGGAGCGCATAGGTTACGGTTTAGCTGTCGAAGGATGTTATCTGGGGGTGGCAGGCGAGCACAATCGTCGACCTCGGGCCAGGAACAGGTGTCTCGACACCTCCTCGAGTTCCTGTCCGATCCATTGGTCCGTTTGTCCCTATAAATTAAAAAATCTATAATTCAAGTAATTTATCAAAAAAATCTAACCAGGTACCGAACATCATGAATAGGTACTGAATAGGGTGCCAGTGCATATTTATCTTGCCTATTGGACATTTGGCTCCAAGACCCTCAATTTAATGCGCAAAGTCAGGTCAATGAAATCAGTAACGTACGGGGCCTTCCTAGGGTAGGAATCCCAAATTCAAGTGGACCAAAGATCCCGTGGCGACAATCGTGACCCCTTGGCGGCAATCGTAAAACGCGAATATGTAACCCGCCGACAGGTCAGCCCTTGAGGAAGTTGCCATGTATGCGTCTCACCAGTCGGATTCTTATGACGGTGAGCTATAGCTGAATTTTTCTCATGACAGCATTTAAGTTTTGCCCCCGATCTCGCGAATACCGCTATGAGAGCGATAAGGCTCGACGCGGACACAGGGGGATAGCATGAAACTTAATTCGCAACATTTGCATCAATGCATATCTTTGCTGTGGTTGGGAACTACAACGCCAAGCGTCTTGCAGCCCTGCGATTTAACAGACCTCGGTATGACCGAGCCAACAAATGAATCATTGATTTTGGAACCATAGATCGGTTGCCTGAGTGGCAAGCTGAAGGCCGGGTTCCAAAAGGGATCCGGCCTTCAGCGTTTAGTGGATCACATAACGGGGCGTAGCTCAATCAGGGAGAGCAGGTGCTTTGGGAGCATCAGGTTGCAGGTTCGATTCCTGTCGTCCCGACCATTAAATGAAGTAACCGCCTGAAGCTCAGTGGCGAGCATCTGTCTTATAAGCAGCAGGACGCTGGTTCGATTCCAGCCGGGCGGACCAGTACACCGGTGTAGTGTCAATGGCTAGCACAGTGGTTTCCAAGTCCACGAGACGGGGATCGAAACCTCGCACCGGTGCCAATAATAGGTGAAAGGGTATCAGGGCGTGATGCTCTTTTAGGTACCTAAGCAAAAGTCTTTGATCACTTTGCAACTTGATAGTAGGGTCAACGGCGATCGGAGGGATTGCCAGTGGCCACAATTGAATTATCGCCGTATGAGCGCCGTAAACTCCGCGAGGTTTTGCGCAGAGATTC
>NZ_DASQYZ010000163.1:0-1699 GCF_035638955.1 Oligoflexus sp. | reverse complement strand
CGTCACTGAATGGGTTCCAAGCTACAGACGTGGTCTTATCATGCAATCCTCATTAGCAATCGTAACTGGGATACTGGGAGGGATCGCATATTATCAATCTTCAAATGTACTTTGGATGCTCGGTTCGGCCATTATGGTTCTAAATTGGCCCTTCACTCTGATCGTCATGATGCCTATAAATAAAAGAATTGAAGCAACAAAGCCTTCCGATGCGGATATTGACGCCGTCACTGCTATTCGGAAATGGGGCTACCTTCACGCCGTGCGAACAGGGTTAGGTGCGACCGCAACAAGCCTGTTTATTTTGGCGTTTCAATGACACAGGTTTTCAATTCGGGTCGCGGTTGCAAAAAGCAGTGATTTGTCCGACAAGGTTAAACCCAAGTTTCTGAGTTGAAAGATCGTATCCAAACTTTTGCAGATCATATCCAGGGCGAGCTCTCGTAATTCCCCAACCAGGAGTGCCCTGGGCAGACATATTCATACAGCTTTGGTCTCGCAATTCGAACTCTGAAACGCCTTGTGTCTTTTTAAAGAACGGGCACCAGCTATGAGGTGAGAGAGACAGCTCTTCGGTCGGGTGCACGCAGTGGGTAAGTCTCACGCCAGAGTCCGGATACCGCTCAGACCTGTCCCTGTAAGGGGTTGATCCCGATTCGCTCAGGAACTAGAGGGTGTTGAAAAGGCTTCTGCACCCTATGCAGCAAGCCTTTTAACCATATTATTTGCCATCGCGATATAGATCATGCTTTCGCTGTTTCTCTCGAGAAACTCGTAGTCTTTCGACAAGCGCCTGTATTTTCCAAACCATCCAAAAGTGCGTTCGACAACCCATCGTCTTGGCTGAACCTTGAAAGATTTTTCGAACAGTTTCAGCTTTTCTTCTGGAAGCGGTTGGTCTTTCGGCCACCAAATTGCTGTTGGACGACGATGAGCAACCTGTTGCAACTGAATACCGAATTCTTCCTGCACTTGCTTAGTGAGATTCTCCGATCGATAGCCTTGATCCGTCCATATCAATTCAAGTCTCGAGGTCTTTTCGCAGGCTTTCTCAATGACCCCTGTAGCGCCTGCCCGATCCTGTATTGCCGCGCTATGAACCTCCAATGCAAGGAGGAGCCCCATTGAATCCACGATTATGTGTCTCTTCCGTCCGCTTACTTTCTTCGCCCCATCATAACCATGTGTGCCGCCCTTGTCGGTGGTTTTTACGCTTTGGGAATCGATGATGCCTGCACTTGGCTCAGACGATCTTCCCTCTTTAAGGCGAACTTTCCGTCTCATAGCATCGCAAATTTTTTCCCAGGTTCCATCCTTCGACCACTCATTGAAATAATGATATACATCCTGCCAATCGGGGAAGTCATGTGGAAGTAATCTCCATGCACAGCCAGCACGTGCAACATATAGGATGGCATTCACGATTTCCCGGCGTTCATATTTGAAGGGTTTTCCACCAGGCTTGAGCTTCGGCACAAATGGCTCAATCAATTTCCAATGCTTATCTGAAACATCGGTGGGGTAAGGCTTACGAGATAAATCCATCATACACCTCCAACAGGATCTGTTGCAAAAAAAATGTAGTATGAGGCTCCATGATAGGCCATATTTGCTAATCACCTTATCCACGGAGCGGATATGGCCATCAGTTTCAAAGGCAAACATTTCCCCAAATCTATTGTGCTGACCTGCATACGCT
>NZ_DASQYZ010000162.1:0-17303 GCF_035638955.1 Oligoflexus sp. | reverse complement strand
CCGACAGTGGACGGTCAACAAATCAAGTACAAAGGCCTCATTATTGGCCGCTTGGACACAGGCTTTCTCTGCAATGGCAAGTTCGATACTGTTTGCGACGTCAACGCTTATAAAAACAAGCCTTCCGTCATCGCCATAAAGTATACGGATCCATCCAAAGCGTCCACCAAGGCCCCGGCTGCAGGTGCACAGATTAAATATGTAACGGCCAATACCGCAGCCCTCAGCAACCTTAAAATCGGAACCCCGATCCAGGGTATCGCCAAAGGAAGCTGCACCGTGAGTACGGAAGCTGGTACGAAAACGTTGAACATCACGGCTGTTGCGAAGAAAGTCAAAGACGCAGCAGGCAAGGAAGTTCAAATGGTCGAGGTTTCAACCCCGGTTTATCAGTACAGCAATAAGGGCGAGTTACAAATCGTGGAAATGAAACAGTTGCAGAATGTGTTCGCCAATGGAGCTGTGCAGACCATTGCTGCAAGCGCCAAGGGTACAAATGAAGGAAACGCTTTCCGGGCATTCTTCAAGTGATTCAGATAAGGAGGCTCTTTGAAAGACCTCCTTTTATTCCAGACGAGCATAGTCCCTCAGAGATTCTGAGGGAACTTCAGAACTCCAAAAAGATTTGACTATGAGGCTGAGCACTGCATAAGAGCAGTATTCAGCCTTTTGAAAATTGTCAGTGACACGGATATTGAATGAAGAATCGCTACTTCTGGTGGCTTTCCAATTTTTTTTACCAGGGATCGTAAAAAAGTGTTTGAACTGCTCCTGGAAGTTATTTTGTTAATTAGCATATCACCTGGTACGAAACTGGGATGACTCCGGATATAGAGCCAGCCATACTGAAATAGGCTCAATCTCGTCCAAAGCCGTGGCCCCACTCGCACTCAGGCGCTTGTGCAGCTTCATGAGCAGCGCCGCCTCCTGTGCTTCACTGCGATGGCATCGCCATTTAAAGATTGCTTTGCAACAGAGCCCAAAAATTATTGATGTAACTAAAACGTTCATTTTCTCGAACATCAGCGTTACCGTCTTGCCGTGAATATGAAGCCTATGGTGACGATCATCCTGAAATGCTGATCGCCTATCCCTGTCGATCCCGTCTAAGGACGACGTACACACAAATCGCGACTTTTCTATTTTGGTTCAATATCATACTCTCCCTCCCTTGTAAGTACGACTATAGGAAAATGAAATACACTTACTAGGAGAAACTATGATCCGTGTCCTATCTTTACTGGTGTTGTTGGGAGCAGCTATGCCAGCCCTTGCAAATGATCCGCTGGCACAACGTGTTGCAGATGCGAACCGAAATCTCATTTATGAAGGATCCTTCCGCACTCATAGCGATGTGACTCATTGCTATTTGCGCATAAACGAGGAGAAGAAAATTTCCGTAACAACAGGCCCAAATCTCATCCAGGGGCTTATCCAGCCACAAGGGAATTACCAGACCCTCTATGGGTGGTATCTGGATAGCATGGGTCGATATGGTTTATTTGGTGCACCAGACAAGCTACGCTATGAAAGCGACAACGGAAATGTTTACGTGATTGAGTTTGAGCCAGGAAATAATCATCAACTGCGTCAATTATCGTTTCGCCAAGCCCCCAGTGGCCAGGAAGAAACATGCAGTGATTAGCGTGTCGTTCCCGCTACCGAGGTAAACCTAGCAAAAGAGACTGCATGGGCCCCTCTTCCTGGATCACGAATCGATCTCGCTACGGCTTCTCCGGCGGATCAGTTGTGTATCGACGAAATCACACGGAAGATTGAATACCAACTAGGGTTTTGGAATGAATATTTTTGGGCACCAGGTTGCGGCTGGTGTGAGTTTCTCAAACAGGAAATTCCTGCTGAAAACAAAGTTGTGTGGCACACGAAAGTACAGTTGTCATTTTTTGCTAGTGACCACCAAGGAAGCTATATGTGGTGGAAAACCGAACATCTCGTGGGTATGGACACATTGTCTTGCCCCGTAGAGCAGGCTTATCTGCTACGCTCACGCCCCGTCGTGATCCCACCATCACTTCAGTGGCGGTTTCCTGCTGGGTAAGTGTCTTTAACGAATCTCTAAGGATTGACCTCAGGGCGGACGCGTTCCGCGCCCATCTCTTCAAGGTCCCGGTAGCTCAACTTTTAGGAAAGATGCCAGCGGCCATGGAGCATGATGAGCTCGCGCTCGAAACAATGTTAATCCTGATGAGAATGCTGCACCAAACACAAAGACGTTTGATGCTTCAAAGACGCTTCCGGGCCTGATGGATGTTGTTCCTAATCCTATGTATGTCAACGATGGATATGCAAAGGTTCATGATTAGGTTTCAGAATCCCATATTCCCGCCCAAATTCTTCAATCTGCGTTTTGATGTGTTCGGCCGTATGACGGAAGTGAAGCAGCTGCTGCTCGTCGCTTCCAGGTTGACCTGCAGGATCAGGCAGCGGCCAGTGCAGTCGCTTGGCATGGGACAGGAGGGTAGGGCAGACCTCTTCAGCACACAGCGTAATGACAAAATCCAGCTCGTGAAGAAATTCCTTCGGCAAGCCGTCGACGCTCTTGGAGCGGAGACTTTGGGTGTTCACGCCGATCTCCTGAAGAACCCGGGCTGCATAGGGATTCAATTGGGACGGTTGGGATCCGGCACTTTCAACTTTGACGACATTCGAAAAAAGATGTCGGGCCAATCCTTCGGCAAGCTGACTGCGCGCTGAATTCGCGACGCACATGAACAGGATTTTCATGGGAACTCCTTAGGTTATCAAGGCGCGTTGTCGCATCCTTCCACGAGGGGGCCACAATTGGTCTGAAAAAGCGATCCCAAAAATCACCAACCCAGCCCGGGATGACGCGTGGCGCGGCAGATGGTACGGTATGCCCCATTTGGATCATGGGGCGCCCGGTGTGGGACCAATGCCTTTTTTATGCGTGCAGTGTCCAACGAATGAACACGCTGTCAAGTCAAGGCAGTGCATCCGCTTGCACCCAGTTTGCAATCCCCAGGAAAATATAGGGCAATTGAAAATTCATACCTCGGAGTAATCTTTGCACTGGCGATTTTGATACCCTCCACACTAAGGCCGGAGTTCAAAATGAAACACAGTCTCTCAGCTGCCCTGATCCTCCTGGGTGTATTCGCCTGCGGTCCGCAGAAGACGCAGACCTCAGACCCTGATTCGGTGGTCTCGACGCGTAACAAATGGTCGAATCCCAAGGCTATTCCCGTTTGCCTCATCAATCGCAATGAAATTTCAGATGAACTCTTCAATGATGTGAAGTCCCATGTGACAAACGATTACGCGAGCAAGGCGGGAATCGTCTTTACCGGCTGGGGCTCTTGCCAGTCGAGTGATCTCAATGCCAAGGTCATCCGCGTCACGTTCAGTCGCGTTCACAACTGGGCGGGTCGCAAGATCAGTGCAGGTGGTGGGCTCTCCATGGTGGGTTCTTCGAGTTCGTCCTGCGGCACGGGATGTCGGGGCGGTACGATGCGTCTTGATGTTAGTCAGAACGGTCAGTATCCTGCGGAGGGAACCTGGGCGCGAACTTTTGCAGTGACGCAAACCCGCGCGACGGCTGTTCATGAATTCGGTCATGCCATGGGCCTTCTGCATGAGCATGAGCGAACCGATGCCCCGGGTTGTGGTGACTATGACGACAAGGTTCGCAATAGTGATCGCAACGTTTATGTCGGAAGTTTCGATGCCAATTCCATCATGAACTACTGCCATAATTCAAGCCTGACGAATCTCTCGCCGGGTGACGTGAACGGTCTGAAATATCTGTATCCGGCTTTGGGAAGTTCCAATAACGGAGCCGCGAAGCCCTTGCCAACACCTGCGCCTACACCAACACCCGATCAGGTTAAAGCGTTTGGTCCTTTCGATCATAACGTGAGTTTGATCCTGACGACGTTGCCCAACACCGAAGGCCGTTATGTGAACTTCACGGTGGCCGTTGATGTGGAAGATCATCCTTCCTGCGAATACGACCATGTGATCGTGGAAGATGCGGCCGGCTGGAAGTCGCGATCGTTCTGCGGCCGGACCACGTGGAAACTCTCCAACCTCGTGGCTCCTGTCAAAGTTATTTTTAACTCGGATCCTGCTGTGGCATCCAAGTCAGTCAAAATTAGTAAGATTGCTTATTCTGGCAACGGCAGCGCCGGGGAGCCAAGCGAAGCGGCGTCACCCACAGTGGATGCAGAAGCCGCCGAATAATTCGGACACTGGTCCTTGTCCATGCAATGCCATAGGGCCTCATGAAATCCGCATTTCATGAGGCCCTATGGCATTCGGAATCAAAGAACAGCTTTAAGAGTCGGCAGGGTGTCCTCATCGGCTTTGTCAAAGAGGTCAAAGGGCAATTCAATGTGAAACTGAAATGCCGAGAAGGCTTCGTCGGACTCAGTGTTCGTCTGTAGTACGATCTGAATTTTTCCGCCTGCGCTTTCGACAAAACGCTTGACGGCATCCATGCCCACGCCGCGCCCTGAAATATCCGAGACATGATTGGCAGTCGAAAGACCCGAGTCGAAGATCAGATTGGCCACCGATTGCCGATCCTGCGCCGCCGCTTCACTCAAGAGGCTGCGGGTGAGACCAATCTTCTGAATGCGGTTGAGGTGAAGGCCGCGCCCATCATCAAAGTAAGCGAGATGGACCCGATCTCCGGATTTTTTCATGACAATGCTGATTGTGCCTTTAGGATTCTTTCCTGCGGTCTGACGCTCAGCTGCGGTCTCAATCCCATGATCCATGGTGTTGCGCAGCAGATGGACAAAAATATTGCGGAACAGTTCCTCGGCCTGCTGAGTCAGCAGGATGTCATGAGTTTCGAGCTGCGTTGCGGGGATTTCCTTGTGCAGATCCTTGGCCAGGACAGGCAGGCAACCGAAGATTTCCTGAAAGACGCTGTCGGCATCCTTGAATATTTTCACATGGAAGAGAGCCCGAATGTCG
The DNA here is from genome assembly GCF_035638955.1 of Oligoflexus sp. Classification (GTDB taxonomy): domain Bacteria; phylum Bdellovibrionota_B; class Oligoflexia; order Oligoflexales; family Oligoflexaceae; genus Oligoflexus. The sequence goes on along the minus strand of NZ_DASQYZ010000162.1, from coordinate 12,341 downwards.
CCCAGCATCGGCAGGAATTCGGCCGGCATCTTCTCACTGTGGGCTGCGGTCTGGACCTTCCGATAGATGGCTTTGATTTGGTCCATATGAAAGTCAACAAAGCCGTTTTGATCCGCACTCCGACCCAGCTTCTCCTTGGCTATCTTTTCATAAAGATCGACGATCTTTTTGGCATCACTCAGATCCCTGGCCATTTTTACAACGTCCCATTCCGCATGCTCATGTTTCTGCAGATGGGCGTAATACTGCTCCACTTCGTGAAACACCTGGGACATCTTTTTTAGATAGAGCGAGCGGGCAGAACCCTTGACCGTATGCATGTTGACGAAGAGAAGCTTGAGGGCTTCGAGATTGCGCTTTTCAATGGCCTGCGAATGAATGAGATTTTCATTCTCCTGAATGAAGTCACGGCATGAGCGCAGGAAACGCAGGAAGCGGGGCGAGGGCACGCGCAGGATCTCACCGATGAACTCGAGCTCTTCCTGCTGGTCACGACTGCGTTCCTGAAGGCGCCTGAGATCGGTGACGTCACGGATGGTGACCAGAATTTTATCCACCACCGCTTCGGCATTTTCGATGACGTTCCAGGTCAGATCAAAATACTTGGTGCCATTCGGGAATTCCTGCTTCAGTTCCAGGGGCAGAAGGTGAGCGTTGGTTTCAAAGTTAAGCGCATCATCGCCTAGCGTACCCTGGATACAGGCTGAGGCTTGATTCCTTTCGTCCGATCCCAAAGTGCTCCGGGCAAACAGAAAGTCGATGGCTTCCGATGTTTCAGGATCCTGCTGCGGAAAGATATGACTCAGGCGGCGCGAGTGATCCTTATGAATGCGTCGATCGGCTGTGATCATGAACACACCCAGCGGAATGTGCTCCATCATGGTCCGGATGTCGCGGGTTTTTTCGTCCACGAGGCGTTCCAGGTTGTTGTTCAAGGCCAGGACGTTCTGGTGTTCCCGTTTCAGTTCTTCAGAAAGACCCCGGATTTTATGTTCCGAAGTTTTGACCCGGCTGAAGGCCTTGGAAAAACGCATCGCAATCATCGTCGATTGAAAGAAGATAAAACCCACCAGGCCGAAGCCTGTCAAGGTCGGTGAGGTTATGATCTGACGAACCGCCAGCACATCATGTACGGTTGTAAAGGTGATGATCATAATGCCAGCCAGGAATATCCAGGCCCCTTCCACCCGCTGTCGACAGGACTGAACGATGACCTTCAGGCAGTAGAGCACCAGCATCAGGGTCACGATATGAAAGGCGTTGACCAAATCCACGAAGACTCGTGCTGATGTGCTCAGGATGAGAAGAATGTAGGCAGCGACAAATGTCGTGGCGATCCAGGACACTTTCCGCGAAAAACGTCCTTGAAAGACATAGGTTGCAAACCAAACGAATGAACCCACCGCTGCGATCCAGGCCATATTGAAAATGCGCAGGGTCCAGTTGAAACCGAGGGAGGGCAGGAACGTGGAAAAGATACCTTCCGTGGATGAACCCATGTATACCGTCACGCAGAGGCAGTGTAAACCAAACCAAACTGTCGAACGATCATCGGTTCGCAAGACGTAAAGGCATATGTGGTAAAGGCCCATGATGAAGAGCGTACCCATCACGAAAAGGTCGAGCGCCAGGGTCCTGGTGCGCATCTCATTGATAGCGTCCAGGGAACCGAAGGTCGGCGGCGAGACGATCCCGTTCAGGAAAATCTCGAAGTTGGCCACCTGTACAATAACGTCAAATTCGGCTGTAGCTGGCGTCACATGCACAATCTTGCGGCCGACACCGCCACGGGATTTCTCGGCGCTGGTTCCCACGACACCAAAACTCGCCACCTGTTTGCCGTCGACAAAAATACGAGAGGACGACCACAGCGCCGGGGCGAAGTGAATCGTCAGCGGTTGCGGTTTATCGAGACGAACCTGCAGGCGATAGGTACCGTAACCCTTGACCGGGTGTTGGGCGGTATCCTGTGACCACATGCCTGGGCTCTTAATCAAAATCTTGCGGCTCGCTGCAGCGGCCACTGTATCGGGCGTCAGGAGTTCGTTCCAATAGAATTCCCATTCACCACTGGCCTTGATGGGTTGATCCAGCGAAACACCCCGCAGATCCAGGAGGCCGTCATGAACGGGGTTGGCCGCATAGGAGTGGGTGGAGAGGACGAGTAAAGATGCAAAAAAAAGGTGAAGCCACGACCGAAGCATAAGTCGTCATTCCTTCTTTTGATTTTGGAACGTTTGCTCAAATTATACCATGGAATGTCCGGAGGCTGGCTTAAATCGCATCATCAAACATCATGCGTTGAAACTGATGACTGGGCCCATTGTGCCTGAATCATAACACAGTCGTGTTTGAGGCGGCAGACGTGGGACTGGGCGGCCTTTTCAGCCTGATGGGACCAGGCAGTTTTTGTCGAGGAAAATTCTTCGCCGTGTTCTTACCTACTGGCTGGCCGTGTCAAGCGCTCAATGATCCACTAAAATGAAGAGGTTAATGGCTTCGCGAAAGGTCAGCATGGAGCGTTTTCCCTCACTCTTTCTTTCATGGATTCTACTGAGCTTTCCCCTGGGACTCATGTCGAGCCCCAGGATGGTGGCCGGGAATCAAGATGCTGAACTGGTTCAGCAGCTGGAAGAGTTGCGCCTGAAGACCTTTGCTTACCGTGCGGAAGCGCAGACGGCGATCGATACCCTATTCACCCGCCTTCATCCCGAAACCACACCCAGAGCCTGGATCAAGGCCTATGCACTGGCCTCGGCTGCGACCAGGGAACAAACGAAGGCACCCCCCTTTGCCCAGGTGATCGACCAGGCGAAACAGGTCGCAGATCCTCATCTGCTGGCCGAGGTTTATCTCAGTCAGGCCTTGCAATCACGCGGCGATCAGGCTGTCGAGACTGCCCTACAGGAACTTAAAGAGGCTCGGAACGCCGCCAGAACCAGCGGAGACAACCTGCTGACCGGCATGATTTTGGCTGAAACCGCTTACACCTATAGCATATTGAATAACCGGCCCGGCGGCATTCAGGCCATCGAAGAGGCCCTCGCCATCATGCAGGGACACCCGAATCATCCCCACTATCTTTACGCGCAAAGCACATTGTCCATCCTTCTTTATTATCTGGAGCGGAGTGATGAAGCGTTGCGCATCAGCAAGGAAGTTTTTGCCAAATTCTCGGCTCAAAAAAACTATTATTCGGCGGCGCTTGAAGCCTGTAATATCGGGCTGGCCTACCGCCAGCGGGATCCTCATTCCGCGGAAGCCATCACGTATTTTGATGCCGCCATTGAACTGGCCGGCAAGTCGGGGGATCGGGACGCGCTGGCAGGGGCGCTGAATGGAAAAGCCCATGCTTATCTGGAGCGAAAGCCCAAGCTGGCCATCCCTTTGCTGGTTGAAGCCATCGACATCTACCAAAAGGCCAAGGATAAGATTTTTGAAACCGAGGCGATTCTCACGCTGGCGGAAGCCTACCTGAAAGCAGGTGATATCAGGAACGCCAGGGAAACCATCAGTAGGGTCACGAGCAACCCCCAGCTCAGTGTCATCTATCCCGAGTTGAACCTTTCCCTGCAGAGCGAAATCGCAGCCGCTGAGAAAAATTTCGAAGCCGCCTATAAAGCCCATGTGGACTATCATGCTCATTGGCGGGCTAAAAAAGAAACTGAGGAAACGGCAGAACTCAATAAACTCGCTTCGACTTTGAATTTTAAATTGGAAGAGGAAAAAAATCGGACGCTCAAGGTCGAGCTGGGCAATCAGCAGTTGGCCCTGGAAAAAGCCGAAAAGGAAAAGCAGCTGCTGGTGGCCACGCTGGGATTTTTTCTGTTGATCGTGGCCGCCATGCTCTGGGGCCTTTGGCAGGGCTATCAGATCCATCAGCAGAAAAAGCTGCAGCAGGAGATCATGGACTCCGTGCATGAAGGCATCCTTCGGTTCGGAGCGGACCGACGCATTGCTCACCCTTATTCCAAGCATCTGGAGCTGCTCCTGGGCCAAACGGCGCTCAGCGGTCTCTCCATTGTCGATGCTTTATTCCCGGATCCCTCCGAAGAAAAATCCATGGTCGAGGCCTGTCTGGATGCCATCATTGATGAGGAGCGGGCCGCCTGGGATTTTAACGCCGTTCATTTGCCCGGCGAAATTCATCTCAGAGGCCGCATTGTTCAACTCTTCTGGCATCCCATTCCCAACCTGTTGGGCCTGACAGGTCATGTGATGCTGGTGCTACGGGATATCAGTGAACAGCGGAATTACGAGCTTCTCCTGCAAAATGAACGGCAGCAACGCGATCTCCACAACAGCCACGCCTTGGAACTCAAAAAGGCGGATGTCATGCAGGTGGAACGCTTTATCAAACGACTCCAGCAGAGCGTCCAGGCCTGTCTTCAAGATGTGCCGACGCGGGCTATGCTCCTCCGTAAGCTGCATACCTGGAAAGGTGAAGCCAGAACTCATGGACTCAAGGGTTTGGCGGAAGAAATCCATCTTTTGGAAGATCACTGGGCGCAGGGAACGACCGCAATGTCTGCGGCCGACGTCACCGAACACCTGACGTCTTTCCATACGACCGTTAAAGATTACGTGTCCCTTTTGGAAGATTCCAATCTGCAAGGCCAGGTCCCCCGCCAGCTGAACCTTTTCTCCGTGGCTTCTGATCTTTTCTTCGAGGCTCGCACACGTTTGCAGCAGGAAGGCATCCGTTGGGGTGAAGTGAAAGTTATCGATGGCCTGGAACTTTGGAACGACGATACAGCTGATCTGGTGCGCACGGTCCTTCTGCATGCTATCAGCAACAGCATCGATCATGGTTTTATTCGAGCCTCACCCGTCTTCCGTCAGGCCGCACAGGCTGCCTTTGAAGCGGGAGTCCGCCGGGTGGATTCGGAATTGATCATCGATTGGTGTGACAATGGGCAGGGTATCCATTGGGATAAAATTCAAGAGCTGGCTCGTTCCAAAGGGATGGGGAACGCCACCAGGGAAGAGCTGGTTGACGTCCTGTTCCTCGATGGTATTTCCACGGCCGATCAGTTGAGCCTAAGCAGCGGTCGGGGTGTTGGACTTGCAGCCATAAAAAGTATCTGCGATGACCGCGGTGGCAAGGTCATGCTTTTGGATCGCCCGCAGCAAACAGGGGCTTGTCTGGAAGTTCGACTTCCCCTTGATTCTACCGGCAAGCTTGCGGCTCCCACTATTCTGCAAAACGCATCGTAAGTTCGCAGCCCCTTTGATCCTCACGATCCTTGATATGGACGTCCCCATGCAGTCGTCGCGCGATCTGCCGAATGGCGGAGAGGCCCACGCCTCGGCCGCTGGTCTGGGTAATGGTAGGGCTGGTGGAGACACCTTCCGCAAAGACCACGTCGGCCAGCGTCTGATTCCCTTCCGGCTTAAAGTTGCGTTCCTTGATGAGAATATTAAGCCGGCCCCAATCGAGGCCTAGACCATTGTCGCGAATGGTCAATTCAATCATGCCCCGGCCGCGCCTCTGCAGACGAATTTCAAAGCAGGGTTGATCTACTTTTTGTCCATCCGCACCATGGAATCCGTGATCAATACTGTTGGTCAGGGAGTGGAGCAGACCGTCCTGGATCGCGGTGCGGATATGATCCTTCCAGGCGAAGATTTCTTCATCGACCACGACACGCTGGAGATGAATACCCCGATCCCGGCAGTGGTGCATGATGGCTGTCCACCGCTCGGCGAGGATTTGCAAAAGGCCGGATTCCTCAGTGACGGCTGCTGACTCCATGGGCGAGCCCAACGTGACGGCAAAGGTGGAATAGTCTTTCCACACCAGTTCCCATTGGTGAATTCTTTGCAAAACGGCCTGTGGATCCGAAGGCGTCGCTTGGCGTGAGTCCAGGTAATCCTCCAGCTCGTGTGTAGCCGTCGCCAGCTCCTTAAGTCCCAGGGTTCGAGCTTCCCCTTTTAATGTGTGCAGATCAGGAAGAATGGAGCGCGGCTGATCGAACCAGGATTCGGGTTCTTTGAGCCGCTGGATTTTTGCATGCGCCTGGTCCATAAACCGGTGGAACCTTGGCAGGGGTATTTTCGAAACCTCTGCCAATACATGCTGCAGCCGACCGTGTTCGGCACGAACTTCACCGATCTCACGCTCCAGCTGCCAGCGAATGGTGATATCACGTAAGGCGATCAGAATTCTTTTAATGCGTTGATCTTTGCCATAGAGCGGCTGCCAATGCAGGGAAAGGATGCGCTGACCCTGTTCCAGATGCAGCTCCTGCGGCAGGTGACTTGAATTCAGCTCCCAAAAAAGACTGGATTCGTCCAGGGAAGCCGAGATGATGCCTTTGATAAGCTGCTGGTCATCACGTGTTAAATCCGATTTATCGAGGAGGTAGAGCATCACGTTCTGTCGCGCGCTTTCGGGAGCATCGTGACCGATGACGTGATCCAGGTAAGGAGAGAGGCTGGATTCCACCTTGAGGTCATGGCCGACGGTGATAATGCCTTCTTCGATGTTATCGAGAATGTCATGGATCTTGGCCTTGGCCTGCTTCACCTTCTTAACCTGCCAGAGCGCAAAAAAGAGGAGGATCAGGACGAGCAGGATCATAGCGCCCAGCACAATCGCCACTTTTTTGATGAGCCCAGCCTCACGCAGCTGGTGTTCCTTGATCTGATTTTCTTTCTTGAGGAGCTGGTTTTCCTGCTCTTGCAGTTTGTAGCCGAATTGCACCTGAAGTCGATTCAGGGAATCCTTTTTGGTGTTCTCATCGATTTTTCCATGCTGCTCAATAAAGCTTTCTGCAGCTTGATAAGCCTCCACGGCTCGGCCGAGATGAAACAAGGCTTTGGCCTGGTCCCTGGCGAGGCTGGCGTGATCTTCCAGCAGATGTTCAGGAAAAATCCTGCCCGCCTGTTGCAGAAAATCAAGGGCCTCGGCCCAGCGCTTTTCAGCAGCGAAGACCCGGGCTTTCCAGTGCAGAATATCGGCGGTCCAAATCGTAGAGCTCATGGGCTTTATTTTTTCCAGAGCCAGGTCCAGAAAAAAGTGCGCCTGGCGATATTCGTGCAAATTGAGCAGCGCTTCGCCTCGTACCAAAGCGCTGAACATCGCCAGCTGCTCCTGTTTCAACGCTTTGACAATCACATCGGCTTGGTCGATATAAGTCAAACCTTTTTTGATGCTCGCGGGATCATCTTTTCTTATGTAGATACGCCCCAGATTGACCAGAGCGATGGCGCCCATGTGCCGAATATTTTCCTTGAAACAGTAATCGATAACTTGCTGATAAAGCGCAATGGATTGTTCCTGATCACCCAATCGCCCGGCGAGGATTGCGCTATCATTTTTGATCAGGATCGGCAGAATATCGCCTGGAAAACCGTGTTTTTCCGCCAGATCAAGCGCCTGCCGCGCATAAGTCAAAGCCTGCTGCAGATCACCCGCTGTTTCTGAAGCCGCAGCATACTCGCGATACACATCCGCCATCAGGCGACCGCCGCCTCGTTCCGAGGCTATCTGTCTCAGGCGATCGAGTGCGGTCCTGTAATCCTTGGCCTCGGTGCCGGTTTCCTGGTTCGTGCGGTCGACAATCAGATGAAGCCGAATCAAAAGCGGACCGTCCGTCGACTGCTCGGCTATGCGCAGGGCCTTCTGCAGATTTTCGGAGCTGTAATGATCCCCGGCATTGCAGCCATCCTCCAGGCAGGTGCTGGCGAAGATAGCCAGGGCCTTGCTCCAGTTGGTTGCGCCCAGTTCGTCGATCCCCTTGGCCAATACCTTTTCCGACCAGATTTGCACGGCCTTCGGGTCATCCATCATACTTTTGAATAATTCGTCATAGGACTGGTTGATATCGGGAGGCGCTGCAGCTTTCAGCATGGGGGCGAGGATGAGAATCAAGAGAAGGAGCAGCCCTTGCCTAGGTTGCATAGATGGAACTCCATGGAGGAATTGGGGCACCTTTCCATATTATCATGAATTGTCATTGGGGCTTCGGTGGCCCTTGGTTTTACCGAGGGCTCCAACCGGTCCGATAAGTGGTGATTATTTATTCATTATCAATAATCTCAGTGGGGTGCCTGAAGCATTTTTCTGACTTCATCGGCGTGCTCAGTTTCTTCTCTTACCATGCCGCGCGCCAGTTCTTCCAGCGCGATATCTTCCAACTTCACAGCGACCTTGACCAAATCCTTATAGTGAACCATGGCCTCGGCCTCGAAATTCAGGCTTTCGGTGAGAAGTTGCGCAACAGAATGGTTATCCTTTTCTTCCACCCGTGAGGCCACCATGGGGGGATGCCCGCCCAGGCTTGTTATTTTCTCGCCGATGATGATGGCGTGCTGCATGGATTCATTGGCATTGGACCGAAACCAGCTTTGGATGGGAATGCGGTTGTAGCCCATGATCATAAACGAATAATGCAGGTATCGTGTGACACCAGCGATTTCCAGCGAATAAATCTTTCCCAATAGTTCGAGAGCTTCTTTGTTTTGGTAGGATTTTTCAGTCACGCTCATAGATGGCCTTTCTGTTCATAGTATGGGACTACAGAAACAGATTAGCACCAATGTCGCAACGAAAGATTACAGTCCGCAGAGTCAGGAGGCTGGCTTTAAAGCAGACAATGAGGCGCGGCCGGAAGGCCGAAACTGCCCGAGGCACGTTTTATGCTGGATGCATTGCATTGGGTTCGCAGAAGAAATCCATGTATTGCAAAAGGAGCATTCCAGTGGAACAGGAAAAATTGAATGAACTGCGCGCCATGCTGGTTCAACGAAAAGAAGAACTGCAGACAATTACGATCCAGAACGAGCATGCCCTGCGCGAGCAATTGGCTCCCGTTCAGGACGACGAGACTCAGGTCGATTACAATCATCCCGCTGACATGGTTGTGGGTGATAATGACTATGACAAAGGAATTAACCTGATCCGACGCGAACGTGCCGAGCTGGCTCTGGTATCCAGTGCCCTGGCTCGCATGGATCAGGGTAATTATGGTGCTTGTGAAGAGTGTGGGGAAGACATTCCTTTGGCCAGGCTGCAGGCCATCCCCTACACGAAGTATTGCATTGAATGCAAGGAAGATAAGGATGTGGCCGCTCAGCTGGGACAGAATATGGGCACGCCTGGCGCCAATCCTCATGACGTTGAAAATCTAGGTGTCTGAACGTTTTCTGGTTGGCCCCGGATGGGGCCTTCGCCCTGGTGCACAAGCGAGGACCGTCCCCATTTAATGAGATGGAGCTGCGCTTTCGGCCAGGCGTCTCACGAGGTCACCTTTGGAAAGCTGACTCCACTCGGGAATGCCGCTTCCCCGGGCCCTTTCCGTAAGCCATTCGATGGGCTTGCCTTCCAGGTCACGGATTCGGTGCTGGTGTTCGTCGTTCTCGTCATGGGTTTCACTCGAAGTCTTGACGTCCATGTCCTGTGTGGACAGAATATCCCTGTCTGAAAAATTTTCATCACCATCATGTTGCGCATGATCATCTGCGATCCCTTGTTCGGGACGGTCGGGCTGCTGATTCATGAGATGCGTCCTCCAGCTTGATTAAAAGGTGATCACGGCTGTGCATGCAGCTTTCCTGCCAGTAGCCTGGATTTCTGTCGCCTTTATGTCCTGCGTTACTTCGTTGGATGAAAGTGATATCCAGAAGTTCTCACACAGAAGCGATATCACCTCAAAAAAGAGGATCTACCATGAAACATCAGATTGTAATGCGACCGTGGCTCGCTATGATGGTCCTGATTTCATGCAACAAAAGTTCGTCCGAAAAAGCCGAACCCATTCCTATCGCACCCCAGAGCGCGGATGCTCAGGCCTTGACCTATCACAAGGACATTCGACCTTTGATGGAGAGCAAATGCTCCGGCTGTCACAGTGCGGGAGGGCTGGCTGGTCTGGAACTGACCCGTTATGCAGCCGTGAAACCGCTCCGGAATGCAATCAAGGCGGCTGTTCAGAGTCGGCGCATGCCCCCGTGGATCGCCGAAGCCGGACATCAAACCTATCGAGATGATCTGTCTCTATCGGAAGCTCAGATCAAAAAGATCAGTGACTGGGTCGACCTGGGTGCAGAAGAGGGCAGTCCTGCGGATTACGTGGCACCCATCAAGCCTGATTTATTCACACCTGACGTCACTCTTCCCATCTTTGCGGATGGTGGTTCCTATCTGCCTGATCAAAGTACGGCCGATGAATATCGATGTTTTGTACTGCCCTTTGATGGGCGGCTGGGCACCCAGGAATTTATCACCGGGTTTACCACACTCGCCGGCAATAAAAAGATAGCCCATCATCTGGTGGCCCATACGGCTACAGCCGCGATCGTTCCCGTCCTTCAGGAACTGGACGCCAGCGAAGAAGGCCGCGGCTATCGATGTTTCGGCGGCGCGCTTCCTGATCGTTTAGGTGATCCTGCGGTGCAGGCATCCCTTGAAGCCAAGTATCCGGGCATCATCAATCGTCTGAATAGTGAAACGCACTGGCTGGCCCACTGGGCCCCGGGTATGGATGATGGCTATGCGTTTCCCGAAGGCACAGGCATTAAAGTTCCGGCAGGCGGCGCCTTCGTGATCCAGATGCATTACTACACACAAGACGCCAAAGGTGAAGGCGATCAGAACACCAGATTCGCGTTGAAGCTCGCTTCGACTGTGAAGAAGCCGGCCTTTTATTTCCCGCTGACCAAAAACACCTGGCTCGACAGTCGTAACAACAAGAGCATGGTGATACCAGCGAAACAAAGCGCCACTTTTTTCACCGAGGTATCCTTGGCCACAGTCGCCGCGTATGGGGCACAGATCCTGAATCAGCCGATCAACACCGTGAAATATTTGGAGGTGCATTCTGCCAACCTTCACATGCATGAACTCGGCGCTTCAGGTCGAGTCACCATGGGTGTGGCCGGCGGTCCCGAGGAAGTTTTACTGAACATTCCCGAGTGGGATTTGCATTGGCAGCGTGATTTTCCCTTTGTCCTGCCCAAGGTCATTGCGCCTGCCGATTGGAGCCGGACTCTGAATCGCGTGACCTGTGACTATGAGAATCCTCGGGAAACGGACGCTTATGGCGGGTTCGGGAGTCTCGATGAAATGTGTTTCAATTTCGGCTTTTTCGCGTTTGATTTAGGCCACTGAGGCCGCGGTCAGTCACAAAGGCGGAAGCCCTCAGGGCTGGCCGGCGGTATGGAATGTCCGTTGGCCGGTTAGACTTTGGGTGTGGCGGTGTATTCATAGCTTTCAGGGGTGTTGCGAAAGAGTTTGATCACCAGCCCATCCAGGTTGCGCTTCAGGACCAGAAAGTCCGTGCCTGCCGAGAGGACTGTATAGGGGTCCTGAATCTTATAGATCATCCTGCCTACGGGAAAACTTGTTGTCCAAGACTTGAAATACCCCAAATGATCCGTCATGTGTCAAATCCTCTTCGTGCCTGAGCCAGGCTTCGTGTCATAATAAGTCCTAGGCTTATTTATACAGTTATCATTCCTTATCAATGAAAAACTTTCCACTCCCTGCATGCGCATAGACTCGTTTATGACGCACTATGAGTGATCAGAGACTGATGCAGTAAAGCCTTAGACTTTGGTCGCAAGCCTCCTGGCCATCGCTGATCCAGGTTTCGGATTGGTCGCCCAAACCATAGCGGGCCTTCCCAGTACTGCTGCCGTCGCTCCAGTTGGTGCAATGTTCGTCGGCCGCCGTGAGTCCTGACTCCAATGTTCCGCTCCAGACTTTGGCCGTGCCGCCGCCTATCGAATTGGCGAATTCATCGCGAATAATGGGTTTGCTGTGGGATAGGCTCCAAAAGACATTGATGTTGGCAATGAGATCGCCATCCGTAAGCCGGATGGGACCTTGCAGACGGATGCGGTCGCGGGCGGTCTGGGTTGCATCCGAAAGTATGGCGCGAAAAGAACCCGGCAGCCTGGCGTTTTGCGCCAGCTCGTTGCAGCGGGCATCGGCGGCGACAAGGCTATTGAATTGCGCCGGACCTGTGCCGACCCGAAAGGTTGAACTGCTCAGAAACACCGTGTGCGACGTGCTGGAGGTTGGAGCTGGAGCTGGGCTGCTGGACTGCCCCGGATGAGACGCCAAAACCTTGGTGTTGGCATTCACAAGACCTGGCAAGGTCGCCACGAATTTTACCGTGTAGCCCGCAGGATCAACATCCGGATAGGCAAAACTCCAGTGCCAGAAGCTGTTGGGATCGGTGATCGCTTGCGCAGCCAGGGTGCGGTCCAGGGCCACGGCTACGATATCGGTGGCCTGGGGTTTGAACGAAGACAGTTTGGTTCCCGCTTCATTTTCAATGCGACAACCGAAACTTGCCGGTGTTCCGCCCAGGTTCGCATCGTGAGCGCAGATC